>JBOGKQ010000003.1:0-151551 GCA_050747905.1 Terriglobales bacterium | reverse complement strand
GCCTCCACTGAGCTATATAGGAACAGTTCCGCCTGGGGCTTGAGGTCATCTCCGCGCATGTCCCTAAGATCCGCCCCACCCCAGCGCGGTTACGCTCTTTTTCAACAAGCTCCTAGCCGAACGTGAACGAGAAGGCATCCACGCCGGGATCGAGGAACTGGATGGTAAAGGTGCGGTCCTCGATATCGCCTTTTTGGCGGACCAACTGATACAGGCGGTAGCTGGTGACGGTGCCGTAGCCTTGCGCATCGGTATCCGTGCCGTGATCCGGGCCGGGCGGTGTGCCATCAATTAGGATGCGGAAGCGAATCGGCTTGCCGGTGCCGGAACCGAGCACCAGGTGCAAGTCGCGGGCATGGAAGCGGTAGACGATTTCACCCGGTGCCTTGATCAGCACCGCCATGTGCGGACCCACGTGCCAGGTGCCCGCCAGGCCCCATTGATTGCGCGAGGGGCGCAGTGGCGCGGCGTAGGTGGCGTTCTGGTCAGTTTTGAGATGCTCGGGCGAGGCAAAGTTCATGCCGCGGGCGTAGCCGATATAGGTCTCAGGCGAGCCAATCTGGTTGACATCAGCGGAGGCTTCGGCGCCGACTCCCTCGACATGCACAAAGTTGCCGGGGGCGGGCAGCGCCTGATGATGGGCCTCGGCCAAAAGTTCCTGAATGACCCGCTCGGATTCGTCGTATTGGCCTTCGCCGAAATGGTGGAAGCGGATCTGGCTCTGGGCATCCACAAAATAATCGGCCGGCCAATACTCGTTGTTGAAGGCGTCCCAAATACGGTGGTTGCTGTCCACCGCGATGGGAAAGGTCAGCTTCAGCCGGGTGACGGCGGCACGGACGTTGTTCACGTCGCGCTCAAAGGCAAACTCGGGGGAATGCACGCCGATCACGACCAACCCCTGATCCCTGTACTTTTGCGCCCAGGATTCAAGGTAGGGAAGCGAGCGCAGGCAATTGATACAGGAATAAGTCCAAAAATCCACCAGCACGACCTTGCCGCGCAGGCTTTTGGCGTTTAAGGGAGGAGAATTGATCCAGGCGGTGGCACCGGCAAGCGAGGGCATGGAGCCCTCACTGGACAGGGCGACCCGTTGCAACGCTGGCTGCGGAGCGGGCAGATTGATGGTGATGGGGGCGGCATGCACGGGTCGCGGTTCAGCGAGCAAGGCCACCAGGCGCTGCTCGACGCCGTTGGTGTTGACATATTGAACCGCCGCGAGCAGTTGGGTATCCGCGCCCAAGGCGATGGCCACCACGCCCACCAGCACCAGCGCGCCCAGCGCACGCCGCAGCCAGGCTTCCGCTCCCAGACCGCGTTTGAGGGATTGGAACATGCGCTGGCCGACCGCCAGGACCACGGCCAGCGAGCAGGCGGCGCCCGCAGCAAAGGCAAGCAGCAGCACCAGCGTCCAGGCGGAAAAGCCTTGCAGCGCGGCCACTCCGAGGACCAGACCGAGAATCGGCCCGGCGCAAGGCGCCCACAGCAAGCCAATGGCCGCCCCCAGCACTACGGCCGCGGCCGGGCTGGCGGGGCGGTCCGACCTCTGGACGCGCGCGCTCAGGCGGGAGCCCAGGCGCACCAGCGGCCGCGTAAACCATTCCGCGATGGCCGGAATCATCAGGCTGACGCCCAACGCCGCCATGATGATCATGGCGGCAACACGGCCATACTCGTTGGTGCGGACGATCCAGTTGCCGCCTGCGGTCGCCAGCGCGGCCACCACGGCGAACGTGACGGCCATGCCGGCCAGCATGGGCAGCGTCCTACGCCGGAAGGGCCGCTGGGTGCGGGCGCTGAGGCCGTCGCCAAGTCGGGGAGAGGCGAACACAAACGGCAGCACCGGCAAGATACACGGGCTGAGAATGGTCAACACACCGCCAAAAAATGCCAACACTAGCACGAGCATGCATCGGTCTCCGAGCCTATTGTCTACCCAAAGTTAGACGTTTGGCTCCGCCCGAGGCTGCAAAAGTTCGGCAATGCGGCTGGGGGTGGGCCAGCAGGATGATTTTGGGTGCCTTCATGCGGCGCGCGGCAGCGTGACATAGAAGCGGCTGCCCTTACCCGCCTCGCTCTCGACGCGGATGGTACCTCCGTGCGCTTCGACCAGACGGCGCGTAATCGTCAGCCCAAGCCCCGCACCCGATTGCGGTCCGGATTGGGTCGCACGCCAAAATTCCTGAAATGCTGCCGCCTGATGGTCGAATTCGATGCCGATACCGGTGTCGCCAACCACCAGCTCGATCCATTGCTCTTGCGGCCGGACGCCAAGCCACACCCGGCCACCGGCCGGAGTGAACTTGACGGCATTGGACAAAAGGTTGTCGAGAATCTGGCGCAGGCGGGTGGGATCGGCAAACACCGCCAGCTCGCCGGCACTCGGGTGCAACAGCGACACCTGCCGGGAATTCGCAGCCGGCTCCAAATCCGCCAGCGCCGCCTGCGCCACGGGATCAAGCGCGACACGCTCGGGATGCAGCGTCAACTGGCCGGCATCAATGCGCGCCAGGTCGAGAATTTCGTTGAGCAGTTTCACAAGGTGGCGCCCGCCGCGCTCGATGTGATCCAGAAAGCCGCGCTGCCGGTCGCTCCATTCACCCTGGCTGTGCTCGTGCAGCAGGTTGGAAAAGCCGAGGATGGCGTTGAGCGGCGTGCGCAGCTCGTGGCTGATGGTGGCGATGAAGCGTTCGCGCGTGCGCAACAGTCGCTCGACTTCGCGGTTGCGTTGTTCCAGCAGGACGGTCAGCTCACCGGCCTCAGCCTCGATGCGGCGCCGGGCGGAAATGTCGCGGTTGATCTCGAAAAAGTGCTGGCTTTCGCCGTTCTGGTACCAGAACATGCGACTGAGAACGCGCAGCTGGTGCCCATCCTTGGCCCGGTGCACGAGCTCGCCCTCCCAATAGCGCCTGGCCCTCAGCTCGGCCCTGATAGCGTCAAGCGGCTGGAGGAACTGGGTATGGATCAGCTCAAACGTGGTGCGACCGAGGGCCTCGGCTGCGCTATAGCCATAGATGGCTTCGGCGCCATCGCTCCAGAACTCAATCTGGTTGGTGCCATAGGAGAGGACCATGATGGCTTCGCTGCTAAAGTTGAGGAGTTGGTGGTCGAAAGCACCCGGACCGGGAGGAGATGGAGGAAGCATACGGTTCAAGTGGAGGCACCCGCCATTGCGTGCAGGCGGCGCGCGGCGATTTGAGGCTATTGTAACAGGCAGCTTCGCCGGGGCCGGGGACGCAGGCCGATGGCGTGTTGAACCTCCAGGAAACCCGCCACCCCGTGGTGATAAACTGCTGGCATGGCGCGTAGTTCAGCATCGGCAGCGGCCATGCTGGTCGGAACCCTCTTGGCCGTGGCCGGCATGGCCGTTTCCGAGCATGCGCAATCGAAAAAGGCCGTCACCACCATCCGGGTGACGGTTTCTGTAACCGACTCCCAAGGCAAGCCAGTGCAGAATGCAGGCGTGGTGATGCGGCAGATGCGGGATGAGCACAACCGCATTCCCCACGATCCCTTTCACGTCGAAATCCACACCGACGAATATGGCAAGGCCGCCGTGCAGGGCTTTGAGCCCGGGGTGGTGCTGGTGCAGGTGCTTGCTACTAATTACCAAACTTGGGGCCAAGCGTTTATTCTCAGCAAGCCCAATGAATCGGTCTACATCAAGCTCAAGCCGCCGCAAGCCCAGGTCAGCACCTTCGGCAAAGGCAAACCCGTCGGCTGCTGCCGATAGGGGCCCGCTACCGTGGGATCTCTGCGTGCTCGCCGCAGAGCTCGCGCGGCCCCTGGATCTTGATCGCGCTCTTTGGCGGGGGAGCCGGCGTTTTCTTCGCCGCCCCAGTCCGGCGGGGGCCGCGGGGTTGTTGCAGCGCGCGCGTGCCAGCTACCTCAAAAGTGCACAAAATGAGCTTACCGTGCAGTAGGATTGTAGAGCGCCAATGGAAACGTTCCACTGTCCGTTCTGCAAGCAGTCCATTCCCGGCGTTTCACCGACCGCCCGGGCCTTCGTGTTTAACGTAGCGGTGAGGCAGGTGGTGGACAACGCCCGGGCGCTGCGCGCGGGCGATGTGCTGGTGGTGGTGGATTCGACCGTGCATCCGGAGGATCACGCCATCCACCGCTGTGATGATCCCGGTGGGAAGGAAGTGGTGAAATGGTTCCGGCACCATGCCACGGAGGCGTATTCGGCGATCAATTTCGCCATCCGGAGCACGATTGATCAGCATCGGTGACAGCTATGGCCGTCTCACCCGAACTGTTAAAAATTCTGGTTTGTCCTGACGATCACGCGCCAGTACGGTTGGTGAACGACGGGACGGGCCTGCAGTGTGACCATTGCCGGCGAATCTATCCCATCCGCGAGGACATTCCGGTGATGCTGATCGAGGAAGCCACGCTACCCGCCGGCGATGCATGAAACGTTGCCGGAGCTGGCGCCGCGTGCGGGGGTGGCGCCGCGGGTAGCCTTCGTCCGGCTGCGCAGCCTGGGCGATACGCTGGTGATGACGCCGGCGGCGGCAGCGCTGAAATCCTGGCGCCCCGATGTGCAACTGGCGATTGTAGTGGAGTCCCGCTATACCCCACTGCTGGAGCATAATCCAGATTTTGAAACCGTGATCACCGTGCCCGGGGGCGCGGTGGGCCGCTGGCATGCGGGACGCGCATTGCGGCGCTTCCGGCCGCAGGTGGCTCTGGGGCTGCATGGTGGCTCGACGGCGGCAGCCTTGGTGCGCACCTCAGGGGCGCACCACCGGGCTACCTTTCTTGGCCTGCGCCACCGCTGGGCTTACAACCTGCTGACCCCGCCCAAGATGCCGCCGCCCGGGCGTGTCCGGCTGCACGCGGTTGAGCACGTGTTCTCGCTGCTTGAGGCGCTGGGGTTGCCCGCGCGCGCACCCGGACCGCTGCGGCTGGCGGTGCGTCCTGAGGCGCGGCGGCGCATGCGGGAGCGGCTGGCTCAGCGGGGTCTGGAAGGCGCCTACGCGTTTTTGAACACCGAGGCACGCGAGCCCGGCATGCGCTGGCCGCAGGAACGCTTCGCGGCGCTCGCCGCCTGGCTGCGGCGCACCTACGGACTGGCCAGCGTGCAGGCCAGCGCGGGGGCTGGTGAGCCGGTGGAGGGCGCCACCCTGGTGTCGGCCACGAGCATCGAGGAGTTGATGGCGCTGGAAGCGGAGGCTACGCTGGTGGCCGGCAACGACGGCGGTCCCATTCACATTGCGGCAGCCCTGCGTAAGCCCACGGCCGTGGTGTACTCCACCACCGACGTTGAGGTCTGGTACCCGTGGCAGACGCAGGCGCGCTGGCACCAAAAGCTGCCCATCGAGGCGATCACCCTTGAGCAGGTGCAGGCGGACGTGGAGGCGCTGCTTAAGCCCTCCGGCTCCTCTATGGTGTTAACCGGCCCTAGTCCACCTTGAGCACCGCCAGGAACGCTTCCTGCGGTATTTCGACCTTGCCCAGCCGCTTCATTCGCTTCTTGCCTTCCTTTTGTTTTTCCAGCAGCTTGCGCTTGCGTGAGATGTCGCCGCCATAGCATTTGGCGAGCACGTCCTTGCGCACCGCGCGCACCGTCTCGCGGGCGATGATCTTGCCCCCGATGGCGGCCTGGATGGGCACCTCGAACTGTTGGCGCGGAATCAGTTGCTTCATTTTGGCGGCCAGCGCCTTGCCGCGCTCGAACGACTTTTCGCGGTGCAGGATCATCGAGAGCGCGTCCACGGGTTCGCCCGCCACCAGCACCTCCAGCTTGACCAGATCGGAGGCCTGATAGCCGCTAAGGTGGTAGTCGAGCGAGGCGTAGCCGCGGGAAGCGGTCTTGAGGCGGTCGTAAAAATCCAGCACCACTTCGTTCAGCGGCAGCAGGTAGCGCAGCATCACGCGTGACGGACCGAGATACTCGAACCCCTTCTGCTCGCCGCGCTTGTCTTCGCACAGCTTGAGGATGCCCCCGAGCGCATCGTCGTTGGCGATGATGGTGGCTGCGATGACCGGTTCCTCGATGCGGGCGATGTCACCGGCGGGCGGGAGCTTGTCCGGATTATCCACGTCGCGCTCAGTGCCGTCGCGCAGAACCACGTGATAGCGCACACCCGGCGCGGTCACGATGAGGTCGAGGTTGAACTCGCGCTCCAGTCGCTCCTGCACGATCTCCATGTGCAGCAAGCCAAGAAAGCCACAGCGAAATCCGAAGCCCAGCGCCGCCGAGCTTTCGGGCTCGAAGAAAAACGAGCTGTCGTTCAGGCGGAGCTTCTCGAGTGCGTCGCGCAGCAGCGCGTGCTGGTCGCTCTCGGTGGTGTAGAGACCAGCAAAGACCATGGGCTTGACTTGCTCAAAGCCGGACAGGGGTGCGGTGGCGGGGGCGGCGTCATCGGTGATCGTATCGCCAATGCGGGCGTCGGCCACGCGCTTGATGTTGGCCACCACCAGACCGACCTCGCCCGCCGAGAGCATCTCGACCGGGACCAGCTTGGGGGTGCGCACGGCCAGCGATTCCACCTGAAAACTCTCGCAGTTCGACATTAGCCGGATCTTCTGGTCCACATGCAACGTCCCCTGCATGACGCGCGCCAGCAGGATCACGCCCCGGTAGGAATCAAACCAGGAGTCGAACAGCAGCGCTTGCAGCGGTGCGGCAGGATTGCCCGTCGGCGGAGGAATACGCGTGACGATGGCCTGCAAGACCTCCTCGGTGCCCAAGCCGGTCTTGGCTGAGGCCAGCACGGCATGGCTGGCGTCCAGTCCAATCACCGATTCAATCTGCTCGCGCACCCGGTCGGGCTCGGCGCCAGGCAGATCCACCTTGTTGATCACGGGGATGACCTCGAGGTTCTGATTCACCGCCAGGTAGGCATTGGCCACCGTCTGCGCTTCCACTCCCTGGGCCGCATCCACCACCAGCAAGGCGCCTTCGCACGCGGCCAAGCTGCGCGAGACCTCGTAGGAGAAGTCAACGTGGCCAGGGGTGTCAATGAGATTGAGCTGGTACTGCTGGCCATCGCGGGCACGGTATTCGAGCCGCACCGCATGAGCCTTGATGGTAATGCCGCGCTCGCGCTCCAGGTCCATGGCGTCGAGCACTTGGTGCTGCATTTCCCGCGCGCTCAGGGCGCCGGTGGCCTCCAGCAGCCGGTCGGCGAGCGTGCTCTTGCCGTGGTCAATGTGGGCCACGATAGAGAAATTGCGGATAAAGCGGGGATCCATGGAGAGCGGGGCTGGCGGCCGAAGCTCCAGTTTACTAAACTAGTCGCCGAGCCATGAATACGCCGCTTGCCTTGGAGAATGTCCGGCTGGAGATCGAAGCGCCGCTGGCGCGCATCACACTACATCGGCCGGAGAAGCTGAATGCCCTCAATCGTGCTCTGCTCGCTGACCTCGGACGTGCCTTCGACTTCTGCCGTACGCACCCCGGGCTGCGCGCCATCGTACTCACTGGAGCGGGCGAAAAAGCGTTTGCTGCTGGGGCCGACATCGGCGAAATCCAGGCGCTGGGTCCGGTCGAGGCGCGTGCCTTCAGCCAAGCGGGCAATGCGCTGTTCCGCGCGATTGAAACCTTTCCGCTGCCCGTATTGGGCGCCATCAATGGCTTCGCTCTGGGCGGCGGGCTGGAGCTGGCCATGGCTTGTACGCTGCGCTATGCCAGCGAAAACGCCAGGCTGGGCCAGCCCGAGGTGAGCCTCGGGTTGATTCCTGGTTACGGCGGCACGCAGCGGCTGGCGCGGCTGGTGGGCGGCGGGCCAGCATTACAAATGCTGCTGAGCGGTGAGCCCATCAGCGCCAGCGAGGCGCTGCGCTTGGGCTTGGTCAATGCCGTGCTGCCGCAGTCGGACCTGATGCCCGCCATGGAGGAGCTGGCGCGCAAAATTGCCGCCCGCGCGCCTTTGGCGGTGCAGTATTGTCTGCAGGCGGTTCGCGCCGGTGCGGAGATGGACTTGGAGGGTGGCCTGGCGTTGGAGGCCACTTTGTTCGCCTTGTGCTGCGCCAGCGAGGACATGAAAGAGGGCGCGCGCGCGTTTCTGGAAAAGCGGGCGCCGCAATTCCATGGCCGCTAAAGCTAAGCTGGTAGCTGGTCTCAACGCTAGCGGCTTCCGCTTTGCCGTGGTGGTGAGCCGCTTCAACGATGCCATCACGCGGCGGCTGCAGGCGGGTGCGGTGGATACGCTCGAGCGGCTGGGCGCACGGGCGGTGGAGGTGATTGAGGTTCCGGGCGCGTTTGAAATCCCTGCAGCCGCACGCACTGCGGCCGAATCGCGCCGCTTTGCCGCGATCGTTTGCCTGGGGCTGATTTTGCGTGGCGAAACTCCCCATTTCGACTCCATCGCTCGGGAGACGACACGCGGTATCGGTCAGTCGGCGCTGGAGACCGGAGTCCCGCATGCTTTCGGCGTGCTCATCTGCACTACGATCGAAGAAGCTGAGCAGCGGGCTGGCCTGAAGGCCGGCAATAAGGGCAGTGAGGCGGCTATGGCGGCGGTGGAAATGGCGAACTTGTTCCGCCTTTTGCGGTCCTATCGCCGAAGTAAGAACTAGGCTATAATCCTGCTATCGGCTTGAGCTGGAGAGCGCCTTCCAGCCTGGTGATTTGCGGCTCCGCGGGTCAATCGCCCAGCCCAATCACCGCGCTCACCGCTGTAGCTGGTTGTCAATAATAGAACCGAAGGCGGAACAGATTCCGCGTGGAGGTGCAGACCCTTGGGTACAATAAATTCCCCCGTGGCGGGTGCCTCGGGCAATGGCGTGGCAACGCCGCGCCGCATTCTGGTGGCTGTAGACGATCTGTTTTTCCTCGCCAAAATCCGCGAGACAGCGCGGCAACTGAAAGTCAATATTGACATGGCGAAAACCGACCGTGAGTTGCTGGACAAGGTGGCGCCGCCTCCGGCGCTGATCATTCTGGATCTGAACAGTGCGGCGCTGAAGCCAATCTCGACCATTGGCAAGATCCGCCACACCCCGGAGTTGAAAAAGACCCCCCTGATTGGCTTTCTCGGTCACCTGCAGGCGGAACTGAAGCTCAAAGCCCAGGAGGCTGGCTGCGATCTGGTCATGCCGCGTTCCGCATTTTCGCAGAACCTCCCCGGCCTGCTCCGCCGCCACGGCCTGCAAGAGACGGTCTGAGAAGACCTAAAATAGCCGCATGAGCGAAGCTCGATCCACGGGCGTGCGTCTCGGCCGTGCGGCGGCGGCGCTGTGGCGCCAACGCACCCGCGCCCAGCAATCTCCGGTCGCACCCGTGGCGGCGCGGCTGGGGCGGGCGGCGGGAGCCTTCGTGGGTCGCCAGCAACCTGTGCCCGCTTCGGAGCCGGGCACCATGGCCACCGCCTTGCGGCACGGCGGACGCCGATTGTGGGCGCGTGCCGCGAACGTGCTCACATGGCTGGGATTGCAAGTTGCGGCGGTGCTGTTTCTGTTTTTCGCCTTGGGATTCGGGGCCGCCGGCGTCAAAGGATGGCTAGCCGATAACGCCCACAAAGGCATCCCGCTTTCCGGTAGCATCACCGCAATGTCCCGCAGTACGCAACTGGAGCTGGGACTGGCGCTGGTGTTCGCCTACTTCAGCATCAGCAGTTGGTTCCGTGCGGCTGCGAGGCGTTCGTGAAGGGGCTGTACCGGCCCGAAGACCTCGACGGCTTCGAATATTCCCGCGACCTGGGTGATCCCGGGCAGTATCCGTTTACCCGCGGCGTGCGTGCCGACATGTACCGCGGCAGATTGTGGACCATGCGTCAGTACGCCGGCTTTGCCGACGCCGAGGAGTCGAATCGCCGCTACCGCTATCTGCTGGAGCAGGGCACGACGGGCTTGTCGGTGGCCTTTGATCTGCCTACGCAAATCGGGCTCGACAGCGACGCTGAGCTGGCGCGGGGTGAAGTCGGGCGCGTGGGCGTGGCCATCGGTCAATTGGCGGATATGGAGCGGTTGTTTCACGCCATTCCGCTGGAGCGCGTCTCGACTTCGATGACCATCAACGCCACCGCCGCAATTTTGCTGGCGATGTATGTGGCGGCAGCCAAGCGCCAGGGCGCTGATGCGTGCAAGCTGCAGGGCACGGTGCAAAACGACATTCTCAAGGAGTACATCGCCCGCGGAACCTATATTTTCCCGGTGCGGCCGGCGCTGCGCCTCGTCACCGACATCATCGAGTACGGCAGCCAGGCGCTGCCGGAATGGAACACGATTTCCATTTCCGGTTACCACATCCGCGAAGCGGGCGCCACGGCGGCGCAGGAAATCGCCTTCACCCTCGGCAATGGCGCCGCCTATGTTCAGGCGGTGCTCGACCGCGGCCTGGATGTGGACGCATTCGCGCCGCGGCTGTCGTTCTTCTTCAACGCCCACAATCATCTCCTGGAGGAAGTGGCAAAGTTCCGTGCGGCGCGGCGCATGTGGGCGCGGCGGATGCGCGAACGCTTCAACGCCCGTAATCCCAAATCCTGGATGCTGCGCTTTCATACGCAAACCGCGGGCTCGACGCTGACCGCTCAGCAACCGCCCGTGAACGTAGTCCGCACCGCCTACCAGGCGCTCGCGGGCGTGCTCGGCGGCACGCAATCGCTGCACACCAATGCCTTTGATGAAGCCCTCGGACTGCCCACCGAGGATGCGGCGCGGCTGGCGCTGCGTACGCAGCAGGTGCTGGCGTATGAAACCGGCGTGCCCGAGGTAGCCGATCCGCTGGCCGGCTCTTATTATGTCGAGGCGGCGACGAGCCGGCTGGAGCAGGAAGCGGAAGCTTATCTGGAGAAGATTGAAGGCTGGGGAGGGCCCCTGGAAGGTATGTTGCACGCCATTGAGTCCGGGTACGTGCAGCGCGAGATCCAGCAGGCGGCCTATGAATACCAGCAAGGGCTGGAACGAGGCGAGAACCTGGTGGTGGGCGTAAACCGGTTTCAGCAGGAGGAGGCCACGCTCACGCCGGTGCTGCGCATCGCCGGCGAGGTCGAGCGCAGGCAGGCCGAAAGCCTACGCGCCCTGCGCCAGCGCCGCGACCAGTGCCGTGCCGAAGCGGCTCTCGATCAGGTCGCGACCGTTGCCGCCGGCGCCACGAATCTCATGCCCGCGCTCATCGCCGCCGTCGAAGCCGATTGCACGCTGGGAGAAGTGGCCAACTCGCTGCGCGCCGTATTTGGCGAATACCGCGAAACCGTGGTGATCTGACGAGAGTATCCTCTATCGCGTCGTGAAGTTCGGCTGTGGCGCCGGGTCTACGTTGCGCGAGGTAGGCGTCTCCTGGAGACGGTAGAGATGATTTAACGGGCCCGGCCCGGCGCCAATCGCGTAGCTCTGTCTGAGTGCGGCGGTGAGATAGGCTTTGGCCATGACCACCGCATCCTGCACCTGCTTGCCGTTGGCCAGGTTGGCCGCGAGGGCGGCAGAAAGAGTACAGCCGGTGCCGTGGGTGTTGTTGGTTCGCACTCGGTCGGCGGTCAGAGTGACGAACTTCTGGCCATCGTAGAGCCAATCGGTGGGTCGTTCCAGATGGCCTCCCTTGATCAAAATAAATGGCGGACCCAATTCCCGCAGCTTGCTTGCTGCCTGCTCAAATTCGGCCGGTTTGGCGGGCCGGATGCCGCTAAGGGCTTCGGTCTCGTCTAGATTCGGCGTTAGCACCGTCACCCGTGGCAGCAAGTTTTGGCGCAGCGCCTCCCAGCCGTCAGCGTCCAAAAGTTCCGCGCCGCTGCTGGCCCGGAGTACGGGATCCAGCACCACCCAGGGAATGGGATGAAGCTCCAGTTGGCGAGCTACGATTTCGACGTTCGCCCGGCTGCCAAGCATACCGATCTTGACCGCCCGGGGCGTGAGCTCACTCAAAAGCGTATCGAGCTGGCGTTCTAGTAGCCCTGGTGCAACCGCCTCGTAGCTTTGCGCGCCCTGAGAGTTCTGTACCGTGATGGCCGCCACGCACGCCAGCCCATACGCCTGATTGGCGGAAATCGTTTTGATATCGGCCAACACGCCAGCGCCGGCGGTGGGATCGAATCCGGCAATGGTCAGCACCAACGGAGGCGCTGTGGTGGAAGGGGCCATTTAAATTGTGTAGACCTAAAGACACACGAATGCAAGCAAGAAAATTTCAACAATGGAAGAGGGCAACCTGCGAGTTCATTCCGGCACTCTGGTGCCAGTACATGTTAGGGATCGTACCGGCCGCGGGCAGCGCCACCCGCATGCAGCCGCTGAGTGGGTCCAAGGAACTGTTGCCTTTGGGCCGCCACGACGGCGCGGGCGAGGCGGCGGGCGCGATTCGGGTGGTTTCGGATTATCTTGTCGAGCGCATGCTGCTGGCAGGCGCTGATCGGCTCTGTTTCATCATCTCCGGGGACAAGGGCGATCTGGTGCGTTACTACGCTCGCAGCCGCTGGGGCGGACGCATCTTCTTTGCTTTGCAGCCGCAACCGTCGGGGCTGTGCGACGCGGTGTTCCGGGCGGCGCCGCTGGTGCGGGCCCGGGAGGCAGTGCTGATCGGCCTGCCCGACACGGTCTGGTACCCGCGTGATGCCTTTGCGCAGAGATTGCGCGCCGGCGTGCACCTGATCACGTTCCCGGTTGCCCGGCCCGAGGAGTTTGACGCGGTCGAGGAAGCCCCCACCGGCGTCGTACGCCGGATCGAGGTCAAAACGCCCGGTAGCCCAACCCGCCGGGTGTGGGGCGCGATCACCGCACCAGGGGAGGTTTTTTTGCGCCTGGAGCGGTTCTGGCGTGCGTGCGACGGGCAGGCGCAATTCCTGGGCGACTTGTTCAACGCCTGGATTGCCAGCGGCGAGCTTGTCACCTGCGATCGTCAAGGATCGCGCTACTGGGATATCGGAACCCCCGCCGGATACGAGCAAGCCCTGCGCGACCGCGTCTGGACTGGCTACGTCGAACCTGGAATCGCAGTTTCAGGATGATCCTTGCGGTTCGGGCGACGGTGGCGAAGAGGTTTCCAGGGGCTGAATAATTCTTTGCTCTCCCTCAAAACCGCGCCAGCGCACCCACGCGGCGTGCAGGATGGCCAGAATCGGGACCGACAGATACACCCCCACGATACCGGCGACCTCAGCTCCAGCCAGCACTCCGAACAGCACCGCCAGCGGATGCAACTCCACGCGGTCGCCGAACATGTGCGGCGAAAGGGAATAGTCCATAAACAGCCGCCAAGCACCAATGAAGATCGCGACGAAAAGCACGTGTTGGTAGCCGGCAAAAAACGCTACTGCCAGGACCATAATCGCCCCGATCAGGGGTCCCACAAGCGGAATGAAGTCCAGCAATCCTGCGCTTACTCCGAGCGCTACCGCAAAGGGAATGCGGAACACCACAAATCCGCCCACATACACTACCAGCGTCAGCACCATCAACAGCAGCTGGATGCGAATGTAGTTCGCCAGCACGTCGTGCATGTCCCGCAGCAGCCCCGCCACGAATGACCGCTGCCGCCGGCGCGTCAGTTGATCAAGGATGGCGGCGGCAAACGTTCCGCCGCCAAGCAGAAAAAAAATCGCCAGCACGGGCACCAGCAGCACCCACACGAGGTTGGCCGCCACACCGGTGAAGCCGGACAGCGCCTCAAGGATCCAGCTCGAGATTTGTGCCTGGTGTGAAGCCAATATTTGCTGTACCCGCTGCTCGACGGCAGGGCTCCAGTTGCGCTTGTGCGCCACCTCGAGGAGCAGATGTCCGCTGATCAACCCGTGGGTAATGTTGGGCAGCGACTGCGACAGCCGCCCTAGCTGCTCGGCGATGCGCGGACCCAAAAAGAAGAAAAACAGTCCGATCCCCACAAAAATAATCACATACACTGCCAACACCGAGCGCCCCCGGCTCAGCCTCGCCCGGTGCTCCAAACCCGATACTGCCGGTTCCAGCAGGTAGGCAAACATGATGGCAAACAGAAACGAGACCAGCGTCTTCCAGGCGGAGTAAATGAACAGCAGCGCCAGACCATACAAGAGAATAGTAGCCAGCACGCGCGCTGTCCGCGCATCAAACAGCAGCACCGTGCACCTGTCCAGATGTATCCTGCGGCAACAATGCGAATATGGGTGTGGGCAAAGCCATGACGATCACCGCCGCACAGGCTTGGATGCTGCTGTTGTTTGTGGTGGTGAACTTCGTCGTTGCCGCTGCAGGCTCGCGCATCGGCGGGCGCGGCCATTACACCGAAGTCTGGTACAACAGTCTACACAAGCCGCGCGGATACCCGTCTGAGTGGATTTTTGAGCCCGTTTGGACTGCCATCGCCATCGTGACTGGAGTGGCCGGATGGCGCATCTGGGGCCAATGGATCAACGGCGCACCCGCGACCGCGCTGGTGCTTTACGGCTTCTGCCTGGGGTTCAATGCAGTATGGCAGGGCGTGGCATTTGGACTGCGGCGCTTGGGGCTGGGGTTGGCGGTGGCCTGGCTGCTCTGGGGCACGATCGCTGCGACCATACTGTACACCGCCGCTGATGGCACCTGGAACTGGCTGTGGCTAGTGCCCTATTGGTTCTGGGTGGGCTATGGTCTGCACCTCAACCGCGGCCTGTGGGCGCGCAACCAGGTTCGTGCCCTGCCGCCCTCGTCGCTGGAGATTCCGCCCGGGGAAGCCAAAGCCCCCTCGGCCGGAGCACCTCCCGGTTCGTAGATACAGCACATCACGACGGGCCAAAAGCAGTTATGCTTGCAGAGAATGCTGGCCGCGCCGATTTATCTGGATAATCACGCCACCACGCCGGTAGACCCGCGTGTGTGGAAGGCCATGGAGCCTTACTTCACGCGCGAATATGGCAATCCGGCCAGCAGCAGCCACGCCTTCGGATGGGCGGCGGCCAAAGCCGTACAGCAGGCCCGGGCGCAAGTGGCTGCACTGATCGGAGCGGAGCCCAAAGAAGTCGTCTTCACCAGCGGTGCCACCGAGAGCGACAATCTCGCGGTCAAGGGCATCGCAGATTGTTACCGGGGACAGAAGGCGCACTTCATCACCACCAACTTCGAGCATCACGCCGTGCTGGACCCGATGGCCCGCCTCGAGCATGAAGGTTTTGCCGTCACCCGTCTCGCGGTGGATCACGATGGCCGCATTCGCCTCAGGGAGCTGGAATCTGCCCTGCGCCCCGAAACCGTTCTGGTCAGCATAATGGCGGTGAACAACGAGATTGGGGTGATTCAGGACATGGAGGCCATTGGATCCCTCACCCGCGCACGCGGTGTCCTGTTGCACTCCGACGCCACCCAAGCGGTCGGGAAAATGCCGGTCGACCTGGCCCGCTGGCAGGTGGATTTGATGTCGCTTTCGGGTCACAAAATGTATGGGCCGAAAGGCGTGGGCGGATTGTATGTAAGGACGGGAACCAGGCTGACCTGCCAGCAGGACGGCGGCGGCCACGAGCGCGGCCTGCGCTCGGGTACGCTGAATGTACCCGGCATCGTTGGCCTCGGCGTCGCCGCGGCACTCGCCGCCGAGGAACTCCCGGAGGAGGAGCTCAGAATCGGTGCTCTCCGCGACCGCCTGCGCGATCAGATTGTGGCCGGCGTTGACGGCGTCAAAGTCAACGGCAGCCAAAGCCAGCGTGTAGTCCATAACCTTCATCTAACGATCCCGGAGGTAGATGCGACTACATTGATGATGAGCATGCCCGAAGTCGCCTGTTCTTCCGGCTCGGCGTGCAGTTCGGCTTCCCATAATGCCTCGCACGTCCTGCTGGCCATCGGACTCAGCGAGGAGGAATCCCAGCGCTCTTTGCGCTTTGGCCTTGGCCGTTTTACCACTCAGAATGAAGTAGATCGCGCTGCCGCGTGCGTGGTGGAAGCCGCCCGGCAATTGCGCGCGCTGGCGTGAACCATGGCCGATGTGCTGAGTTGGGACGACGTCGACGAAATCGCTCAGATTCTGTGCGCCCGCTTTCCCGACAACGATCCGGAAACCGTCGCGGAGTTGGAAATAGCACGCTGGGTGCGCGAAATCCCGACCCTTGAAGGCGAGCCTGCCCAGGGGGCGGCGTTTCAGGACCAGATCGAGGCGATTCGCGACGCTTGGCGCCGCGCTGCCTGAAAACTGCGAACTGAAAAATGTAAACTGTTTGTTGTGAGCCTCCTCGAACAGATCCAGCTCGACCTTGTCACGGCGCTCAAGCAAAGAGACGAGCTCCGTCTTTCCACGCTGCGCATGATGAAGTCGGCGACTCAGTACCGCAAAATCGAGGTCGGGCATGAACTTGACGATGCCGAAATCCACAAGGTCTTGGGTACCATGATCAAGCAGCGCGAGGATTCCGCCGAGCAATTCTCCGCCGGAGGCCGGCCCCAGCTGGCGGCCAAGGAAACGGCCGAAATCGGCATCATCGAAGGCTACCTGCCCAAAGCCCTGACGCAGGAAGAAATCGAGGCCACCGTGCGCGCCGCCATTGCCGAAACCGGTGCGGACTCGCCACGCGATCTGGGCAAAGCGATGAAGGCTGCCATGGCACGCTTTCAGGCGCAGAAGCAGCGCGCCGATGGCAAGCTGGTCAATGCCGCCATCACCCGCATTCTGACCGGCCAGAACGGGTAATCTCAATGCCGAACCGCTGGAGTATCCGCCTGCTCAAAGAGCTGGCATTCGTGGTGATCATCGGCACGCCGGTGCTGCTGTTTTTTTTGGTGATGTCGCCTCGCAGCCACGCCACCCGCCTGCTGCGGCAGTTGCGCGTGGTGGAAGTGAACCGGACTTCATTCCATCAGGTCGAAGCCCTGGCGGCCCAGTACAGCCCTGCAGCCGCCTGTGTAGGTGACAATTGTCTGTTCCAATTCCAAAACCTCTGGCTGCACTGGCTGCGTCTTGCTCCCCGCACCGAATTTACGGTCATGCTGCGCCGCGCGGGCAGCTCCGATGATCCCGGGGGCGGGCGTGTGGGCGTGCTGGATATGGCGATGCTGGTCAGCCAGGACATGAGTGCTACTAACGCCGCCAACGACATCGCCAGCGCCTTGATGTTCGATGAGATGAGCGAACAGGGTGTGCCCTCCTACCGCGCGACCATCAACTTCAACAACGGCGGTCAGCCCGGCCGCACCGTCGTGCGGCTCTCCCCGCGGGCCAAGGCGAGCCAGCGCCGCCAGGCGCGCGGCTTTAACCTTAGCTGCCTGACGCGCATCGGCGGCTGCCGCACCAGCCGCCAGTTGCTGCCCACGGTGTGGCAAGGCGCACAGAGAATTCAATCCGCCAGCAAGCGATCCGCTACCACGTCCACGCTGGCAGCGGTGAACTGAGCGTCCAAAGCGCGAAAAAGTTGCCCCAGTTCGCTCTCCGGAGGGCAGATTCCGATGAACCGGACGCCTGCCGCCCGCGCACATTTCGCATCATCCACCGTGTCTCCGATGTAAACCTCCGCGCCCAGCCGCAGCAATCCCTCCGGGTCCGGCTTGGCCGCCGCATCCTCGAGCGCCACGATGGCCGCAATTGCCTCGCGGGCGCCGAAGCGCTGCAGTGTGAACTCTGCATCGGCACGTGGCCGCCCGGTGAAAATCCCGAGGCTCTGGCGCGCCGCCAACGCCCGGAGTAACTCCTGCGGCAGTAGCCACCGCTCGCGGCAGATTAATCCTTCCGGCTCGTACCGACCGATCCCGGACGCGCCTCGATAAATCCGGCTAAAAACCTCAATCACTCGCTCCCGCTCGGCCGCAATTCCCTGCCGCCGCAACATCTCCCGCGTGACGTCCCAATCGTTGTTGAACCCACCGGACAGCTTGAGCTCTAGAATCTCGCTATCGTCCACTGCCAGCCCGCCCATCGCCTCCAGCGTCCTCCCAATGCACGCGCGGAACGATTGCGACACATCCACCAGCACCCCGTCAAGATCGAATACCAACGCGGGCATAAGGAATTACTGTTACTGTAGGGCATTGTGGACTCCGGCATCGGGCGCTATCGCATTTTAGGCAAACTGGGCGATGGCGGCATGGGCGTGGTCTTCAAGGCGGAAGACACTACCCTCGGCCGCTTCGGCGCTCTCAAACTGCTCCCCGAGCATCTGGTCTACGATCCGCTCGCGCTCGAGCGCCTGCGCCGCAGGGATTGTTTCGCCCTCTGGCAGCAGGCCGGCCCCGGCCTGCCGCGGCTCGCCCAGGCCAAAGCCGAGTACGCGCGGCTGCACTGAGGGTGAGCCGGCTGTATGTCTGAGCGGTATCGCATCCTCGAAAAACTGGGTGGCGGCGGCATGGGCATCGTCTTCAAAGCCGAAGACACTATCCTTGGCCGCTTCGTCGCGCTCAAGTTTTTGGCCGAACATCGCGCCGACAACCCCGACGCCCTCGAGCAATTGCGTCGGGAAGCCCGCGCCGCCAGCACGCTCGACCACCCCAACATTTGCACTGTCTACGAGATTGCATCCCATGACGGCCGCCTGGCCATCGCCATGCAGTGGCTCGAGGGCGCGACCCTCAAACAAAAGCTGCGCCCCGGCTTCCCTTTGCCACTCGACACCACGCTTGATCTGGGCACTCAGGTCGCCGACGCGCTGACCGCCGCGCACGCCAAAGGCATTGTTCATCGCGACATCAAGCCCGCCAACCTGTTCGTCACCGTCCGCGGCGACGTCAAGGTTTTGGACTTTGGCATCGCCCGGCAGGTTTCCGACCCTGATCTGAAAGTGGATCCGGAAGCGCCCACCGCCGGCTCCTCGAGCTCCGGCAGTCTTGCCGGCACCATGGCGTACATGAGTCCGGAGCAGGCGCTGGGAATGGATCTTGACGCCCGCACCGACTTGTTCAGCCTGGGCGCGGTGCTCTACCAAATGATCACCGGCCGCCTGCCGTTCGCCGGTCGAACCGCCGCCGCCTTCCATGACGCTTTGCTCCATCAGGTCCCGGTACTGCCTTCGCACCTGAACGCGCAAAGTCCACCCGAACTCGACCGCATTATTCTGCGTGCGCTGGAAAAGGATAAATCGCTGCGCTACCAGAGCGCGGCGGACCTGGAGGCAGATCTCAAGCGCTTGAAGCGTGATCACGAAGCCGGGCTGAGATCCATCGTGGTCCCGCGTTCCCGCCGCCCTTGGCTTGTGGCCATGATAGTTGCCCTCGTTGTTGTCGCAGCCGCTCTGTTGATCTTTCGCGCTCGCCGTCCCCCCGCGCTCACCCCCAAGGATGCGCTCCTAATCACCAGTTTCACCAACACCAGCGGCGACACTTCGTTTGATGGCGCCCTCCGCACGGTGCTCGAAGTCAGCCTGGAGCAGTCACCCTACTTCAACGTGGTTTCCGACCAGCAGATCGCCCAGACGCTGCGCCTCATGGAGCAGCCGCCCGATACCGTGATTACGCCCGGAATCGGCCGCGCCCTCTGCCTGCGCGCCCAGATCAAGGCCATGCTGCGGCCCCAAATTGCCAGCGTCGGCCACCAGTTGGTTATCATCCTCACCGCCGTTGAGCCTGCTACAGGCGCCGTGCTGGCCCAAACCCAGGCCGTCGCGCCCAGCACAGGCCAAGTCATCAAAGCTCTCGACCATGCCAGCCGCTCGCTGCGCGCCAAGTTAGGCGAATCGCTGGCCTCGATTCAAGCCTTCGATCAGCCCCTGCTCGAAGCCACGACATCGTCTTTGCCGGCCTTGCGCGCGGTCACACTCGCCGAAGACGAACTCGTCAACGGTAACGAGCAGGCGGCGGTAGCAGCGGCCCGCCAGGCGGTGGCCCTCGATCCGCAATTCGCCATGGCCTGGCGCGAGCTGGCCACCGCCGAGAACAACCAGGGCAACGCCGCTGCGGCCATGCAGGCCGCACAAAAGGCTTTCGATCTTCGTGACCGCGCCAGCGAAAAGGAAAAGCTGCTGATTGCCGCCAGCTTCTATCAATATGCCGGCGAGGCCGAGCGCTGCATTCAAGCTTGGCAAACCTACACCCAGACCTATCCGCGCGCCTGGCGCGGCCTGAACAACCTGGCGGTGGCGCAAAACCACCTCGGCCAATTCCAGCAAGCCTTGCCCTCACTGTTGGCGGCTGTCGCGGCGCAGCCGGGAGCCTTTCTGCCGCGCGAGAACACCGCCGCCGCCTATGTCGGCCTGAATGAACTCAATCGTGCCCAGGCCGTGCTCGAGGCCGCCATCGCGCTCCATCTGGGCGACTACTCCGCCCATGTGCAGTTGGGCGATGTAGCTTGGGCGCAAGGCGATGCAGCGGCCTTGGCGCGCGAGAATGCCGCCGCCAGCCTCAGTCCGCAGGGCCGTCTGGAGGTGCTCGAGCGCCAGGCTGGATTGGCCGCCATGCACGGCCAGTTCCGCCGTGCTCACGAACGGTACGCGCAGGCCGATGCGCTGGCGCGCCAATTGGGCGAGGACTTCGAAACATCACGCAACTTGGCCGCCGAGGGCGTCGAATCAGTCCTGGTGGGGCAACCCGCGCTGGCCGCCGCGGCCGCCGGGGCCCAATCGCACAATCTTGAGAACCAATTCGATGCTGCCTATATTTACGCTTGGAGCGGTCACCCCTCTGCCGCCTCCGCGCTGATCTCATCGGCCGCCGCATCGGCACCACGGAACACGCTGACGCAGATGGTGTGGCTTCCCGATGTCGCCATGGCCTCCGCCCTGGCCCGCAACGCTCCCTCCGGCGCGCTGCAGCAGGCGCAGGTTGCCGCGCCTTATGATGGCGGCACCGCGCTTTCGTTGTTGACCCGCGCTCTGGTCGAGTTGGGGTTTGGTGACCCGGGCACCGCCGCCGTGTTGTTCCGCCGCGTGATCGCCCTGCGTGCGTTTGTGGTCTTTGAGGGCCAGGATCCCACAGTCGTCGCCCTTGCCCAGCTCGGCCTCGCCCGCGCCGACGCTCAGCAGCACCAAAGCGCCCAGGCCCGCGCCGCCTACCAGGACTTTTTCGCCCTCTGGCAGCACGCCGATGCCGGCCTGCGGCTGCTCGCCCGAGCCAAAGCCGAGTACGCGAGATTACACTAGAGCCAGTGCCGACCCTCGCGGTGGAGCATATCCGGCCGATGCGGGGCGGGGCGCAATCGCACCTCATGCGCGCCGCCGACGGGCACTATTACGTCATCAAGTTCGTCAACAACCCCCAGCACCGGCGCGTGCTGGCCAACGAATGGCTGGCGGCGCGGCTGGCGCATGGCCTGGGTCTGTCGGCGCCCCCGGCGGCGCTGATCGAAGTTCCCCAGAAACTCGTTGCAGCCTCGCCCGGCCTGCATCTGCGCATCGCTGGTCAAATCGTGCCTTGCGCTAGCGGTCTTCAGTTCGGCTCGCGCCTGCCCAGCAGCGACCCCAATACTCCCATTTACGATTACCTTCCCGAACCCGGCCTGGCCAACATAGCCAATGTGGCGGAGTTTGCCGGCTTTCTTGCCTTTGACAAATGGACCTGCAACTGCAATGGCCGCCAGGTGATCTACTGCCGTCCCGATTCGCGCAAGCCGCTCAAGGTGTTCATGGTGGATCAGGGCTTTTGCTTCAATGCCGGGGATTGGAACTTTCCCGACAGCCCCCTGCGCGGCGTCTATAACCGCAACCTGGTGTATCGGGGCGTGACCGGCTGGAAGTCCTTCGAACCTTGGCTGGCACGCCTGGAGCGCTATCAGGAGAGTGCAATCTATGCCGCTGGCGAGGAGATTCCACCAGAATGGTATGGCAACTTGACCGAGCTGGAAGCGCTGCTTGAGCGCTTGGTGCGCCGCCGGAGCCGCGTGCGCGAGCTGATTTGGGACGTCCGCAATTCACCGCGCGCGCCCTTTGAGAACTGGCAGGATGCCGCCCAGGAGGCGGCGACCGCAGGTTAGGAGGAAGCATGGCAGAATCCCCCTTGCAGGCTTGTCAATACGTCCTCATCCGGCTGGCGCCCAACCCCATCCGCAACGAGGCAATCACCATCGGCGTGGCGCTCTACGAGCCGCGCGCTGGCGGATTCACCGGTCTGCGCCTGCGTCCCAACCTGGATGCGGCGCGCGCGCTATCTCCGCGTTTTGACCCAGCGATCCTGTCGGGCCTGGAGCAGGACCTGCTGTCGCGGCTCAGCACCGAGCAGCCCGCTTGGCTGTCGCGCAAGTACTTCCTCGAGCAGGCCCGTGAAACGTTCAGTCATACTCTGCGCCTCAGCGAACCGCGTGCCGTGCTCACCGCTGACCCGGCGGCCGCGCTCGACCGGCTATATCAGCAATACGCCGCGCCGCTCAGCGCGGTCGAGGAAAAGGCCGGTGAGGTGCGCGGCGCGCGGCGGCGCGTGCTCGCCCACTTGCGGCAGGTATTCGCCGAAGAGTCTGTGTTGCGCCATCTCCGCCGCAACGCCCGCGCGGGCGAATGGCTGGGCACGGACGACAGCTTCCGCTTCGATTTCGCCTACCAGAAACAGGGCGAGACCCGGCAGCAGTGGGTCATTCAGGCCCTGCCTTGGGCCACCGGCGAGGGTGCGGTCAAGGAGCTTTGCTTTACCATCGAGCGCGTCCGCCGCCATTTGGGCGGACTCGACGTTGCTGCCTTTCACGACGACAGTCCCGGCGGCGGCGCTGCCTATATGGCTACGCTTATGAGCGAGGCGGGCGTGCGCATGCTGCCCCTGACCGAGGCGCCCGCCGAAGCGGCGCGCATCCGCCTAGCGCTGGGGCTGCAGTAAGCGGCGGCTCAGTTCCCGCCCTGCTTCAGGGCCGCCTGCGGGCTCGGGTCAATCGGGTTTGGCGGCTTGGGCATGCTGGCGGGGTTGAAGCGCGGCAGCATGTCAGGAGCATCGGCGAGCGCGTAGGCCATGGAGGCGATTTCGGCGGCGCCCTCCCGCAGATCCTCAGGCACCAGGCGCTCGTAGGTATCGAGGTTGGTGTGCCAGGAGTACGGCTGGTACTCGATCGGGTCCTGTTCGAAGTTCACCCCCGGCAGACCCGCCTGGTTGAACGAGGTGCTGTCGGTGCCGCCAGTTCGGCGGCTGGTGCTGGCGGTGGCTCCCATGAACCCCCAATCGTGAAATGGCGCCAGCGTTTGGCGGAAAAACTCCGCGGCGGCAGGCGGACCAAACACGCTCGCCGCCCGCGGCTTGCTGGTGCCGTCGTCTATGTTCAAGTAGGCCACCAGGTTCTTAAACTCGGGCTTGGGGTGTTCAACGCTGCCGAAGTGGGCATCCACGTAGGCGAGCGAGCCCAGCAAGCCCTCCTCCTCACCGCCCCACAGCGCCACCCGGATGGTGCGGCGGGGATGGGCGTGCATGGCCAACAGGATACGGGCCGCCTCCAGCATCATGGCGCTGCCGGCGGCATTGTCGGTCGCGCCGGTGGCGTTGTTCCAACTGTCGAGATGGCCGCCCAGCATCACCACCTCATCCTTGAGATCGGTGCCCGGGATTTCCGCCACCACGTCGTTGAAGTGATGGCCCGCGGGATACGTCGTGTTTTCAATATTGAACCGGAGCGTGACCGGAATAGTGTCAGCCAGCAGCCGCGCGATGCGGCCGTAGCTGTCCGACTGCATCACCACCGTGGGCACTGCGGTCGAGACATCATAGCTGGGGTTGTTATACGCCACGATGACGCCGTGGGCCTTGTGCGCGTCGTTGATGCGCACCTCGACGCCGTTTTTCAGCAGGAAAGCGTCGAGCTGTTCGCTCACAGCCCGGTAGTCGAGAGTGCCAGGCTCGGGCGCCTGCGCCGGCGGCCGGAAAAATCTCCGCCGCTGGAACGGCTTGCACGCATCGCTGCCGGATGCCAGCACACCGACCCGGCAGTTCCATTCCGTGTCGCTATAGCGCAGCGCCGGAGGCTTGAAGTCTACCGGCACGATCGAATATTCGCCCACCAGCACGATCTTGCCGTGCACCACGGGCGCGTCCTTGGCGAAATAAGCGTCCAGGTCCGCTTGCGTCGGCCGCGGCGCGGGCACGAATTGGCCGTTGCTGAAACTCCCGCGCGACATGCCCGGCGGATCGGGAATGAGCACTGCCAGCGCGGTCACCGGGCCGTGGGTGCCCGGCGTCCAATGCAGCGGCCGCACCACCAACTGGTTCTGGAAGGGCTTGATGGCGTTCGCCTGCAGCAGCAGGTTGGCCCATCCCGGCACGGTATGGTGCAAGCGCTCGGGAACGAACGGGTAGGGCTCCAGATGCGCATTCCTCATGCCCCATGACGTGGTTGTGCGCATGACCCAGCTATCGGCGCGCACCAGGTTGGGGTCGCCCGTCAGGCGCGGGCCGTAAACATCGGCGAGCTCATGCATGATCCACATGATCTTCGAGCTTTCCGGCGCCTCCAGTTCACGCGCGCGTGCCTCAACTTCGACTTGCGTCATCACGGCAGCAGCGGCGGGCGCCTGAGGTCTCGTTAGCGGCGTCGGTCGCAATAGGAAACCCGCCGATAGCAGTCCGGCGGCAAGGGCGGTAGTGGCTATGATCAAGCGCATGAGGTTCTCCTCAAACTTGGGAAACGATTGTAGCAGGCTTGGCTTGGGTCTGGCGTGAAAGAACCAGCGCCAGCGCCGCCAAAATGATCCCCGAGCCGACCAAGCCAGAGCGGGTTAGCGTTTCCCCACCCCAGCCCCAACCCAAATACAGCGCGACCACCGGATTCACCAGCGCGTAAGTGGCGACCTGGACGGCGGAAACCTTCCCCAGCAGCCAAACAAACACCGCATACGCGAGCACTGAGGCCGCGAAAATCATGTAAGCCAGCGACCATAGCGCTGGGCCGGTCAGCGCACGTGCCCAGTGGAGGCCGGTGAACTCGCCCGTAGCCGCCGCGGCGGCGGCCAGCATTACCCCACCCAGCAACATCTGCGCTGCCGCGCTCGTGCCCGCGGCCCGCGGCATGGGCAGGCGTGGAATCAGCACCGTACCGAGCGCCCAGGCTCCGGCCGCCAACACCAGCGCAACGATTGGCCACCAGGGCAGCGCGGCGTGGCCGCCGCCGCCGGTAACCAGTACGGCCACGCCCGCCACGCCCAGCACGCATCCGCCCAGCACCTTTGCCGAAACCGGCGCCAGCCGGAAAATCCAGATTTCCATCGCTGCCACCCACAGTGGCACCAGGGCTAATACCACCGCGGTCACACCCGAAGGCACGCGCGTCTCGGACCAAAAAGTCACTCCATAGCCAATCGGGAACATAAATATCGAGACCAGCGCCACCCCGCCCCACTCACGCATCGTGGGCTGAGGCCAGCGCCGCAGCCAGCTCCAGGCATAGAGGATGACGCCGGCGACAACAAAGCGCAGCGCGGCCAGCACCAGGGGCGGCAGCGCTGTGTCACCAATCTTGATGGCCAGAAAGGTGGCGCCCCAAAGTACATAGATGACGAAAAAGCCCCCCAGAATTGCAAGGCTGGGGAATTTGCGTGTCATTCAGCTAGCCTTAAGGTTGCTGCACCAAGATGATACAGTGAGGGCGCCACAATAAGATCGGCGCACAAAGGAGACAACCATGCGGTATTGGCAGTGGCTGGGGGTGCTGGCGGGGGCGTTGGCAATGGTAGTGATGGCGGGAGCGCAAGGATCGAGCCAACCCGCCGGCTACCATTTGGTGAAAACTGTGAAGCTGAACAATGACCATGGCTGGGATTACATGGATATTGATGCCGCCCGGCGCAAGCTTTACATTTCCGCCAGCGACAAAGAGATCGTGGTCAACGCCGATACTTATGCCGTCGAAGGAACCGTGGATGGGCTCAAGGGCACGCACGGCGCCGGCATTGCGAGCCGCCACAATCATGGTTTCACCAGCAACGGAGGCGGCAACGACAGCACCGAATTCAACCTCACCACGCTGGCGGTGACTAAGACCATTCCGTTGCCGATTGTGCGTCCTGATGGGGTCATCTACGATCCCGCCAGCAACCGCATTTTCTATTTCAATCACGACAGCCACGCCGCGGCGGTGGACGCTTCGACCGGGGCGGTGGCCGGTTCCATTCTGCTGCCCACGCGCGCGGCCGAATTCGCCGCCGCCGATGACCGCGGGCACGTCTTCGACAACCTCGAATCGTCGAGCTCGGAAATCGAAATCAACTCGCGCACCTTGAAGATCATGCACAACTGGCCGCTGGCGCCTTGCAAGGGGCCCTCCGGGCTCTCGATGGACCGCCAGAGCCATCGCCTCTTCGTCGGTTGCGACAACGACATGCTGGCCGTGGTGAATGCCGATACCGGCAAAGTAGTAGCGACGCTGCCCGTGGCTCCGGGCGTGGACGCCACCCGCTTCGATCCCGGCACCAAGCTGGTGTTCAGCCCGGGCGGCGAGGGTGGTGCGATCACCGTGATTCATGAGGATAGCCCCGATCATTACACCGTGCTCGGCAACCTGCCCACCGCCCGCGGCGCCCGCACCATGGAGCTGGATCCGAAAACCCACACCATCTTCACCGTCACCGCCCAATTCGAGCCTGCTGCCCCAGGCCAGCCGCGCTATCGCCGCCGCATGGTGCCGGGCAGTTTCGAGTTATTGATCTTCGCCAAGTAGGAGGCAAATTCTATGCGTTGGACAGCCATGGCTGTGTGCCTTGTGAGCCTGGGCATCGTCGCAGGAGCCCAGGCGGCGGGAGGTTCTTCCCAGCCCGACCATTACCGGCTGGTCAAGACCCTGCCGCTCAACAACAACGGATTCTGGGACTACTTCGGCGTGGATCAACCCAACCGCCGCCTCTACGTTTCGGCCGGTTCCAAGGAGATCATCGTCAACGCGGATACCTATCACGTCGAAGGCGAAATCGGCGGCCTTTCCGGCACCCACGGCGTGGCCGTGGACATTGGCGACGAGCACGGCTTCACCAGCAATGGCGGCAGCAACAGCTCCACCGAGTTCGACCTCAAGTCGCTCAAGGTCATGCAGACCATTCCCCTGCCCTTGCAGCGTCCCGACGGTTTCGTCTACGACCCCGCCACCAACCGCGTCTTTTTTTTCAACCACGACAGCCACGCCGCCGCCATTGACGCCAAGACCGGCGCCGTGCTGGGCTCGATCCTGCTGCCCAGTAAAGATGCCGAGTTCGCCGCCGCCGACGGCCGCGGCCATGTCTTCGACAACCTCGAGGACTCCAGCCAGGAAATCGAGATTGACGCGCACACCCTGAAAATTCTCCACACCTGGCCGCTCGCGCCCTGCGAGCATCCGTCCGGCCTGGCCATTGACCCCTACACCATGCGTCTGTTCGTCGGCTGCCACAACCATATGATGGCGATCTTGGACGCCAACGACGGCAGGGTCATCACGACCATCGTGATCGGAGGCGGCGTGGATGCCACTCGCTTCGATCCCAAAACCAAGCTCGCCTTCAGCTCCAACGGCGGCGATGGCGGCACCATTACCGTGATTCACGAAGACAGCCCCGATCACTTCACCCTGGTGGGCAACATTCCCACCGAGCCCGGCGCGCGCACCATGGAAGTGGATCCGGAAACCCACAAACTGTTCACCGTCACGGCAAAGTTTGAGCCGCCGGCGCCCGGCCAGCCCCGCTACCGCCGGAAAATGGTCCCCGGCAGCTTCCATCTGCTCGTCTATTGGAACCACTAGCTAGGCGAGCAGGTGGCGTAGCGCGGCGATTGGTAGCCTCACCCAGTCCGGCCGGTGGTTGCGCTCGTAGGCCAGCTCGTAGGCCGCTTTCTCACATTCGAAGAACGAACAGGCGGCGGTGAAGGCCGCTGCGCCACGGGCTACCAGCGAAACCGGCGCCGTCTCAATCACGGCGCGATAGCCGGCCAGGAAGGCCTCGCGCGCCGGGGCCTCCCACGAACCCTGGTCGGCAGTGTGGGCGACATAGCCCAGCGAGCGCAGCATCCCGGCAACGTCCTGCAAGACCGTTCCCTTGCGGCGGCGCTCGGCCAGCGGCCGCGCCGGTTCGCCCTCAAAATCGAGCAGATAGAAATCGCCCGCAGTCTTGAGCGTCTGTCCCAAGTGGTAGTCACCGTGGATACGGATTTTCTGGCAGCCCAGCAGTCCATCCAGGCCCGCAGGTCCCGACTCGATCCGTTGCCGCCAGGGCTCGATCAGGGCCTGGTCCTCGGCGGCGGCGGCGTTAGCGCCTGCCAGCGCGCGCTGCCGCCATCGTTCCACGTCCTCCTCCGTAATTGCCTCCGGCGCAAAATCCGCCTCGCCTGCAATCGACGCCAGCGCGGTGTGCAACTCGGCGGTACGCCGTCCCAGTTGCTCCATCTCCGGCAGTAGCGCCGCGCCCGCGCCCGCGCGTAAGCGGCCGAGCACATAGTCCCAGCCATCGCCCTGATTGGAAACAAATTCCTGCGCCACGGCCAGCGTCGCCGCGCCGCCGTACAGCAAGCGCCCCGCCGCCGCCGGCACATTGCCAAACTTCGTGTGCCGCAACAGCGCGCGCGGAATCTCAAAATCAGGATTTTCCCCTTCCTGCACCCGCCGGAACAGTTTCAGGATCCAGCGCGGCGCTCCCGCCAAATCGCTGTAGAGCACCGACGTGTTGCTCTGCTCAGCGCCCAGCAGGCGGCTGCCGCCAATCGCCCCCAGAGCGCCCAAAGTCTCAAAGCGGAACTTTCCCGCCGTTTGCTGTTGCCGCAGCAACTCCCACCAGCGCTGCCGCACCGCTTCGCTCCCCAGCCCCTCACCCGCGAGCTCTGGAACTGCATAAACTTGCGGCCCCTGCCCTGCTGGCACCACCTCCACCAGTGCCAGCACATCCCGGTGTTCGACTACGCGCACGCTCTCGATGCGAACATTTTTGGCCCCGTACCAGCGCTGCCGCGGCAGCCAGGCCGCAAGGTCGGATTCCCGCACTGGCGCCATGGCTTTTATCATGGCATGCTGACTGCAAGATGCCTCGCCGGGTTTGGGTGCTTCCAGTCGTGCTGGGTCTGCTCGCGGGCGCAGCCGCCCAGCGCTTCGCCATTCCCCCGATCCCCTTCACCGCGTTCAAACTCTCCAACGGAATGCGCGTGATTCTGTCCGAGGATCATTCGCTGCCGGTGGTCACCGAAAGCCTGTTGTTCGCCGTCGGAGGGCGCGACGAGCATCCCGGCCGCTCTGGCTTTGCGCATCTGTTCGAGCACCTGATGTTCGAGGGCTCCGCGCACGCGCCCAAGGGCAGGTTCGACCACCTCGTCGAAGGCTACGGCGGCACCGACAACGCCTCCACCCACGAGGACTACACCTTCTATTACGCCAGCGTGCCCAGCAACGCTCTAGCCACCGTGCTCTGGCTGGATGCCGACCGTCTCTCGGCCCTGAACGTCACCGCTGCGGCGATGAAAAATCAAATCCTGGTGGTCGAGGAGGAAAAGCGCATGCGCGTGAACAATGCACCCTACGGCCAGCTGATGTACGTCGAGTTGCAGCTGCAGGCCTTCGCCAATTGGCAGAATGCGCATCCGGTGATCGGCTCGTTCAAGGATCTCGACGCCGCCACGCTGCCGGAAGTTCAGCAGTTCTTCGATGAGTACTACGCCCCGCGCAACTGCATTCTCACCATAGTCGGCGACTTCAACAGCGCCGCCGTGAAGCAGCAGGTCGAGCACTACTTCGGCTGGATTCCCAACCGCGGCACGATCACCCCGGTGGACACCCAGGAGCCCCAGCAGACCAAGGCACGCTCGCTCACCCTTACCGACCCGCTCGCCAAACTGCCGGCGCTGAGCATGAGTTGGCAAGGTCCCAAGCGCGGCAGCAACGATTATTACGCCCTGACCATGCTGGGCCAGCTCCTGTTCGCCGGCCAGGGCTCGCGGCTCTATCAGTCGCTGGTCAAAGATCACAAAGTCGCCCTCCAGGTGGGCGGTGGCCTGGGGTTCCCCTCGGGCGACTATACCGACTACCGCGCCCCCGGTCTATTCTCCAGCCTCGTGGTCTACAAGCCCAATGCTACCGCCAAGCAAGTCCAGCAGTTGCTCATGCAGCAGGTCTATCAGATCGAAGCCACCGGTGTCTCCTCCGAGGTATTACAGCGCCTGCAGACCAAGTTCAGCTCGGATTGGATCCGCAAGCAGCAAACCACGCTGGGGCGCAACCAGATGCTGGCGCTCGCGGCGCTGTTTGACGGCAAGCCGGAAGCCGCCAATTCCGAGCTCGCCCATTTTCTTGACGTCAGCTCCGACGACCTCGAGCGCGTGGCCCGCACCTTCCTGACGAGTGCGCGGATGAATGTAATCGTGGATCAACCCGGGGCGGCTGCCCCGGCAGGCGCGCAATGAAGCGTGGCCTGGCCATCGTTACCTTAGCCACCCTCCTGCCGTTGGGTCTGCGCGCGCAGCAATCGGCGGTCTCGCCCGCCTTCATGGACCAGCCGCCGGTGCCTGGTCCCGCCCCTTTCTACACGCCGCCGTCGAGCCAGGTGGATCAGCTCCCCAACGGACTGCGCGTGGTTGTCGTGCAGGATGCGCGTTTTCCCCTGATCACCGTCCGCCTGGCTCTGCGCGCCGGCGTGAGCCGTCTTACCCCCGCAAGCGCCGGTCTTGCCAGCGCCGAGGCCGACCTGCTCACAGCCGGTACCTCATCGCGCAGCGCTCTCGAAATTGCCGAGCAACTTGATGCCATGGGCGGCGATCTGTCGGCGCATGTGGATCAGGATTTTCTGACTTTCAATGCCTACGCTCTCAGCAATCATGCCCGCGACCTGTTCGAGCTGCTTTCCGACGTCGTTCTGCATCCCTCGTTTCCGGAATCCGAAGTCGCGCTCGAAAAGGCTAACCTGCTGCAGGCGCTGCGGGCCCATCGCGCCGATGCCGGCTTTCTGGCCGCGGTGCAGTTCAACCATCTCTTATTCGGGGAAAGTCCGTACGCCATCACCGCGCCCACGCCCGACTCCATCGCCCGGCTCAGCCGCGCGGCTTTCGAAGATTTCCACCGCCAGTACTTCCTCCCGAATAATCAGGCAGAAGTCGTCGTCGTGGGTGACATTCCCGCGGCGCGGGCCCACAACCTGGTGCAGCAATATTTCGGTGATTGGCGGCTGGGCTCACCGTCTCCGCCACCGTCTCCGCTGGTGGCCAATCCGCCCGCTACGCGGATTTACCTGGTCGAGCGTCCGGACTCCGACCAGTCCACGATTCTGCTGGGCAATCTGGGGCTCACGCGTACTTCCCCGGGGTACTTTCCCTTCCGCGTTGCCAATGAAGTGCTGGGCGGCAGCTTCAACTCGCGCCTGATCGCCGACCTGCGCGAGGCGCGCGGCTGGGTCTACGGGATCAGCAGTTTCAATGCGCCCTACCGCGACCTCGGCGCCTGGATGGTTTCCACCCAGGTGCGCACCGCCGTCACCGCTCCGGCAGTCAAACAGATCCTGGCCCAACTGGACAAGATCCGCTCCGGGCCAGTCAGCGCGGGTGAGTTGTCCCAGGCCCAAAATTACTTGAGCGGCATCTTCGTGCTCGGCTTGCAGACCCAGGCCGCCCTCGCCGATGCCATGCTCACACCCGGTCTGTATGGCGTGCCCCGCGACTGGCTGGTCAGCTATGTAGGCAACATCAGATCCGTGACTGCAGCGGCGGCGCTCGCTGCCGCGCAGCAGATCATCCAGCCCGCGCACCTGGTCATCGTGGTGGTCGGTGACGTAAACAAAATTGAAGCCAGCCTGGCGAATCTCGTGCCCGGCACCACCCTGCCCATTTTCGATGCCACCGGCAAAAGGGTGGGCTCCTATCCGCCCGAGGGCCCGGCGCGTGGCCGCGGCCAGCTCATAGGCCGCTGATCACCCGGGCCGTGAATTCTGTGGTTAGCGCAAACGGCGCGCCCGGCGCAGCCAGATCGCGGGGCGGCGGACCTTGCCCCAGCGCCTGCTCCACGGCAGCTTCGATGGCCGTGGCGGCGGATTCGAGCTGATACGAGTGCCGCAGCATCAGCGCCGCCGATAATATCGCCCCCGCCGGGTTCGCAACATTGTTGCCGGCCAAATCGGGCGCCGAGCCGTGCACCGGCTCATACAGTCCCACCGCGCCGCCCAGCGAGGCCGAGGGCAGCAGACCCAGCGAACCCGCCAGCACCGCCGCTTCGTCGCTGAGAATATCGCCAAAAAGGTTGCCGGTCAGAATCACATCGAAGCTCGACGGGCGCAGCAGCAGCTGCATCGCCGCGTTGTCCACGTAGAGATGCTCCACGTGCACGTCCGAAAATTCCGCCGCCACGCCCGTCACCACCCTGCGCCAGAGCTGGCTCACCTCGAGCACGTTGGCTTTGTCCACGCTGGTCACGCGGCCGCGGCGCCGGCGCGCGAGCGTAAAGGCAAACCGCGCCAGCCGTTCGATTTCAGGCGTGCTGTAGCGCATGGTGTTGTGGGCCGCCCGCCCATCGGGCGCAAACCCGCGCGGCTCGCCAAAATACAGACCGCCGGTGAGCTCCCGCACCACCACCAGGTCCGTCCCCACCGCGATCTCCTCGCGCAGTGGCGTCGTGCCCGCACCCGCCAGGCGGCGCACCGGGCGCAGATTCGCCCAGCAACCCAGCAGCTTGCGCAGCGCCAGCAGCCCGGTCTCGGGTTTGCGCGCCGGGGGCTCGCCGTCGAACGTAGGGTCGCCCACCGCGCCCAGCAACACCGCGCCCGCGCCGGTCACTGCGGCACGCGTAGCCGGCGGCAGCGGATCACCGGTGGCCCGCACCGCCGCGCCGCCGATCAAATGGACTTCGCGCTGCACGCTGAAGCCGCAGTGCCGCCCCGCGGCGGCAACGACGGCGCAGGCCGCCTCCACCACCTCCGGACCGATGCCATCGCCGGGCAGGCAGACGACAGCAAGCCTGCGGCCGCTCACGAGGCCAGCTCGTTGCTGGGCGCCGGCGAGCCCGGTGCGCGCCAACCCGGCGCTGCGCCTGCCGCCCCCGCACCGCGCCCAATCCGGTGCAGGTCACCCTCGCCGATATGTTTGCGACGGTCGGCGAGAGCCAGAAATTCGGCGTAGGCGAGGTTGAGGCGCTCGCGGTCGAGGGCGTAGCCTAATCGCTGCAGGCGTTCGGCCAGTGCATGCCGGCCGCTGTGCCTGCCCAGCACCAGCTCGTGGCCGCGCCGGCCCACTGTTTCCGGCTTCATGATGGCGTAGGTGAGCGGCGACTTCAGCATGCCGTCCTGATGGATGCCGGCCTCGTGGGCAAACGCGTTGGCGCCGACAATCGCCTTGTTGGGCTGTACGGGCACGCCGGTAATGCGGCTCAGCAGCGCGCTGGCCGGGTGCAGTTGGTCCAAGCGCAGTCCGGTGGCGAACGGCAGGGCATCGCCGCGGACGTAGAGCGCCATGGCAATTTCCTCGAGTGCGGCATTGCCGGCGCGCTCCCCGATGCCGTTGAGCGTGCATTCGACCTGGCGCGCGCCCGCGCTCAGTGCCGCCAGCGAGTTGGCGACGGCCAGGCCGAGATCGTTGTGGCAGTGCACGCTCCAGACTACGGTATCGGCGCCCTCCACGTGCGCGCGCAGCCAACCGATCAGGGCGGCATAATCGCCCGGCACGGTGTAGCCAACGGTGTCGGGAATGTTAAGGGTCGAGGCACCGGCAGCAATGGCCGTGGCGCACACCGATGCCAGAAAGGCGCGGTCGCTGCGCGTGGCATCCTCGGCGGAAAATTCGACGTCGGCGGTGTAGGTGCGGGCCAGCGCCACCATGCTGCGCGTGTCCTCCAACGCCTGGGCGCGGGTCTTGCGCAGCTTCTGCTCCAGATGGATATCGCTGGTGGCCAGAAACAGGTGCAGGCGCGGCCGGGCGGCGGCCGCGAGCGCATGGGCGGCACGGCGCACGTCCGCTGCCAGCGTCCGCGCCAGCGCTGCCACCGTCACCGCGCGGCAGGCTTGGGCCACCCTCTCCACCCCGGCGAAGTCGCCGTCGCTAGCGATGGGGAAGCCGGCTTCGATGACATCCACCCCCAGCGCCTCCAGTTGCCGCGCCAGGTCCAGCTTCTCCTCGGGAGTCATGCTGAAGCCCGGAGCCTGCTCGCCGTCGCGCAGCGTGGTGTCAAAAATACGGATGGTGTCGGCCATGTTCGAGTTTGGGCAGGGTGCGGAATGTAAGTCCAATTCATAATACTTGTGGCCTCATAAGGCAATATTATGGATGGATGAACTTGGCGGATCTCGAGACCCTGCTCACGGTGGCGCGCGAGCACAGCTTTTCGCGGGCTGCGGAGAAGCTGCACCGCACTCAGCCCGCCATCTCCCTCGCCGTGCGCCGCCTCGAGGGCGACTGCGGCGAGACCCTGCTCGACCGCGCCAGCCGTCGCCTCACGCCCGCCGGCGCGCTGGTCACCGCCAGCGCCGAGCACATGCTGCGCCAGCGCTCACGCCTGCAGCACGAACTGGCGGAACTGCGCGGCCTGCATCGCGGCAAAGTCAGCGTCGGGGCGAACGAAAGCACGGCATTTTTTCTGCTGCCGGTAGTGACCGCGTTTCATGCCCGCTGGCCACAAGTCAAAATCGAGGTGCGGCGCAGCTTGTCGCGCGACATCCCCGCCGCGGTGCTCGCCGGTCTGCTCGATCTGGGGGTGGTGGCCTACGATCCCGGCCTGCGCGAGCTGCACGCCGAGGTGGTGTTTCGCGACGGCCTGGCGTTCATCGTATATCCGGCCCACCCGCTGGCGGCGGCGCGGCGGCCCATCGACTTGCGCCGGCTGGGCGCGGAGTCCTTCATCGCCCACAATGTGGAATCACCCTACCGTGATTTCACGGTGGCTACGTTTCAGCGCTGGCGCGTACCGCTCAACATTGCGCTGGAAATGCCCACCATCGAGAGCATCAAATACCTGGTGACGCGCGGGTTGGGGGTGGCGTTTGTGCCGCGCATTTCTGTGGCGCAGGAGCTGGCCGCCGGCACCTTGCGCGAGATCGCTATCCGTCAGTTCAGGGTAGAACGGCCCTTGCGGCTCCTGCGGCCGCGCCAGCGCCAGCTCGCGCACGCCGCCCGCGCCTTCGCTGAGCTGGCGCGGGCCGCACGGGATTTCGACTCCGGACCCTAAGGGGCACCCGCTGCGGGAAGTACGGCGTTGCGGGCACGCTCGATCTCAGCGGTCATACGCTCCAGCGCCGCCAGCGCGTCGCGCAAAAATTCCGTCCGCGCAGGGTCTTGGGGCGCGAGCTGCAGCGCCACTTCGAGGCTGCCGTGCGCCGCCATCAACGGCTGGCTCAGGTCGTGACAGAGTTGCCGGACGGTAACCGGCTCGGCGCCAGCGCTCATTCCGCCTCGGCTCCCGGCGCCGCGCCCATCTGGTAGCCGACGCCGCGCACCGTCTTGATCAGCTTGGGTTCAAAGCCGCCGTCGACTTTGGCGCGCAGATAATTGATGTACACATCCACTACATTGGTGGAGCTGTCGAAGTTCAGATTCCAGACGTGCTCGATGATCATCGCCCGCGTCACCCGCCGGCTACGGTTGAGCATCAGGTATTCCAGCAGCGCAAATTCCTTGGGGGTGAGTTCGATGGGTTTGCCTGCGCGCTGCACGCTGCGCTCCATGCGGTTCAATTCCAGCGTGTCCACTTTGAGGGTGGCGTCGCTGGTGCGCTGACCCCGCCGCAACAGCGCCCGGATGCGCGCGCACAGCTCGGAAAACGCAAACGGCTTGACGATGTAATCATCCGCCCCCAGATCGAGGCCACGCACCCGGTCCTCGACTTTTCCCTGCGCCGTCAGCAGCAGTACGGGCAGAGAGGGTTTGCGCTGCCGCAGGTTGCGCAGCACATCGAAGCCGTTGCGGCCCGGCAGGTTCACGTCCAGCAGAACGAGATCAAAATCGGTTCCCTGGGCCAGCGCCTCCGCTTCCAGCCCGTCGCCCATGCAGTCCACGGCGTAGTGTTCCGTTTCCAGGCCCTTGCGTAGGAACTTCGCCAGGGAGGCGTCATCTTCGGCGATGAGGATTCTCATAGGCGCACATGCAGCCAGACTGACAACCGTAAGTCAGCCTAGCGCAGGCGCGCCGCGGCGTGCAAGTAACGTTCAAGTCACTCTATGGACTCGCTGGGTGGGGCACGGCCTGCATCCGTGCCGCTTCAGTTGGGTGGGGGCGGGCCGGGGGGCGGTTTCTGTGCTACTACCACCAGATCCACCCGCCGGTTCATTTGCCGCCCCTGGGGTGTGGCGTTGCTGGCGATGGGATGATACTGGGCATAGCCGGCAGCCGCCAGGCGTGCGGGGTCAACGTGGAAGTCGTTGATGAAGACCTGCACGAGCTCAGTGGCGCGCGCCGTGGAAAGCTGCCAATTGGAGGCGAACTGCGCGTTGTGGATGGGCACGTCGTCGGTGTAGCCCTCAATACGAAGGGAGTTGGACAACGGGGCCACCGAAGCCGCAATGCGCGCCAGCACGGCCATCGCCTCCGGCCGGATCTGGTCCGATCCGCTGTCAAAAAATCCCAGCTCCTCCATCCGCACGACCAGCCCCTGCGGCGTCAGGTGCAGCGACACCGCCTGGCGCTGAATCTCCTGCTTCAATTCGGAATGCAATTTGTCCCGCAGCGCCATCAGGGGATTGGGCATGGCCATGGTCGGCGCATTGACCGCCGCCGGCGGCGCAGGCACCATCTCCAGTTGCGCCGCGTGGGGCGTGAAAATTCCCATTTGGCTGAACGCGGTCTGGATCGCCTGCGCCAGCTTTAGGACCTTGGTCCGGTCGCCGCGCGAGGCAGCATACATCACCACGAAAAACGCAAACAGCAGGGTAATGAAGTCCGCGTACGAGACCAGCCAGCGCTCATGATTGATGTGGGGATGGTCGGACGTGCGGCGATTGCGGCGGTTCATGACGCACCTGAGCCGGCGCGTGCCGGGGCCGGAGGCGCCTCAGCGTCGTTGTCCGCTGCCGCCGCTTCCTTCGCCTTGCCCCCCGCCGGCTGATCCTCCAGATAGCCGCGCAGCTTGGTCTGCAGCATGCGCGGGTTCATGCCTTCCAGGATGCCAATCACGCCTTCCAGCATAATCTCCCGCATGAGGTCTTCCTGCCGCCGCCGGACCCGCAGTTTGCCGGCGATCGGCAGGAAGCACAAGTTTGCGCTCGCCACCCCGTACACAGTGGCTACAAACGCCACGGCGATCCCGCGCCCCACCTCGTCGATATTGTTCAGCTTTTGCATGACCTGAATCAGCCCCAGGATGGCGCCAATAATGCCAACCGTGGGGGCGTAACCGCCGGCAGCGTCGAACACCTGAACGCAGCGCTCCTCGGCTTCCGACTGATTGCCCAGCGCCAGCTCCATGTTGTCGCGCAGCTCCGCTGGCTGCGTCCCGTCTACCGCCAACATCAGTGTCTTGCGTAGAAATGGCTCGGGAATGGCATCCAGATCCTTGTCCAGAGACACGATGCCTTCCTTGCGCGCCTTGTGCGCAAACCCCACTATGCGTTCGATCAGCGCAGGGATATCCGGCTCCTCATAGAGGAACGCCTTTTTCACGTTTTTGGCGGCGCGCACCACGACGTCCATCGGAAACTGCAGCATCACCGCTCCAATCGTGCCCCCAAACACGATCAGCGCCGCGGTCGGCTGCAGGATCTGGCCAATGTTGCCGCCGTCAATCATCAGGCCGGCAAGAATGCCCCCGGCGGCGACGCAAACGCCGATGGCGCTGCTACGATCCATGCCCCTCCCTGCGCTCGGGCAGAATGATTACCGGCCGCGGACCGCCTTCCCGCCCGTACCCACGCCGGTACTCCCGGACGCGGCGCAGGATTTCCGCCGGCGTCTCTTCCACCGTCAGCTTTTCGCCGTTGATCAGCGTGATCACCGTGTCGTGCGGCTGTTCAATACACTTGATCAGGTCGGCATTCAGGATCAGTTCTTGGTGGTTCAGGCGCGTGAGGGGAATCATGGCGGTCTTCCCCTCGCTTATCGGCTTCCGCCTAGTGGACTTGAAGCCATTTCGCCGCGGAATCTAAGAGATTTCCAATCCGCCATGCCGCGGACGGCGGCCCTTCAGGTGCAAGTGCGATCTTTGATGACCCTGGGCCTTTCCATGATCGTACGCGACGCCGAGGCGGATTTGCCCGCCTGCCTGGCCAGCGTACGCGGCTGGGTGGATGAAATCGTGGTGGCGGACACCGGTTCGCACGACGCCACCCGCGCCTGTGCCCGCGCTCTGGGCGCGCGGGTACTGGACATTTCCTGGGAGAACGATTTCGCCGCCGCCCGCAACCGTGCGCTTGCGGCCATGCGCAGCGACTGGATTCTGGTGCTGGACGCGGACGAGTGCCTCGAGCCCTGTCCCCGCCGCCGCTGGCAGGCGCAAATGGCAGGCAGCGCCGATGCCTTTCAGGTTACCATCCGCAACTATGTCAACTCGCTCGAGGCGTACATCTGGGACCGCCCCGCTCGCCCCAACGACGGTGCCTGGCCCCAGGCCAAGGCCTATCCCGGCTTTATCGAGCACCAGAATGTGCGGCTGTTCCGCCGTCATCCGGAACTCTACTTCCTCGGCCGGGTTCATGAAAGCGTGGGTGCGCGGGTGGCGCCGGCGGGACTCCGGCTGGGGGAGGCGGCGGGCCGCATCCATCATTTCGGCATGGTCAAGCCACCGGCCGTCATCGCCGCCAAGAATCATCTCTACCGCGAGCTCGGGCGCCGCAAGCGTGCCGAGCTCCCCAATGATCCCCAGGCGCATTTCGAGTTGGGGGTGGTGGAATACGACAATTTTCATAATGATGGCGAGGCGCTTCGCTGCTTCGAGCGCGCCCTGCGCCTACAGCCCGGCTTTGCCCCAGCCTGGTTTTTTGCCGGAGCCTGTCTCGCCCGGTTGGGCCATCCGCAAGAGGCGCTGGGCTTTTTCGACCAAGCCCGTGCTCGTGGCAGCAGCGCGCCGCAATTGGACGAATTGTCCGCCGATGCCCAGTACCAGCTTGGCCAGTTCTCCGCGGCCGCGCAAACCTACCGCCGTGCCGAACTCCAGGCGCGTCGGCCGGACTTGGACAGCAAACGCGGCCTCGCCGAGCTGCGCGCCGGTCGGCGCCAGCCCGGCCTGGCGCGTCTGCGCGCCGCCGCCGCCGCCGCTCCCGACCTCACCGAAAATCTTGATCGCCTGATTACCGCCTTGGTGTGGCTCGAGGATTGGCCCGCCGCCGTCGCCGCGCTCGAAGAGCGCGTGCAGCGCTGGCCCGCCGATCCCCACGGCTATTTGCGCCTCGCCGCCTTGCTGGTGCAAACCCAACAACACGAAAGCGCGCAATGGTGGCTGCGCCGCGGCCTGCGTCAGCTCCCCGCCGACGCCGCCCTGCGCCAGGCGTGGCGCGAGCTTCAGCATGCGGTGGGCCAGTCGCTAAAGCCCACCTCGGCACACGCCGATAGGAGTGCATGAGTGGAACAATTCCGGAAGCCGCGTCGGCTAAAGCCGGGAGCAATCCACCACCAAAGGAGCGTATCGCATGTCATTGAGTATTTTGAGTGATATTCCCGCTTTAGCCGCGCAGAACGCCTTGACTACTAACCAGGCGAATATGCAAAAGACTCTGTTCCAGTTGTCTACTGGTCAGCGCATCAACAGCGGTGCTGATGACGCCGCGGGTCTGGCTATCGCCAACGGGTTGCAAGCCAACATCACCGCCCTAACCCAAACCACGCAGAACGTCAACGACGGTATTGGCCAACTGCAGGTTGTGGATGGCGCCCTCGGCCAGGTCACTAACCTGCTCAACCGCGCCGTCACCTTGGCGACTGAAGCCGCCAACGGCACCGAAACCGCCACTCAGCAGAACGCGCTGGATGACGAATTCACCTCGATCAAGAACGAAATCAATAACATCGGCGGCAACACCAACTTCAACGGGGGTAGCGTCTTCACCGCCGGCACCACCTCGATCTTCCTCAGCGACGCCAGCAGCAACTACACCATTGGCGTGACTGCGGGGGTGCTAAGCGCCAGTAACATCGCAGGCGGCTCGGGATCAGGCCTGACGACCGTCAGCTTGACCGCCGACTCCCTTACCAGTGCCGCCAACGCTGTCACGGCGCTGACGGACATCAATAGCGCCATCACCAATGTTGCCAGCAATCGCGGCGCGGTGGGGGCCACCATCAACCAACTGCAGGCGGCCAGCAACGTGGTCGGCACGCAGATTCAAAACCTGACCTCGGCCGAGAGCGGCATCATGGACGCCGACATTCCTCAGGTGATCGGCAATCTCAATCAACAGAGCATCCTGGCGCAGACCGGCATCTCGTCCCTGGCGCAGGCGAACTCGCAGCAGCAGTTGGTGTTGAAACTGCTGTAATCGTAACCTTGGCCGAGATGCTTTCGGGGCAACGCGGCCGCACAAGCCCGCGGTTCAACCAAGCCGCGCGCACAACGGAGGCCGGTGGCACTTTCTCCTGGGTAGGGAAGAGCGACCGGCCGCCGCCACGTTCAGCAGGAGGCAAGCATGGCTTCACCCACGTCAGCGCTCAGCGGCATCACCAATCCCACCACGGCTGGCAATTTCAGCGCCAGCCAGTACGTGCAGTCCATCATCGCCTCCGAGTCGGCGCCCGAGCAGCAGATGCAGCAGCAGGTGTCCACGCTTTCCACTCAGGCCACCGCCCTCGGCACCATCAGCACCCAGCTCAACGCGCTGCAAACCGCCGTCTTCGCGCTGAATGACTTTCAGGGTGCCCTCAATGCCCAGGTGGCCACCAGCTCCGACACGGGCGTGGTGACCGCCACCGCCGGCAGCGGCGCCACCGCTGGCACGCACACCGTCGTCGTGTCCAATCTTGCCACTACCAGCTCGCAGTACTCCAACACCTTGACCGACGGCAATACCACCTTTGCGACCGGCAGCGTGGATATTCAAGTTGGCTCCGGCACCCCCACCTCCCTCACCGTGGATTCCACCGACGACACCCTCAGCACCCTCGCAACCGCGATCAATAACGCGAATGCCGGGGTTACCGCCAGTGTCATCACGGATGCGAGCGGCTCGCGCCTCGGTCTGATCAGCAACACGAGCGGCGCGTCCGGTCAGATCGCCATTTCCAACAACACCACCGGACTGACGTTTACTCAGGCTGTGGGCGGAGCTAATGCCAATTTCACCCTCGACGGCATCAACCTTGCCAGCGCGTCCAACGCGGTGACGGGCGTGCTGCAGGGGGTGACGCTGGACCTGCAAGGGGTCAGCAGCGCCGCCGGGGCCACGGTGACGATTGCTCCCGATACCACTCAGGCGACCACCGCCATCCAGAGCTTCGTTACCGCCTACAACACTGTGATCCAGAGCCTGGACACCCAGTTCACCTACAATCCCCAGACGCAGAGCACCGGTGCGCTGGGCAGCGATCAGACGGTGATGCAACTTCAACAGAATCTGCTCGGCGATGCCGCCTTCTCCATCAGCGGCAACAGCGGCATGACCAATCTGGCCTCAATCGGCATTGCTATGAACGAGGACGGCACACTGACGATCGACAATGCGACACTTTCGGCGTCCATGGCGTCCAACTATGGAGCGGTGCAGAACCTGTTCCAGTCCGTCAGCCCGGCCGGTTTTGCCCAGAACTTCAGCAACGATCTGCTCAACCTCACCGATCCCTCCAAGGGCCTCGTTGCCCTGGATCAGCAGGGCATCCAGCAGCAAACCAACGATCTCAATCAGCAGATAACTGACTTTCAGACCAATCTAAATGCGCAGGAGGCCCAGCTCATGCAGGTTTACAGCCAGGTCGCGGTGACGATTCAAAACATGCCCACCCTGCTCAGCCAAACGCAATCCGAGTTGTCTTCCTTAGGGTAGACCCATGAATGCAGCCGCCGCCTATCAACGTCGTTCGGTCGAGGGCACGACGCCCGTCGGCCTGATCGTGCTCATGTACCAAGCCGCCGTAGTGGATTTTCGCAAGGCCATCGCGGCCATGAATACCGCCCCCAATACCGCGCGCGAGATCGAGGCGCGCACACACGCGCTGAACCATCTGCTCGCCATCGTGGGGGAGTTGAAGCGGGCTCTGGATTTTGAGCGCGGCGGCGAGGTGGCGCGCAACTTTCAGCGTCTGTATGTTCTGACCGAGCGCTTGGTGCTGCAAGCCAGCCGTGACCGCGATGCGCAGCCGCTGCACGATTTGCTGGAGCAATATACCTTGATTCTGGCGGCGTGGCGCCAGGTGGAGGCGCGTCCAGCGGCGCCAGTGGCGCAAGCGGCATGGAGTGCGTAGACACAAACACGGCGACGGTCGCCTGGGCCGAGCTTGACAGGGAATGGTCCGAGTTCTGGACGGCGGTGGAAGCCCACGCCCACGACCCCGCGGTCTGGTTTACCCCAGCCCACACCAGCCAGTTGCAGCGCCTGCTCCAACGCGGCGCGCAATGGCGGCGCGAGGCGGCCCACACCCACGAGGAACAAGGCTTGTACGCCTGCCACTTGCGCCGCCTCGAACCTGTGCTGCATGACCTGCAGCGGGCATTCAGCGAAACCGCCGAACAACTGCTGCACCAGCGTCAGCAAATCCACGCCGCCCGCGAATGGGCGCACAGTCAGAACACCGGCCGTGGTGCCACGTAGAAATACCCATGAACCGCACCGTACTGATTGTCGAAGGATTGCCGATCATGCGGCGTGTGGTTGAGCGCTCGCTTCGCCTGGCCGGCATGGAGGTGCAGCAGGTTCTCGAAGCCGCCGAAGGTCAGGAAGCGCTGCACCTGATCGAGACCACCCGTCCCAACCTGATCCTTTCCGAAATTTCCCTGGTCGGCATGGACGGCATCGAGTTCCTGCGCCAACTGCGCGCCTCGGAAGCCACCCGCGCCATCCCCGTGGTTTTCATCGCCGGTGCGGCGTTGGAAACTCAGGTCAACGAGGCCCTCCAACTCGGGGCCCAGGGCTTCATCCGCAAGCCCTTCACCGTGGATCAGATCAAGGACTACGTGGCGCCCCTGCTGGCCTAGCTGTGATGGTGTCAATCCCTCCTCCACCAGCTAAGAGCACGTCCAGCCTGACGACCTGACACCACAGCTAGACCTTGGCCCCTGCTTTCTGGCCCTCCACGTGCAGGTATTACCGCGGATGGAGAGCGGTATCTACGCAGCCTGTTCGGCCATGATTGCCCGGTTGCATCAACTGGACATTCTGGCCAACAATCTCGCCAACGCCAACACTACCGGCTACAAAGGCGAGAGCCAGTTCTTCCAGGCCCTACAGGCCGCGAGCGGCAATGCGGCCCCCGGCGCTCTCGACCAGGCCGTGAACGACTTCGGCGTGCTCGGCGGACAGCAGTTGAACTTCCAGGCAGGCTCATTTCAAAACACCGGCAACCCGCTCGATGTGGCCCTGCAGGGGCCCGGCTTCCTCGAGGTGCAAACCAAAGCAGGCGTAGCCTTTACTCGCGCCGGCGACCTGCAGGTGGGAGAAAAGGGCATACTGCTCAGCAACCAGGGGGATCCCGTCTTGGGCGAAGGACCCAAGGGCAAACTCCAGCCCATTACTCTGCCCAGCGGCAAAGTCTCCATCAGCTCCAACGGCACCATTTCCGTGGATGGGGCACTGGCGGGCAAGCTGCACCTGGTCGAGTTCACCGCCCCGGCGCAGGTCACTCCTCTCGGCGCAACCTACTTCACCACGCCCGCCGCCAACGTCCACACCAGCCAGGAGACGACGCTGAGCGCCGGAGAATTAGAAAATTCTAACGTCAACCCCATCCAAGCTGAGACCGATCTCATCAGCCTGCAGCGTCACTTCGACATGCTCGAACGCGCCCTGCAAATTTTCAATCAAGATTTCAACACACCGGCGACCTCCGAGTTGCCGCTGGTGAAGTAGCCCCGGAGAAACGTATGCTGCAAGCTCTGCAAACCGCCGCCAGCGGCATGTTGGCCCAGGAAATGAACCTGGACAACATTGCCAACAACCTCGCTAACGCCTCCACCGCCGGCTTCCGCCGCCGCCGTCTGCAGTTTGAAGACTTGCTCTATCAGAACCTGGTGGCACCTGGCTCCGCGGCCACCCAGCAGACCACGGTGTCCAGCGGTCTCGAGGTCGGCATGGGCACACGCCCTTCGTCCACCGAAATGGTGGCCACACAAGGCACGCTCGACGCCACCAACAACCCTCTGGATGTGGCCATCCAGGGGGCCGGTTTTTTCCAGATTCAAATGCCCGATGGTTCGCTGGCTTACACCCGTTCGGGCGCGTTCCATCTCGACGCCAACGGCAACGTCGTCACTGCGGACGGGAATCCGCTGCAACCGCCGGTCGCCGTGCCGCTTAACGCCACCAACCTGAGCATCGGCACCGATGGCACCGTCACCGCCACCGTTCCTGGCTCCACGCAGGCGCAACAGGTGGGCACCATCACCCTCGCAACCTTTGCCAATGTGGGTGGCCTGGAAAGCTTGGGCTCCAATCTGTTCACCCCGACCACCGCCTCCGGCGATGCCATCGTCGGCACACCCGGTGGTACCGAGGGCCTGGGCACGGTCCAGCAGGGCGAGCTGGAGGAATCCAACGTGGATGTCGTGGATCAGTTCGTGCAGATGATCGAGGCGCAGCGTTCCTACGAAGCCAACTCGCGCGTAGTCCAGGCTGCCGACCAGATGCAACAGGAACTTAACGGGCTGCAGCAGTAGCTTCCATGCGCCGACTGCTTCCCATTGCCGCATGCCTGATGCTCGCCGCCGCCGCCGCCGCCGCGCCAGCGTGGCGCGTGCGCGCGCACGCCGAGATCAACGCCACGGTGCTACGCCTGGGCGACCTGCTGGCGCCCGGCGAAGGGGCCGCGCTGCCACCCGAGTTGCGCCATCTGGCGCTCGCAGCGGCGCCCCAGCCGGGCATGCCGCTGCGCTGGAGCCGCGCACAACTGGAGGCCCGCCTGCGGAGTGCCGGCGTGCCGCCGCGGGATTTCGTGATTCCCGCCGCCATCGAAATTGAACGCCGGGCCGCGCCGGTTCCGGTGGCGGCTGTGCTCGCTGCGCTGCGCACGGTACTGCATCGTCCCCTGACCGCGCGCGATGTGAGTTTCCTGGCTCCCCTGACCACCGCGGCCCAGCCGGAGGTGAAAGTGTTGCGGACGCGGCCCGACATCGCTCACGGGCGCCTGGAGGTGATCTGCCGCGCCCAGAACGACCCGGCCTTGCTCCCCTTTTCAGTCTCCGTGCGTGTACCTACGGCCGAGCTGACCCAACAGACGCGCCAGCGCTGGTTGCGCAGCCGGATGGTCGCCGCACGCCCAACCATGCCGCTGGCGGCGAGACCGGCGCCCGCGCCGATGGTTGTCCGCCCCGGCCAGATTGCCCGTCTGAGCATTTCCGACCCTGGCTTTGCCCTGGTCACACTGGTCGAGCCCCTGCAGCCGGGCCGCGCCGGCGACATCATCCGCGTCCGCAGCCTGGCCACCCATGCCGTGCTGCGCGTCCGGGTCACAGGCCCCGATCAGGTCTCTTCGCTTCCCAATGCCCTCGCCACGCCGCCGCAGGAGAGTCCTCATGCCCCGCGCTAAGCGCGCCGCCGCGTTAGGGATCCTGGTGGCGCTTGTGGTGGCGGCAGGCGCGCAGAAAAAAGGCGCTATAACCCTCACCCCGGCCGAGCAGGCGCTGCAGGCCTACCTCGCCAAGGTGCGCCAGGTCGCTGGCGCCACCTCGAACACCACCGGCAGCCTGTGGACGCCCGAGGGCCGCTTCATCAATCTCTCCAGCGATTTCAAGGCGCAGCGCGTCAACGACCTGATCACCATTCACATCGTCGAAGCCACGCAGGCGGCGGGCACAGGTACGGTGCAGGCGAAACGCGGCTTTACCGGTAATAGCGGGATCAGCCTGTTTGGCAGCACCTCCAGCCGCCTGACGACACTGCTGGCGCCTACCTCGAACACCGACCTCGAGGGTCAGGCTGCAACCGCCTCCACCAGCGCCCTCACCACCAGCCTTACCGGCCGCGTCGTGGACGTGCTGCCCAACGGCTTTCTCGTGGTCGAAGCGGTGCGCACCATTTCCATGAACAATCAGCAACAGACCGTGGTCGTGCACGGCGTCATTCGGCCTGCCGATATCGCGCCGGATAATTCCGTGCTCTCCACGCAAGTGGGAGAGCTGGAAGTTGACTTGCAGGGCAAGGGTGTGATCAGCGACACCACCCGTCCGGTTACTGGCTGGCTGCGTATGCTGCTCAAATTCCTGACCTTCTGATCCCATGTCGCGCCTTCGTTTCATATCCGCTCTGCTGCTGCCGCTGTGGCTCACCGCTCTCGCGGCGGCCGCGGCGCCGGCCGCTACGCTCCGCGTGCCGATCGGTGACATCACGACAGTGATGGGGGTGCGCGACAACATGCTGGTCGGCTATGGTCTGGTGGTCGGCCTCAACGGCACCGGCGATCAGCGCCAGACCCAATTCACGACCCAGACGCTGAGCAACATCCTGCAGCGCATGGGGGTGCAGGTGTCGCCCCAGCAAATGATGGTGCACAACGTGGCCGCGGTATTTGTGACCGCCACGTTGCCGCCGTTTTCCCGTCCCGGCGTGCAGATTGATGTCACCGTCTCCTCCACCGGTGATGCCCGTAGCCTGCAGGGCGGCCTGTTGCTGCTCACCGCCTTGCACGGCCCCGACGGCAACGTCTACGCCGAGGCCCAGGGGGCTCTGACCGTAGGCGGCTACAGTGCCGGCAACTCACAAAGCCACGTGCGTGTGAATCAGACCAACGTCGGTATCATACCCGGTGGCGGCATTGTCGAGCGGGACACGGCCGTGGATCTGGAGAGCATGAAGCAGCTCACGCTGCTGCTGCGCGAGCCCAGTTTTATTACTGCCAACGCGATTGCCACTGCCATCAACCAGACACTCGCGGGCGGCGGCCAAACCCGCCCCTCTGCGCCCGGCGCCAGCGGCGCGGCCGGACCCGCGCATGCGGTGGACAGTCGGCGTGTGGATGTCGCCTGGCCGGCCAACATCGCCGCGATTCCCGCATTTTTGAGCCAGATCGAGGCCCTGCCAGTCCCGGTGACGCCGCCTGCACGCGTGGTGGTGGACGAGCGCACGGGCACCATTGTGATCGGCGGCGACGTGCAATTGGGCCCGGTCTCGATCCTGCACGGCAACCTCGCCATCCAAGTCACCACCTCCCTCACCGCCAGTCAGCCGGGTGCATTCTCGCAAGGGCAGACGGCGTTGGTGCCCAACACCACGGTCACGGCCAAGGAAACGCCCGCCGCCAAACTGGTGCTGCAGCCGGGCGCCACCGTGCAGGATCTGGTCAATGGCCTGCAGTCCATTGGGGCCACCGCGCGCGACATCGTCGGCATTTTGCGCGCCATCGCAGCCGCTGGCGCTCTCGAGGCGAAGCTGGAGGTGATCTGATGAGCCATCTCGCCCCGGTTCCCAATCTCATCGCTCCGGCCATAACCACACCGACGCCCACGGCTCAGCGGGCTAAACTCAATAAATCGGCGCAGGAGTTCGCAGGTGTCTTGATAGATACCCTCTGGAGTGAATTTCAAAACGATCCGCTGGCGAGCGATCCTGGCAGTTTTTCCGATCCCGGCGCCCAGAGCCTGAAAGGCTTAGGGCTGCAAGCGATGTCGGGAGCTCTAGCCGCCCGCGGCAGCTTCGGTTTTGCCGCAATGATCGAACATCAGCTCGAACCAACCCCGGCGGCCACCGCTGCCGATTCCGCGGACCTGAGCAAGCTAAAGTCCCAGTCCGCGATTGCCGATAAGCTGGAGGTAGCGGGGACCAAACCCGCTGCGTCAATGGAGATGCCACGGTGAGAATTAACAATCCCAGCCTCGACCCCTCTTTGGCCGCGCAAAACCGACCAGAGAACACGAACCGGGTCACCACGGCGAACTCCTCCCTTGTCTCCTCCGGCTCCGGCGCCCACCAAGTCACCGGCGACCAGGCTACGCTCGCTTCCTCGGCAGTCCAACTGACTGCCCTGGCGATGGCGCAGCCCGAGGTTCGCTCCGGCTTGGTCCAACAACTGCGCGCCCAGGTTGCCAGCGGCAGCTACGCGGTGGACCCCACCAACGTGGCTGAGGCGATGCTGGCAGATCCGCAGACCGGTTTGGGGACGAGCGGCCATGGATAGTCAGACGCTGCGCCCCGGCGGCGCCACGGCCGAAACCGTCCCTCACCCCGTGCTGGCCTGGCTGGCAACGCCCGCGCGGGCGTCGGCAGCAGGTATGAAAGATTGGCTGCAACAGCGGCGCGCACTGGTGGATGAATTGGCCGCCGAACTGCGCACCGGGTTTCAGGCCGTGGCCGCCTTCCGCGCTGGCGAATATCTGGACAGTGTCGAGCGGCAGGAAACTCTCGCGCAGCGCATTGTCGAGCACGATCACCGTATTCCCGAGGCCGGCTCGGGCGCCCGCCGTCTTGCCGCCGCCTCCGAGCTGCGCGGCATGAACGCGGAACTGCGCCGCCTGGCCGACATCCAGGCAGCGCTGATTGAACTGGGAGGCCGGTCGGTGCGCTGCTTCCAGCGCGTGTGGGCGCTGGGCGCGGCCAGTTACGAACTCGATTCCGACGACAGGCGTCCGCCCGCGGCCGCGGTCCCGGCCCGCCCTGAGGCGAAGGAGAAATAGCGCCATGGGTTTGTTCGGCATCATGAGCATTGCGGAGCAGTCGCTCGAGGCGCAACAATCCGGCCTCCAGGTCACCGCCAACAACATCGCCAACGTCAACACTCCCGGCTACTCTCGCCGGGTGGCGGAGTTGGCGGAGCAGGCGCCGTTTTCGCCCTTCACCGGCAGCGCCGGCGGCGGCGGCGTGACCTTGCAAAAAGTGCAGGACATCCGGGATTCGGTCCTGGAAATCCGGCTGAACCAGGAGACCTCGAATCAGAACAGCCTCACCTCGCTGCAGCAACAAATGCAACCGGTCGAGGCGCTGTTCAATGCCCAGGGGGGTGCCGGGCTGGGCACCGCGATGGACAACTTCTACGCTGCCCTGCAGCAGCTCTCCACCAATCCCGCAAACGGCGCCCAGCGCCAAAGCGTGATCACCTCGGCACAGACGCTCACCGAGACGTTCAACCAGGTCGCCAACGGCATCAGCCAGCAGGTCGCCGGCGCCAACCAGTACGTCGTGCAAGACGTAAGTCAGGTCAACACCCTCACCAGCCAGATTGCCACCCTCAACGGCCAGGTCGCCGCGCTGCAAAATCTGAACCAGAATGCTGCTGCCCTGGTGGATCAGCGCGGCACGCTGCTCAACAACTTGTCGCAGCTTATGGACTTCACCCAGAGCGATGGCGGCAACGGGGAGGTCACTCTGACCACCAGCGGCGGCCAGGCGCTTGTGGTGGGCACTAACGCCACCGCTCTGACCACCCAGGCCAACGGCAACGTGCAGGACGTCTACTCGGGCGCGACCGACATCACCTCCACCATCACCGGTGGCAGCTTGGCGGGCCTGATTCAGGCGCGCGACACCGACCTGCCCAACTTGGCCAGCCAGGTTGATGCCCTCGCCACCACCGTTGCCAACGGAATCAACCAGCAAAACGCGCTCGGCTTCGATCTCAATGGCGCTGCCGGAGGGAATCTTTTTGCTCCGCCCACCGCCGCCAACGCCGCCGCCAATATGGCGATGGCGACCACCGATCCAGCCAAAATCGCAGCCAGCGCCAGCGCGGCCAATACGGGGGACAACACCAACGTCCTCGCCATGGCTAGCCTGCAGAACCAGCCCAACGCTAGCGGTCTCACCCCAGACGATGCCTACGCCGGCATCGTGTCGAGCGTAGGGACCGTGGTGCAGAGTGCCGATACGCAACAGCAGGCCTCGCTAACCGTGCTGACACAATTGCAGAACCAGCGCTCCGCCTACTCTGGCGTGTCCATCGATGAGGAAAGCATTAATCTCACCCAGTTTCAGCAAGCCTACCAGGCCGCCGCGCGCGTGGTGACCACCGTCAACACGCTCACCACCCTGGCCATCAATTTGGGACAGGACTAAACTATGGCCTCTCGCGTCACCAACGCCCTGCTCTACACCAACCTGCTGCAGGCGCTCGACCAAACCCAGCAGAGCCAGAACACCGCGCTCACGCAGGTGGAAACCGGCCGCCGCGTCAATTCCCCCTCCGACGACCCCGTGGCCGCCTCTCTCGCCAGCGCCAACAGCTCGCAAGCTTCCCAGGTCACCCAGTACTTGCAAAACATCAGCAGCCTCAACGGCGAGCTGCAGGTGGGCGACTCCGCCCTGGCCTCCGCAGTCACCATTCTCACCCGCGCCGTCACCCTGGGCACCGAGGGCGCCAACGGCGGGCTTTCCGATGCCCAGCGCTCCAACATCAGTCAGGAGATTGGTCAAATCCAGCAGGAAATGGTTAACCTCGGCAACACGACCTACAACGGGACCTATATCTTTGCCGGCACCGCCAGCGGCAGTCCCGCCTTCACCGCCGATGCCACCCAGCCCGACGGGGTGAAGTACAACGGCAATACGGCGGTCAATCAGGTGCAGGTCGCTCCCGGCGCTTCCGTCAACACCAACGTTCCCGGCAGCCAGATTTTCCAAAATGCCAGCGGCGGCGTCTTTCAGGCGCTTCAGGACCTGCAAAACGCGCTCAACAGCAATAACTCCACTGCCGCCCAGAGCGCGGTGACGGAGCTCGGCAGCGGCCTCACCGCCCTCGACGAACAGCGTGTGTTCTACGGTGCGACCGTCAACCGCCTGAGCGACACCACCAACTTTCTCACCAACGAGCAATCTGACCTCACCCAGCAGCAGAGTTCGCTCATCGGGGCCGATCTCGCCGCCGCCATCACCAATCTCTCCCAGACCGAAACCGCCCGCCAGGCCATCCTCGGCGCCGGAGCCCAGATCAACAATCTCAGCCTGCTCAACTATCTCCAATAGCGATTCACAGGGCGGGTTGGGAGCCTGAAACTGCCCTATAATCCCGACATCATGATTCGCAAGCTTTTACTGTGCCTCGCGGCGGCTGCGTTGTGCCTTGCCGCCCGTGCCCAAACCGACGAAATCCAGGTGTACGACGCCAGCATCGCTCCCCTGCACCAATTCAACCTCACCTATCACGTCAATTTCACCCCCGACGGCGCCACCACCCCGTTCGCTCCGGGCGTGATTCTATCCAACCACTCCACCAACGGTTCGTTCGAATGGGCCTACGGCTACAAGCCCTGGCTCGAACTCGGCCTCTACCTGCCGCTCTACAGCTTCGGCGGCGGTCGCGGCCCCGCTCCCTCGATCGACGGCGGCAAGTTGCGCTTACTCTTCGTCCGCCCCCATGCTGCGGACCACACCTTCTTCTACGGCATGAACTTCGAGTTTAGTTACAACGCCCGCCACTGGGATCCGAATCGTTACACCCAGGAAATCCGCCCGATCATCGGTTTGCACCTGCACCCGTGGGACTTCATCTTCAACCCCGTGCTTGACAATGACTGGAAGGGCGGGCTTCCCGCGCTGCAGTTCAACCCCTGCGCCCGCATCGCTTACAACTTAAACAAGCACTGGGCGGTGGCGGGTGAAGAATACGCGCAACGCGGCACGCTGGCGCACCTGGTGCCCATCAACCAGCAATTCCAGCAAGTCTGGGCGGTGGTGGACCATTACAGCGATTTTGTGGACGTCGAAACCGGCGTGGGAGTGGGCGTGACCTCCGCCTCCGACAAAATGACGCTCAAGTTGCTGCTGTCGCGCAATTTCAGCTTTTAGGACAGGCCTGGGCGCAGCGGCCGAGGAGCAGTCCCAGGGTCGCGCCCGCCAGAAGGTCGGAAGGGAAGTGTTCCTTGGCGGTGAAGCGCGCCGCCGTGACTCCACCTGCCAGCGCGAAGGTGACGCGGTTGGCCCAGCTGGCGCCGGGATCGTGAAGGTACAGCAGCTCCGCCAGGGCAAACGCGCCCGCCGCGTGGCCCGAGGGAAACGAGCGCCCGCCTTCATTGAATCCACCGTCACCGTCGTGCGAAGTGTAGGGACGTTCCCGGCCGGCAACGTACTTCACCGCCTGGACCGCCGCCGTGGTGTAGCCCTCGGTGATCATCGCCGCAAGGGCAAAGCGGCTGGTGGAGGGGCAAATCAGGCAATGATCCTCCAGCGCCACCGACAATAGCGCGAAGGCGGGCTCGATTTCCAGCAGCCCCCGGTCCGACCAAACCCTGCTGGTGCGCTCCAGCGCCGGAGACTGAATCCGCCCGGACAGGGGCGCGTCACCCCAGGCGATCAGGGCGCCCGTGGCCGCCACGAGCGGAACCGTAAGCCGCCAGTCGCGCACCGCCGCCCGCGGCAGCGCTCGGGTTCCGTGCCACAGGCGCGCGCCGATGCCGCGGATCGGCTTCCACGGCGACTGCGCCGCCGCCAGCAGGCCCAACGCCAGCAGCGTGCCTGCCAGCCTCGGCATTAGAGCAGTTCCAGACCAACCGATGTTGGCGCGGGCCCCAGCGCGGCTGCGCCGCCCTGCTGGAACTGCACCGGGTGAATTGCGCCGCGCGCCCCGCTTATGCTCGCGTCGGGTTGCCCGCCCTGCTGTGAGTGCGCAGGGCGGGGTTGGGGGCCCCTGGCCCCAACCCGACGCGGCGCCTCGCGGGGGCCGCGCCTGCGTATTTCCCCGGGGGCGCTCGCTGGGACGCTCGCCCGTTCCGAATTTCGCAGCCCTTCGCGCCGATTTTGCCCACGGCGCAAAGCGGCGCGCCCCCCGCGAGTGGCCCTGCGGACAAAAGCGCATGCGGCTTTTCTCCCCCCAAAGCCGTACCACGGTCGCCCAGAGCGGGTTACACCAAGTCTGGAACTGTTCTAGGTGCCGCCGGTAGTGAACGGAGCCTTGGCTCCGCCGACGACTTGAAATACCAGATCCTTCTCGCAGTAGTCGCACTCCATTTCGTACTTGCGCGTAATCAGGCATCGCATGTAATCGTCCGGTCCCGGATAGATGGTGTACACCCGCTGGCACTCGGGACACTGGACGGAAAGTATCGAGCCACTCATTGTTTAAGTTTATCCGAGTCCGCGCGCCCGGCCTGAGCCTCGGAACCGCGCCGGGCCGGGAGAAGCGGGCGGCGGATCAGTGCGGAGCCGGGCGCCCCCGCCTCGAACGGATGCGTCCGGTCGTATACCTCGGCAAGCTGCCGCATATCGGTGCGCGTGTAGCGCTGCGTGGTCGCCAGAGAGCGGTGGCCGAGCATTTCCTGGATGGCGCGCAAATCGGCACCCTCGCTCAGCAGATGCGAGGCGAAGGCGTGACGCAGGGTGTGGGGATGCAGATCGGACGGCAGCCCGAAAGCCCGCGCGCTCGCCTTGACAATGCGCGCCACCGAGCGCGTGGTCAGCCGCGTTCCGCGGCGGTTCAAAAACAGTGCCGGATTGTCCGCCGGCCGCGGTGGCAGCGCTGCGCGCGCCATTAGGTAGCGTTCAAGCGCCGCCTGCGCTTTGCGGCCAAACGGTACCAGGCGCTGCTTGCGGCCCTTGCCCAGTACCCGCAGCCGCCCCCGGATCGAATCCACGTCGCGCAGACCTAGGCCCACCGCCTCGCTCACCCGCAGGCCGCAGCCATAGAGCAACTCCAGCAAGGCGCGCTCGCGCTCGGGGAACGGCGCCGCTTCTGCCGGCGCCGCTTCGCGGTCCAGCCAGCGGTTCACCTGTTCCGTGGTCGGAACGTCAGGCAAGCGGTTGGCTTGCCGCGGCGCGCTCAGCAACCGCGCGGGATTGTCGCGGATCCAGCCCTGGCGGGCGCAGTAGCGGAACAGCGAGCGCAGGCTGGCGAGGTGGCGGGCCTGTGTCGCCCGACTCGCGCCACGCTCATGTCCGGCGGCGAGAAAGGTGCGGATGTGCGTCCGCTGGATGGTTCCCAGCTCCGCCGTCGCGCCCGCAAAGCTGGCAAATTGGCGGCAGTCGGTGGCGTAATTGCGCAACGTGTGGGGACTGGCGTTGCGCTCGCCCTCCTGATAGCGCTCGATAAAATCCTGAATCGCAGCCTGCAACGTCATGCGGGCACCACTTCCGGGGATTGCGCCAGCCATTCCTCCATCGCCGCCAGCGCGCGCGCGCACTGGCGCGCGCGCCGGTCCATCCGGTCCCGCTCCTGTTGTGCCAGCGGCGGCAGCAGATCAAAGGTGATGTTGGCGGGCGTGTAACCTTCAGCGGCGGAGTGCGCTATGTAATGCACTAACGCCCCCAGCGCCGTTTCCCGGGGCGGCGGTTCGAGTTCCTGGCCGGCCAGCGCCGCGGCGGCGAATCGGCCTGCCAGCCACCCGGTGGCGATGGCCTCGATGTAGCCTTCGGTGCCGCACAACTGTCCCGCCACCCAAATTTGCGTGTTCCGGCGCAGCCGCAGGCGCTGGTCGAGCACCGCGGGCCCGGCCACATAGCTGTTTCGGTGCACCTGTCCGAAGCGCAAAAACCGTGCCGACTCCAAGCCAGGGATGAGCCGCAAGACTTCCGCCTGCGCGCCAAAACGCAGATGGTTTTGAAAGCCTACCAAGTTGAAGCTGTCGGCACGCAGGTTCTCGCGCCGCAACTGCACTACCGCGTGTGGCGTCCGCCCGGTGTGGGGGTCCGGTAGCCCAACCGGTTTCATTGGGCCGAAGCGCAGCGTGTCGGGCCCGCGCCGCGCCAGCTCCTCCAGCGGCAGGCACGCCTCAAAATAGCGTGGCTCCTCGAACCCGTGCCACGGGTAACTGTCGGCAGCCTGCAACGCTGCATAAAAACGCTCGTATTCCACCCGATCGAGCGGGCAGTTCCAAAAGTCCTGCGCGCCGCCGTGGCCCCAACGCGAGCCGGCGTACATTCGGCCGTAGTTCAGGCTGTCGGACTCAACGATCGGGCTGATGGCGTCGTAAAAGTACAAGTGTTGGCGCCCGGTCACCGCCGCCAAGGTCTGCATAAGCGGGGCCGAAGTAAGCGGACCGCTGGCCAGGATGGTCGCGGCCGCCCCTGGCACGGGCAGAGCGGTGGCCTCCTCGCGCCGCAGCTGCACGCACGGGTGTCGTGTCAGCGCGGCCTCGATCTCCGCCGAAAAACGCGCCCGGTCCACGGTCAATGCCTGTCCGCCGGGCACGGCGCTGGCGCGAGCGCAATCCAGCAGTAGCGATCCGCCCCGCCGCAGTTCTTCTTTGAGCAGCCACGGAGCTGAGTTTTTCGCCTCCGACTTGAGCGAGTTCGAGCACACCAACTCGCCCAGCGCCCCCGTCTGGTGCGCCGGCGTGGACACCCGCGGCCGCATTTCCCACAACTCGACCTCGAGGCCTCGCTGGGCGAGCTGCCAGGCCGCCTCTGGCCCCGCCAGTCCACCGCCGATTACTGCCACGCGGCTCACACTAAAACCCCAGAATATGGTAGCCGCTGTCCACGAACAACGTGTCGCCGGTGATGCCGCGCCCTCCCGGGGAGAGCAGAAACATCGCCGTCGAGGCAACTTCGGCCGGATCGGTGACGCGCCGCAGGGGCGCGCGCTGAGCCACGTGGTCGAGCATCGAATTGAAATCCTTGATGGCCCGCGCCGAGACCGTCTTTACCGGCCCCGCCGAAATTGCGTTCACGCGGATGTGCTGCGGCCCCAGTTCACTGGCCAGATACCGCACTGCCGCCTCCAGCGCCGCCTTGGCCACCCCCATAACGTTGTAGTTCGTCACCACCCGTTGCGCGCCCAGGTAGCTCAACGTAACGATGCCCCCACCGGCGGTCATCAGCGGCGCCGCCTGATGCGCCACCGCCGCCAGTGAAAAAGCGCTGATATCGAGCGCTTGGGTAAAGCCAGCACGGCTGGTGGCGTGAAACGGCCGGTCCAGATCCTCCTTTTGGGCAAAGGCAATGCTATGCACCACGCCATCCAGCGGCGCGCCCGACAGGTCACGGCCAATCGCCGCGAACAGCTCTGCGATCGAGCCGTCCTGGCCGACGTCGCAGGGATAGATATGGGCCGCGCCGAGTGCCTGGCCCAAATCCTCGACTGCCTTCCTCGCCCGCTCTGCCTGGTAGGTCAGCAGCAGCCGTACCTCCACCTGCGCCAGTGCTTGGGCGATGGCATACGCCAGACTCCAGCGGTTGGCAATGCCCATCACCAGTACGGATTTGCCCCGCATCTCGTCTGCCATACGAAACAGAGCTTAGCATGCCGTATATTCAGAGCAGAGGTTTGCCTCGTTCAATGCGCACCACCCTCCTCGCCCTCTTGCTGTCGCTCGCCGCCGCCGCCGCCCCGCCGCGCCTGCGGCCCAACCTGCGCGGCCAGGTAATGATCCTCGTTTATCACAATTTCGGCGCGCTGGACGCGCGCTGGACGCGCGCCTTCTCAAGCTTCGACCAAGACCTGGCGCGTCTCGATGCCGCCGACTATCGCCCCATCACCCTGCGCCAGTACATCACCGGCAACTTCGACCTGCCCGCAGGCACCTCCCCGGTCGTGCTCACCTTCGACGACAGCTCCAAATTTCAGATGCGCCTTACCCCCGACGGTCAGCTCGCGCCCGACAGCGCCGTCACCCACTGGACCGAGTTTGCCAAAACCCATCCCGAATTTCCCGTCCATGGAACGTTTTTCATCAATCCGGGCACGGACGTGTTCGGGCAGCGCGCATTCATCCAGAAAAAACTCCGGATGCTCGTGGAGCTGGGCTCGGAGATCGGCAATCACACTTGGGACCACCCCAACCTGGCGCACATCGCACCGGCTGCGATCGCGCGCGAGGTGGGCTTGGCGCAGTACAAGATTGACCGCTGGCTGCCTGGCTATGTCGTAACCTCACTGGCGCTACCGTACGGCGTCGCGCCCCGAAACGATCAGTTGGTGGTCGCTTCTTCCTGGAGCGGCGATCCCGCCCCCCGCGCCGTGCCGGTCACGGTGAAATGGAGCTACTCCGCCGTGGTGCTGGTCGGCGCCGGCCCCGCGCCCTCGCCGCTGGTGGCCGGCCTGCCCGCCACCCACCTGCCCCGCATCCAGGTCTTTTCACCCGAATTCAACAAATGGATGGCCTATTTCGCCCGCCACCCCAGTTACCGCTTCGTGAGCGACGGCGCCCGCCACGCCCCCGCCAGCCTCCCGCGCCGGCTCCAAAGCATCAAGCGATGACACGGGAAGCAAGTTGCCCGAAGGCGTGTGCAAACGTTTGCACACCCGATGTCTCGTAGGTCCGCTATACTACCTTCCCATGGCCTACGTGATTGCCGAACCGTGCATTGGAACCAAGGATGCTGCCTGCGTGGACGCTTGCCCGGTTGACTGTATTCACCCTAAAAACGACGAGGGCGATTTCGCCGCAGCGAAGCAGCTTTTCATTGATCCAGTCGAGTGCATTGACTGCGGCGCCTGTATTCCCGTGTGTCCGGTCACGGCGATTTTTGCTCTCGACGACCTGCCGGAAAAGTGGAAGGATTACGCCGCCATCAACGCCACCTACTTCGGCCGCTAGAACCAGTCTACCTGTCTCATAAATGGTGCACCGTCTCTGTCGCCCGCTCCGTATGGGGTTTTGAGATCGGGAGAAGCCCCACCGGCCCCGCCCACACCGTCAACCACTTCAACCAGTGTCGGCGCGAGATTCCGATCGCGGGGGTCGCGCCGCTTTGCACCGTGGGCAAAATCGACGCGAAGGGCTGCGAAATTCGGAACGGCGGCCCGCCCCCGGGGAAACATGCAGGCGCGGCCCCAGCCCCGGGGCCCCCAAGGCGCCTGCGCCTTGGGGTGGGAGCGAGGCGCAGCGTCAGGTTGGGGCCAGGGGCCCCCAACCCGACGCGAGCATAAGCGGGGCGCGCGGCGTAGCCGCGCTGGGGCCCGCGCCAACATTTCCCAAGATGCCCTGGAAACCGCTGTCGCACAGCATCTGCCCGCCCTCACCCCTGCCGACGCTCACGGCTGGTTCCGCACTTGCAGGATCGGGCTACAGCATCTTTAATGCTGCTCTAGAATGCGGCGTGCGCTCGCGTTTTGTTCTAGTCTGACTGCAGGAGGTGTTCATGCCAGTTCGAAATGCGGAGGCGGTTTGGCAGGGCGATCTCGCCCAAGGCCGCGGGAACATGCAATTTGACGCTTACGACGGTCCTTTTTCGTTTCGCTCGCGGATGGAGGAGGGTCCGGGGACCAACCCCGAGGAACTGCTGGGTGCGGCGCACGCCGGCTGCTTCTCCATGGCGCTGGCGGCGGCGGTGGGCCAGGCGGGGTTCACGCCCAAGTACATCCGTACCCGCGCCGCGGTACATTTTGGCAAAGACGCGGGCGGATTCTCGATCTCCGGTATTGATTTGACAACTGAGGCGGACATCGCCGGTATTGACGAAGTGCGGTTTCAGCAGCTCGCGGCAGCAGCCAAGGAGAACTGTCCCGTGTCCAAGGCGCTGCGGGCAACTGCGGTGACGCTGACGGCCAAGCTGGTGCCTCCGGCCGCAGGGAAGCGCGCCGGCTGATCGGACGGCCTACTCAGCCAACCGGGCGCATGCCCGCGCCAGCACCGCATCGAGCATCGCTGGCGTGAGGCGGCCGGTAAACGTGTTCTGCTGGCTGGGGTGGTAGCAGCACAGCAGAGTGCGGCGGTCCAGCCTGTATTCCGCGCCATGGGCAAAGCGAAAAGCCGTAAAGGGCCGGGGCGCGCCCAAAGTGCGCAGCAATTGGTCGTGTCCTAGCGCGCCCAGGGTGACCATCACGCGTACGTGCCGCAGCAGCGCCAACTCTCGCTCGAGGTAGTTACAGCAGCGGCCAAGCTCAGCGGGCGTGGGACGGTTCGCGGGAGGCGCGCAGCGCGCCGCGGCGCTCAGCCAGCAATCGCGCAGCCGCAGACCGTCGGCGCTATGCGTGCTGGTGGGCTGGTTGCAGAAACCGGCGCGGTGGAGGGCGGCAAACAGAAAATCCCCGCTGCGATCGCCGGTGAACATGCGTCCCGTGCGCAACGCGCCATGCGCAGCCGGTGCCAGTCCGACCAGCAGCAGCCGCGCCTTGGGATCGCCAAATCCGGCCACCGGCTTGCCCCAATAGGTGTCGTTCGCGAACGCCTTGCGCTTCACCTGACAGACTTCGGCAGCATAGCGGCGCAGCCGCGGACAGAGCGCGCAGGCCTCGATGTCGCGCCGCAAACGGTCGAGGTTGTCGGAGCCTGTCTTCATTGCCCCAACAGAAAACGTGCGAGCGTTTCCGCCTTGTTGGCCAGCGTCTGCGCCCGCACTAGGTCGCCCTGCGCCAGCGCCGACTGGGCCTGGCGCACGTATTCGCCCGCCTGCGCACGAGTGGCGGCGGCCGCGGGCGCGAGCGAGCGCCGCGACAGCAGTGTGAGGTCCCGCTGGACACGCTGCAGCGCGGCCAGCGTCTGCCCGCGATAGGTGAATTGCTCCCGCGGGCTCAACCCCGCGTTCAGCGGGGGCGGAGGCATGTCGGGAGGCGGGGTGGGATGTTCCGCACGCGCCGGCTCGGGCGCGCGCCGAGGGCGCTCCACCGGCGGCGGCGCAACCACCACCGGCTCCCAAACCGGCGCCGGGCCATCCACGGGCGTGAGCTCCGCCGGCTCCATCATGGGCGCGGGCGGCGGCGCCGGAAAAATCAGCGGTGGCTGCACAATCACCACTGGGGGCAGGGGCGGGTTGCGATGCAACAGCGTGCAGCCACCCGCCGCCAGCGTGCCCAGCGCCAGCGCTCCCACGCCAAGGGCGCGCTCAATGCTCCCCACGTGCCGCCTCCTCCGCCCGCACCGGAAAGTGGAGGACAAAACTCGCTCCCGGCCCATCGCCGGCCTCGGCCTCGAGTTCAATGGAGCCCTGATGCAGTTGCATGATACGGGCAGCCAGCGCCAGACCGATCCCGCTGCCTTCGCCGCGGGTGGTGAAGTACAAGTCAAAGATCTTGTCCCGGTGCTCGGCGGCTACCCCGGGTCCAAAATCGCGCACCCGAATCAGGCCCTGCTGCGGCCGCTCCCGCACCTCGAGGCGCAGGCGCCGCCGGCCCGCCTCGCTCTGCTCCATCGCCTGCAGTCCATTGTTCACCAGGTTTAACAACGCCTGCTCGATCAGGTCCCGGTCCAGCCAGACCCGCGGCCCCGGCCGGTGTGCATCGAGCTCGATCCTCACCCCCTTGGCCTCGGCTTCCGCCTGCACCAGTTGCTCAACCCCTGCAGCCACCTCGCTCAGGTCGGCCGGTGCCAAGCGCAGCTCCACCGGCCGGGTGAAGTCCAGAAAGGTCCGCACTACCCGGTCGAGGCGCTCGATTTCGCGCCCCAAGACCTCGATGTGCGGCCCCAGTCCGTCCCCGCCGGAGGTCGCCTTGGTGCGCAGCAGATCGAGATGAATCGCCATGGCGTTGAGCGGGTTTTTCACTTCGTGCGCCACGCCGCGCGTGAGCCGCCCCACCGCCGATAGTCGCCTTGCCACTTCCAGCTCTCCCTCCAGCCGCTGCAGCGGCTCGGCGTCGCGCAGCGTGAGCAGCGCCCCCGCCTCTCCCCCGCGGTCGCGGATCAGATCCAGGCGTGCCAGCAAGCGCCGCCCGCCCGCGTGGCGCTCGCTTTCGTGCGCCTGAAGGGATTGGTTCTGCCGCACCGCCTGGCGCACCACCGCATCCAGTCCGCTGCCGCCGGGAAATAACTCCTCCACCGGCCGGCCCACGAGCTCGCCCGCCGGTATTCCCAGCAGCTCGGGCATGGCGGCGCTCGCCATCGCACTTTGTCCTCGGGCATCGAACAGCATCAGTCCCAAATCCAGCCCGCTGAGCACATGACCAACGTTTTCCTGCAGGGTAGTGTAAATCTGCCGAGTGTCTTGAATTTCCTGCCCTAGGCGCTCGATTTTGGACTGCACCCGCCCAAGCTCATCGCCGCCCTGACCTCCCGGCTCCGGTACTGCCACGAGCCGGTCCAATTGGGCGCTGATGGCGGCCAGCGGCGCCAGTGCCAGCTCCGCCAGGCTCCACGCCAGGATCGTGGCTAATAGCACGATCAGGACTCCATAGAACAGCAGGCTGCGCATCCGCCCCAGCATTTGCTGCCGCAACAGGACCGTGTCCACGCCCACGGCGATGGTGCCCAGCGGTTCGCCACCGGCCTGCACGCCCAGGTTGACGCTGTAAATGGCCTCCGGACCCAGCACCGCAAGTACTTGCCGCCACAAGCCCGCGGCGTCGCCCGCTATGTTGGCCATCGCCGGCCGCTGCGGCTGCGGGTGCCCCTCCAGCAGGGGATTGGAATCCAGAATCACAACCCCGCTCGGCGCTACCAGGGCCACATCGCGGATGCTGCCGTTGTAGCCAATGGCAGAGCTGAACAAGTTCTCCAGCGCAGAACTGTCCGGCAAGCCTCGCAAGAACGCATCGAGGGCTGCTTGACCGCTGCCGCTGCCTCCGTTCCCGCCCCCCGCCTGCGACCATTCCTGGCTCATCTGGTTGTAGATCGCGTGCGCCAGAAAATTGGCGTGGGTATCCACCTGCTGCAACTGCTGCCGCATGTTGCCCGCCAGGTACACCAGCGTCACCGCCAGCACCACCAGCAGCACCAGCGACGCGATGCTGAGCGTGAGTTTGGTCTTCAGTTTCAACGGCGAACCGCGCGCCTAACCCACCTGACCCTTGGCGGTGTACTCCTTCAGTTTATTTTGTAGCGTTTTCAGGCTGATGCCCAGTCGCTCGGCGGCACGGGTCTTGTTGTTGCCTTCGCGCGCCAGGGTGTTGAGGATGAGTAGTCGCTCGCCCTCGTCCACGGTGGCGCCCACGGGTACGCGTACGCACTCGCCTGCCGCTGCCTCCAGGGGCTGCGCGGCGCCAAAATCGTCGGCCAGATGGCGCGCTTCCAGCACGCCGCCTTCGGCCACGATCACCGCCCGTTCCAGCGTGTTGCGCAGCTCGCGCACGTTGCCCGGCCAGGCGTAGGCGCCAAAGCGCCGCATCACCTCCGGAGCTACCTCGCGCACGCTGCGCCCGTGCCGCTGGTTCAGCGGGCCCAGCAGCGCCGGCACCAGCGCCGGCAGATCCTCGCGGTGCTCGCGCAGCGGCGCCAGGTGCAGGTGGAACACGTTCAGGCGGTAGTAGAGGTCGGCGCGTAACTGGCCTGCCGCCACCGCCTCCGCGGGGGCGCGATTGGTGGCCGCCAGTACGCGCACGTTCACCGGCATCTCCTGACGACTTCCCAGCCGCCGCACCCGCCGGTCTTCGAGCACGCGCAGCAGCTTGGCCTGGGTGGCCGCCGGCATCTCGCCGATCTCATCCAGCAGCAGCGTCCCACCCTCGGCGAGCTCGAAGCACCCCGCCCGCCGCTCCAGCGCGCCCGTGAAGGCCCCCTTTTCGTGGCCGAAAATCTCGCTCTCCATCAGGCTCTCCGGAATGGCGCTGCAGTTGATCGCCAGAAAGGTCCGGTCGCGGCGCGGACTGCGGAGGTGGATCTGGCGCGCCACCACTTCCTTGCCGGTGCCGCTCTCGCCAGTGACCAGTACGCTGGCCGTCGTCGGCGCCACCTGTTCGATCAGCCTGCGTACCTGCACCGCCATCGCGGAGGTGCCCGCAAATCCCTCTTCTGATTCCCCTTCCTCCTCACCTGCGCGTACCACGTCCGCCAGCCGTTGCCTCAACTCTTCGCCCCGGATCGGCTTTTCAATGTAATCGCTCGCCCGCAGCCGCAGGCACTCGATCACCGCTTCCTTCGAGCCCTGCCCGGTCAGCACGAGCACGGGTAGCATGGCGTAGCGCGCCCGGATGCGCTCCAGCAGTCCCAACCCGTCCAGCCGTGGCATGCGAATGTCGGTCAGCACGGCTTGCGGCAGCCTGTTCGCCAGCCGCTCCAGCGCTTCCACCCCGTCGCCCGCCATGTCCACCTGATAGCCCCACGCCCCGACCAGTTCCGCCAAGCCGCGGCGCTCATTGGTTTCATCATCCACTACGAGAACGAGCGGCTTCCTCATGCCTCCACTTTAGCAGCCCTGAGCTGGACTGCAGGACCGCCGCCACCACGCTGACACAAGCCGTGCAGGAATCGGAATAGGGGAACGGAATCTCTCGAATAACAGTAATTCTGGAGGAGGTTATGGGCAAAATATTCCACGGTCATGTACAATAAAACCAACGTAAGTCACAGTGGAGCATTACCGCGCAGCCCCCGCTCTACGGGACAACTCCCGCTTTTCGGTGGATGTGTCTTGCAGGCTCCCCCTTGCAAGGAGGCATGAGAACGATGAACGTACGTGCAGGATCATGGATGCCGATTGGCAGGAGCTTTGCTCTTGCCGTGATGGTTTCGGTGGCCGGGACGGCGCTGTGGGCGACCCCGCCCGATGGCGGGCCGGGAGCGGCCCTGCCCGCCGCCGGATTACATCTGGATACGGTTGCGGCCACGCCGCTGCCCAACCCCTTTGAGGCCTTTGCCGCCGCGGCGCAGGCCGCCACCGCCGACAGCGGCAGCTTTATTCCCAGCCAGATGCAGGGCTCACTGGCGGGCACCCCGGGTTTGTGGGGCACGCAATTCGCCGAGACGCTGGCGCCCGGCCAAGTCAGCTCGGGCGCGTACTTGCAGCGCTATTCGCGCTCACCCGGTGGTCTGGTATTCACTGACGTGAATACCGGCTGGACCGTCGGTATCACCCGTTGGCTGGAGTTGACGTTCGCCACCACGCCCTATCGGCGCGTGCGCCTCACCCACCCCGAGCAGTTGACCTTCGGCCCTATGGGCACCCTCGGCAGCTTCAATCCTGAGGCACCCTTCGCGCGCAACGCCTTACTGCATGGCGCCGCTGATTGGAGCCTGGGCGCTACCGTCGGACTGCTCTCCCAGGACCGCGGCGATAAATTTGGCTTGGGCCTGCAGTTCGGCGAGCACGTTCCTTACCATACGGGGTTCACCCAGGGCGCGCTTTTATATGGCGTCACCACCACGGAGCCCTGGTTTGAATATAACGTGTTGCTCGATAAGCGCATCGGCACGGGCGGCGAGATGGTTGGCAATTTTGGGTATCAGCACAACGGCACGGTAAACAAGAACGGCGTGTACCTGCCTCTGCAAGACCAATTCAACTGGGGCTTCGGCGAAATCTTCCCGCTGCGCAGCCGCTTGCAGGGCATCGTAGAGCTGGCCGGCAGCAAATACTTTGGCGCTGGTGCCAACCCGGTTAGCACGGATCCGTTCCTGGGTCAGCCCGCGCCGCTCGACCTTACCGGCGGCATCCGCTTTAACCCGCTTTCCTGGATGGGCATCAACGCTGGCTACCGCTTCGCCGGCAATTCGCCCGCCTCCAATGCCAGCGGCTTTGTGTTCGGCTTGAGCTTTGGTCCGCCGGTTGCGCATCCGGCCCCGCCGCCGCCGCCGCCGACGCTGGCCTGCCAGGTCGACCAGAGCCCCGTGCAGCCGGGCACCAGCGTGCAGATCTCCTCTACGGTCAGTCCCGAGGGCCAGACTTATACCTACACTTGGATCACGACCGGCGGCCAACTGACGCCCAATGGCGGCTCCGCGACGTTGGATACCACCGGCTTGAATCCCGGCCTGTACACCATCACGGGCAAGCTGAGCAACGCTGCCGGCCAGACCGCTTCCTGCTCGACTTCGGTGGAAGTGCGCGAGCCCGTGCGGCACCCGCCCACTGCCTCCTGCTCGGTCAGCCCGGACTCGGTGCTGCCGGGCGGATCGCTGACCCTCACAGGCGAGGCATCCAGTCCCGATAACCGCCCCCTGACCTACGCCTGGACGGTGGAACCCGCCAGCGCCGGTCACCTCGACAGCACCTCGCAGGCCACCGTACATCTGGACACCACCGGTGCCACGCCGGGTTCGGTTACCGGGCGCCTGACCGTCACCGACGACCGCGGCCTTTCCGCCAGTTGTTCGGCCGGCGCAACCATCCAAACCCCACCACCGCCGCCGCAAGCGTCGCTGGCAACCACATTCCAGTTCAAGCCCAACAGCTCGCGTGTGGACAATGTCGCCAAAGCCGCCCTCGACGATGTCGCCCTGCGGCTACAGCAGGATGCCTCCGCCAAGGCGGTGATCGTCGGCTACGCCACCTCGTCGGAAGTGCAGCGCCGGCGGCCGCTGTCGGCTGAGGCCACGGTGCGGCTGGCCGAAGAGCGTGCGGTGCATGCCAAACAGTATTTGGTTAACGAAAAAGGCATCGCCAGCGACCGCATCGAGGTACGCCAGGCCGACGGCCCGCATCAGGCCGAGGTGTGGATCGTGCCCCAGGGCGCCAGCTATACTGGTGCCGGCGTTCCGTTCGATGAGAGCGTCGTAAAGCACTAGCGTAGGGCGCCACCGCGCCCGATTGGGGAAACCCAGCCGCGGTCTTCAGGCCGCCGCTGGAGCTTTTCCTCTCTGCAACTGGCTACAATGTCCCCGTCATGATTCGTTCGGCGCGGCAACCCGGAGACGCCTGGCGCGTCCGCTCGCGGGTGTCGCACCGCCTTGCTCCGTGGGCAAAATCGGCGCGAAGGGCTGCGAAATTAACGCGGCCCCAGCCCCGGGGCCAGCTGGGCCACCTCGCCCGGGCACTCCTGACTGTCGTCGCGGCCGCCAGCTCGCTGGTTGCGCAGGCGCCGGTCCTGTCGGCCACCCCACCCGGCGGTACCGTGCGCGTTCTGGCCGCCGATTCCGCCCATCCTCAAACCGTGCTGCTCGGCACCGCCACGGGCGCCGTGTTCCGTTCCACCGATGCTGGTATGCGCTGGAAGTTTTTCAGCCATATCGGCAACCATGAGGACTGGGTCATCTCCTCGCTGACAGCCGACCCTGCTCGGCCGGGTCACTGGTACGCCTCGCTGTGGAGCTGGACCGACCGCAACGGAGGTGTGTTCGCCTCCGCCGATGAGGGGCGCAACTGGCAGCCGCTGTGGCTGGGCCACGCCGTCCGGGCGCTGGCGCTGGCGCCCTCCGACCCCCGTATCCTCATCGCCGCCGCCCTCGACGGCGTCTATCGCAGCCTGAACGGAGGCCAAACCTGGAACCGCATCTCGCCACCTCACGACCCCGAGCTCGAAAATGTCGAGTCGGTGGCCATTTCGCCGCATAACCCCCAGGAGATCTACGTCGGCACGTGGCATCTGCCTTGGAAAACCGTCAACGGCGGCCACGACTGGTGGCAAATGCGCCAAGGTGTGATTGACGACTCGGACGTGTTCTCGATCACCGTGGACCGGCAGAATCCGGCGACCCTCTACCTGAGCGCCTGTTCGGGCATTTACCGCAGCCAGGACCGCGGCAACCATTTCCTGAAGATTCAGGGTATTCCCTATTCGGCACGGCGCACGCCCGCCATCGTGCAAGACCCGTACGCCCCCGCCACCATCTACGCCGGCACCACCCAGGGCCTGTGGGTGAGCCACAACCGTGGCGCCAACTGGCGCCGCATCACCTCGCCGCAATTGAGCATCAACGCCGTCCTGCCGCTACCGCACCGGCTTCTGCTGGGTACTAACTTCGCTGGTGTGATCGCCTCCGAGGACGGCGGCGCCAGCTTCCAACCTTCCAACCAGGGCTTTTCCAGCCGCCACGTGGCCGCCGTTGCTATCGGGCCAGCCGGGCGCTACCTGGCTGTCACCGGCGACCAGACGTGGGGCGGTGTTTTCCTCCAAACCTCGGACGCTGCCTGGCACCAATTGCCTCCTTTGCCCGACCGCGCCGAGGCTTTGGGCCTGTGCTGGTCGTCACAGGGCCTGCTCGCCGCCACCCGTGCGGGTCTGTACTTGCTGCCCGCCTCCGGCGGCCCGCGGCGCCGCGCCAAGGGTTGGCAACAGCCGCATCATCGGTGGCCCCGCGGTGCCCTCTATGCCATCGCCAGCCTAGCTCCGGGCTCGCCCCAAGTGTGGGCGTCGGGGCAGCTGGGCCTCTACTACAGTGGGGACGGAGGCTTGCAGTGGTCTCTGCTGCGCAACGCGCCGGCTCCGCTCTATCGCGTACTGGCAGCGCCGCAGCCGGCTGCCGGCTCCACTTGGCTGTGGATCGCCGGCGATGGCTACGTGTTACGCAGCGACGATGGCGGGCGGCATTTCCTTTCCGGACGCCTCTCGCTTGACGGCGCCCAGAGCGCCCGCATTAACCAGCTCGCCTTGGCCCCCCTGGCCGGCTCTCCTTCGCTGCTGCTGGCCGCCACGACCGCCGGCCTGTATCAGTCCCATGACGAGGGTGCGCACTGGATCCGCAGTGGTCATGGGTTGCCCGCTCTCAATATCCGCTCAGTTCAGATCCGTCCCGACGGCATCTATGCTTTCGCCGCCACCGTTGGTCTGACCTTCTGCTCCCGCGACGGCGGCGACCACTGGCAAGCGGTCCATCTGTCTCCTGCCGTCGAGTCCGAAGCCCGCCTGGCTCCAACACTGCCGCAAACGCAACCGGAGGGTCCGAGCCGCCGCCATCAATCCGCCGGAGGTTCCAATCCGGAACCCTAGGCGCTCCATTTAGGGAACACGGTTCCCAATTTGGACCCGGCGGCGACGGGGTCGGTATCGTGCCTGGTGCGAGCGAGCGCGCCCAAAGGCTGCATTTACAACCGCATGCGCCACGGTTTCCGATGCCCCTCGGGTTTGGCACGGCGCCTGCAGGTACGGGGTTGGAAAGGAAGCACCCCATGCCCACGCCCGTTGCCGTCGTACCCCACATCTTGATTGCCGACACGCAGGAGGTCGTGCGGGAAATCTGCCAGAGCGTTGCTACCCAACTGGGCTATCGGGCCACAAGCGTGAGCAGCGGCGAGGAGGTGCTGCGTGCGTTTGAACAGGATCCGCCCGATGTGGTGGTAAGCGACGTGCAGTTGCCCGACTTAACCGGGGTCGAGTTACTCCAGCGCGTGCGTCAGGCTTGGCCATCGGTCCCTGTCCTGCTCATGACCGCGTATGCAACGGTGGGCATGGCGGTCGAGGCGATGAAGTTGGGGGCTTCCGACTACCTGGCCAAGCCGTTCGAGGTGGAAGAGCTCCGCCTGCTGCTGCAAAGCTGCGTGCGGCAGGCACTGCTCGACCGTGGGGCGCGGGGCCAGCGCCTGGCGGCGCGCGGGCCCTATGCCGCAGGCAACTTGATTGGCGCATCGTCCGTGATGCAGCGAGTCTTTCGTCTGATCGGCAAGGTGGCACAAAGCCGCTATTCGGTATTGATTCTGGGAGAGAGCGGCACCGGCAAAGAGGTGGTGGCGCGCGCCCTGCACTATACTGGCCCGGAGCGCGATCGCCCTTTCCTGCCTGTGGATTGCGGAGCTTGGGTGCCCTCTCTCATGGAAAGTGAGTTGTTTGGCCATGTCAAAGGCGCCTTCACCGGCGCCAGTCAGAATCACCAAGGCCTGCTCGAGGTGGCACACGATGGGACGGTGTTTCTAGATGAAATTGGCGAATTACCCACCGACATGCAAGTGAAGCTGCTGCGGGCGCTCCAGGAGAAGGAGATCCGGCCGGTCGGGGGTACGCGACGGATCAAGATTGATGTCCGCATCATTGCCGCCACCAATCGTGATCTGCAGGCGGCGGTTGCCAACGGCACGTTCCGCAAGGATTTGTTCTTCCGCCTGAACGTCATCAGCATCAGGCTCCCGCCCCTGCGTGAGCGCACCCTGGATATCCCGATGCTGGTGGACCATTTTCTGGAACGAGCCGCCCCACCGGGAGCGCTGCCGAAGGTATTCAGCGAGGACGCGATGCAACGTTTGCTCAGCTATGAATGGCCCGGCAACGTGCGCGAGCTGGAAAATTGCGTCGAGCGGACGCTGGCGTTGGCAGGTGGCAACCGTCTCGAGGTGGCCGATCTGCCCAGCTATCTGCAAACTATCCGGCCGCTGCCTGTGCCCGTCGCGAACGACACCCCCGTGCGGCCGATCGCAGCGATGGAACGCGATGCCATCTACGCCGCACTGTCGCATGTGCGGGGAGATAAAATCCAAGCCGCTCGGCTGCTCGGTATCGGCAAAACGACGCTCTATCGCAAGTTGAAGGAATACGCTTACGACGCCGCCCAGGCCAGTCGTGCTGCAGGCGGAACCGGAGGCATGCAGTGAGGCACGACCTGCTGTTGATCAGCCGTGACACCGAACTGGCGGCCCGCCTCCGCCGCGCGCTGCCGCTGCCAGCGGCGCGGCTGGAGTTGTCCGTTGCCACCGCGGACGCGATCTGGCCGTTGCGCATCTGGCGCCTATTGTTGCTGGACGCGCGCGAGTTCCCCGCCGTCAGTGTTCATCCGGTCCAAGACGGTGTTCCAGTTCCGGTGTTGTGGCTGGGCGAGCCTCCGCTGCTGCCGGCCGGACTCCCACCGGTGACCAGCTTGCCCGGCCCTGTGGTCGACTTTCTCGATCGTTCGCTGCCCGCATCCGCCCTGGCGTTTATTCTCCAGCAACACCTCGCCGCCGCCTATTTGCGCGCTCGGCGTACCGCTGCCCCGCCCCCGCCGGCGCCTGGGCAACTGCGGGCGGCGCTCAACAATGCCCTCACCGGCCTGCTTGGCAATGCCCAACTCGCCGCCGACCAGAGTGCGGAGTTGCGGCGCCTGCCGCCCGTGCTGGTGCAGCGGCTGCATTGCATTGCCGAGTTGGCTGACAGTGTCCGTTTGCTTGTGGCCGCCAGTAGCGGCGAGCATACGCCTGCCTCCAGCCTCCGCTAAAGCGATACCAGCCTCGCCGTAGCCTCACGGGGTATACCGGATGCGGGGGGCGCACCGCCTTGCACCGCCGGCAAAATCGGCGCGAAGGGTTGCGCAATTCGGAACGGGCGAGCGCCCCCGGGGAAAAACGCAGGCGCTTCCAATGATAGGCGCGGGGCTCGGGCGGCCAGGCGGCTGCCGGTGGGGGGCCGCGCGGCTTACCCACCGGGGGCGGGCCGCCTCACTCGGTGCCGCGGCTTTCGCGTCGATTTTGCCCACGGTGCAAACGGCGCGACCCCTCGCCCGGCGAGGCGCAGCGTGGGGTTGGGGCCAGGGGCCCCCAACCCCACGCGAGCATAAGCGGGGCGCGCGGCGCAGCCGCGCTGGGGCCCGCGCCAGTCAATGCTGCGCGGGGCTCCCATTTCGCCCATAATAGCAACAGTGCCCCTGCACGTCGCCCCTGAGTGGAAACCCACGCTCATTGCCGTGCGCACGCAAATTGCCGACTATGAGCGTGAAGGCACCTCCACGCCAGGAAAGCTGAAGCGGGCGGCGCGCTTGCGCGCCAGCCGACGTGCCCTCGCCACCTTGGGTGCCGAGCACGCCAGCGCGGTCGCCCTGCTCAAGCGGCTGCTGGCGCAGATTGAGGCGGCGGAAAAAGACGACAACTGGAGCCGCATTGCCGAGCTGGTACGGCAGTTGCTGGCTGAAGTGGATTCCCTCGTTGGCGGCGCCGGTTGAGCGTGGAGGCGGCTGCACGCTGGCGCGGCAGTGTTTTGCGCAAGCCCTGGCCGCTTTGAACCCCCAGCCGCTGTTGCGCACGCGTCTTGATGCCGCGCCGCGTTCGCTCACTCAGGACGCGGTGATCGCCTTGGGCAAAGCGGCAGGATCCATGCTAACTGCTTGGCTAGAGGCGCCGCCAGGCCCCGTCTCTTCGGTCTTGCTGGTGCGACCTCACGGCGCGCCCGGACTGCCGCTGGACGTGCTGGCGCGCTGGGACAAACACTTGTACGTCATCGTCGCCGCGCATCCGGAGCCCGATGCCTCAAGCCTGGAGGCTGGAGCGGCGGCGCTAGCGGCGGCGCACTGGTGCGCTGCCGAGCCGGGTCAGCGCCGCTTGGTGGCGCTGATTTCCGGCGGCGGGTCGGCATTGATGGAAGTTCCACTCGCGGGTGATCTGGAGCGATTGCGCTGGCTGAACCGGCAGTTGGTGGCGAGCGGCGCCGGCATCGGCGACATCAACTGCATCCGCAAGCACCGTTCGGCCATCAAGGGCGGGCGGCTGGCTGCCGCTGCCGGCGCCGCCGCGCAACAGACCTGGATTCTCTCCGATGTCCCGCCGGGCGCATGGAGCGATGTCGCCTCGGGGCCCACCTGTCCGGACGCGACCACGCAGGCGGACTTTGAGGCTGTCTGGCGACGTTGGCTGCCGGGCGAGCCAGAGCGGTATCCGGAAACGCCGAAGCCCGGCGACGCCGCCTTTGCCTGCGCCCACTGGCACTGCCTCGCCGACAACCGCGATGCATGTGAGGCGCTGGCAGCGGCCGCGCGTGCCGCCGGCCGCGATCCGGTGGTCGTGGACCACGCGGCCGACGAGCTGGACGAACCCGCCGCGGCGGACTACCTATTGGGACGATGGCGAAAACTGCGCGCAGCCCACCCGCGCGCGGCGCTCGTGGCCGGGGGCGAGGTGCGCGTGCACCTGCAAGAGGGCCACGGCCGCGGCGGTCGAAACCAGAACTTGGCGCTACGCCTGGCGCTGGCGCTGGAAGGCAGCACGAATTGTTTCCTTTCCGCCGGCACCGACGGTGTGGATGGCTCCAGCGCCGCCGCCGGCGCCTGCGTGGATGGCCAGACCGCCGCGCGCATCCGTGCCGCCGGCCTCGATCCGGCGGATCACCTGGGCCGCCAGGATGCCCACCCCGCACTGGCGGCGGCCGGGGCGCTGGTGCGCACCGGCCCGACCGGCAACAATTTGCGCGACCTGCGATTGTTTTTGTAGCTGTCGGGTTGGGGCCAGGGGCGCTCTAGCTGGCAAAGTGGCCGAGTTTTTCGCGCTTCACCTCCAGGTACTCGCGCGCCTGCGGCGAGAGCGCCTCGGCATGACACGGCACGCGCTCGGCCACTTCAATCCCGCCCGCCTCGAGCGCCCGCACCTTGTCAGGATTGTTCGACAGCAAACGTACGCGCTGCAACCCGAGATGGCGCAGGATGGCGGCGGGCAGAGCGTAATCGCGCGCGTCGGGGGCAAATCCCAGCTTTTCGTTCGCCTCGACCGTATCCGCGCCGGCATCCTGCAGCGCATACGCACGCAGCTTGTTCAGCAATCCGATACCGCGCCCCTCCTTGTCCTCGTAGATAAGCACGCCCGCGCCCTCCGACGCGATAGCCCCGAGCGCCATTTCCAACTGCTGGCGGCAATCGCAGCGCAGAGAAGCGAATACGTCGCCCGTCAGGCATTGCGAATGAATGCGCACCAGCGGCGCCGGCACCGGTCGCTCAGCTAGCCGCAGGGCCACGGCGCTATCGGAGCCGAGGGAAAATCCAAAAATACGGAAGTGTGCCCAGCGCGTGGGGAAATCCGCCTCGGCGGCAAGTTGCAGGGTGAGTTCGGTCACAGTTCTGTTGTAATTATAGGGAACTTGCGCCTATGCCCGGCGAGCGTCTGCTACTGATCTCGCTACTGCTCAACCTGGCGGTGATTGCCGCCATCGCCGCCGTATTGGTGCGCTCGGTGGCCTTCCAGCGCTGCCTGTTTGCCGACCACCAACGCTGGCGCCAGCGCTTCGCCTTCATGCTGTTTGTGGCGCTGCCGCTTATGGGCGGGGTGTGGATCCGCCTCGCCGTCCCCTCCTTCCAGGCCGCCGACGTCAGCCTGGCGGGCGCGCTGCTGATAGGCCTCATGGGTGGCTATCGCGCCGGGTTGCTGGGCGGCGCGATTATCGCGTTGCCCGCCGTCGTGGCAGGAGGCGAATGGCTCACCCTGCCCATGCTGCTGCTGGGCGGATGGGTGGGCGGGTTGTTGCGTCACGCCGCGCCCAATCAGGAGGAGATCTGGGCCTTTTCCCCGTTTATTGACCTGGAGTTGTGGCGCTGGCTGCGCAACCGCCTCGATCGTCCCTTCCGCGACTGGCAGGCGCTGGTGTTTGCGCTAGTGGTGGCCTGCACGCTGCTTGAGCTGGAGTTGAAGCGGCTGCAACCGACACGCTTATATGCTCCCCAGCCGCACGGCTTTTGGACGGTGGTCGCGGTGGTCGTGACCAACATTCTTGCCCTTGCCGTCCCCATCAAAATCTGGGACAACACGCGCATCGAGCGCAAGCTCGAAGCCCAGCGCCGTCTGCTGGTGCAGGCGCGTCTTGACGCGCTCACCAGTCAGATCAATCCCCATTTTTTGTTCAATACACTGAACTCGGTCGCCTCCCTCGTGCGCGTGGATCCGGACACGGCAAGGGTGTTGATCGTCAAACTCTCCAACATTTTGCGCCGCATGCTGCGCAAACACGAAAGTTTTCTGCCATTGCGCGAGGAGGTGGCCTTCATGGACGATTATTTGGACATCGAGATCGTGCGCTTTGGGCCGGACAAGCTGCGCTTTGAAAAAATCATCGAGCCCGAGGCGCTGGAACACCTGGTGCCCAGCATGCTCTTGCAACCCGTGGTGGAAAACTCCATCCGGCACGGCATCGCACCTAAAGTCGAAGGTGGCTGGGTGCGTGTGCGCGCGCGCCAAGCCTGGCGCCGCCAGCGCCAGGTGCTGGAGCTGGAGGTCGAAGATAATGGCGTCGGCCTGCACGCGGCCGCCTCCCAGCCCGGCCACGGCATTGGCTTGAGCAACGTGCGCGAGCGGCTCCAGGTCCTCTATGGCGATGCGGCCGAGCTGGAAATCCGCAGCCGGGCCGGCGAGGGCACGCTCGTGCGTTTCGTTTTGCCGCGCCTCGAATCCGCCGCTCCCGACTCCACCCAGATCACCGCCGACGCGGGCATCTAGAGCAAAACCAGGAGCACGGCGGAACGCTCGGCTTGCGGCTTTGACATCAGGAAAAGCCGCAAGCGCTTGCCCCCAGCGCGCTACACCAACGCTGGGTTTGCTCTCACGCCGGGCTATTGCGCCTTCGGCCCCGCCGCGACGATCTCTTCGGGTACATTTTCAAACTGTGCAAAGTTCTCGCGGAACAGCGTCGCTAGCTTGCGGGCTGACTTTTCGTACTCGGCGCCGTCTTTCCAGGTGTTGCGCGGGTTGAGCACGCTCGAGGGCACGCCCGGCACGGCGTCGGGAATCGGCAAGCCAAAAATCGGGTCGGGTGTGTAGGTGGCCTGGTCCAGCTTGCCCGCCAGCGCGGCGCGCACCATGGTGCGGGTGTATTCCAGCGACATGCGCTTGCCGGTGCCGTAGGCGCCGCCCGTCCAACCCGTATTAATCAGCCAACATTGCGCTTTGTGTTGGCGCACCCGCTCACCCAGCATGGTGGCGTAGGTGCTCGGCGGCAGCGGTAAGAAGGGTTCGGCGAAGCAGGTGCTGAACGTTGCCTTGGGCTCGGTCACGCCGGCCTCAGTGCCCGCCAGCTTGGCGGTATAGCCGGACAGGAAGTGGTACATGGCCTGCGGCACGCTCAGGCGCGCAATCGGCGGCAGCACGCCAAAAGCGTCGGCGGTCAGCAGCACGACATTGCGGGGATGCGTGCCGCGCGAGCTGAGGATGGCATTGTCAATGTAGTTGATCGGATAGGCCGCTCGCGTATTTTCCGTCAGTCTCTGATCGTCAAAATCGGGCACACGCGTCTGCGGATCGAGGATCACGTTCTCGAGCACCGTCCCGAAGCGGATCGCGTTCCATATCTCCGGCTCGCCCTTTTCTGACAAATGGATGCACTTGGCGTAACAACCGCCCTCGAAGTTGAACACCCCGTTCGAGCCCCAGCCGTGCTCGTCATCGCCAATGAGCCGCCGCCCCTGATCGGCCGACAGCGTCGTCTTTCCGGTGCCGGAAAGGCCGAAAAAGATGGCTGTGTCGCCGTCCGGTCCTACATTGGCCGAGCAGTGCATGCCCATCACGCCGCGTTGCGGCAGCAGAAAGTTCATTACTCCGAAGATGGATTTTTTCATCTCTCCGGCGTAGTAGGTGCCGCCAATCAGGATCATGCGGCGGGTGAAGTTGATCAGAATGTATGTGCCGGTCTTGGTGCCATCCTCGGCCGGCACTGCGCTACACCCCGGCATCGAGACGATGGTGAAGTCGGGACTGAACGTTTGCCGTTCCTCCGCCGTAGGCCGCAGAAACAGTTGGTGGACAAACAAGTTATGCCAGGCCAGCTCGTTCACTACCCGCACCTTGAGCCGGTAGGCGGGATCGCCGCCGGCGTACAGATCCTGGACGAACACCTCCCGCCCCCGCACATACTGGCCCATCCGGGACCGCACCTTCTCGAAGGACTCCGGGCTGATACGCTGGTTCACCTTCCCCCAAGCGACCTTGTCGGCCGTCAGCTCGTCCATTACGATGAAGCGGTTGGGAGGCGTGCGGCCGGTGAATTTGCCCGTGGCTGCCGTCACCGCCCCGCGGGCGCTCAATTGCGCCTCCTGGCGGGCCAGGATCTGCTCAATCAGCGCGGCCGGGGCAAGGTTGGAAATCGGGCGGGCGGAGTCGAGTTCCGGAAAGCCCAGGATAGTCTCAACGGGTGCGGTAGCCATATCGTAGCGTGTCCTTTCTCTTCTCTCTTCTCCAGAATATTTTATATCCAAAGTCGCCCGCGCGTTACTTCACCCGCTCCAAATACGTTCCCTCGGCCGTGCCCACGCGGATTTTCTCCCCTGTCTCCACAAACGGCGGTACCTGCACCACCAGCCCGGTTTCTAGCGTTGCCGCCTTGGTCACGTTGCTCACGGTAGCGCCCTTCAGGCCGGGTTCGGTCTCGGTAACTTCCAGATCCACAGTTTGCGGCAGCTCCACCGATACCGCCTTGCCCTCGTAGAACTCCACGTTGATCTTCAGGTTGGCGATCAAGTAGTGGACCGCATCGCCCAGCGTGTCCCGGTTGAGATGTGTCTGTTCATAGTTTTTGGTGTTCATGAAACAAAATGCATCCCCGTCGTTGTAGAGATACTCCATTTCTACCTCATCGAGCGTCGCCCGTTCGACCCGGTCGTCGGAGCGGAAGCGGTACTCGATCAGCCCGCCGGTGCGCAGGTTGCGGATTTTTGCCTGCACGAAGGCGCGCAGGTTGCCCGGCGTGCGGTGGGTGATGCTGAAAACGGAATACAATTCGCCGTTGTGGATGATCACCATCCCCGGGCGCATCTGGTTGGCGGACATGGCCATGCGGATTCACTCCTAGTGGGAAGCTCTATTATGCCAGCCGCGGCGCGGCCTCCGCCAGAGGCTAGCAAACCTCGCGCACGGCGCTGCACCGGCTGGAGCGCGCAGCGGCCGGATGCGTTGCCGCCCCCGCCTTATGGCCGCTTGCTTGAGCGCTGCCGCACCGCCTCAAACAGCGCCACGGCCGCCGCCACCGACGCATTGAGCGCGGTCACTCCCGGCGCCAGCGGAATGCGCACACGCGCATCGCAGAGTTTGCGCGTCAGCGCGTGCAGGCCGCGTTCCTCCGCGCCCACCACCAGCACCGTGGGCGGCGTAAAGTCGTGCACCCAGAGGTCGGTTGCCGCCTCGCCCTCGAGGCCCACGATCCACCAGCCCGCCGCCTTGCATTGTTTGAGTGCCTGCGCCAAATTACCAACTTGCGCCGTCCGCACGTACTCCAGCGCGCCCGCCGAAACGCGCTCGACCGTGGCCGTCAGCCCGGCGGCGCGGCGTTCGGGTAGCAACAGTCCATCTACGCCCGCGCCGCAGGCGGCGCGCACGATGGCGCCAAGGTTGTGCGCGTCCTCGATGCCGTCGCACGCCAGCAACAGCTTGCGCGGGGCATCAGCAAGCAAATCCTCCAGCGCCAGCATGGCCCGGGCCGCCGCCACCGCTACCACACCCTGGTGCCGGACTCCTTCCGCCAGTTGGTCCATCGCGGCAACAGTTTCAAAACGCACCGGCACGCCCGCGCGGCGTGCTGTCTGCACCAGTTCTAGGATCCTCCGGTCTCTGCGGTCACGGCTGAAGGCCACGTAGCGCAGCGGCGCTCCCGCGCGCAGCGCCTCCTCGACCGCGTGCACGCCCGCAAGCGTCCGGCTGGATTTCATTGGTCGTATCGCAGCAGTGAGAACACGTCGTAACGGCTCAGCTTTTCGCGTCCGTGCAAAAACGTCAGCTCCACCACAAACGCCAGCCCCGCGACCACGCCGCCAAGTTTTTCCACCAGTTGCGCGCTCGCCACCGCCGTGCCTCCGGTGGCGATCAGGTCGTCCACGATCAGCACCCGCTGCCCTGGAGCAACCGCATCGCGGTGGATTTCGATCCGATCGGCGCCGTATTCCAGGCTGTATTCAACCGCCTCGGTCGCCGCTGGCAGCTTGTGTGGTTTGCGGATGGGCACAAATCCGGCACCCAGATGATAGGCGAGCGCCGGTCCAAAAATGAATCCCCGTGCCTCAATGCCCGCCACCACCGCAATGTTCTGACCTGCGTAGTGCTGCGCCAGAAGGTCCACCAAGCGCGCAAAGGGTCCGGGCTGCTTTAACAGGGTAGTGATGTCATAAAACAAAATGCCGGGCTTGGGGAAATCTGGCACTTCGCGGATGAACTTTTTCAGCTCGTGGCTCGCATCAAGGGGCGCCGTAGCCATGTCGGATATCGTTTCTTTCATTCCAAGATCCTGAAGTCCTTCCATGCCGCCGCTTCCTCCGCTGCACCACGGATCAGCCTGCGCACCGCCGCGCCGGACGGCCCCTTCCGCAACCGTCCTTCCATTTCGTCCAAGGCATCTGCATCGCCGCAAGCCATGATTTCTACGGATCCGTCCTCGCGGTTCCGTACCCATCCGCCCAATCCCAAGGTATTGGCCTGGCGTTGGGCAAAGTAGCGAAATCCCACGCCCTGCACTCTTCCATACACCTCAAAGCACACCGTGGCCATAACTTCCCATTGGCATTGTAGTCGTTCTGCCGGAATGGGTGCATCATAAAGGTCAGTTGCAAGAAGGGAGGGCAAGTAGAGCTATGGGTATGCTCAAGCAAAGCCTCCAGAAGGCACGTTCCATGAAGCCTTCACGCATCCGCCAGGATGCCGAGCGGCCCTTCCGGCTGGAATTGCAAGGCGCCGGCGCGGCCGAACACGATGCCCTGATCCGAGTGTTCGTTCCTGATGAGCTGCGCGGACACGAGCGCGACCGCGCCCTTGAACACATGGCCGCACACGGCACTGTCGCCGATGTGCGCGTGTGCGGTCCTCGAGTGCCGGGCGGCGCCGGAGTCAGGGTGGACCCCGCTAATCCCGACTCAGGTTTTCGCGAGTTGCTGCGCTCGTATCCCCGGTTCCGGCTGGCGCTGGCGCGTACGTTTCCTCCATTTCGGGAACTTTTGGCGCATGACTTGATTCAAGCCGTGGCCGCCCGCAATGCCGCCTTGGCGGCCATCAGCGCACTCCCGGAAGTGATTCCCAATCCTCTCAGCTTGCTGTTGGCCCTGGGCGAAATGGGTTCGGATTCGGTGTTGCTCACGGCCAACCAGGTGGTGCTGGCCTTCGAGTTGGCTGCGTTGCGTGGGCAGGAAGTCGGCTGGCGCGCCCAGTCTGGCCAGATCGGCGCCATCCTGGTGGGCGCGTTGGGGTGGCGTGCGCTGGCTCGCGAGCTGGTTGGACTGATTCCTGCCGGGTATGGCTTAGCCGCCAAATCCGGTATCGCCTATTCAGGCACCCTGGCGGTAGGCACCGCGTTGTGGCACTATCACGCGCGTGCCCGTGCCGGCGTAAAATTTCCCCGCAGCCGTCCGGCTCTGGCGAGCGTCAAACCGCATAGACAGACGGAAAGGTCACCTCGATGAACCTTCACATGACCGTGCAAGTTCCGCGTTCGCCCGAGATCAATCAGGTCGTGGGTCGCCTCCAGCACAAGTTGGAGACGTTGTTGATGGTGTTTCAACCCGAGCTAGTGCACTTGCAGGGCCGGCTGGTTCGCCACACCAGCCGCGAAGGCGTCTGCTGCCGCCTCAATCTGCACCTGCCCACCGGCCAATTGAGCAGCGAAAGTAATGCGCCGACCGCGGCTGTGGCGATGCGCGCCGCCAGTGAGGACCTGGTGCGCCAGCTCCATCGTCATAAGCAGCGGCTGCGCGAGACGCGGCCCCGCTTTCATGTTCGCACCCGCCCGGCCCGTGTGGCGCCGGTCCCGTCACCGGCGGTGCAGTCCTCCGATTTGGCCGCTTACTTTGGAGCCCATTACGCCCATCTGCTCGCGTTTGTCCGCCGCCAGATTGCCCTGCGCGAACACTTGGGCGAACTTCCCTCTGACTGGCTGGAGCCGAGCGAGGTGCTCAACGAAGTCGTGGTCGCGGCGCTTGATGCCGGTCCCGCCGAACTACAGTTAAACCGTGGGCGCTGGCTTCTACTGCTGTGTGCCGCGGCTATCCGCAATCTCAGCCGCACCTACGGGGAGCGGCACCACGGCCAACTGCACCGGTCGCTGGATCAAGCAGATGGGCCAGCGGCCCGTAGCGGCGATGAAACGGAAGAAACCCTGCGGCTGGAAGACCGCGTGGCTTCGGCCAACGCCGATCCGGAAGAAAACGCTGCCGAGGTCGAAGCGATGGCGCGCTTGGCGGCTGCGCTGGCGCCGCTGCCTCCTGTCCAGCGACACGACTTGGTTCTCTACCTGCTCGAAGGCTTCCGTCCGCAGGAGCTGGCGCAGTTTTCCGGCCGCAGCGAGGAGCTGGTCCGGGCTTCGCTCGAACAGGCGGAGGCCACGCTGCGCCAGCGTTCGGACTTGCCACCCTTGCTGCGCCGCCAATTGCCCTTATCCGTATCAGCGTCGGGGCGCAAACCCAACCGCCTCGCACGCAGAAAGGAAGCCGGCATGCTTCCCCTGCGGGCCTGACGCGGTTCCGGTAATCTGAATCTCGGATGTCAATCCATGTGAGGCGTTGGAGTGCTATGGTGACCGTGTTGCTCGGCGGCGGGTTGGCCTGCCGCGTCCAGGCACCGCAGCCGCCGTCCGCTCCTCAGGCCGCACCTCATTCAACCGCGCCGCCAGTGCGAGTGCTTACACCGCATCGCCCCACTCCCGCCCTCCCCACTCCTCCCAGGCTTGCGCCCGCCTCGCCCGCTCCAGAACGCCCCGACCCGATAGCGGCCCTCATTTCTGCCGTCGAGCAGCAGTATCAGAACGCGCTCCAACTTGATCATCAGGGGCAGCTCGACGAGGCCCGCCATGGCTTCGATGCCGCCTTGGATCACCTCCTGGGCAGCAATTTCGATATCCCGGCCACGCCGCGCCTGCAAATCGAACTGGACTCGCTGCTTGATCGCATTCAGGCGCTGGAGAGCGATGCTCTTGCTGAAGGCGGTCTTTCCGCTGCCGTACCGCAAGCGTCGCCTTTAAGTCAGATTCTTCAACTCACCTTTCCCCTCGATTCGGCAACCAAAGCCAAGCTGGAAGCGGCCAGCCGCGTCTCCCTCGCCCGCCAGTCCGTCGGCCAACTCCCCTTGGTCATCAATGACCCCGTTCTTCGCTATGTCCACTACTTCACCACGCGCGGGCGTGGCGATCTGCTGCGAGGGTTCCAGCGCTCGGGCCGCTATCGCGGCATGGTGGACAAGATCTTCACCGCGGCAGGCATCCCCACCGACCTGATTTACTTGGCCCAGCTGGAAAGCGGCTTTGATCCCAAGTTGACTTCTAGCGCCGGCGCCCGCGGCATGTGGCAGTTCATGCCCGAGCGCGCCGCCGAATATGGCCTCAAGCGCAATCACTGGATTGACGAACGTTATGACCCGAAAATGGCCACCCAGGCTGCCGCCCAGCACCTCAAGTCACTCTATGCCGAGTTTGGCAGCTGGTACTTGGCGATGGCCGCCTACAATACCGGTCCCCGCATCATTGAGGAAATCGTCGCCCGTACCGGCTATGCCAACTACTTCAAGCTCTATGACATGGGCGCTTTACCGCGCAGTTGGCGCAATTATGTGCCGGTGATCCTGGCCATCGCGCTGATTGCTCAGAACCCGAGGCAATACGGCGTGACCGATCCTGATCCTGACCCTGCCATTGCCTACGACTCGGTTACCAGTACCGACCCGGAAGACCTGCGTCTGGCGGCCGAATCCGCTCGGGTGACTGTGGCAGATCTGCAACACTTAAACCCGGCCCTGCTGCAATATCTCGTACCCAAGGGCTACGTGCTGAAACTGCCCCAAGGTACCTTGGCTCGTTATCAGCGCGGCATGAAGGCGGTTCCCCCTCCCGACCGCGTCTATTGGCGGCTGCATTGGGTCAAGAGGGAGGAGAGCTGGCGCGAGCTGGCTCGCCGCTATCATATCGGCGAGAAGCGCCTGTGGGAGGTCAATCACCTCAGCGGTGCTCACGCTCCGCCCGCCGGTACACCCTTGGCACTGCCCTACCCGGTACCGCGACCGAGGCGGAAGGCCGGGCGCTAAAATAAAGAGGGGTTTGCGCTTGCGGCGCTGCTGCGGACTTGCCAGAATGTGGGAGCGTATACAACATCGGCAGCTCTAGGGCGGGTCCAGACCTGTTGTAATCAGGCGGCCATTTCGAATGCGGCTTTTCTCCAAGAAAAGTCGCACGCACGTGGGGCAAAGCGTGCCACGCCAAATCGGGAGCTGAGTTTTGTGTTGGGAACTGAAGTAAGGAGGCAAGCATGAGATTCGACGAGGAAGTTCATCATCCCTGGTCCGCGGCAGCCAACGATCCCGAGGATCCATTCAATTTCGGCGACGACGTGGTGCACAGTTTCGACGACGACGATGAGGGCGACGAGCTGGACACCTTTGCCACGCTGACGGAAACCGTCGTGTCGTTGCCGGAGCCAGCACCGCTCAAACCGGCGCCCACGAGGCCGGCTCGGAAAGCGCCCCCTGCCAGGACCGCAGCGCGGAAGCCAGCCGCCAAAAAATCCGCGGCTAAAAAGCCCGCGGCCAAAAAGGCGAAGGCCAAAAAGGCGGCCAAGAAACCCGCCGCCAAGCGTGCGCCCGCGCGTAAAGCAGCCAAGGCAGGCAAGAGGTCCAAGACCTCTCCGCGCCGGTCGTCGCGGACGCTGCCGCCGGGTAAGCGTTCTAAGGCGGGCCGTTCCGGCAAGAAGACCTCTGCCCGAAAGCGTAGTAAGCGCTGATCGGGCGGACAGCCGCACCTCTTTAGACTGCATCCATACGGGCGCAGGCGTTCGTGTGCCGGGTGCGTGGCTGCTCCTGCTTCCCCTCTGCGTGGACTTCGACTTCATTCTCGACCGCCGCCTGGCTGTGGGAGGTGGCTTATGGACGCTCGAGGCCATGGCCGAGTTGTCGCGTCGCGGCTTCACTCACATCGTCGACGTTCAGGCCGAATTCGATGACACGGAGTTGGCGTCCGAAGTCGGCTTGGAGGTGCTCTGGAATCCGGTCGAAGATGACGGCCAGCCCAAGCCCGCCGTATTCTTCGACCGGGCGGTCGCCTTCGCCGCGCGCGCTCTGTCGGATCCGCTTGCCCAGGTGTACGTGCATTGCGCCGCCGGCATCCATCGCGGTCCCCTTGCGGCAGCGGCGATTCTTTGTGCTCTGGGCTTTCGTCCCGAAGACGCGATGAGTCTCATTGTCACCCGCCGCCCTGGTGCCGATTTTCCTTCTCCTTACCGTTACAGCTTGCTGGTGTGGGCCACTGCCCGCCACCCGCAGCGGTCTACTATGGAAGCATGCTGAAGCAAATCCGCACGCCAGCCTCTGTTCCTACCGCCAGCCTCACGGACGCATGGCGGGCCGGCGATTCCAGCGATGCGGTGGACATGTTGCTGGGCTGCCACCAGCGCATTCGCCACTTCACCGCCATGGCGCGCCACCTGGCGGCGCTGGATGCGCCCCAGGAGCAAATTCCTGCCGCCGCCCGCGCCGTGTTTCGCTACTACAGCGTGGCTCTACCCCTGCACGAGGCGGACGAAAATGAATCCGTCTATCCCCGCCTGCGCGCTTCCGCTCCACCTCCGGCGTTGGCTTTGGCCAACCAAGCCATGCTGGATCAGCACGCTACTATTGATCGCATTATTGTCGCCTTGCTGCCTCTCTGGCAGGCGTTGGAGCAGCATCCCGAATCGGCACCCGCCACTGCCGCCTCCGTCGCTGAACTGGATCGAGCTTGGAGTGAACATCTGGAATTGGAGGAACGGCTGATCTTTCCAGCCTTGCGCGCCCACCTCAGCCTGAAGGACCTGGCCGACATCCGGGCCGAGATGGCTGCCCGGCGGAAAATCAGTTGACCCAGCGCTTCGGGTGGTGTCTAATGACAGCTTGGTTCGCTGGATTGGATCCGCAAGAGGGAGACTAGCGTGGCACTGAAACTCACCACCCGTACTGTCGACGGAGTCACCGTGGTCGAAGCCACCGGGCGCATTATCCTGGGGCAGGAAACCAACGATCTGCGTGAAAGCGTTAAAGGTCTGGTCAACAATGGCACGACCAAAATCGTCATTAACCTGGCCAACGTGGATTTCATTGATAGCAGCGGCTTGGGTGCGCTGGTCGGCCTTTACAGCACTGCCAATTCCAAAGGTGCGCGCATCAGGCTGGCTGCCATCACCAAGCGCTTCCACGAGCTGCTGATGATCACCAAGCTGCTTACCGTCTTCGACGTCTTCGACGATGAGGCGGCCGCCGTCGCCAGCTTTAAGAAATAAGCTGGCGTCGAGCAGTACGCGGCTCGCCGCCGCGCTATCCCTCCGCCGCACCCCCGCGTCCGCACTCCAAGCTTGTTTAGTCCACTCGCTGCATCGTCAACCCGGTCAGCAGCTTGGGGAAAAAGTCGGTTGACTTTTGCGGCATGACGCCGTCGGCGAGTGCGATGTCGCGCACCAGCGCCGGCGCCACCGGATGCAGCAGGAAGACTGCTTGGGCGGCCTTGGCGCTCACCGAGCGCAGTGCTTCGGCGGGCTCCTTGACGTAGCGCAGGTGCTGCTCCGCACGCACCATCTCCGGCGTCACGCCCAAAGCCAGCTCAAGCGCGAGGCGATGGAGCAATACCACATCTAGTTTTTGCTGTTGCGGCAGCTCCCCGGGCAGCAGCGCCGCCAAATCCAGCTCCGGCTTTGGGCGGAGCAGCAGGAGCTCCGGTTCGCCTGCGAGCGCCGTGGCGATCACCGGGCCCGCGGGTGCGGCTTGTGCCAGCAGCTTTCGTACGCGGGCCGCGGCATCGCTCTCGTTGACGTGGATGCCGGTGGGAGAAACCGCGAAGTACTGCTCCAACTTGCCCAGCGCCGCTGCCGTGTTCCAGCCCGGCAGGCCGTAGATCAACCGATGCGTGGGTAGCACCACGAGCCCGGGGGCATCCAGGTTGACGAACGTCATCATCGTCCAGTCCCAGGGGTGATCGGGCCGGTGCGGGGCTTGCGCATTTTGCTCATTGCGCCAGGCAAGTGCGGTTTCGTAACGGTGGTGGCCATCCGCGATCACCAGTGGCAGCGGCGCCATGGCTCGCTGCAGCCGCTCAATCACGCCGGCATCGGTCTCGCGGAACAGGCGGTGCTCGGTTCCGTATTCGTCCGTGGCCTCCAGGACCGGATTCTGTGCCCGCTCCAATAATTCCCTCTCCACACTCTGGCTAGGATCGCTGTAGAGCATAAACAGCAGACCGAAGTGGGTGCGGGTGGCCCGCAGCAGCGCCTGACGGTCAAGCTTGGGCCCGCTCAGGGTTTGTTCATGGCGATAAATGACGTGCTTGCTGTAATCCTCCATACCCCCCAGCCCAATAAAGCTGCGCCGTGTATAGCTCTTGCCCGAGTCCGGCGCGCGAAACGTCTGCGTATAGGGATAAAGCGACGGCTCCGGGTCTGGTCGCAGCACGCCTTGCTCGATCCACTGATTCAGGAAGTCGGCTGCCCGCACGTACACGTTGTTGCTCTCGGAGTCGTTTGCCTGCTTTTCGCCGAGGATGACGCGCACCAGGTTGTAAGGGCTCGCCGCGAGGTAGCGCTGGCGCATTTCCGGACTGATCTTATCGTAGGGCTGAGTCAGCACATCGCCGGCGCGCACCCGGCTCAGGTCATAGCGGTAGGCGGCAAACGGTCGAATTCGTGCCATGGGACTCCATTGTAGCTTCGAACACCGTGGCCCCGGCGAGGCGCAGCGTCAGCTTGGGCCAAGAGCCCCAACCCGCCCTGCGCACCCACAGCAGGGCGAAGCAGCCGCGCGGGGGCCCGTGCCAACATTGGTTTACACTTTTCAGCAGGTATGCGCGACCCGGTTGAACCTGACCACAACCCGCTGAAGCGAAGCTATTCGGTTCCCGCCGAAGTTGCGGTTGCGCTCCCCACTGCGGCGGTGCGCGCCCGCGTGCCGCCTCCCCGGGATTTGTGGCTGCGCGTGGCCATATTTGCAATGTTACTGGGCGCGGTGATGACGCTGCTTTACGCTTGGTTTCTAGCCCGTCCCGTGGGAGTGGTTCCCACTCCCGAACCCGGCCTGGCCAGCTTTCTGCACGTGCTCGTTCCCATTCTGGCGGCGATGGCTGTCGTGGGAGTGCTGCTTTTGGAGCGTGCTCCAGTGCTGGGTGTGGTGTTTATGCTGGCGGGTACGTTGCCCGGGTTGGCGGGCGGCGCCATTTGGCTGATTCCAGGTGCTGCATTGGGCTGTATATTGGCGGCACGCCGTCACGCTGCTGCCCGCGCGACGCTCGGGTTTCTCCTGCTCCTTCCCGGTATTGCGGCAAGCTACTACGGCTTCATTGGCGGCATTGGCTTCGCTTTGGGTGAGCCCGTTCATGGGCTGCCGCCCGTCATGGCACAACCCCTAACACTGGGTCAGGCGCTGCTGCCGCTCGAATTCCTGCCTTTGGCGCTGCTAGGCGCCTGGCTGCTGGTGCGCCCGCTGCATTCGCGCCCGATGTGATGTCCGTCACATTCGCTACGATTACAATAGCGATGTGGGCATAAGGCAAGCAGATGAACCGCCGGCCCGTCCAGTTGGACATGAACAACTGCAGGGCAAACTGGACACGGCCGTCCTGCACTTCGATCTTCAGGCTGAAGTCCAACACTTACAGCGGCAACCGGCCTGGTCAGGCGGCACCGGTCCCAGTTCGACCACGCTGGTCAAGCACCCCGACTTGCGGGTCGTGCTGGTGGCCATCCGCCGCGGGGAGCGCCTGCCCGAGCACCGCACTGCGGCGCGCATCACCGTACACTGCCTCAACGGCCACATCCGCCTGCTTTTGCCGGCCGGGACGCAGGACCTGCCCGCCGGCCACGTGCTGATGCTGGATCGCGAGCTCCGCCACGATGTCGAAGCGCTCGAGGACAGTGCGTTTCTGCTGACCCTTTGCTGGCCTAAGGAGGAACATTGCCCGTCATCCGACTGAAACGCGCCTACGAGGCCGCCGCCAAAAGCGACGGCGCCCGCATCCTGATCGAGCGGTTGTGGCCGCGGGGCGTCAAGAAAACCAGCTTGCCGTTGGCTGCTTGGGCCAAGGAGGTGGCGCCAACCACCGGATTGCGGCAATGGTTCAGCCACGATCCTTCCAAATGGCTCGAGTTCCAGCGCCGCTACACGGCCGAGCTGCGCACCCACGCGGCCGAGCTCGCGCCGCTGCTCGCAGCCGCACGCGGCGGCACGCTCACCCTGATCTACAGCTCGCACGATGCCGAGCACAACAACGCCGTGGTGTTGAAGTATTTTCTGGAGGGTAAATTGAAAGAGAAAGCAGGCAAGGCCGCATGAGCGCCTCGCGCCTGCTCGAACGCCGGACCATTGCCGAAGGCACCATGGCCTTCCACCTGGAAAAACCCGCCGGGTTTGACTTCCGCGCCGGCCAAACCATTGATCTCAAGTTGCCGCAGTTGCCCGACTCTACTCCAGGCGGCAACCTCCGTACCTTCTCGCTTGCCGATGACCCCAGCGCCGCGGCTCTGCTCGTGGCCACGCGCATGCGTGGCAGCGCCTTCAAAAACGAATTCGCCGCCATGCCGCTGGGCGGCGCGCTCGACTTCGAGGGTCCGTTTGGCGACTTTACCCTGCCCAACCGTGATACCCGCACGATCGTGCTGCTCGCCGGCGGCATCGGCATTACGCCGTTCCGCTCCATGGCCTGCGACGCCGCGCACCGCAAGCTGGGCCACCGCATCGTGATGTTTTATGGCAACCGCCGGCCCGAGGACGCCGCCTTCCTGGGCGACCTCATGGCTCTCCAGAGCGGCAACCCGCGCTTCACCTGCGTGCCGGTGATGTCGGAGATGGAAACGTCTTCGCGCCCATGGACGGGCCTCCACGGCCTGATTGACGGCAAGCTGATGAGCGAGCATCTGAAGCAGGCTCACGAGCCACTCTACTTCATCGCCGGGCCACCGGGCATGGTCACCGCCCTCCGCGTGACCCTGCACGGCACCGGCGTGGATGACGACGATATCCGTACCGAGGAATTCTCCGGCTATTGAAGCGAAATCAGCCTGGCCAGCCTGGCGGAGTGTACCGGATACGACTTTTCCCCAAGAAAAGTCATATCGCAGGGGTCGCTCCGCTTTGCACCGTGGGCAAAATCGACGCGAAGGGCTGCGAAATTCGGAATGGGCGAGCGTCCCAGCGAGCGCCCCCGGGGAAACATGCCGGCGCGGCCCCAGCCCCGGGGCCCCCAAGGCGCCTGCGCCTTGGGGTGGGAGCCCCGGGGCCCCCAAGGCGCCTGCGCCTAGGGGTGGGAGCGAGGCGCAGCGTCGGGTTGGGGCCAGGGGCCCCCAACCCGCCCTGCGCACTCACAGCAGGGCGGGCAACCCGACGCGAGCATAAGCGGGGCGCGCGGCGCAGCCGCGCTGGGGCCCGCGCCAACATTCGAGGAAATCAACATCGAGCAGATCGAGAGGGCGGCGGAATGGGTGGCAGCGCACCATCAAGGCAAGTACAAAGTGCCCACCTTGGATCTCGACGGCCACACCTTCACGTGCAGCCCCTGCGCTGCGCGCATTCTTCAGCGCGAACTCGGCCTTGCGCCGGAACCGGTAATCCGGTAACGCAGCAGCAGCAGGTCGCCGTGTGCCTTGACGCTGAGCAGCCGCATGCGTGGCGCCCTTGCGGGCGCGAAGGCGGCGCCGACGATGGGGCCCGGGCGCGGTGCCCGCCCATTGCGGCCGGCCAGCACCGGCGCCACCGACAAAAACAGCTCCTGCACCAGCCCTGCGCGCGCCAGCTCTCCGAACAGGGTCGGCCCACCCTCACACAGCAGCATCCGCACCCCGAACTCGCGCGCCAGCAGCCGCAGCATGGCTCGGACCGGCATGCGCCCCGCCACCGGCGCCAGCACCCGCAGCTCCAGCTTCAATCCGCGCCGCCGCGCCTCGGCCCGCAACCGGGCCGCACCCCCGTCCGAGCTGAGCACGAGCACGCGCGCTCCGCGCGCGTGAAAGACTTCGTAGTCGAGCGGCAACCGTCCGCTGGCAGTGACCACCGTCAGCAGCGGCGAATCCGTGAGTCCGCGGGCCCGCCGCCAGGCACGGAGTGCCGTTGTGGCGGCCGGAAAGGTGTAGGCCGGATCCCACAGCGCCGGCCTTCCCGCCGCGCGCAACGTGCGGGCGCCCACCAGCACGGCGTCGGCGCGCGCCCGCAGCAGCGCCATGCCCAGCCGGTCGCCGAGGTTGCCGCCGCTGATCGTGCCTCCGCCCGCCTGGCCGCGCACCCCAAAACTGACCACGCCGTCGGCGCTGGCCACAAAATTGGCGTACACGTAGGGCGTGCGCTGGGCCGGGAAGACGAGGTCGCTGCCGTACAGAGCGCGCAACGCGTCCGGCAGCTCCGGCGGGTGCCTCCTCACGGACGTCTCCCAGAGCGTGCGCAACCGCATGAACAATTTTAGTGCGCGCGTCGCCGCGGCCGGAATGTGAGGTGGATCACCCGCTGGCCGCGAATGCGTACCCAGAGGAAGGGTCCGATGGCCGCCATGCGCACCTGCCGCGCTTCGGCATAGCGGGCGTATTGGCGTGCGACCCCGGCGATTTCCGCCGCCGAATCCATCTCTTCGAGATCGATGCTCTCCACACCCGCCGGCCCGGGCACCGTGCGCAGGTGCTCGATCGCCGCCTCCCAGGCGCCATCGGCCACGATGCACGCCTCGGTGGCGCATCCCAGCATGTCGCCGACCGCGGCCAGCGCGTTGAAGTCCACCACCTGCGTGAAGCCAACGTACAAGCGCCGCTGCGCCGCCGCGAAATACAGCGGCAGCATACCGAGCACTTCATTCGCCGCCAACGGCACCCAGTCGCGGCACGCCTGCCAGCCCGGCGAATCGGCGAGAGGAAACGTGGGCCGTGCCCATTGCATGCCGATGGTGGCGGCGATTTCGTTTTCCCCCACCGCTCCCTGGCGTACCAGCCATTCCCCCAGCCGGCCGCCCCGCTCTTTTTGAGCCTCCAGCCCGTCGCGTAATTGCGCCTGAGAGATCAAGCCGTGCGACAGCAGCAGCAGCCCCAGCGGAATGCGGTGTGTCCTTACGGGCCGCGGCCCCGCCGCGTGGATGAGACGGCGCGCTTGCAGCTCGAAGGCAGCTTCGAAACATTCCGGGCTGCAGCACCAACCCTCCTGCAATTGCACCCGCGCCGGCAGTTTGCACCAGGCGCGGATGCCATAGCGCTCGCCGCAGTCCGGTCCCAGGCAGGCCCAGCGTCGGCGCAATGCCTGCCACCCTCCACTCAGGCTCCCGCCGAACGCCGCACGGGGTGCCGTTACTTCCAGGGCCACCGCCGGCGGCGGTGGTAGCGCTGCGGCCGCGGGTCCGCGGGTCATCGTGCCGCCTCCAGCGCGGCCATGCGCTCCCGCCGGTGCACCAGACGGTTGAGGCGCAAACCGTAATTGCCATCCACCACCACCACCTCGCCCCAGGCCACGATCTTGCCGCCCACCAGCAGCTCCACCGGGTCGTCAATCTGCCGGTCCAGCTCCAGCACCGACCCTGGTGCCAGCTCGGCGACATCATGCAGCAGCATCTGACGATTGCCAAAGCGTAAGGTGACGTCCAGCTCGACATCCAGGAGCATGTCAAACTTCGTGCTGCTGGTGACCACTCCGCGTTCGCCCACCGGCGTGCGCGGTGGCGCCGAGCCGGGGTTGAGCTTGAAACGTATCTGGTCGCGCAGCGCACTGTCCATGGCAATGCCAAACTCCAGGCGCGCCCCATCGGCATGGGCAAAGCACAGCTTGCCCGTTCCCTCGCCATTCTCCACCGTGCGCCGCAAAGGGCCCAGGTGCCGCAGCTCGATTTCCACTGCGCCCCAGCCGCCCGCTCCCAACCCCGCCGCCGCCGCCGTCAGCACTTGGCGCAGCACTTCGGCCAGCGCGTCGCGCTCGGCATCATCGAGCGGGGTCGAGCGGATACGGGGCGCATCTTCCGACGGTGGCACGCCCAGTTGCGCCCAGGCGCGCCCTTCGCCGCGGTGCAGCCGGATCTGCTGAATCCCTGTCAGTTCGCCGCGCAGCTCCAGAAACGCCACCATTTCAATCACCGGATCACCGCCGTCGCCTTCCGGCGCGGCAACCGCCCAGCGCGTGTCACCGCTCAGGCTCTGGATAACCTCCAGCGCCGCCGCTGTCCAGACTTCGGCATATCCGGTTTGCGGAATCGGGCCCGCCGGGGTATCGTTTTCTGCCATGTCGTGTTCCTCTTAGCTTCCGTGTTCCGGCTTCGCCAGCCGGGGTAAGTCCGTCAACAGTGCCGCCCGCAGCCGCCCCTGCCGTACCGGTTGGGCTCTCCCCGCCACCCGGCCCGCGATTCTCAACTCGGCCGCGTGGCCGCTGGCCTGTGCCAGGCGCACTACCTCGCCCGTCTGCAGCGCCACCAGCCGCCGGATGGGCACCTTGCTCGCCGGCAGCACCACCTCCAGCTCGAAGCGCGCCCCCTGCAGCCGCCGCTGGATGCGTGGCCCCGTATCCTGCTGCTCCTCCTGACGGCGATTGTAAACCGGCGATTCGGAAAGTTTGCGCAGCAGCCCGGTCGAGATCACCGCCGGAAACGCCAGGTTGAGCATGCCCCGCGCCTGCGGCAGCCGCAGCTCGAAACCCAGGGACAGCACCTTTTCAAGCGGCGGCATCAGCCGCAGGATTTGTGCCATGGGTTGGCGGTGCTCGAACGTGAACCGCAGGTCCAGCATCGGCTGCCAGACCAACTGCAGCTCGCGTACGATGACTGCGATGATGCTTTCCAAAATTTGTTCCTCGATCTCGGTGACTTCCGCCTGGCCTTCCTCGGTCACGCCGTTGCCGCCCAGCACCAGGTCAATCATCGGATGCGCCAGGCTGAGATCCAACTGCAGGGCGGCGCTTACGCCGCTGGGGCGGACCGCCAGCGAGGCGATATAGCAGACCTCGGGTAGTCGCTGCGTGAACTCCTCGAAGCCCAACTGCTCGATGGCCACCAGGCTGACGTCCAGATGCGAGCGCAGTTGCGCCCCCAGCACGTGCGCCAGATTGCGGGCAAAGGCCTCGTGCAGCCCGGCCAGCACCCGCGCTTGCTCGCGCGTGATCTGGCCGGCTTGGCGAAAATCGCAGCGCGCCAACTGGCGCGGGCGGTGCGCGGGGCCCGCATTGAGGCCGTGCGCGGCACGGAAAAGAAAATCAATTTCGTCCTGAGTAAGGCTACGTTCCATGATTTGGCTCCGGGCTCAACTCCGTCCGCGGCTGACGCCTCCGGCGGCCGACATGCGTGTCACTAGCGGCTCCTCCGCCCGGCTGACCGGTGAACGCGCCGGCGGCTGCGTGCCCCACGGTGCTTGCGCCTTGGGCACCAGCGTGGCGCGGAGCTTGGCGCGCATCCGGGTCAGCAACGCGCTGTGGATTTGCGAAATGCGGCTTTCGCCGATGCCCAGCACCTGCCCCACTTCTTTCATGGTCAGCTCCTCGAAGTAGTACAGGCTCAGAATCTGCTGGTCGCGCGGTGGCAGTTCGGCGATGAGCCGTGCCAACAATTCTTTGGATTCGTTCCGCTCACACAACTGGAACGGGTCGGGATCGGGGCTAACGGCGGTTTCAACCGCCGGCGGAGCGTCCGGTTCGGCGCGCCCGGCATCGAGCTCCAGCCGGTCCAGCGCCGCCACCAGCCGGTGGTACTCGCTGCTCGACAGCGACAGTGCCTCGCATATTTCCCCTGCGGTGGGCGCGCGCCGCAGCTTTTCCTGCAGCTCGGCGGCGGCCGCCTGCAACTCGCGTCCTTGCCGCCGCAGCTCGCGCGGACTCCAGTCCAGCGCTCGCAGGCTGTCCAGAATGGCGCCGCGGATGCGGAAGCGGGCATACGTGCCCAGTTGTGCGTTGCGCGCCGGATCATATTTGTGCAGCGCGTCAATCAACCCCACCACGCCCGCCTGCACCAGGTCTTCCAGCAGCACCTGCTGCGGCAGGCGTTCATGGATGCGGCGCGCTAGGTAGCGCACTTGGGGCAGATGCTCCAGCAGCAGCCGTTCGCGTTCGGCGGCATCAGGTCCTTGCGGGACTTCGTAATGGCGAGCCGCAGCGTTCATGGCCTCGTGTCCTTTCTCGGGAACGGCTTGCACACCCAGCTCGCGGGGGTCGCGCCGCAACTCGCCCTGCGCAGTTCCAGCCGGGCGAAGCAGCCGCGCTGGGGCCCGCGCCAACATTGCTGTTTGCGGTTGAGCCAGGGCATTACGACACCATTCCTAACGAATGCACTTGCACCTTGGGCGGAATTTCCGCCGGTGCCACCACGCTCAGGCGTGGCCAGCTCGCCTCCAGCATGCGACGGAGATAAAACCGGGCGGGCGAATGGCACAACAACACCTGCGGTGCGCCCACCGCCGGATCATAGGCAAAGCGTTTCAGCCCCTCGAGTACGCGTCGCGCCAACCCGCCGGCTCCTCCGGCCAAGGCCGGCAGCGCCGGCTGGGCCTGCGGATCGAAGGCGCGGCTCAATTCATCTTCCAGCGGGCCTGCCAGCGTGATCACCTGCAGCGCCCCGTCAGCCGACAGCAGCGGCTGCACCAGGGCCCTTCCCAGGGCCTGGCGCGCGGCCTCCACCATCGCCACCGGCCCCTTTTTGGCGGCGGCGGCGTCCAGCATGGCTTCCAGAATCGTCGGTAAGTCGCGGATGGACACGTGCTCTCTTAAAAGTTGCTGAAGAATTTTCTGTAACTCACCCAAACTGAGCAATTTGGGGACCAATTCCTCCACCAGCTTGGGATGACTGTCGTTCAGCGCGTCCAGCAGCCGCTGGGTTTCCTGACGGGTCAGCAGCTCGTGGGCGTTCTGGCGAATGAGCTCGGCGATGTGGGTGGCCATGACCGCCGTCTGATCCACCACGGCAAAGCCATCCGCCAGCGCCTGCTCCTGCTGCTGCGGCTGAATCCAGCGCGCGGCGACGCCAAAGGCGGGCTCGGTCGTCTCCTTGCCCGCCAGCGGCGGCGCTTGCACGCCGGAATGGATCGCCAGCAGGCAGTTCTGGTGGGTCTCATAGCGCCCGATCTCGACCCCGCGCAGCGACAGCACGTATTCGCGCGGCTGCAACTGCAGGTTGTCGGTGATGTGGATGGAGGGAATGATGAACCCCAACTGCAGTGCCAGTTGCTTGCGCAGTGCGCGAATGCGTCCCAGCAGTTTGCCGCCTTGGGCCTCGTCCACCAGCGGTACCAGTGCGTAGCCGACTTCCAGCGCCAGCGGCTCGACCTTGAGCAGCGGCTCCAATGCTTCCGGCGAGGCCGCGCCGGCGCCCAGACCTTTGGCCGACGCCCGGTCGGGTTTTTCCTCGCGCGCCATCTTGCTCAGCCGGCTGGCGCCATAGGCCATCAGTCCCCCCAGCGCCAGAAACGACAGCTTGGGCAGCCCCGGCATCAGCGCCAGTGCGCCCAGAGCCCCTCCCGCCAGCCACAGGGCGCGCGGTCGCGCCAGCAGTTGCATGCCCAGGTCGGTACCCAGGCTATGCTCGCTGCTCGCTCGCGTGATCACGATCGCGCCCGCCACGGACACCAGCAGCGAGGGAATCAGCGTCACCAGCCCGTCGCCCACCGTCAGGATGGTGTAGGTTTTGATCGCCTCCAGAAAGGCCATGTGCTGCTGCAGCACCCCAATCAGGAAGCCGGCAATGATGTTGATCGCGGTGATCAGGATAGTGGCCAGCGCATCGCGTTGATTGAAGCGCGCGGCGCCGTCCATGGCGCCGTAAAATTCCGCCTCGCGCGCAATCGCCTGGCGGCGTTCCCGCGCCTGGGTCTCGTTGATCATGCCGGCGTTCAGATCGGCGTCAATCGCCATCTGCTTGCCGGGCAGGGCGTCCAGGGTGAAGCGCGCGGTGACCTCGGCGGTGCGCACGGCGCCGTGGCTGACCACCAGAAATTGAATGGCGATCAGCGCCAGAAAAATCACAAAGCCAACGACGTAATTGCCTCCCACGACAAACTGCCCGAAGGCTTCAATCACGTGCCCGGCGGCGTATATGCCTTCCGATCCATGCAACAGGATGCGCCGGCTGCTGGCCAGGTTGAGCGCCAGCCGGAACAGCGTCAACAGCAGCAGCAGGCTGGGGAAGACGTTGAACTGCACCGGCCGCAGTATCTGCACCGCCACCAGCAGTACCAGCACCGAGGTGGCGATACTGAGGGTGAGCAGCAAATCCAGTGCGGCCGCCGGAATCGGCACCAGCAGCAGCCCGACCAGCCCCACGGCAGCAATGGGCAGGCCCCAATCCATTGCCCGGGCCGGGGATTTCAGCCAGCCGACAATCTTGGGCGCCTCCGGTCCCGGCGAGCTGGCTGCCGGTGCGGCTTTCAGAGCTTTGGGGGCGGCAGGCATGGTTCGGCTACGCTATGCCTTGCAATCGGCGAGCCACGCACGATTAGAGATCTCTTATTTTGGCGAAGCGCGGAGGTCGCGCCGCAGCCGCGCTGGGGCCCGCGCCAACATTGATAAAGCAGTCCGCTGGCTCACACCGGCGTCGGGGCACCGTCGCGGAGCGCGAAGCGCTGGGTCGCGATGCCGGCGAGCGCTGCGCGGACGAGCTCTTCGATCGGCAGCGCGCCCTCAGCTTGCCCGAGTTCGGCGGGGGTGCTGGCGAGCGCGGGGCCGCGCGGCATAAAGGCACTGCAGCAGTCGTCGGTTTGCTCGCTGGAGGCGGTGTAAGTTCCGATGCGGCGCGCTTCGGCCTGGATCGCCGTTTTATCGTCGCCGATCAGCGGGCGGTAGATGGGCAGCGCCGCGGCCGTGCTCACCGCCTCAAGATTTAGCACGGTTTGGCTGGCGACCTGCGCCAGCGAGTCGCCCGTGATCAGGCCGTGGGCGTGAATTGTTTCCGCCAGCGCGCTGCCAATGCGCAGCATCAGCCGCCGGTAGAGGAGCACGCGCAGGCGGCTGGGTGCGGCCGCCACGATGGCCTGCTGCACCGGCAGGAACGGACAGATATAGAGCCGCGAGTGCAACTGGTAGCGGGTGAGCTGGAGCGCCAGCGCCTCGACCGCGGCGATGCTCGTGCCCTGGCCGGCGGGCGCTGCCGCATAAAAATGCAGCAGCGCCACGCGTGCGCCGCGGCGGATGAGCCGGAACGCCGCCACCGGCGAGTCGAATCCGCTGGACAGCAGCGCCAACATGCGCCCGGCCGTGCCCGCCGGCATGCCGCCGGGCCCGCTCTCGGCCCCGCGGCTCACCAGCGCGCCTGCGCGGCTGAGGACGATGGTGCAGCGGCGCGCGGCGTGTTTCAGGTCTACGCGCAGACCCAGCTGCTCTTGAATATGCCGGCCCACGGCCACCGCGACCTCGTACGAGCCGAGCGGCAAGGCTTTGTCCGGGCGCAGGACCTCGAGAGCAAACGTATCGCCCGCCTGCGCCGCGATGGCGGCCAGTGCCATCGGCGCTATCGCCTCTACCGTGGGCTCGGCGCGCTCTCCGGCGATCAGCGTCTGTACGCCCAGCGCACCGGCGAGGCGCCCCCGCACCTCAGTTGCGCTCTCCGGCGGACATTCCACCACCAAGCCCAGGCCGCGCATGCCCACGCGGCAGCCGCAGCCGGCGAGCAGCACGCCCAGATTGTCGCGCAGGCGGGTGGTGAAAAAGCCCCGGTTGGCGCCCTTAAGGTTGAACTCGTGGCCATGCAGCAGAAACTCCATCGCCGCGCCTAATTCAGGCGGACACGATCAGGCCATCGCGCATGCGCAGCACGCGATGCGCGATGGCGGCGGCGGCTTCGTTGTGGGTAATCATCAGAATCGTCTGGCCCAGCGTCCGGTTCAGGTCCAGCAGCACACCCAGCACCGCCTCGGCGTTGGCCGAATCGAGATTGCCGGTGGGCTCGTCGGCCAGCAGGATGCGGGGCTGGTTGATGAGCGCTCGCGCGATCGCTACCCGCTGCTGTTCGCCGCCGGAAAGCTGGGTGGGACGGTGCTGTAGGCGGCCGCCGAGGCCCAAAAGTTGGATTAGGCTCTCCGGGTAGCCCGGCGGCAGAGCGGGGGAGCCGGCAATTTCGCGCGCGATGGCAATGTTGCCGGCGGCATCGAGGGTGGGCAGCAAATTGAACTTTTGGAACACGATCCCAATCGAGCGGCGCCGCAGGGCGGTGCGCTGTGCGTCGGAGAGCGAGCCGTATTCGTTCCCTTGAATCAGGATGCGGCCCGAGGTGGGTCGCGTGAGCCCGCCCAATACGTGCAGCAGCGTGCTCTTGCCACTGCCCGAACTCCCTTCGATGGCGACAAATTCGCCCGCCGCGATCTGCAGCGAAACTCCGCGCAGCGCCTGGACCTGCACCTGTCCCACCGGGTATACTTTTGTAACCTGATCCGCCTCGACCATCGTCTCGGGCATGAGAGACGATTGTAAAGCATCCAGCCGGCATGACTTCCGCTGTTCCGCCTCCGTCGCTGCAACCGCTGTACGGCAAACGTGTTCTGCGCGACGACGCCGTGGACATGATCAAAGGGCTGGCGTGTCTGCTGATGGTGGTGGCGCACGTGCCCTTGCCGCATGCCCGCTGGCTGGCCATCGGCACCGAGGCTTCGGTGCTGTTTTTCGCCTCTACGGGCATGAACCTGTGGCACATCACCGCCCGCGCGCGCGGCGATGAGGCCCGCATCGCCGCCAATGGCCTGTTCTTGATCTTCGCCGGCTTCGCCAACAACTATGTGCAGGGCACGCTGTGGCAGGCGGACGTGTTTCAGAGCGCGGGCATGGCCATGCTGGCCATGCTGGCGCTACGCTGGCTGCTGCCGCGCTTTTGGACTTGGCTTTTTCCGCTGCCCTATGCCCTCCACTGGCTCAACGCCCACGTGCTCTATTGGAAAATTGCCGCCGGAGGCGTCTCGTCGTTTTTTCTTGCCCCCGGACTGTTTCCGCTGCTGCCGTGGTTGACGTTTTACCTGCTGGGTGCGCACCTGAAGCACTATCCCGCCCGGCGCATGCGCGTGGCCGTGTGGGCTGGGGCGCTGGGGGCGTGCGCGCTGCTGGTGGCCACGCGCGGCTTTGAGTTCAACAAGTTCTGGATGAGTCCGGACTACTGGCTGCTCGGGCTCGCCTGGGCGGCCCTGCTGCTGGATCTGTTCCGCTATTGGCTGGCACACCGGCCGGTTCGCCGTCCGGCGCCCTGGGCCGAGTTGCGCTATTGGGGCGCCAACTCCCTGGTCTTTTACATTCTGCACAGCCTGGTGATCCGCTTTCTGCAGGTGTGGTGGCCGGCCGGGCCGATTCTGCTACTGGGAGCGCTGGCCGGCACGGCCGCACTGCTGCGCGGCGGGTTGTGGCTGCAGGATTGGGCGCGCCAGCGCACCGCCTGGCAGGTGCTGGCGGCCTGCGCCTTGATCTGCGGGACGACGCTGGGGCTGGAGGCGGCGGTGTTTCATGGCTTTCTGCTCCGCACCTTCGCCAGCTTCGCGCTGACGCTGTCGTTCGTGGCCGCCTACCCCGCCTTCAAGAACCTTTCGGCGCGGCTGCCGCGGCGCCCGATGCGATAATGGCTTCAGCTTCATGCCTCTCCATTTCCGGGTTGTTGCCCTGTCCCTGTTTCTGCTCGCCGCTGCCTGGACCCAGCAGCCCTCGATTCCGGTTTTCCATGCCGAGGTGGGTGAAGTGCTGGTGCAGGTCAGCGTGCTCGACCGGCACGGTCGTGCGGTTACGGATTTGCCCGCCTCCGGTTTTACGGTTTATGAAAACGGCGTGGTTCAGAAGATCGACTCGTTTTCAAGCGGCGATGCGCCCATTTCGCAAGGCATCCTGGTGGACAACAGCGGCAGCATGGCGTCCAAGCGCGTTCAGGTGGACGAGGCGGCGCTGAATTTCGTGCGGGCGGGTAATCCCCAGGATGAGACGTTCATCGTAAAGTTCAATGACCTGTACCATCTGGTGGCGCCGTTCACCAATAACATCGCCGTATTGGAACGGGGCTTGGGCGCGATCCATCCCGCCTATTCGACCGCCATGTACGATGCCGTGATCCGCGGCGTCGAGTACATGAACCGCTTCGCCAGGCGGCCGAAGAAAGTGATCCTGCTGATCAGCGACGGCGAAGATGACTCAAGCGCCCACAGCCTGGAGCAGACGGAGACGATTTTGCAGGCGCAGGACGCGCCGATGGTCTACTGCATCGGGCTATTCGACCGCGGTGACGACAGCTTTGTGCGCAACGAAAACGCGCGCGCGCTGCACGCCATCGCCGATTGGACCGGCGGGGCGGCATATTTCCCCAAGAATCTGAGCCAGGTGAACGTCATCACGCGCAAGGTGGCGCAGGATATCCGCCTGCAGTACAGCCTGATTTACCAGTCCAACCAGCCCGCGCCCGGCTACCACGCCATCCGCGTGGAGGTGAAAGACCCGCATCACAAGCACCTGCGGGCGCTCACCCGCCGGGGCTACTATCGCCGTGGCGGAAGCTAGAGAGCGGCAAAGTCGCGGGGGTCGCGCCGCTTTGCACCGCGGGCAAAATCGCCGCGCAGGGCTGCGAAATTCGGCACGGGCGAGCGTCCCAGCGAGCGCCCCCGGGGAAACATGCAGGCGCGGCCCCAGCCCCGGGGCCCTCAAGGCGCAAGCGCCTTGGGGTGGGAGCCCCGGGGCCCCCAAGGCGCAAGCGCCTTGGGGTGGGAGCGAGGCGCAGCGTCGGGTTGGGGCCAAGGGCCCCCAACCCGCCCTGTGCACTCACAACAGGGCGGGCAACCCGCCCTGCGCACTCACAACAGGGCGGGCAACCCGCCCTGCGCACTCACAACAGGGCGGGCAACCCGACCTGCGCACTCACAACAGGGCGGGCAACCCGACGCGAGCATAAGCGGGGCGCGCGGCGCAATTCGCCCTGCGCAGCTCCAGCAGGGCGAAGCAATTCGCCCTGCGCAGCTCCAGCAGGGCGAAGCAGCCGCGCTGGGGCCCGCGCCAACATTGGAGTTGCGCAGCCTTTCGCGGCGAACATTTCTGCGGTTTATTCCCCGCCCCAGTGCACGCGCACGCCCGCGGTGAGGGCGCGGGGGGCGCTGAGCAGGGTGTCGGGGGTGAGTTCGACGGCGAAGCGGCGGCCGAACAGATTTGTGACGGCCACATAGGGCGACCAGCGGCCGAAGCTGCGGCTGAGGAAGGCGTTGGTGGTCCAGAACGAGGGCAGCACGAACTGGTTCAGGTCGTCATCGAAACTGGAGCCGCCGAAGCGTTCGGTGGCGGAGAACGTCCAGGCATCATGGGTGACGAGCGCCTGCGCATCGAAGTTGTTGGCGGGCTCGTGGGGCGGCGCTAGGCCGGCCAGTCCAAGCTGCGCGGCGCTGAGCACGCGGGCATTGAGGCGGGTGTAGTCGGCCCAGAAGGCGAGCGCGGGGCGAGGGCGCCATTGGGCGCCGAGGGTTTCACCACGCGGGCGGACGCGGTCCACATTCTGGCGCTGGCGCGTGATCAGCACCGGGGTCGAGGAGAGCGTCACGCTGGTGACCAAATTGCTGATGATGCCATCGAAATAGGTGGCCCGCAGCGAAAGGCCGCCGGCCAGCTCTGCGACCGCGCCTGCCTGCGCGCCGCGATAGCGCTCGGCGGCCAGCAGCGGGTTGGCCTCGGTAAGGACGTTGCCGACGCGGAAGGGGCGATAGAGCTCGTTGAGCGTGGGCGCGCGGAACGATTCGTAGCCGGAGGCGCGCAGCGACAGCCAGGGCCGCGCCTGCCAGACCGTGCCGAGGGATGGACTCCAGGCGCCGGCGGAGCGCTTGGGGTCCGGCGTCAGGCCGGTGGGAGTGTTTTGAAAGGCGTCGAAGTTGGACCAACCGTCGCGGCGCAGGGTGGCCGTCCAGCTCCAGACGGGGCGCGGCGACCAGTTCGCCTCGACAAAGCCGCCGCCGACGCGCTGCCGGCCGTTTTCTTCACGCGTGGCCTGGGTGGTGTAGGCGGGAGTCATTTCGTTGTCCACGGCGGCGATGGAGGTGTAGGAACCGCCGGCCACCAGGTTCCATTGCGCGCCGCCGAGGGACCAATCGAGCCCGGCGCCGTGGGCGCGCGAGGGCACCTGCTGCTGCAGCACGAGGTGTTCGGAATTGCGGTCGGGCGAGATCGCGGTGAAGGTCGAATCGAAGTCCTCCGATTGATCGAACACGCTACCGTCCCAGACGCCGCGCGCTTCGACGGTGGCGCGCATCGCGATCTGGCGCAGGCGGGTGCCGTTGACCTCGAGCACCGTGCCGTTGCGACGGTTTTCAGCAAAATACTCGCTCGACAAGCTGAAGACGGCGTGCGGCGAGGCCGTCCAGCTCAGCACCGGCGCCCAGTCCTGGGCGGCCACGCCGGCATCGTCATCCACCGCGCCGGGATTGGCCGCGGGCACGTAGCCGCTCACGTGCACACCGCGCCCGCGCACCGCCAAGGCCAGCGAGCGCCCGGCAACCACGCCCGCGCCATCCGCCAGCGCCGTGCCCAACCCTCCGCCGCCGGTGCGCAGATCAAGGTGCGTGGCCGTTGCTGCGCGCGTCTCCATACCGATTACGCCTGACAACGCGTCATTGCCATAGAGCGGCGAGGCGCCACCCGAAACCACGCTGATCGAGGCCAGATCCTCATCCGGCACTCGCAGCCAGTCCACCCAGCCGCCATAAAAGTCGTTCAGCGGCACGCCGTCGAGCAGCACCAGGGCCCGGCTGGCACCGCTCGTGCCCGTGCCCAGCAGCGCCACTCCCTGGGTCGTGGGATGGGCGCTCAGCGAGTCCGATTCGCGAAACATCTCCAGATCGGGAAAGCGGCGCAAAAGTGCGTCCGCGTTGGGCGGGGCGGCGGCCTGCAGGCGCGCCCGCCCCATCACCACCGTTTGCAGTGGCACGGAGGCCGCGGACTGGTTGCGTGCCGTCGCGGTCACTGTGACCGCCTCGGCCAGCGGCGCTGCGTGCAGCACGATGCGCAGCGGCTGCGAGCCTGAGGTGGCCATGGCGGGCGAATAGCCGGCAGCAATGATCGTGACGGAGACCCCCGCGCCGCCCGCGAGCGCGAATTTCCCCTCGTCGTCCGTTTGCGTGCGCGCCGTGCCCGCCGTCACGCGGGCGCCGGCCACCGGCAGCCCATTGCCCGCGACCACGACGCCGCGGATGCGTAGCCTCTGTGCTCCCAACCCCAGCGCCAGCATCCACAGAATCAAGGCTGTCCGCATCGCCCCAGCATAGCGCGGCAGCCTAACGCGGCAACTCCAAGGGGAGTGCGGCTCCAGAACGAGGTGGCCGTGCCGCCTCCGGCAGCGCGTAGGCGATCACGCTATCGCCCAGCTTCGTACCCAGTTTGCCATGGCCCCCGGCGCAAATCACCACGTACTGCCGCCCGCCGAGCATGTAGGTCATGGGTGTGGATTGCCCGCCGGCGGGCAGCACCGCCTCCCACACGCGCTTTCCTGTGGAGGAATCGAACGCCCGCAACGTATCGTCCATCGCGGCCGCGGTGAACACCAGCCCTCCGGCGGTGGCCATGGGGCCGCCGAGGTTGGGGGAGCCGGTCATCTGGCCGTGGATCATCGTGCCCAGCGGCACCCGCCAGGCCATGGTGCCGTTGTAGAGATCCAGTGCCACCACCATGCCCCAGGGCGGTTGGTTGCACGGCACCTTGCCTTGCCAGAGCAGAAGGGAGCGATACAAACCGTAAGGCGTTTGCCGTTGTGGAGCGAACTCGCCGCTGATGCGGTTGGGCACCGGGTGCGCCTGCTCATAGTGGGGGTTGAATTCATCCCGCGGGATCAGCCTCGAGTAGGCCACCAGGTTGTTGACGTCGGCGATCAGCAAATGCCGCTCGGGATCATAAGCCATGCTGCCCCAGTTCGCGCCCCCAATATTGGCGGGCTCGGTAAGCGAGCCTTGCAGGCTCGGCGGCGTGTAGATACCCCGATTGCGCACGCCCTTGAGCTGCGCTTCGCACCAGGAGCGCTCGGCGGCGTTGATGGCGAAAATGTGACCCGCCGTCAGCGCCGTCTGCGGCGCCAGCGGTGGCAGCGCCGAAAACGGCTGCGTGGGTGAGGTGTGTTCGCCGGCCACATCGCTCTGCGGCGCCGGGCGCTCGCTCACCGGCACCAAGGGCTCGCCGGTGAGCCGGTTGAGCACGAAAACATTACCGGACTTGTTGGTCACCGCGAGGGCGGGCGTGCCATCCTTCCAGGTGAACAGCAGCGGCTCGGCGGCCACGTCATAGTCCCACAGATCGTGGTGGGTAAGTTGGAACGCCCACACTTTTTTGCCGTCGGAGGCGCGCAGCGCCACCACCGAGTCGGCGTCGGCATCGTTGCCCAGGCGTTTGCCGCCGTAATAGTCGGGGCTGGGGCTGCCGGTGGGTACGAATAACAGCCCGTGCGCGGGATCGGCCGCAATCACGCTCCAGGCGTTGGCGGCGCCGGTGCGCGGGTTCTGGCGCACTGCCCACGGGATCGGGTCCCAGGTCCAGGTCAGTTTTCCGCTGCGCACGCCATAGGCGCGCACCACGCCCCGCGCCAGGCTGACGGCGCGATTGTCGCCGATCGAGGAGCCGACCACGACGCGGTTGCCGATGACGGTGGCGGGCGACGTGATCTGGTATTGGCCGGGTTCGGCCACGTCCGCGCCCCGCGTCAGGTCCACCGTGCCTTGCTGGCCAAAATCTGCGCAGGGTTTGCCGGTGGCGGCATCGAGCGCGATCAAGCGGGCATCGAGAGTGCCGATGAATACCCGCGCCGCGCAGGTGCCGCGGCCCTTGCCCTGCCAGTACGCCACGCCGCGCGAGGACACTTCGGAATAGCCGAGGCGGTGCAGATGGGGGTTATAGCTCCAGCGTTCGGCGCCGGTGCGGGCATCCAGCGCGAAGACCACATCGAGCGGAGTGGAGAGATACAACACGCCTCGGTGCAGAATCGGCGTGGCCTCAAACGCCGCCTTGGACTCCACAAAGGCCAGCGCCTGCGGGTCACGGTCAAGCCCGGCCAGCTCGTGCGTGTGGAAAGTCCACGCCACCTGCAGCTGGGCTACGTTGGCGGTCGTGATCTGTTTGGCGGCGGAGTAGCGCGTTCCAGCCACGGTGCCGCCGTAGGCAGGCCAGCCGTAGGTCTGCGCCACTGCCGCCAGGGAAAGCAAAAGGCACGTCAGCAGGGTTCTCATACCCTATTAATACGACATGCGCGTTCGCGCCGTTTGGCCTTTGTGACCAGTGGGCCCGAACCGGGGACGGGCAGGCGCTATTGCGAGATCACCATCTGCGAAGCGCTCTTCATTGCCAGCACAGCCGACGGCACGAAGGGGACATCCAAACTAAAGTTGTACTGCACCGTGACGCTGACTTCGCTGCCAGGGGTATCGTCGGGCGTCCAGGTGGTTGTCACCTTCAGCGCGGAAGTGTCAATGGCTCCCGGTGCCAGGCTGCGCACAAACGTCTGAACGTCGCTGGCACTGGCAGGGCAGGCGCTGGCCCAACTGGTACAATCGGCGCCGCGCACGATGGCGTAGCGGGTCCCCTGGCAGGCCGCGCTTTCCAGAAAATGATAGGTGTACAGACCCCAGCCCAGCTCCACCACGCCCAACAGTAGCGTCAGCAGTATTGGGACAACCAGGGCGAACTCCACCATCGCGCCGCCGCTGCTGCGCCGCCGGGTGCGGGTGCCTATGGAGACGTAACGCGGCAACTTGGAGACACCCTGAGCGCCAGCGGGCGTCCGTTGCCGGCCCGCCCACAGCTCGACTAGCGCCGGGGCCCCCAACGCGCTTGCGCGTTGGGGGGGTAACGGGAGGGCGGCTCCGGAAAGAGGTGGCCGTGCCACATGGGTGCGGGGAGGCATGGTGCCATTCACGGTCGGGCGCGGATGTCGGCTTGGGCGTGCAGCGTAATCGGGCCGGGCCAGCCCAGCAGCCCACAGATGGGCGTGAATACAGCACTGGTGTTCACTTGCGCGTACACCAGTAGTCGGCTGCCAACGCACTCGCCTAACGAACAGCCCGGGGCGCTGGCGCCGTTGGCGCAGGTGCACGCGTGCGTCGCGCTGGCGGTGAGGCTGCTCAGCTCTTTTCCGGCGCCGAGCGCCTGGCTGACCATGCCGGTGTTGTCCACCGCGTTGACACTGCTTTCCGCCCCGTACAGCGCGCCGGCGTGGGCCGCATTTTCCGTAACAATGCCGGTATAGGTCAGCCGCCCCAATTCCTCCACGCCCAGCATGAGTAGCAGCAGGAGCGGCAGCAGCAGGGCAGTCTCCGCCAACGCCTGACCTCGGCTGTTTCGCGTTCGCCTGGTCCGGCTTTGCCGGGCGGCCTGCACTTCGGCCACAGCTGGTTTCGTTGCATCCCGCATTGTCTACTCCACCAGGACCGCCGCCTTGATCGGCGAGCCCGCCGGCAGCGAGGTGTAATCGTCGTTGAGTGACGCCGAGCCGTTGATCGTGATGGTATCGCCCACCAGGATGCTGTACGTGGAGGCGGTGCCGCTGCCGTTATCCACGATGCGGGCGTCGGCGGCGTAGATGGCGCCATTCAGCACGCTCGTGTTGCTTCCATTGACGGTAACCTGGGAGCTGTCGCTGCGCGACTGAAACAGCAGAATGCCGGCATAGGGCCCGGTGGTCGGGGCACTGAGGTTCGAGGTGCTACTGCCGTTGAGCGTAAAACCGCCCGAGGCATTGTAAAATGTCACCCCCGTGCCCGTGAGCGTGGGCGTGCCATTCATGATAATGCCGCTTTTGAACACGTAGGTGCCGGACTGAAAGGTGACGGAAGGGCTGCCGTTGATGATCAGCGTGCTGCAGTACACGCCGGGCTGTAGTGTGGCCGTGCCCGAGCCGTTGATGACGGTGGGGCTTGTGCAAGGCCCCGAGGTCGAAGGCGGGTTCAAGTACGACAGCGGGTCGCTGAGCGGGACCATGCCGCTTACCGGCTCTGGGGTCACGGTGACTGACCCATTTTCCAGCGAACCGCCCACCACGCCGATGGATTGGGCGCTCAAGGTTCCGACGCCATTGGCCTCCAGGGCTTGCGCACTGCTGGAGTCCACGTACACGGTGCACTGCATCTGAATGTTGAACGAACCGTTCACCAGCAGTGCTCCCGTTGCCGACGGATCCAGTGCGTAGGCGCACGCGGGTCCGTTGCCCAGATAACCCACCGCTCGGGCACTGAGGTTCAGGGAGCTGTACCCGAACAATTTCATAAACATCGTGGTCTGCGCTTGCGTGGCGATGACCTCGACATACTGGTCTTCGCCAGCGTGAGGTCCGCTTGCCGGGGGATTATTTACGGTCAGCGTGGCCCCGCTGGATCCACTGACAAAGCCGTCGAGGGCGGCGGCATTCTGGGCGCCTGCGGCTACGTCGCCGTAGGGGATCTCGGCGGCGCCGCCGAGCGCGGCGCCATCGGCGACGGTTTGCAATTTGCTTTGCTGTACGCGGAACACGCCTACATCCACCCCCAGCGCAGCCATGCCCATCAGCACCATCAGGAAGACCACGCCGACCACGATCGCTTGTCCGCTTTGCTGACGGGCGCGGCAGTGCCTGCGACGGACTATGGCGGCGCGACTATGGCTTTCTTTCCCTCTCACACCCAAACCTTCAGCACGTGCCCCGCCATACGGTCCGAGGCTATGAGGCACAAGAGTTTTCGGACGCTTCGCAGGGGAATAAGTTGGCATTCGGAGGTCAGTCATCAAACATTTTGTTACATTTGATCGCATCAGGACCGGTCATGCCGCTATTGCGAGATCACCATCTCGCAAGAGCTTTGGACGGAGAGAAACGCCGGGGGCTGGGAGGGTAGTTCCAGATTGAAAAAGGGGTACAGGACCGTGACGTTGACTGAGCTGCCGGGTTTGTGATTCGGCGTCCACGTCGCGGTCGCGGTTACCGCGGCCGGGTCAATCGCGCTGGGGGCGAGCGTGCGCACGAAATCCTGGATTTGACCGGAGGTGGCGGGGCAGCCTTCACTGCCGCGTTCGCAATTGCTGCCCCGCACCATGGCGAAGCGCGCGCCGGAACAGGCGGCGGATTCAACGAAGCGGTAGGTGTAGGCCGTCCAGGCCATCTCGGCGCAGCCGAGTATCAGAAGCAGTAGCACTGGGGCGGCGAGGGTGAGCTCGATCAGAACGCCGCCCGACCGGCCTGGGATTCGGCGGGGCATACCATTCCTACTGCACGCGGGGTGCCAGAACCCAACGGCCGCGTTTCCATGGCACCGGGAGCCGCTGTAGTGTAGGGTTGCGGCCCGTGGCGGCCGAGCATCGCACCTTTTGTAAGATTTACCCTGCCGGCGCGGCCTTGCTGGCCGGCCGCCGCCGCCGATAGCGCGACGTCCCGCAGCCCCTCATCCGTGCCCCCCCGCCACCTTTTGCAGCAGGGCTTCGGCCTCCGCCGCGGTGGCCTGTCCGGGCTCGGGCGGGACTTGCAGGTATCGTTGCAGCAACTGCTTCGCCCAGTCAAAATCCTGGCCCGTGTCGGCCAGCGCCTGCCCGGTGAGGAAATCGCCCAAGCGGCTGTTGGGATGCCCCTGCTGGGCCGCCGCCAGCACCGCGCGCCCCTCCGCGAGCCTCTGCAAGCGCACAAGGTTGGCGGCATGGTAGGCGCCGTAAAGGGCCGAAGCATGGTTCAAATCCCAGGCCCGCCGCAGCGGCGCGGCGGCACCGGCGTAGTCGGCACGTTGATAGAGGGCTTTGCCCAGGGCAAATACGCCCCGAGGGTCGTTGGAATGCTGCTCGGCCGCTGCCCGGTACTCGGCGAGCGCCTGGTCCGGATGGCCCTGCGAGGCAAAAATCGATGCCCGCGCCAAGTGCCCATCCACCGGGTCAATGCGGCTCAGGATGGTGGCGTGCTCCAGGGCCGCCCGGCTGCTGCCGCCCACGGCGGCTGGTAGGGAGAGATCGAGTTGAATCCAGCCCCACTGCACGTCACCGAGATTGGGGGCCAGCGCTTCCGCCTTTTCAAGTTGCTTTTTGATGCCATGCAGCGCCAGCAGGGCACGCACCTGGTTCAGCGTCTCCGCGTGCAGCGCCATGGCCTCAAAGCGGTAGAGATGACAGGTGGCGCAGTTTGCGTCCACTTTCACGGCTTCCTTGGTGAGCGCGCGGGCGGATTTCAGGTCCCCAAATTGTGCGTCCAAGTGACCGAGATACGCAAGTAGAGGGGCATTCTTGTCGTTTCCGGCATCGGTACTCGCTCGTTCTAACAGCGCCCGCGCCTCCTTCAGCCGTCCCCATTCGACCAATTCCTTGGCTTGCGGCAGCGGGCCCGTCAGCGGCGCCTGCCCTGGGGCGGCCAGCACTGCCAGGAACCCAAACATTGCCGCGGCTGCCACCAGAACGGCCCAACCTTCCCGAATGCACCACGCCATCACGGTTGATTCTATACTCATAGCAGGCCGCCTTCTCGGCCCCTCGAGCTCGGGAGCTGCTCCACGATGCGCATTCTGCTGGTTGAAGACGAGCACAAAGTCGCCCAGTTCATCAAAAAGGGGCTGCAACAAGAGCAATTCGCCGTGGATCTCGCCTCCGACGGCGAGGAAGGGCTGTTTCTGGCCGAAAGCAGTGCGTACGACCTCATCATTCTCGACCTGATGCTCCCCAAGGTGAGCGGCTTTTCTGTTTTGTCCAGTGTACGTAAGAAAAATCCGAATGTCCCCATCCTCATTCTGACCGCCAAGGCTTCCGTCGAAGATCGCGTCCGCGGCCTTGAGATTGGCAGCGACGACTACCTCATCAAGCCTTTTGCTTTCGCCGAGTTGCGGGCGCGGGTGCGGGCGCTGCTGCGGCGCGAGTGGCGCGAGATGAAAATCCAGTTGCAGGTGGCCGATCTGGTGCTGGATCCTGTCAAACACAAGGCCTCGCGCGCCAATTGTGATTTGGATCTGTCGCCCAAGGAGTTTATGCTGCTGGAGTACCTGATGCGCAATGCCAATCAGGTCGTTACGCGCACGATGATCGCGGAGCACGTTTGGGATGCCAGCTTTGACAGTTTCACCAACGTAATCGACGTCTACATTAGCTTCTTGCGCAACAAAATCGACAAAGACCGGGCGCAAAAACTGCTGCACAGCGTGCGCGGGGTAGGATACATGCTCAAAGACGAGGTCGCGTCAGCATGAAGCTCCGGCATCTGCGCCTGGTGTCACGGCTCGTCTGGCGTCCCAGTTCGACTCGCGGCCAGCTCACCTTTCAGTACACCATCGTGTTCAGTCTGCTGTTGTTTCTCGCTGCGGGGCTGCTGTATTTCACCCTCAATTGGATTCTGTTCTGGAACGTGGACAACGAATTACAGAACGAGGCGGCCCTGGTCAAGCAGTACATCCGCTTTGACCATGGCAAGCCGGTGCTCGCCGCCGGCGCCGAAACCCAGGACCAGAGCTACGACCTGAACACCATCTTCAATGTTTCGCAAATTCTGAATAATGAAGGCGTTCCGGTCAAATCGTCGCCCGAGTTGACCGCGTTTGGCTATTCGGTCGAGCCCAAGCTGCTGAAAAACCTGGCCGCGATGGAGTCCCCGCCCACGTTTATCACCGAAGGCGGGCGGCGCGATGAGCAAATGCGCTTCGTCAACACGGTCCTGCGCGGCCCGAATGGCCATCGCTATCTCATGCGCATCGGCACCCGGCTGAAGCCGATCAACGACGCCCAGGACACGTTTTTGTGGGTGATGCTGATGCTGCTGCCCGTGACCGTAGTGCTGAGCGCGGTGGGGGGCTCGGTGATGGCCAAGCGGACCCTGAAGCCGGTGACTGACATGACCCACGCGGCGCAGTCCATTACCGCCTCCAATCTCAGCCGCCGCCTCCCTACCCGCGGCCGCGGCGACGAGTTGGACGAGTTGGCGGAGACCTTCAACGCCATGATTGCGCGCTTGCAGCAATCTTTCGCTAAAATGAATGAGTTCGCCGCCAACGTCAGCCACGAGCTGCGCACGCCCCTGCAGGCCATGCAGGGGGAGACGGAGTTGGCCTTGATTGCCCGCGCGCCGCTGGGAGAGTGCCGCCGGGTGCTGGAGAGCAATCTGGAGGAGATTGACCGGCTGAACCGCATGATCCGCAACCTGCTGCTGCTGGCCCAGGCGGATGCCGGGGAGATGCGTCCGCGCTTGGAAGCCATGGACTTGAACGAGTTGGTGCGCGACTTGGTGGAGCAAATGCGGGCGGTGGCCCAGGCCCGCAATCTCGAGCTGCGGGCGGAAACGGCCGCGCCGGTGCCGCTCCGGGCCGACAGCCTGCGGTTGCGCCAGCTGGTGCTGAACTTGATTGACAATGCGGTCAAATATACCCCCGCCGGGGGGCGCATTGAGGTCCGCGTCGAACGCGCCGCCACCACCCGCGGCCGCATCGAGGCCCGGCTGCTGGTGCGCGACAGCGGCATCGGCATCGCCGCCGAGGATCTGCCCCACATCTTCGATCGCTTTTACCGCGCCGACAAATCCCGCACTCACAGCGCGGCGGGCGTCGAGGGTTGCGGTTTGGGCTTGCCCATCGTGAAATGGGTGGCCGAGACCCACGGAGGCTCGGTCGAAGTTGCCAGCCGCCCCGGCCAGGGCAGCAGTTTTCTGGTGCGCCTGCCCCTGACGCCGCAGCCGCGCCTCGCAACCCCTCAGGAAGTGGGGGCGGCATGAGCCCATTGCGCTGGAACGTCCACGTGCTCGTGCCCGGTCTGCCCCTGCAGGCCTGCTCGGTGCTGTTGACCAGCGTGCCCGGCAACCGCGCCGCGCCCCGCCACATCATCGTGGATACCTGTTTCCCGCAGCATGACACCTTGCTGCTCGACGCCCTGCAGCGCCTGCGCGTGCCGCCCAGCGGGATTAACGGTGTCATCAACACCCATTACCACCTCGATCACTGCGGCGGGAATTTCCTGTTTCCCGAAGCCTGGGTATACGGTTCCAAACTCGACTTCGACTGGGCTGTTTCCATTTATGAGTCCGTGTGCGGCGGCGAGACCCGGCGCGAGGTGTTCCGCACCTTTTACCCGGAGGCGACCGAGGAGGAGTTCGACCGCATGGACGAGGCGCGGGTGCTGCAACTGCTGCAATGGATGTGGGACCCGGCGATTCTGGGCGATCACAGCCGCTACCGCTGGTGGGAAAACGGCGATCTGGATGTGGACGGGCTGCGCATTCTGCCCACCCCCGGCCACACCCCCGGCCATTTGTCGGTGCAGGTGCGCGGCGCCGAAGGCCCTTACCTGATCGCCGGCGATGCCCGCGCCTTTGCCGATGATTCCGCTGTCGGCTACGACATGCCGCCGCACAACCGCGCACAGTTTGCGCGCTCGCGCCAGCGCCTCGACCGCTTCACCGGCGTCATCGTCCCCGGCCATGACGATCCGTTTACGCAGGCCTGCCCCCGCGAGGCGGTGCCGGTCCACGGCCCCGCCCGCCAGACCGCGCCCGCGGGCAACGGCTGGGGGCAGCCCACCCCCCAACGTCTGGAGAACAAACGCTCATGAGTCCCCCAGTCGCGGCCCCCGCCGCTTCCTCCCTCCGTGGTGTCTCCCAGCGCGCCGAGCGCTTTACCGAAAGCGTCATCCGGGAGATGACCCGCCTGGCCCAGGAACACAACGCCGTCAACCTGGCCCAGGGGTTCCCTGACTTTGCCGCGCCCGCCTTGATCAAAGAGGCCGCCATCCAGGCGATCCGCGACGACCTCAACCAGTACGCGGTCACCTGGGGCGACCCGCTGCTGCGCACCGCCATCGCGGCCAAATACCAGCGCTGGTACGGCATGGACGTCGGCGACCGCCATGTCACCGTCTGCTGCGGCTCCACCGAGGCCATGATCGCGACGCTGATGGCGGTGCTCAACCCCGGCGACGAGACTGTCATCTTCGAGCCTTTTTACGAAAATTACGGTCCCGATTCGATTCTCAGCGGTGCGGTGCCGCGCTTTGTGACCTTGCGGCCCGGACCCCAAGGCTGGTCCTTCGACCGCGCCCAGTTGGCTGCCGCCTTCAATCCCAAGACCCGCGCCATCATCGTGAATTCGCCCAACAATCCCACCGGCAAGGTCTTCACCCGCGCCGAGCTCGAGTTCATCCGCGATTTATGCGTGCAATGGGATTGCCTCGCCATCACCGACGAGATCTACGAGCACATCATTTACGACGGCCGTCCCCACCTTCCCATCGCCACGCTGCCGGGCATGGCGGAACGCACGATTACGATAAGCGGCGTCTCGAAAACCTTCAGCGTCACGGGCTGGCGGGTGGGCTGGGCGCTGTCGCCCGAGCGCCTGGCGGGCGGCATCCGCAAGGTGCACGACTTTTTGACCGTGGGCGCACCCGCGCCGCTGCAGCTCGGCGCCGCTCACGCCCTCGACCACGGCGACGACTACTGCCGCCAGTTGGCCGCCGACTACACCGCCCGCCGCCAGCGTTTTGTGCCCGCGCTGCAAGCCGCGGGGCTGCGCTGCGAGCTGCCTGAGGGTGCCTATTATGTGATGGCCGAGGTCACCCCCTATCGCGACCGCTGCCCGGGCGAGGAGTTTGCCCGCTGGCTGGTGCGCGCCCTGGGCGTGGCCACCGTGCCTGGTTCCAGCTTCTTTCACAACCCTGCGCTCGGCGCGGATCAGATCCGCTTCTGCTTCTCCAAGGTGGACTCCACCCTGGATGAAGCAGTGCGCCGCTTGCAGAAACTGAACTCCTGAGGAAACGACAACAACTATGAAAGCCGCGATCATCTCGGCGGAGTGGTCTCCGCGCCCTGGCTATGCCGTCACACCGGAAGAAAACCGCACTCACCTGGCCCGCGTGGGCAGCTCCTGCTGGAAGCACCCCTCGGCTTCGGTCGCCACCTTGCCCGACCCCACTCCTGGTCCCGACGACGTCATTCTCAAGGTTGGCGCTGCCGGCCTGTGCGGTAGCGACCTGCACTTTTTCGAAACTGATGGGGACGGCTACATGCAATATCCCGGCACCGCGAAATTCCCCAGCGTGCCCGGCCACGAGGTTTCCGGTGAGGTCATCGCCGCCGGCGCCAACGTGCGCTATCTCCAGCCCGGCGATCTGGTCTGTCTCGACGACATGGTCTGCTGCCACAAGTGCGAGGCCTGCCGCCGCGGCTTCCCCAACCAGTGCGAGAACCTCGACGACGTCGGCTTCACGATGAACGGCGGCTGCGCCGAGCTGCTGCGCGTGCCCGAGAGCAACTGCTGGAAGATCAACCATCTGGTCGAGCGTTTCGGTTCGAGAGCCAAAACACTCGAAGCCGGCGCGGTCATCGAGCCCTTCACCGTGGGCTACAACGCGCTGTTTGAATGCGCGGCGCGCATCAAGCCCGGCGCCTATGCCACCGTGTTCGGCGCGGGCTCGATTGGGCTGGCGGTGATCCAACTGCTGCGCGCCACCGGCGCCGCCCGGGTGCTGTGTTTCGAGCGCAATGCCGGTCGCCGCGCCCTTGCCGCCAAAGTGGGCGCGCACGCTGTCTACGACGCCGCCGAGCCCGCCGCCACGGCGGCCATCATTCTGGAAGCCACAGGCGGCGCTGGCGCCGATGTTCAGGTCGAGTGCGCCGGCGCGTTCCACTCCAGCCTCCCGGCCATGGAGGCCTGTGCGGCCAACGGCAGCCAGATCGTGGTGATTGGCCGCGACCCGGCCCGCCCGCCTGTCTTTCTGGAGACCTACCAGGTCAAGAAGGCCAACATCATTGGCGCCATGGGCAACACCGGCTACGGCACCTATCCCAACGTGCTGCGCATGATGGCCGCCGGTCTGCTTGACCCGACGCTGTTCATCACCGACCGCTTCCCGCTCGACGACTTCAACGGCGCCCTGAAGATGGCCCAGAGCCGCCAGGGCGGTAAGGTCCTGCTCAGCTTCGGAGCAAGGTAGCGAACGCGAGCGGCGTGGTGATCGAGACGGACACGAGCTGGCCCTTCGGCGCCCGCTACTACTCCTCGAACCTCGGCCGCTTCACCCCCGACTGGAGCGCCACGCCCGCGGCCACGCCCTATGCCAATCTCGAGAACCCGCAATCGCTGAACCTGCACAGCTACGTGCTGAACAATCCGGCCGCTGCACCTGACCCCGAGGGTCATTGCTGCTTTGGCTGGTTGGTGGGATTGTTCACGAGCGACCCTGGCGGTGGCCTGAGCCCTGCGGCGCAGTCGCTGCTCAGTTGGGAGCCGCAGACGCTCAACGGCTCCCCGCCGGTCCGCCTGGGAGCCGCCCAGGATTTTGCTATGGAAGCACCCGAGTTCCAGCCGGAGTCCCAAACTGCCACGCACTGCAACCAGGCGACGCTGTGCATCGCGGAGGCGTTACGCAGGCGCGGCCCCCGCGACGCGAGCCTAGGCGGGGCGCGCGGCGTAATTCGCCCTGCGCCGTTCCAGCCGGGCGAAGCAGCCGCGCTGGGGCCCGCGCCAACATTGAGCTACAGCATGTCTGGCAACCCTCTAGCTAGGGTTCCCGCAGCGCGGCGAGCGGCTCCACGCGCGCAGCGCGGCGGGCGGGAATGAAGCAGGCTGCGGCGGCCACCCCCAGCAGGATCACCGCGGCGGCGGTGAGCGTGAGCGGATCCTGGGGACTGACATCCGGTAGAAACGCGCTCGCCAATTGTCCCAAGCCCAGCGCCAGCGCAAGCCCCGCCGCGGTACCCCACCAGGCCGGTTGCATGCCCTTCGCCAGCACCTCGCCCACCACGCGGCCCCGCTCCGCTCCCAGCGCCATGCGAACGCCGATTTCGCGCGTGCGCTGCGCCACCGCGTAGCTGAGCGCGCTGTACACGCCGAGGGCCGCCAGCGCCAGCGCCAGCAGCGCGAACATCTCAAGCAGCGACAAAACCAGGCGCGGCTGCGCAAGCGTTGCCTGGACCAGCGACGCCATGGTCTGCAGCTGCGCGATCGGCTGGTTCGGATCTACCGCAGCAATTTGCGCCGCCGCTGCCGCGCGCAACCTCATGGGATCGGCCAGCGGCGTGCGCAGCACGAAAAACAGTGCGCCCACGAAAAGCCGCGCCTGCGCCTGCGGCACATACGCCTCCGGCGCCAGGGGTCCGATCAGCCCGCTCTCGCGCACGTGACCGACGATGCCCACGAGCGTGCGCCGGGCGCCGGCCAACTCCACCGTCCTGCCGAGGGCAGTCGCCAGTCCGATTCCCGGCCAGAAGCGGCGCACAAAGACGTCATCCACGATAGCCACGGGCGCACTCGTGCCATTGTCGGCGGGAGTGAAAGCCCGGCCGCTGAGCACAGGCACGCCCATGGCACCGAAATAATCGCCGCGGACGTTGGCGATGTCGGCCGTGGGCGCCTGCCCCGGTGGCGGTGCCGCCCCGGGTATGCTCACTGGCTGCGGAATCCCACCGATGGCAAACGGCAGGGGCATGACTCCACCCGCCGCTGTAACGCCCGGCAGGTGTGCCAGGCGCTGCTCGGCTTGGGAGAAAAAAGCGAGTTGCGCGCTGCGCCCGGGATAGCTGGCGCTGGGCAGACCCACCACAAAGGTGAGGCGGCCCTCAGGCACGAAGCCTGGGTCTACCGCCTGCAGGCGCCCCACGCTGCGCAGCAACAGCCCGGTTCCGGTCATCAGGAGCAGGGCCAGCATGAGTTGGCCGCCCACCAGCGCCGCCCGCAGGCGGCGGTGTCCGGCAGCCACGCCACCCGCGCCTGCATGTGCCAGAACTGACGCGGGCTGCGTGCGCGCGGAAGCCAACGCCGGCGCCAGCCCGCACAGCAGCGCCGTGCCGATAGCCAGGATCACCGCAAAGCCCAGCACCGGCGCATCGAGACCCGGATGTGGCGTGCGCGGCAGCGAGGCCAGCAACGCCGGGGCCGAGTGCAGCGCCATGAGCGCCAACCCGCATCCGGCCGCCACGCCCATCGCCGCCAGCCCTAGGCTTTCCCGCAGTCGCCGCCCCAGCAAACGCATCGGTGTTGCCCCCAGGGCCGAGCGCACTGCGTCTTCCCGCACCTGCCGCGCCCCGTGCGCCAGCAGCAGATTGGCGACGTTGGCGCAGGCCAGCAGCAATAGCAGCCCGGTGGCCACCAGCAGGCCCCACAGCACGGGCTGGGCGTTGCCCGCCACGCTGTCCAGCAGGGGTTGTGCCGCGGCGGAAATGCCGGCGTTGCTGGCTGGGTAGGCGCGGGCCAGCCGTGCCGACAACGCGCCGAGATCCACACGCGCCTGCGCCAGCGTTACACCTGGCCGCAGCCGCGCCAGCGCCGTGATGGCCACGCGCGAGCCGCGGCGGTCGAGGCCGGGATGACTGGCGATGTACGGCCCGATGGGCGTCCAGAATTGAGCGCTGCCGCCCGCCAGCGGCAGGCCCGGCGGCATGATCCCGACGATCGTGCGCGCCCTGCCGTCCAGTTCGATCGCCCGCCCCAGCCACGCGGGGTCTGAGGTGAGCCGCTCGCGCCAGAACCGGTCCGATACCACCACCACCGGCGCCGCGCCCTCGGCATCGTCGGCCGCGTGGAACGCCCGCCCCAGTTGCGGCCGCACTCCCAGCAGCGAAAAATAATCAGCGCTTACGCGCTCGCCCGCCACCATCGCCGGCGCGCCCAGGTGCGTGAGCGCCATCAGCGACGGCCGCGTCGCCGCCAGGGAGGAAAACGTGTGGTTGGACGAGCGCAGGTCCAGAAAATCGGGATACGAAAGTGCCAGCGCGGGCACCTGCCGGCTGGCTTCACTGACCGTCAGCACTTGCGCCGGCTGCGGAATGGGCAGTGGCTCCAGTAGCACCGCGTGCACAACACTAAACAAGGCCGTGGCTGCACCGACGCCCAGCGCCAGCGTCGCCACTCCGACGATTGCCCAACTCCAACGCCTCATGGTGCCCTCAGTTTACATTCGAAAGTTACCCCGCGCATCCACGTGCGCGTTGTCAATCAGGCGGGTCACACCGGCCAGCGCAGCCACCGCAAACAGCGTGCCGGGCGCGGCGCGGGCCACCGGCAGCAGGGTTTCCCCGTCCACTGCGCGGAAGTAGTCGAGCCGCAGGCCCGCGTCGGCGGCGATTTCGGCGCCGCCTCGCGCCACCAGCACCGCCGCATCGCGCTCGCCCGCGGCGAAGGCGGCGCCTATGGCGCGCAGCGCCCGCGGAAGGGCGCGCGCTGCGTCGCGCTCGGCGGTACTGAGCAGCCGGTTGCGCGAGCTCATGGCCACGCCATCCCTCTCGCGCACGATCGCACACACCACCATCTCCACCGGCAAAAAGCAGTCGCCCACCATGCGCCGCAGCACCGCGGCTTGCGCGGCGTCTTTTTGGCCAAAATACGCACGCTGCGGCCGCGCCAGCTCCAGCAGCTTGAGCACCACCGTCGCTACGCCGCGGAAATGCCCCGGACGGCTGGCGCCGCACAACCGGTCACTCAGGCCAGCGACCTCGACGAAAGTGGCCGCACCCACTGGGTACATCGCCTCCACTTCGGGCGCGAAGACCACGTTGACGCTCTCCTCGCCCAGAAGCGCGAGATCCTGGTCGAGGGTGCGGGGATAGCGGTCGAAGTCTTCGTTGGCTCCGAATTGGGTGGGGTTCACGAAAATGCTGACCGCCGTTGCCGCGTCCCGCGCGCGCGAGGCCCGCACCAGCGCCATATGGCCTGCGTGCAGCGCGCCCATGGTCGGCACCAGGCCCAGCCCGCGGGCGGCGAGCGCAATACAGCGCGCCTGGAACTCCAGAGGATCGCAAATCAACTCGGGCGTCAACGCGGCGGGCCTTGCACTTTGACGGCCGCCGGCAGGTGATAACTTTCCTTGTCGGAAGGGAACTGGCCGCTTTCGACATCGAGTCGGTAGTTTTCCGCGGCATTGCGCACCACCGAGGCGACATCGGCATACGACCGCACGAATTTGGGTTGCGGGCGGAAGCTGAGACCAATGAGGTCGTGCAGCACCAGCACTTGACCGTCGCAGTCAGGCCCGGCGCCGATGCCGATGGTGGGAATGGCCGCGCGTTGCGTGATCGTGGCCGCCAGCTCGCGCGGGATGCCCTCCAGCACCAAGGCAAACGCGCCCGCTGCCTCCAACGCTTGGGCATCCCGCAACAATTGCTCGGCGCCCTCGCTGGTGGTGCCCTGTACCCGATAACCGCTTTGCCGGTTCACCGACTGCGGCGTCAGCCCGATGTGGCCCATCACCGGTATCTCGGCAGCTACAATGGCGCGCACCACCCCGCTTCGCGCCGCGCCCCCTTCGAGCTTTACCGCTTCTGCGCCGCCTTGCTTGACCATGCAGATCGCATTGCGCACGGCACGGCGCTCGCCCAGGTGATAGCTGCCATAGGGCATGTCGGCCACCACGAGTGCACGCTTCACCGCGCGCCGCACCGAGCGCGTGGCCAGCAGCATTTCTTCCAGGGTTACCGCCAACGTGCTCTCTTCGCCGGCTGAGGCCATCGCCCAGGAATCACCCACCAGCAGGATGTCTATACCCGCTTCGTCGAGCAAACGCCCGAAAGGATAGTCGTAGGCGGTCAGGCAGGTCAGTTTTTCGCCGCGCTGCTTTTTCGCGGCACAGGATGCGATGGTGACTTTCAAGGCCGCCGTCGCCGAAGCAGAGGGATAGAGGCTCATAGTGAAGTACCCGTCCCGCAACGCGGGATCGAATCTCCTTATACGTCAATTTTGCAGGCGTGAGGTGAGAGGCGGTTGCCGTGCCCTGAAGATATCCGCCCCGCTCGGCGGGGTCGGATTCCGGGCGCCTGTCCTGCCCACGGCTTCATTCTACCCCTGTTCGCCCAGCGGCAGGTAATACTGTGTGCCGGCCACTGGTTCTTCCAGGCGGCGCATGAGTTCCTGCAGGTCTTGTGCGCGCTCTATGAAGTCAATCTCGCTGGTGTTGACCACGAGCAGATCGCTCTGGCTGTAGCGAAAGAAAAAATGATCGTAGGCCTTTACCACTTCCGCCAGGTATTCGTCGGAAACGCGCTGCTCGCGCTCCAGATTTTTCCGCTCCAGCCGCTGGCGCAGCACCCCCGGTGTGGCTTGCAGATAGATGACCAGATCGGGTACGGCAATTTGCGGCTGCAGGAACTCGTAATACTGGTTGTAGACCGCCAGTTCGGCATCGCTTAGGTTGATGTAAGCGAAAATCTTGTCTTTTTCATAAATGTAATCGGCCACCAGCGGCATGTAAGGTCTTCCCGGTCCCAAAGGCGCAAGCTGGCGATACCGTTGCAGCAGAAAATGCATTTGCGCGCGGAAGGCCGCACCCGCCTCGCCGCCATAAAACGCCCCCAAATGGGGATTATCTTCCGGCTCCAGCAATAGCCGTGCGCCCCAGGTCTCCGCCAGAATGCGAGCCAGACTGGACTTGCCCACTCGAATGGGCCCTTCGATGGCGATGTAGCGCGGTGGCGGGCCTTCTCCCAGACTCGGCATCTCAGCATTGTAAGGCCGGTCGCGGGGGCCCGCGCCAACATTGCCACTGCGCATCTAAATCGCGCAGTGGCCGCTTCTCTGCCCCAGTTGCCCGAATCTGCAGGCTACGTACGCGGTCGGCGCGGTTTCGGCGTGGCGCTCGATCGCCACGCAGTGCGCATCGCCATGTACGCCTGCATTGTGGGAGTCATTGCAGGGTATGTTGCCGTGGCCCTGCTCCGCTTTATCCAGCTCATAACCGGCATCCTTTTTTACGCCCGGTTCAGTTTTGCCAATTGGAGCCCGGTCGGCAACCACCTCGGCATCTGGGTCATATTCATTCCCGTCATCGGCGGTGCGGTGGCCGGGCTGGTGATCAAGTTCTGGGAACCCGCGATCAAAGGCCACGGCATTCCCGAGGTTATGCAGGCGGTGCTGACTCAACACAGCATGGTCCGCAAGCGCGTGGCCATTCTCAAGCCGACCGTCACTGCGCTGGTGATTGGCAGCGGCGGTCCCTTTGGCGCCGAAGGTCCCATCATCCAGACCGGGGGCGCCCTCGGCTCCGTGGCCGGCCAAATCCTGCACCTGTCCGCCTATGATCGGCGGGTATTGTTGGCAGCGGGCGCGGCGGCAGGCATGGCGGGCACCTTCATGGCGCCGCTGACCGGCCTGGCGGTGGCCATTGAGCTGATCGTGCTGGAATTCCGTGCCCGCTCGTTTTTCCCCATTGCCCTGGCTTGCGTCGCCGCTGACGCGATTTCTGTGTTTTATCGCGGCCGCGCCCCCATGTTTCTGATGCCACAGTTCACGCTGCATTCCAACTACGAGCTATGGCTGTTCGCGCTGCTGGGCATGATCTGCGGCTTCATCGCCTGGGGCATGACGCTATCGCTGTCATGGCTCGAGGATCACTTCGCGGCCTTGCCATGGAAGCCGGTGGCCATCTGGTCGCCGATGCTGGGCGCTCTGTTCCTGGGCATCATCGGCTATTTTTATCCCCGCATTTTGGGTACCAGCTATTCCACCATCACCTCCATGCTCAACGGCCAACTCCCCGTCTCCCAGATGGTGCAACTTTCGATTGCGAAACTCTGGGCGCTGGTCATTTCCCTCGGCTCTGGCACGACGGGCGGCGTGTTCGCGCCCTCGCTGATCGTTGGCGGTGGCATCGGCGCCGGCTTTGCTGCCCTGTGGAAACATTGGCTACCCTGGGCCACTTTTAGTTCTCCCGGCCTGTATGCCTTGGCAGCCATGGGCGGAGTGTTTGGCGCCATCGCTCGCGCCCCCATCACTTCGGTGATTTTCATGTTCGAGCTCAGCCGCAACGCCCATGTCGTGTTGCCGCTGATGGCCTGTGTGTTCATTGCCGACGCTCTCATGCGTCTGCTGGACGAAAACTCGATGATGACCGACGCGTTGGCCAAACGCGGCCTCGTGGTCACCCAGGACTACGTGGCGCCCACCTTTCAGCTCTGGAACATGGACATTGTCGAGATCATGCAGCCGGTACCCGAGGGCACCGACACCGCCGCATTGCTGCGCTCGCCCGGCGTGGTAGTGGTCCGCGCGGGCGATAGTATCGCCAACACCACCCGCCGGTTACTCGATCACGATGCCGATCAAGCGGTGGTCATGAGCGCTGACGGCGAGCCCAAACCCATCGGTATCGCGCACATTTCCGGCATCCTGGCGCTTGAGGATCAACGCGTGCGCCGCCACGACCTGCGCGAACGCCAGAGCCCGTGAAGCTGCTCTACCGCAGCACCATCTTGGCAATCGTCTGGAGTTGCAGGTTCGAAGTACCCTCGTAAATTTTGCCGATCTTGGCGTCGCGATAATACTTTTCGACCGGGTAGTCCTTGACGAAGCCGTAGCCTCCGTACACTTCCACCGCCAGCGACGCCACGTGCTCGGCCACCTGCGAGGCGAAGTACTTGGCCATGGCCGCCTGCTTGACGAAAACGGCGCCGGCGTCCTTCAACCGGGCGGCGTTGTAGACCATCAACCGTGCGGCTTCGACTTCGGTGTGCATCTGCGCCAACTGGAACTGCACGCCTTGGAACTCGGCTATCGCCTTGCCGAACTGCTTGCGCTCCTGCGCATAGTTGGTCGCGCACTCCAACGCGCCCTGCGCCACGCCCAACATTTGCGCGGCGATGCCGATGCGGCCTTCGTTCAGCGTTTCGATGGCAATCTTGTACCCCTTGCCTGCTTCGCCCAGCACGTTGGCGGCAGCCACCTGGCAGTCTTCCAGGATCAGCTCGCAGGTGCTGGAGGCGCGAATCCCGAGTTTGTCCTCCTTCTTGCCCACGCTGAAACCCGGAAAATCCCGTTCGATCAGAAAGCCGGTGATGCCGCGGTAGCCGGCTTCGGGGTTGGCGTTGGCGAACAGCACGAACAGGCTCGCTTCCTGGCCATTGGTGATCCAAAGCTTGCGGCCGTTCAGGCGGAAGCCACCGCTTGTCTTTTCCGCCCGCGTTTGCATGGCAAAGGCGTCGCTGCCCGACCCAGGTTCGGACAACGCATACGCTCCCAGCCATTCGCTCGCCATCCGTGGCAGGTATTTCTTTTTCTGCTCAGGCGTGGCCCAGCGCATCAGTGCGTTGTTTACCAGCGTGTTTTGCACATCCACCACCACGCCTGCGGATGCATCCACACGCGACAGCTCTTCGACCACCAGCACGGCATCAAAAAAGCTGCCCGCGCTGCCGCCATATTCCTCCGGTAGCTGCACCGCCATCCATCCCAAGCGGAAAAACTCTTGCAGCAGGCCCTCGTCAAAGTGGGCGGTTTCGTCCATGGTGCGCACCAGCGGCCGCAGGCGGCTCTCGGCCCAGTCACGCACTGATTGGCGCAGCAATTGCTCTTCTTCCGTCAACAATGTCAGGGCGGGATTCATACGTTCCCTATTTTCGCCGATCTTACCGATGGCGGGCGACTTGCCTGGCCCCGCTGGCTGGGCTGACCAACCGCTCGGTTCCCATAGGGGGTGGAAGTTGCCTTTTCCAAGGGTTGTGGGTATACTCTCTTTCTTCGGTGGCCGAGGAAAGGCCCTGAAGGCGGCTCCGGCCGCTATTGCACATCGGGGTACATCCCTAAAAATTTATTTTCGCCCCGGCTGCCTGTGGGCTGAAACTTTTGGTGTGTAAATGGCGTCCAATGGCCGAGTTGAGATTTTTGGAACTCAATACATACTTAACGTTTTCTGGAGGGAGGTGGGCAATATGCCAGCAGTCATGGAAGGGTTGAAAGCCAAAATTCATTGCCCCATGTGCACCCGCACGGTGGAAGGGTTGGCAATTCCGGAGGTGCGGTTGGGCCGCTCGCGCTTGCGCGTGATGCCGGGGCATAAGTGCAGCCGCTGCGCGGCATCGCTGGATGCAGGGTTCGTGCTGGAGTTGCTGCCGGAAGCCGAGCAGCCCGTCGCGACGAAGGGCAAACACCGCGCCGCTTGAACAAATCGCGGGGGTCGCGCCGCTTTGCACCGCGGGCAATATCGCCGCGAAGGGTTCCAGCCGAGCGACTCCTAAGCGCGGCGCGCGGCGCAGCCGTGGCCATTGCCAGTTGTGACCCGTTGTTGAGGTCACTACTGGCAATTGCTTTATGGTGTCCATTCAGGCCATCATCTTCGATCTCGGCCAAACGCTGATCCCGTTCAGCCTGGATCGGCTGCGTCCACATTTGGACCTGCTCCCGCGCGAGTGGTTCCATCAACTCGAAACCGGCACTCTGTCGCCGCAACAGTTCCAGGCCGCCATTTGTGGCCGGGCCCGGCTTGATCCGGATGCCTTCGCGCCCTGGTGGAATTCCATTTTCGAGCCCCGCTGGCTTGTGCCCCAGGCCTGGATCCGGACGCTCCTGGGGCGCTACCGCTGCGGCCTGCTATCAAATACCAACGCCCTGCACTTTGCCTTCCTGAGTGCGGAACAGCCCTTGCTGGCTGAGTTTGCCTTTCACATCCTGTCCCACGAAGTCGGTGCCTGCAAGCCCGACGCGCGTATTTATGAGGCCGCCGAGGCCGCTGCCGGGTGCGCGCCCGAGGCCATCCTCTACTTCGATGACGTCCCCGACTTCGTCGCTGCAGCACGCCGGCGTGGCTGGCAGGCGACTCAGTTCACGGGCGCGGAAGTGGTGGCGCAGTTCCTGCCCGAACTGGGCACCGCCTCAGCGCCGGGCCGCAGTCTCGCGCGCGAAGGTTAACCCTTCCGTACCCGCCTCCGCGTCCACCACCAGATGATCCATGCTGCCGACTTGGTGCGTGGCCAGCAGGCTCGCCAGTGGCCCCACCAAACGCCGCTCGATGGCGCGTCTGAGATGGCGCGCGCCAAACTTCACGTCCGCGCCCTCGCACAGCAGCGCCGCCCGCGCCGCCGCCGTGCAGCGGAACTGCATCGGCGCCTGGCGCGCATCGCTGACGCTGTGCGCCAGGCGCTCGCGCACCGCGTTCAATTCCAAATCCAGCACCTGTTCCAGTTGCGCGCCATCGAGCGGCTGAAAGACCACCACATGGTCGAGCCGGTTGAAAAATTCCGGCGAAAAATTGCGTTTCGCTGCTGCTATCGCAGCGGCTTCCAGGCGCCGCAGCACTGAATGCGTGGCGGCCGCGCTGGCGCCGTGGCCCGGTGCGAAGCCAAACCCCGGTTGTAGTAAGGCCTGCATTTCGCCCGCTCCCAGGTTGCTGGTCAGAAAAATCATGCAGCGCGAAAAGTCCACATGCCGGTTGTCGCCCAGCGTCAGCGTGGCCTTATCTAGGATGCCTAGCAAAAGCTGCCAGAGCGCATCCGAGGCCTTTTCGATCTCGTCAAACAGTACCAGGCTGAGAAGCAATTCCGGCGTCTGATGCTGGTCCAGCGCTTCCTGGGTGAGCACCGGATGCGTGTCCCGATGCCCCAGATATCCCGGCGGCGAGCCCACCAGTTTGGCGATCTCGTGGCTGTGCTGGAACTCCGCGCAATCCACTTTGACGAGCGCCTGCGGATTGTGGAATAACGCCTCCGCTAGCATTTCCACCACGTGGGTCTTGCCCGAGCCGGTCGGACCCAAAAACAGGAAGTTGGCTAGGGGGCGCTGGCGCGAATTCAGCCCTGCCAGTAGCGTTTGATAGGTATCCACCACACGCTCCAGCGCCGGCCGCTGCCCCACCACACGCCCGTGCAGCGTCTCTAAAAGCGCCGCCGCCTGCGGGCTGCGGCGTTGGGGATTGAGCACTACCCGTACTGCGGTCGCCATAACCCACCCCCTGTACCTCTTTAACTAGCTGATGAGCCAGCCCGAGCGGGAGATGCAAAACCTTGGCCGGGGGCGCGAGGTCGCATTTCCCGTGCCGGCTCGATTCAGGACAACTTCAGCTCGCTCGCGCCTTGGGGTGGGAGCGAGGCTCGCGTCGGGTTGGGGCCAGGGGGCCCCTGCCCGCCCTGCGCACTCACAGCAGGGCGGCGCAGCCGCGCTTGGGCCCGCGCCAACATCACGACGGGATTATTTCACAGCCGCGACGCCGCCTGCGCCACCTTGCGGATTGCCTCTCCGTAGGCGTGCATCAGCGCCTCCGGCTGCGCGAAGATCGGGAACTCGTCGTTGGTCACACAGAACGAGTTCGCGAACATGGCGACGGTGTTAGGGTAGGCCGCGGCGCGGTCTTCGGGGAAGCGCGCCTGCATCATGGGGTGCTCGCACAGGGGCGCGGCGCCCCAGTAGTCCACGTCCACGCCCTCGGCCGCGAGCGCCTTCATGAAGGCATCGCGCAGCGCCGCCCCGCACAGCTTGGTGTCGAGCTCCCCGGCCACCAGCTTTACCCGGTATTTGTGGTATACCGAAACACAATCCTTCGGCACATACGGCGCCTGCACGCCCGGCAGGTCGCGCAGGTAGCCATCGAGAATCTTCGCGTTGCGCTGGCCGGTGGCGTTCACCTCCGCCAGCCGCGCCAGTTGACTGCGGCCGAAGGCGCAGGGCAGCTCCTGGGTGCGATAGTTCCACGCCAGCAAATGCTGAAACTCCATGGTGCGGTCGCTGGCGGGCAGGCCCTCGCCCACCTGCTTCAGCCAGTTGCCGCGGAAATACGCGTCGTCGTCGTTGGTCACCATGAAGCCACCCTCGCCCACGGCGAAGTTCTTGGTGCCGTTGACGCTGAAGCCCGCCGCCGCCCCAAACGTGCCCGCCGCCTTGCCCCGGTAGGTCGCCCCTGGCGCCTGGCAGGCGTCCTCGGTCACGATCAGCTTGTGCTGGCGCGCCAGCGCCAATATCGGATCAAAATCCGCGCACAGTCCGTGGATGTCCACCACCATCAGCGCGCGCGTGCGGGGCGTGATCTTGGCCTCAATCAGCGCCGGGTCCATGTTGAAGGTGCGCGGGTCAATATCCACGAACACTGGCTTGGCCCCAGCGTGCAGGATCGCCGCCGGGGTGGCCAGAAACGAAAAGGCCGAGGTGATGACCTCGTCGCCGGGCTCCACGCCCGCCGCCACCAGCGCCATGTGCAGCCCGGCGGTGCCCCCATTCACCGCCAGCGCGTGCTTCACGCCCAAAAAAGCGGCAAACTCCGTTTCCAGCGCCTGCTGCTCGGGCGCATAGAGGCCGTCGGGCCGGGTCTGCGCCCACAGGATCTTGCGGTCAAGCACGCGGTTCACCGCCCCGCGGTCGGCCTCGGTCACAATCGGCCAGTGCACTTTGGGCTGGGATGCGGGAACGGCGGCATCGCCGCCATGCAGGGCGAGTTCTGGATCCATGGTTTTCATCGCTGCTCCTCCTAAACGCGGTTGTTATTCACCCCACGCTTGCGCGCGGGCGTCAATCAAGCGGCGCAGCTTCCGTCCGCCGCTGAGCGTGCGCGGCGGATGAAAGCGCAAATCAAACTCGAAAAACTTCTTGGTGTAGTAGCGCCAGCAATCGGGGAAGCGCTCCTGAATGTTGCGGAACAGGTGCTCCTGCACCGCGGTGGCGTCGCCGCCGGGTTTGAGCTCCATGTTGAACTCAATGCGGTCGTCGCGGTCGCCGCGGCGCACGATCACCTGCCAGTCGTCGGTGATCTGCGGAATGTCGCGCAGCATCTCCTCGAACCAGTAGGGGCTGATGTTGCCCATCGAACAGTTGATCAGCTCATCGCTGCGGCCCACGATTTTGGCGATGCGCGGGGTGAAGCGCAGCAGGCAGTTGCACGATCCGTCCGTGGCCCAGCGCGTTATGTCGGCGGAGCGGTAGCGCAGCAGCGGCATCACGCTGCGGTTGAGCGTGGAATAGGCCAGCTCGCCGTAGCCCTCCTCGTTGCTGTCGCAGATCTCACTCACCAGGCTGAGGTCGCTCAAATGGTAGCCGCCCTTGTCCGGACACTCGATGCCATTGCAGCCGAAAGCCTCGGTCTGGCCATAGCTTAGGTATACCTTCGCCTTCCACACGCCCTCGATGTACGTGCGCGTGCGTTCGCTCAGGTTCTCGCCGCCGAGCAGCAGGAACTTGACCGGCCAGGTGCCATCCTGCTCGGCGACTTCCGTCACCCGCACCAGATGCGTGGGCACGCCCATGATCACCGTAGGCTTGTAGCCGCGGATGCGCTCGTAGAACTCGCGCGGCTCGACAAAGGCGCCGATCACGTGGAACGAACCCATCGCCTGCACCGTGTAGTAGGCGGTAAACGGGGCGTTCCAGAAGGAATAATCAAAGCCGTCGGCCACCACGTCGTCGGGGCGCAGCCCCAGGTTCCACATCCCCACGGCGCCATCGCGGCCGTACTCCACCATCTCGGCGTAGGAGAAGTAGACGCGCTTGTTCACGCCCATGCTGGTTCCGGTGGTTTCGAAGCCGAACTCCGGGCGCGCGCACAAGAAATCCTCGATCGGCCGCTGGCGCAGGTCGTCGGCGGTGGTGAAGAAATCGCCCAGGTCGGCGTGGCTGCGCACCTTGCGCCAGTCAAGGCCGCGCTCGCGGAACTTTTCCTGATAGAACTTCGAGTGTCGGGCCAGATGCCGCACCAGACTCCGGAACTTGGCGCTCTGCAGCGTCTGGATGGTGTGGCGCGACAGGTGCTTGGCCACGCGCACCCGGCTGGCGGTCGAACGCAGGAAAAGATGATCGAAAAATCCAAAGAAAGTATCAACGTTCATGGCGGCGCAAAATCAAGCTCGAATTCTGCCCTCCGAACCCAAAGCCGTTGGACATCACCGTGTGCATCGGAGCGTGCTGCCCCGGCTCTGTGATCAGGTGCAAGCGGCAGTCGGGGTCTGGATTGGCGTAGTTCAAATTGGGTGGCCACAGTTGCTCTTCGATGGCAATCAGGCTGAACACCGCCTCCACCGCCGAAGCGGCGATGAGCAGATGGCCGGTCATGGCCTTGGTGGAACTCACCGGCAGCCCTTCGGTGTTTTTGCCCCACACCTTCCAGATGGCGGCAGCTTCGGCCTGATCGTTGAGCACGGTGCCGGTGCCGTGGGCATTCAGGTAATCAATGTCGTCGGCGGCCATACCGGCATCGCTGAGCGCGGCCTGGATGGCCAGCACCGCCCCGCGCCCCTGCGGATGGCACTTGGTCAGTCCAAACGCGTCCATCGAGCTGCCGTAGCCGGCCAGCTCCGCGCGCACCGGCGCGCCGCGCCGGCGCGCATGCTCGGCCGACTCCAGGATCAGCGCCGCCGCGCCCTCGCCCACCACAAAACCGGAGCGCTTGCGGTCAAACGGCCGGCAGGCGGTGGCGGCGGGTTCGCGCGACAGCGCCGACAGCATCTCGTATTCCAGCATGCTGAGCGGATGCACCTGCGAATCGGTGCCGCCGGCAATCACCACCTCCGCCTCCCCGCGCTCGATCAGGCGCTTGCCCAGCCCGATGGAGTCGTTGCCGCTGGCACAGGCGGTGTAGCAGGAATAGCGCGGTCCGCCCGCGTGTGCGTGCGCCGCCAGGCGCTCCAGCACGGAGCTGATGTCGTAGGTTTCGCGGTGTTGCTCCAGCTCCGGAAAATGGCGTAGCAGGTTGTCCGGGTCGAGCTGGTCGCGGCCCAGCTCGGCCGCATCTTCGGCGCAGCGCCGCGCCAGCGGCTCCAGCTCGAGCGTGGCCTTGCCAATGGCAAAGGAAACCGCGCGGTTCCCGCACCCCGCCGCTGCCGCCGGCAGCCCCGCCGCCGCCATGGCTTCTTCGATCACCATGCGCGCCATCGCCTCCATGCGCGGCGCGCCCGCGGGCACAGCCGGGTCGCGCACCTCGCCCGTGCAGCTGATGGGGAACCCGCGCGCCGGAAACGCCTGGATGGGTCCAATCCCCATCCGCCCCTGCTCCAGCGCCGCGCGGTTGGCGGCGACGCCCCTCCCCAGCGGCGAAACGATGCCGGCGCCGGTGATGACGCACGCCGCGCTCATCGGCGCGCCTCCACCAGCGCCGTCTGCGCCGCTGCGGCGCGCGCCAGCGCGGATAGCTCCACCTGTCCGCCCCCCCCCAGCCGCAGCAGCGCCGCGAGCAGCTCCGGCGCCGGCTCCATGCCCGCCGGCGGCGGCGGCATGCCTTCGCCTCCGGCTACGATTTCGGCCAGCACCCGTGCCCCCCGCCCTTCCGCCGCTTCCCAGGCCTCCAGCACCACCGCACCGCTGATCTCCGGCAGCCGCTCGCTGGTGTAGGCTTGCTCGGGCGAGCTCGCCGACTGCGCCAGCATCAGCTCCGCCCGCCCCTCCGCCACCGTCCAGTACGATTCCGTGATCGCCTGCATGCCGCCGCCCGCCCCCGAGGTGAAACAGAATCCCGGCCCCTGCATGCCCAGCAGCAGCGACGTGTGCCCGGCGGCCATGTTGGCCAGCAACGCCAGCCGGCGGAACGGATGGAGCTCGCGCGCCCCCAATTCGGCAAAGCGCGCCCAGCCGTCGGGTTCGCGTCCCATTTCCGGCTGCACCGCAGCCAGCACGCGCAGCAGATCGGCCGTCACGGGGGAGATGTCGGCCAGGGCGGTGGCCAAACCGGCGCGCTCCGGCGCCACTCCCATGGCTTCGAGGCCGCCGTTCGCAGACCAGCCTGCCGCCTCCATGGCCATCACCGCCGCCGCGCTCGCCAGTTGGAAGGTCCGGTGCATGGTGCGCAGCCGGCGGGGGTTGCGGATATGGGCGGCGGCATCAAAATCCGGTACCAGGCCGGGAGTGCTCATGCCACCTCGCGCCCAGCCCTGCAGCGCCGCCATGCCGGCGCCGCCGGGTGAGAACGCGCCCAATCCGGTCACGGCCACGCGGCGCACGGCACGGTTCATGCGCGCAACCCTCCGTCCACGTTCAGAATCTGGCCGGTGATGTAGGCGGCATCGCGGGACAGCAGAAACGCTACCGCCGCCGCCACCTCTTCCGGCTGCCCATACCGGCGCAGCGCAATCGCGGCCAGTATTTGCTCGCCCGCCAGCGAGCGCACCGGCGCGCTCATCTCGGTTTCGATCATGCCCGGCGCCACCGCGTTGACGGTGATGTTGCGGGCCGCCAGCTCCTGCGCCAGTGCCTTGGTGAGCGCGTTGACTCCGCCTTTGGAGGCGGCATAGTTCACCTGCCCTCGGTTCGGCCGCTCTCCCGACGCTGACGACAGGTTGACAATCCGCCCATGGCGCTGCCGCACCATCACCTTGGCCGCCGCCTGACAGCAATGGAACATGCCGCTCAGGTTGGTCGCCAGCACCTCGTTCCACTCCTGCTCTTCCATGCCCAGAAGCAGGTTGTCGCGCACGATGCCGGCGTTGTTCACCAGTCCGTCCAATCCGCTCAGTTTCTCTTTGGCCGCCGTCACCAACGCCTGCGCCGCCGCGGCGTCGGCTACATCGCCGGGCAGCGCTACCGCTGTGCCGCCGCGCGCGGCGATCTCCTCCACTAGGCGTTCGGCCGCGCTAGCACTGGCGCGGTAGTTTACTCCCACGCGCGCGCCTTCACCGGCCAGACGCAGGGCGATAGCTCGGCCGATGCCGCGGCTGGCTCCGGTGACCAGCACGGCTTGACCCGCTAGACGCAGGCCTGCGGGCGCGGAGACGGCTGCTTCACCCAAGATAGCGGTCCACCAGGAGCGAGGCGGTCGTGCCGCCCATGCCGCTCGCGTTCAGCAGCAGATGGCGGAACCGGCCCGGACGCGCCTCGCCACGCACCAGGTCCAGCCCTAGGTCGGGCTCAGGATGCTCACAGTTTAGAATCGCGGGCATGAAACCATCGCTTGCCTGCGTCGGCGCCCCCAACGCGCTGGCGTGTTCGGGTAGCAGCGCCGCTAATGCGCCCGCCAGCTCCAATGGCCCCGATCCCGCCAGCAGGTTGCCCGTCAGCGATTTCACCGCCGTTACCGGCGTCGTGGCGGCGCGCGCGCCCAGTAGCTGCGCCATGGCTTCGGCTTCGGCGCGGTCGCCCGCGGAGGTGGCCATGCCGTGTGCAAATATACCGCCCACCTGGCTGGCCGACACCCCGCCATCCGCCAGCGCCGCCTCCATCGCCGCCACAAAAGCCTCGGCGCTGTCGTTGGGCCGCTCCGCCAGGCCACTCGCCGCGCTGCCGTACCCGCACACTTCCCCGTAAATCCTGGCGCTCCTCCCCAGGGCGTGCGCCAGCTCCTCCAGCACCATAAACGCCGCCCCCTCGGACGGCACGAAGCCGGCGTGACCGCGGTCAAACGGCCGGCTCGCATTCGCACCCGCGCCATCGCCCACGTAGAGCTGACCGCAGGGCTCAAAGCTTTCCAATCGTTCCTCGTCCAGCAGCGATTCGTAACCACCCGCCAGTGCTAGCTCGGCGCGTCCCCCGCGGATGACATGGAAAGCCTCGCCGATCGCCATGCTGCCGCCCGTACCGCTCATGCAGATGTTGGCATTGGGCCCTTGCGCCCCAAGGCGCATGCTGACGAAATAGAGCACCAGGTTGGCCAGGCTCTTCAGCAGCCACAGCGGATTAATAATGGGAATGCCATCGGCCCCAAATCGCTTCAGGTCCAGTCCGCAGGCGCCGTAGGAGAGATCGAGCGCCGGCAGCAGTTCATCGCGATCGCCTGCATGGCCGGGCGAACCCACAAAGCTGCCCACGCGCTCCGGTGCCAGTCCGGCGCGGACCGCATCACCTTCCCCGTCCAGCCCGGCGTCGCGCACCGCCAGCTCGATGGCGGCCACGCCCAGGCGTACCGGACGCGTCATCAGCTTGAGCGCCTTGGCGTCCTTGATATATTGCCGTGGTTGAAAATCGCGCACCGCGCCGCCCACGTGGGTGCGATAGGCGTCCAGCGCCATGTGCGGCACGCTCCCCACGCCGCTCCGCCCGGCGCGCAACGCATCCCAAACCTCGCTCACCGAGTTGCCAAGCGGGGAGACCACCCCGACCCCGGTGATCACGACTCTTCTTGTTGTCTCAGCTCTCATAGGTGCGCAAGACCAGGCTCCCGTTGGAGCCGCCAAACCCAAACGAATTCGACACTACGGTCCGTATCTTCTGCACCCGGCCCTGGTTGGGAACGTAGTCCAGATCGCACACCGGGTCGGGATGTTCGTAGTTGATCGTGGGGGGAACGAAACCTTCGCCGATCACCTTCGCCGAAATAATCGCCTCGATGGCTCCAGCGGCATTGACCATGTGCCCGGTCATGGACTTGGTCGAGCTCACCGGAATCTTGTGTGACCATTCCCCAAAGCTGCGCTTGATGGCCGCAGTCTCGCTGGAATCGTTTTGCAGCGTCGAGGTCCCATGGGCGTTGATATAATCCACCTGTTCGGGTGCCACACCCGCATCCGCGAGGGCGGCGTTCATGGCCAGCATCGGTCCTTGGCCGTCCGGTGGAGAATCGGTGATGCGATAGGCGTTGATGGAAGCTCCGAATCCTGCCAGCTCGGCATAAATGCGCGCCCCGCGGCGGCGCGCGTGTTCGGCTTCTTCCAGCACCAGCATGGCGCCGCCCTCCGCCAGTACAAACCCGTCGCGCTCCCGGTCAAACGGCCGCGACGCTTGCTGCGGATGGTCGTTGTTTTTCGATAGCGCCCCCAGCAGGATGAAGCCGGCCACCATGGTGGGCTCCATCAAACATTCCGCTCCTCCCGCCAGCATGACATCGGCGGCGCCGCGGCGGATGGCGTCCAGGGCGTAACCCAGGGCCTGCGAGCTCGATGTGCAAGCGGTGGAGATGGTCGTAATCGGCCCGCGCGCTTGGAATTCCGCCGCCAGCACATACGCCAGCCCATAGGGCGAGTAGCGCAGATACTCCCAGCTTGGCACTTCTGCCAGCACCGCGCGACGGTGCGCAACGTCAGGAGGGCGCAACTTGCGCTCCGCCAGTTCCGGCAGCAGACTGTCACGCCGCCCTTCTGTGCCCAGCGCAATGCCCAGACGCCGCGGCTCGACCGCCTCGGCGGCGGCGCTGCTGCCGTGGCGCAGTCCTGCGTCCGCGAAGGCCGCCCGCGCCGCCATCCACCCGAACGCGTTCTTGCGGTCCAGCGCCTCGGCCAGGGCCGGCGCCGCCTGCGCCCGCGCGCTGGCGGGATCGAAATTCCTCACCTCCCCGCCGATGCGCGTCTCGAACGTCGAGGCATCAAACAGCGTCAGCGGCCCGATGCCGCAGCGGCCCGCTCGCAAACCTGCCCAGGTTTCCGCCAGCGTCTGTCCCAGCGGGGTAATCGCCCCCATGCCGGTAATCACCACCCGCCGCCGCCCCTGCCCGTTCGATTCCGCCTTCACGTCCGGTCCCCCTCCGCCGCTGGAATCTCCAGTCCTTGCAGCAGGCTGCGGTTCACCTGCTCCGCCCAGGCATCGAGTACGGCGCGCGCGGTCCGGGGAATGACCTCGTTTTGCCCGGTGTCGTAGCCCAGCATGATCTCCGCCGAAGCTACCCCCGTGCCCGCTACCTTGGCGCTGCAGCGGCAGCGGCCGGCGCCATCCACCAGGCCCAGCATCTCCGCCCTGATCTCGACCGTGTCCCCCGGCCGCACGAAGCGCCGGAAGCGCGCGTTGTTGATGCCCAGCAGCACCGGCAGTACCCGGCCGCCACCCTCCGCCTCGACCGAAAAGGTGATCAGCCGCCCGGCCAGTTGCGCCATCGCCTCCACCAGTAATACTCCCGGCACCACGGGGAACCCGGGGAAGTGGTCGGCGAAGTAGTCCTCCGTCGTGGCCACGCACTTGTGCCCCACCGCGTGCGAGCCTGGCTTCATTTCCGTGATCCGGTCCAGCAACAGATAGCGCATGGGCTCAATGCGTCGCGGCTTTTTCCGCTTCCATCTCACCAATGCGCCAGGCCACCAGCCGTGCAAACGTCTCGGGCGTGAACAGCGCCGGGATCTCGCGCGCCGTCAGCCCCGATTTCAGCTGGGTGGGGCTGACTTCCGGCATCAGAACCCGCAGCCGCTCCAGCGCCGCCTGGGTGAGCACGCCGTTCTGCTGAAACTCGGCATCGGTCAGCGAACCCTGAGTGGCGCGCTGAATCCCTCCTCGCGGGATCTTGATGCCAAAGGCCGACTCCAGGCGGAACAGCAAGTCCAGAAAATCCAGCGATTCGGCGTTGAGATCGTTCATCAGGCTGCTCGAGGGCTGCACTTGGCTTTCCTCCTGCCCCAGTACCTCGGCCACGGCGCTGCGCACCGTGCCTAGAATTTCGTCGTGCCGGCTGGCCAGCACGCGATCGGCGGTTTCACGAATCTTGACCACTTCCATGGCATTGGCAGTAGCTTCGGGCATTGGTATGAACTCCTTTGCGTAAACTGCGTACAGCTAACCGACGCTGAGCAGGGATAAGCCCCCGTCGGCAATAATGGTTTGTCCATAAATCCAGTTGGCGGCGTCCGAGCACAAAAATGCCGCCACCTCCGCCAGGTCCTCGGGCGCTCCGATGCGGCCCGCGGGCGACAGCTTCTCGCACGTCTCCTTCATCTGGGCGTAGTTGGCGAACAGCTTCAGCGCGTCGGTGTCAATCGGTCCGCCCGACAGGGTGTTGCAATTAATGCCCTCTTTGCCCAGTTCCACCGCCATGTAACGCGTCAGTGCCTCCGTCGCCGCTTTGGTTACCCCGATGGAGGCATAGCCGGGAATGTAGTATTGCGAGCCCAGGCTCGACAGGCTCAGGATTTTCCCTCGCCGCCCCTTCATCAGCGGCACCGCCCTCTGCGCGCTCAGCAGCAGCGCGTTGGTGTTGCCGTTCAGGGTGTGCTCCCAGCCGGCCAGCCGCTGCCTCAATACCGGACCATAGGTGGCGACATCAATGGCGTTGTTGACGAAAATGTCGAGCCCGTCGAAATGTTCCTTCACCGCGGCGAACAGCTTGGCGATGCCTTCCGTGCTGATGGCGTCGGCGTTCACCACCTCCGCCCTCCGCCCCAGGCCTCGGATTTCCTCCGCCAGTTTTCCAGCGGCATCCTCGCTGGTGACGTAGTTGATGACCACGTCGGCGCCGCCCTGTGCCAGCCTCAGCGCGATGGCGCGGCCAATCCCGCGCGCCGCCCCGGTGACCAGCGCAATTTTCCCCTCTAGCCCGTTCGCTCGCCCCATGCTCTCCCCGCGGCGCCTACGCCCGCACCGTTTGCGCCGTCAGCTTGGGCGCAAGGCGGTGAAACGCCTGCTGCAAATGCAGGTACTGCGCTCCCAGGTCATGCTCCGGTTTGCCCTGCAGCGTCTGCGGGCTCTTGAAGTAGAAGCCCAGCCATTCCAGCACCCCGCCTTCCCCCGTGCGTTGCGCCGCTTCGCTCAGCAGCGCCAGATCCAGTAGCAGCGGTGCCGCCAGAATGCTGTCGCGGCACAGGAAGTTGATCTTGATCTGCATCGGGTAGCCCAGCCACCCGATGATGTCAATGTTGTCCCAGCTCTCCTTGTTGTCGCCGCGCGGCGGGTAGTAGTTGATCTTGACCTGGTGGGAAAGCTTGCCGTAGAGCTCGGGGTAGGCCTCCGGCTGCAGGATGTGATTGAGCGCCGAGAGCTTGGATTCCTCCTTGGTGCGGAACGCGGCCGGGTCGTCCAGCGTGGCGCCGTCGCCATTGCCCAAAATGTTCGTCGAAAACCACCCCGCCAACCCCAGCATGCGCTGTTTGATGCCCGGCGCCAGAATGGTCTTCAGCAGCGTCTGTCCGGTCTTGAGGTCTTTGCCGCTGATGGGGCAGCCCTTCGCTTTGGCCAGTTCGATCATGACCGGCAAATCCACCGTCAGCGTGGGTGTGGCATTGACAAAGCCGCACCCCTCCTGCAGCGCCGCATACGCATAAATCATGCTGGGGGCGATGGTGGGTTCGTTTTCCCGCATCGCCGCCTCGAAGATTCTCAGGCTCTGGTGCGCCGGGCCCACCGGCAGGTACACCTCGGTTGAGCCGCACCATAGCACCACAACCTGATCGAGGCTATGTTGCTTTTTGAAGTTCCGGATGTCCTCGCGCAGCGCCCCGGCCTGCTCGAACTTGTTGGTCTGCTTCTTGACGAACTGGCCTTCAGCGCGCCGGTTATATTGCGGGTCATGAATGCCAGGTATGGGGACCACCTTCTCCAGCGCTGGCCGCACGGCCGCCAACTGCATCGGCTCCAGCACCGCCGCGGCTACCGCCATCTCGTAGGCATTACCGTCATGAATGTCCCAGCCCCCGAACACCAAATCCTCCAGCTTGGCCAGTTGCAGGTACTCGCTCAGCACCACCGGCTTCTGCCCCCCGCCCGGCGGCGTCACCTGCGCCAACTGCGTCAACGATCCGAAGGGCCGCGCCAGTCCCTCGCGAATGGCGGCCACGCCTGCAATCAGCGTCGTCGAGATGGCGCCCATGCCGACCAGCAGCACGCCCAGCCGCGGCGTCGAGTTTTGGAATGGTTTCTTAGCTGAATCACTCATGGATTGTCCTCCTTGGTAGTTAATTCCGGTTCACTCCGTCGCCCCCGCCTCAGTGGCCGCCCGTACGTTCGGAGCGGCAGCGCTGGCCGAATGCCTGCATGCCGATTTTCCGCAAGTGCCTATTAACCGCCCGTTAAAAAAGGATTAAAGCTGTTTAACGTCCGGTCGCGGGGAGCGCTGCCGCCGGCATGCGTTCGTCCACTACGCGCCGTAACTTGCGCCTCGTCCCGCCGCTAGGACCTCGTAGCGTCCCGTGCGGCAGCCAGCATAGTCGCAGGTCGAACAGGCCCATTTGCATATTTTTCTCGTAGTAGGGGAAGATGTCAGCAAATCGCTGCCGTAGTGCCACCTCCCGCTCAGCCAGCATGCGCGGCGCTCCACCGGCGCCGTCGCGCAGCTCGAGGCGTACCTCTATAACGTCGCGCGACTCGGGTTGCAGAACTGCCACTTGCCAATCACCCGCCAGGGCCGGATCACTGTCCAGCCATTTTTCGAATATCCAGGGGCTGATCATCCCCATGCCGCAGGAAACAATCTCATCGCCGCGGCCCTGAATGCGGTCCACCCGCCGCATTTTCTGCAGCACGCAATGGCAGGGCTCATGCAGAAAGCGGGTGATGTCGTTGGAGCGGTAGCGGATCAGCGGCATGACCTTGCGGGTAATCGTGCTGAACACCAGCTCGCCGTAGCCTTCCGCATTCGGGTTGATGACCTCGAAAATGAAGTTGACTTCATTCAGGTGATAGCCCTTTTGTGCCGGGCACTCGATGCCGCTGGCGCCCAGCGACTCCGTCTGCCCGTAGGCTTGATACACTTTGGTGTTCCACACGCCCTCGATCCAGGTGCGCGAGCGCTCGCTCATGTTCTCGCTGCCGGTAAGGATGAATTTTACCGGCCATGTGCCTTGCCGTTCGGCAATTTCGGTGAGGCTCACCAGCCAGGCCGTGTCCACCACCATGACGTTGAATGCGTAGTCTTTTACCCGCCGGTAAAACTCGGCTGGCTCCAGCTTGGAGGCGATCATGTGGAAACACCCCAGCGCGTTCAGCGAGTGCATCAGGCTGATGCCGGCGTTCCAGAAGGCGTAATCGAAAGCGTCCACCACCCGGTCTTCGGGCCGCAATCCCAGGTTCCACAATCCCACCGCGCCCTCAAAGCCGATGTCGTGGACTTCCTCGTTGGAAAAATACAGCCGCTTGTTCCGCGCCGTGGTGCCCGTGGTCTCAAAACCCGCTTGCGGCGGCGCGCATACAAAATCTGCGGTATTCTGCTCGCGCAGCTCGGAGGAGGTGGTGAAGAACTCGCCCATGTCCTCCGGACGGGAAATGCGCCGGATATCGATGCCCGCGGCGGCGAAACGCTCGCGGTAAAAGCGGCTGTGGACATTCACCCGCTCCAGCGTGCTTTTGAACTCCGCCAACTGTACCCGCTCGATCCAACGCCGGGGCGCCCGCTGCGCTAGCCCCGCTCGCCGCGGCACACTTGGCCCCAGAAACAGTTTCTCTAGCAAGGTGGGGATCTGATCCAGCATGCGGCGCTTTCATCATAAACCCGCCGCCGCCCCCAACGCGCTTCCGCGTCTGGTTGGCAGCGGCAGGGCGGCTCCAGAAGGAGGCGGGCGTCCGCCTATTCCTGGCGCAAGGTAGCTAGTGGATCGGCGCGGCAGGCTCGCCGGGCTGGGGGCAAACTGGCCGCGAGCGCCGCCAGCACGAGCAGCGCCGCCGCCGCGGCCAGCGTTCCCGCCGATGCTGGCGCCACGCCCGCCACCGCATGCCGCAGCAGGTCCCCTGCCGCCCAGGCCGCTCCCACTCCCACGGCTGCCCCGATGCCCAGCACCGGCAATTCTTGGCACAACAGCATCCAGAAAATTTCGGCCCGCCGAGCCCCCAGCGCCAGCCGCACGGCCAGCTCCGGCGTCCGCTGCTCCCCCAGCCATGCCTGCACGCCGTACACCCCCAAAATCGCCAGCAGCAGCGCCAGAGCCGCGAAGATACTGAACAGCACCAGCAGGAAGCGCTGCTGTGCCAGCGTCTCGCGCGCCAGGCCGGTCAGCGTGCGTACCTCGTACAGCGCCGCGCCGGACTGCTGTACCGCCTGCCGGACCTGCGCTGCCACCGCCGTGGGCGGCACCGCCGTGCGCACCGCAATCGAGGTGAGCTGCGACCAGCGCGCCACGTATCGGTCCGGTAGTTGCCGGAACGCATAGTAGACCTCGTCCTGCTCCTGTCCTGCGGCATCCCCGGCCGGCCCCCAGTAGCGCACATGGCCCACCACCCCCACCACGGTCCATGGGCCGTTGCCCAGACCGATATGGATTTGCTGCCCGATGGGGTTACGGCCGCCGAAGGCATGCCGTGCCAGATTTTCATCAATCACCACCACCGGCGGCGAGTGGGCCTGATCGCGTGCGCCGATCACGCGCCCCTGCCGCACCTGGATGCCCATCACGCGGAAATAGTCCGTTCCCACCGCCGTCGCCAGTGCCGCCGGCTGTCGCGCCTCGGGTGGCTTGGCGGCCCCGGCCCAGTAATTGAGAATGTCGTTGCCCTCGCGCAGCGGAACTGTATCCACCGTGGTGGCGGCGCTGACGCCCGGGATGGCGCGCAAGCGCAGCAACAACGTTTGCCATGCGGCCCGCGCGGCGCCCGTCGAACTCAAATCCGCGGCGGGAAGTGCGACCCGGCCGGTGAGCACATCGCTGGGATTGACGCCCAAATTCAGCGCTGTGAGATGAACGAGTGCTCCGCCCAGCGCCCCCGCCCCGGCCAACAAGACCAACGCCAGCGCCATTTGCGCCACCACCAGCGCTCGCTGCAATCCTGCACCTCGCCTGCCGGGTTGACGGCTATGCAGAGCCGAATCCAGATAACCCTCGCGCACCCGCCACGCAGGCGCAAGGCCAAACAAAAGGCTCGCCATCAGCGAAAGCGCCACCAGAAAACCGAGCACGCGCCCGTCCAGGCCGACCGCCGAGCTCCGTGGCAGCCCGCCTGGCCAATAGGCCAGAAACGGCCGCAGGCCTTCGGCTGCCAGCGACAGGCCTAGGGCGCCGCCCGCCATTCCGAACAGGACCGACTCGGTCAGACACTGGCGCACCAAGCGGCCCCGGCCCGCCCCCAGCGCTGCCCGCAGCGCCATAACGCGTTCCTCCGCCAGCGCCCGCGTCCACAGCAGGCCGGCGATGTTCGCCACTGCCAGCACCAGTACCAGCCCCGCCGCACCCAGCAATAGCCATAACGTCGTCGCGTCGGAGCCAAAATCCAGCCGCAAGGGCCGGATCAGAAAACTCCGCCCGGAGTTTGTCTTGGGATAGGCGGACTGCAGGCGGCTCGCAATGAGGTTCGCTTCCTGGCCCGCCGCCGCCAGGCTCGCGCCCGCTTGCAATCGCCCCACCACGGTCATGAAATGGCGCCCACGGTTGACCAGCACTGCGGGCGAATCTTGGCCCAAGGCGGTGAAAACCTGCGCCGTGTCCGGCGCCGTGAAGCCGAGCACGGCGAAGCCCGGCGGCATGACACCGATGACCCGATACAGCGTGCCGGCAAACTCGATTGGCCCTCCCACCGCGCCCACCACCGATCCGAATCGCTCCCGCGCCAATTTCGCGCCCACCAGCGCCACCGCTGGCCCACCGGGACGGTCCTCGCTGGGGGCAATGTTCCGGCCCGCGATCGGCTTTACGCCCAGCAACGGAAACAGGTTCGCCGAAACCCGAAAGGCGTTGACAAACGTGGTCGGCCCCGGTGCGCTGACCAGGTCTCCGTCCCAGCTATAGCCTGCCAGCTCCTCGCTCTGGCTTTCCCGTGCGAGGTCGCGGTAGTCGGGATAGGTGAACGACCATAACTGTCCCCAGCCCTCCGCCACCGCTGCTGCGCTGGGTGGCGCCGCGGTTTGTTCCCATACCCTGACCAGCCTGTCCGGATGGGCAAACGGCAGCGGTTTGAGCAGCACTCCCTCGACCAGCGACACCATCAACGTGACCGTGCCAATGCCAAGTCCGAGCGTCAGAATCACCGCCGCGGCCAGTCCAGGCCGCCGCCGCCAGCCACGCAGCGCCAGCCGCGCGTCGCGCCCTAAATCTTCCGCCCAGCGGGTGCCGCGCGCATCGCGGCAGGCTTCCTTGGCCGCTTCCGCGCTCCCCAGATTCCAGGTCGCCGCCCGCCGCGACTCCGCGGGATTCATTCCTCGGCTCTGTAGCCGCTCCACATCCTCGTCCAAATGAAACTGAATCTCACGCTCCAGTCCGCACTCGAGCCTGCGCCGCCCGAGCAATCGCCGCCACCAGCTCACAACCCCACCCCCCGCTGGGCCAGAATCATCCCCACCACTCCCGTCAACCGCTCCCAGTCCACCAGCTCGCGCTCCAGTTGGGTACGGCCCTTGGCCGTCAGGCGGTAGAACTTCGCTTCTCGCCCGCTCTCCGACGTCCGCCATTCAGCCGCCAGCAGCCCGCGGTACTCCAGCCGATGCAGTGCCGGATAGAGCGTGCCCTGGCCCACCCGCAGCGCCTCATGCGACACCTGCTGCAATCGCTGGGCGATGGCATAGCCGTGCGCGGGTCCGAGCCCCACGATTTTCAACAGCAGCAGATCGAGCGTGCCTTGCGGCAAATCCAGCTTTGCGGGAGCCATGGCATATACCTCGAACTTCGACAGTAGCATTCCATGTGTCGAAGGTCAAGGCTTCTCGCGGGGCTCGCGCCGCTTGCCACCGAGCGTCCCAGCGAGCGCCCGCGGGGAAATACACAGCCGCGCTGGGGCCCGCGCCAATATTCGTTGAGTGTGGTTTAATACCTCCATGAGCACTGCAGCAGCGCGATCCACCGATTCGCAATATGAAGCCGTATTGGAGCAATATGCCGCGGGCATGAAACTCTACGGCCAGCAGAAATTTGAACGCGCCAAAGCGCATTTGGAAAAAGTTTGCGAGGGCCCCTACCGGGAATTGGCCGAGCGCGCCTCGGTGCATCTGATCGCTTGCAACGGCCGTCTGGGAGCCGCTAGTGCCCCGCCGCGCTCGCCGCAGGAGTGTTATGAGGCCGCCATCGTCAAGCTGAACGCAGCCCAATATCAGCAAGCCGAAGAGCTGCTCAACAAAGCCATGCGGGCCGGACTCAAAAGCGCCGATCTCTACTACGCGTTGGCCTGCCTGCGCGCCCAGACCAACGACGCCGAGGCCGCTTTGGTCCATCTCAAGGAGGCGATCCGCGCCGACAGCTCCTGCCGCGCCCTGGCGCGCCAGGATCACGACTTCGACCCGCTGATGGAAGACCCCCGCTTCACCGAAATTCTCTACCCGGAGTCGCGCGCGTAAGTGGCCGTCGCGCGGCAGCCCCTGGCAGTGCTGGTGCTGGCCGCCGGGCGGGGCACGCGCATGCGCTCGGCGCTGCCCAAGGTGCTCCACCAGGCCGGCGGTCGCAGCTTGCTGGCGCATGTGCTGGCCGCCATCGCCGCCGCCGGCATTCCCGCCGGTGATACCGCCGTGGTCGCCGGCTATGGCTTGGAAGTGATCCAGCAGGCACTGGCGCCCGCGGGAGTGCGCGTGATCCGCCAGGAGCCGCAGTTGGGCACCGGCCATGCCGTGCTGGCAGCGCAGACGTGGTGGAACGCCTATGAACGCTTGATCGTGGTGCACGGAGACATGCCGCTGCTTTCGGCGGCGACCATCGCCACGCTAGCCGCGCCCAGCCCCGCCGCCGCCGTGCTCGCCACCGCGACTCCGTCCCAGCCCCGCGCCTATGGGCGCATTGTGCGCGATCCCGCCCATCCCGAACGCGTCCAGGCGATTGTCGAACAGCGCCAGGCCACGCCCGAGCAGCTCCGCATCCGCGAACTCAACGCCGGCTTCTACTGTTTTGCCGCGGCACCGCTGGCGGCGGCCCTGGCGAAGCTGGGCACGGACAATCCTCACGGCGAATACTACCTCACCGATGCCATCTCGCTGCTGGCCGGAAGCGGCGCAAGCGTTACCGCTTTGCCGCTGGCAGACGACCGCGAGTGCCTCGGCGTCAACGACCGCGCCGAGCTGGCGGCGCTCGACTGTGTCCTGCGGCGCCGCAAGGTGGACGCGCTGCTGGCCGCGGGGGTGAGCATCCAGTTGCCCGACACGGTGGTGATTGACCCGGACGTCGAAGTCGGCGCCGACACCGTCCTCGAGCCGGGCGTGCAGCTTCTGGGCGAAACCCGCGTGGGTGTCCACTGCCTCGTCCGTTCCTACACGATTTGCGAAAACTCGACCATCGGCGATGGCGTCCTGGTGCGCCCGCATTGCGTGCTGGAAAATGCGGTCGTCGCCAACGCCGCCCGGCTGGGCCCGTTCACCCACCTCCGCGAGGGTGCGCAGATTGGCGAGGGCGCGCACGTCGGCAATTTCGTCGAGGTAAAAAAATCCCGCCTCGGCCGCGGCGCCAAAGCCAACCATCTCGCCTATCTGGGCGATGCTGCCATCGGCGCGGACTCGAACATCGGCGCCGGCACCATCACCTGCAATTACGACGGCACGCTCAAGCACCCCACCGCCATCGGCGCGGGTGCCTTCATCGGCAGCAACTCGACGCTGGTGGCGCCGGTGGAAATCGGCGCCGGTGCCTACGTGGCGGCGGGCAGCGTGATCACCGAATCGGTCCCCGCCGATGCTCTCGCCCTCGGCCGCGCCCGTCAGGCGCTCAAGCCCGGCTGGGCCGCCAAACGCCGCACCGCGCGCGCCCAGCACCCCCATGCGGAACGCGGCAACTTGGAGACGCCCTGAGCGCCTCGCCGGCGAGCGAGTCGCGCAGCAGCCGCGCTGGGGCCCGCGCCAACATTGCAGCGGATACACTAAAACTCTGATGCTCGACCGAAATTACGTGCGCGGCCATCTCGACGAGGTGACTGCCATGCTCGCGCGGCGCCGCGTGGAGTTGGACCTGAGCGCCTTCCGCGAGCTCGACCAGCGCCGGCGGGAACGGATTCAGCAGGCGGATGCGCTCAAGCAGGAGCGTAACCAGGCCTCCGAGCGCGTAGCCCAGCTCAAGCGCGGTCCTGAGCGCGACAACCCGGAAACCGCGGCACTCATTGCGGCCACCCGCGGGTTGGGCGAGCGCATTGCCGGACTCGATGCCGAAGCCAAACGGCTCGATGAGGAACTCGACCCTATTCTGCTCAGCCTGCCCAATCTGCCCTCGGCCGCCACTCCCGTGGGCACGTCCGTGGCTGACAACATCGAATCGCGCCGCTGGGGACAGCCGTGTGCGTTCGACTTCCCTCCCCAACCGCATTGGGTGCTGGGCGCACAGCTCGGCATTCTCGATCTGGACGCCGCCGCGCGCATCTCCGGAGCGCGCTTTGCCGTTTACCGCGGCGCTGGCGCCCGCCTGGAGCGCGCCTTGGCGAATTTCATGCTCGACCGCCATACCGCTCGCCACGGCTACACCGAGGTGCTCCCTCCCTCGCTGGTCAACAGCGCCTGCCTCCGCGGTACTGGCCAGCTCCCGAAGTTCGCCGCCGATCTGTTCAAGTGCGAGGGCACGGATTTGTGGCTCATCCCGACCGCCGAGGTGCCGCTCACCAATCTGTTCGCGCACCAGGTGCTGGAGGCGGCTTCGCTGCCGGTAAGCGTGGTCGGCTACACGCCCTGCTTCCGCAGCGAGGCGGGATCCTATGGCAAGGACGTGCGCGGCATCATCCGCCAGCACCAGTTTCAGAAGGTCGAGCTGGTCAAGATCGCCCACCCCGAGCACTCCGCGGCCGCCCACGAGCAGCTCACGCACGATGCCGAGGCCATTCTGCAGGAGCTCGGCCTCCCCTACCGTGTGATGAACCTGTGCACTGCCGATTTGGGCTTCAGCGCGGCCCAGACGTATGACCTGGAGGTCTGGCTGCCGAGCCAGAATCAGTATCGCGAGATCAGCTCCTGCTCGAACTGCGGCGACTTCCAGGCGCGGCGCGCCAATATTCGCTTCCGCGACGGCAAAAAGACTGGCCTCGCCCACACCCTCAACGGCAGTGGCCTCGCGGTGGGCCGCACCTGGATCGCGATCGTCGAAAACTACCAGCAGCCTGATGGCTCGGTGATGGTTCCCCAGGCTCTGCGGCCCTACATGGATTGCGACCAGATTTCTGCTTGACTTACCCGCCGGTCTCAACCGAATCTGTTTCCGGTGACCACTTCCGCCGCCGTCGTTTTCAAGCACGCCAAGATTTTTGACGGGGAATCGCCCGGGCTGCGCGCCGGGCAGATGGTCCGCGTGGTCGGCGGCAGCATCGAGGAAATTGGTCCGCAAGTGCCCGTCGCTGACGCCGATGTGTTCGACTGTGGCGGGCGCGTGCTCATGCCCGGCTTGATTGACGCCCACGTCCATGTGTATGCCGCCAGCCTGAATGTCGGCCGCCTGGCGCGCACGCCGTTCTCCTATCTGGCGCTGTTTGCCGCCCGCAGCCTGCGCGCCAGCCTGGATCGCGGCTTTACCACCATTCGCGACGTCGGCGGCGCCGATGTGGGCTTGGCCTGCGCCCTGCGTGAAGGGCTCGCGGGGCTGGTGCCGAGGCTGTTCTACGGCGGCCGGGTGATCAGCCAGACCGGCGGCCACGGCGACTTCCGTCCCGGCGACCACCAGCTCGACGATGCCATTCCCTGCGGCTGCGCCGCCCACGCCGACGCCATGGCGGTGATTGCCGATGGCGCCGACGCCGTGCGCCGCGCGGTGCGCGAGGAATTGCGCCGTGGCGCCAGCCATATCAAGCTGATGGCCTCCGGCGGCGTCGTCTCGCCCACCGATCCGCTCGAGTGCTGTCAGTATTCCGACGATGAGATCCGCGCCGCGGTTGAGGAAGCCACTCGTGCCGGCTCCTACGTCGCCACGCACTGTCATCCCGCTGCCGCCGTGCGCCGCTCCGCCGAGCTGGGTGTCCGTTCCATCGAGCACGCCACTTTGGTGGACGCGCCCACGGCCGAATTCGTGGCCGAACGCGGCGCTTTCGTCGTGCCTACCATGGCCACGGCCGCCGCTCTTGCCCAGGACGGCGCCGCGCTCGGCCTGCCGCCCGCCAGCGTGGACAAACTGCACCGCATTGCCGACCGCTCCCTGGGCGCCCTCTCCCTTCTCAAGGCCGCAGGGGTGCGCATGGGCTTCGGCACCGATCTGCTGGGGCCCCAGCAGGATCGCCAATGCAGCGAGTTCTCGCTGCGCGCCCAGGCGCTGCCAACGCTTGACATTCTGCGCTCGGCCACCAGCGTCAACGCCGACTTGCTGGGCCAGGCGGGTCGGCTGGGCTGCATCAAGGTAGGCGCCGCCGCCGATCTGCTGGTGGTCAACGGCAACCCACTCGACGACATCGGACTGTTGGCCCAGTCCGGCGCAGCCCTGGCGGTGATCATGGCCCAGGGAAAGTTTCACAAGCGCGCATCTTAAGGCTATGCGTGGGGGTCGCGCCGCTTGGCACCGTTCTTAGCCGCATTACAATAGCTACGTGCCCGGCGAGCAATACGACATTGTGGTGGTGGGCGGCGGCCATGCGGGCTGCGAGGCTGCGCATGCGGCCGCGCGCATGGGCTTGCGCACCGCTTTATTCACCCTCAAGACCTCGCTGATCGCGCAAATGTCGTGCAACCCCGCCATTGGCGGCATCGCAAAAGGCCACCTCGTCCGTGAGGTGGATGCCCTGGGCGGCCTCATGGGCGAAATCATTGACGCGGTGGGCATTCAGTTCCGCCTGCTCAACACCAGCCGCGGGCCCGCCGTATGGTCACCACGTGCTCAGGCCGATAAGAAGCTCTACCGCGAGCGCATGCAAGCGGTGCTCGCTTCAGTTCCCAATCTCACCCTCCGCGAGGCCGAGGTCGCTGACTTGGTGGTGGAAACCCTGCCCGGCCTCCGGCGTCGTGTGCGCGGGCTTAAGCTTCGCGATGGCTCGGTCATTGCCGCTGAAGCGGTCGTCGTCACCACGGGAACGTTTCTGAATGGCCTCATCCACGTCGGCGAAACCACCTATCCGGCCGGCCGCGGCGGCGAACCCGCTGCCCACCTGCTGGGCGAGTCACTCAAGCTGCTGGGGCTGACCTGCGGCCGCCTCAAAACCGGCACGCCGCCCCGCCTCGACGGCCGCACCATTGACTGGTCCCAGCTCACGCCCCAGCCCGGCGACGCCGAACCCACGCCCTTTTCCTTCAAGACCCCCCGCATCGCCCGCGAACAGGTGCTCTGCTATTCCACTTTCTCCAACGAGGCCACCCACCGCGCCATCCGCGACAACATTCACCGTAGCCCGCTTTATTCCGGCCAGATCGCCGGTGTCGGCCCGCGCTACTGCCCCAGCATCGAGGACAAGGTGGTGAAATTCCCCCAAAAGGATCGGCACCAGATCTTTATCGAGCCGGAGGGCCTCGACACCGACGAGACTTATATCAACGGACTTTCCACCTCGATGCCGCTCGATGTCCAGCAGGCGATGGTGGCCAGCATCCCCGGCTTGGAAAAGGCGGTCATGCTCCGCCCCGGCTACGCCATCGAATACGACTTTGTGCAGCCTACCGAGCTGCGGCCCACGCTTGAAACCAAGATGATCGCTAGCCTGTTCCTCGGCGGACAGATCAACGGCACCTCGGGCTACGAGGAGGCTGCCTGCCAGGGGCTCGTGGCTGGTATCAATGCCGCGCACCAGGTCAAAGGCGAGCCGCCGCTGGTGCTCAGCCGCACCGAAGCCTACACCGGCATTCTGGTGGATGATTTGATTGCCCGCGGGGCCGACGAACCCTACCGCATGTTCACCTCGCGCGCCGAATTCCGTCTGCACCTGCGCATTGACAACGCCGATAGCCGCCTCACCCCGCTCGGCCGCCGCATTGGCTTGGTGGATGACCAGCGCTGGCAGCTCTACGAAGCCAAGCAGCGCCGCCTCGAAGCCATCACGGCGCTGTTGCTCGCCGAGACGCGCCCCGGCGACCCCGCGCCCGCCGCGCAGATGCTCAAGCGTCCCGAGCTCGCCATTGTGGACTACTCTTCCTGGCTCAGCCAGCGCCTGCCGGACCTGATGGATGACCAGCGCCGCGCCGATCCGGCCGGCTGGGAACTCAAGACCGTCGAGACCGGCATCAAATTCGAGGGTTATTTGGCCCAGCAGCGCCGCCACATGCAGCAGTTGCGCGAGGCCGAAGGCAAAACTATCCCTGCCAGCTTCGACTTCCGTCTCGCCGGCTTGTCGCGCGAAATGCAGGAAAAGCTTACCCGTGTCCGCCCGCTCACGCTCGGCCAAGCCTCGCGCATCCCGGGCGTGACCCCGGCCGCACTGTCGTTGTTGCTGGTCCACCTGGAGCTGCGCAAGCGCCAGGACGGGGCAACTGGGAGACGCCCTGAGCGCCCGCGGGCGGGCCGTGCCATCGCAGTTGGCTTGGAGCTAATCCAGCCCCACACTACGCCGCTAAATCCGCCCGCGTGATCCGCAACCCATTCAGGTTCCCCAGCACGGTCAGCCCCATGCGTGCCGGATCAAAGCATTCTTGCGTAATGCGCTGCATATCCTCCGCGCTCACCTGCTCGATGCGTTCCAGCAGCTCGTTCATTCCGATGAAGCGGCCGAAGTATATTTGCTGCCGTGCCAGGTTCGACATCCGCGCTCCGGTGGATTCCAGCCCCAGCATAAGGCTCCCCTTGAGGTTGTCTTTTGCCCGCCGCAGCTCCTCGGCAGGAACCGGGTTCTGACGCAGTTCGCGCAGCTCCTTGAGAATCGAATTCACCACCTGCCGCACCGTTTGGTTGCTGGTTCCGGCATAAACCCCGAACAAGCCCGTGTCGCTGTAAGGACTCAAGTCGCTGAACACGGCGTAGGCCAGCCCCTGGCGCTCGCGGATGTTCTGGAACAACCGCGACGACATCCCCCCTCCCACCACCGTGTTCAGTACCGACCAGGCGTAACGGTCCTCGCTCATCAGTGACTGCGCCGGCAACCCCAGGCAAATCTGTACCTGCTCAAGCTGCTTTTTGTTGCGCATCACGATGCGCGCATGGGTAGCCGGCGCCACGTCCTTGTGGCCGTTGGGTTGGGTTTTCATGCCCTCAAACCAGCGCCGCGCCAGCTCCACCAGCCGCGCATGCTCGACGTTGCCCGCGGCCGCAATCAGCAGGTTACTGGGGGAAAAACAGGCGTGGTAGTACTCAAACAATGCTGCTTGCTGCAGCCGCTTTATGCTCTCTTTCGTGCCCAGAATAGGCCGCCCCAGCGGATGATCCTTCCAGAAGTTTTGCGTGAAGATTTCATGCACGAGGTAGTCGGGGTTGTCCTCGTCCATTTTGATCTCTTGCAAAATCACGCCCTGCTCGCGCTGGATGTCTTCTTCCCGGAACAGCGGGTTCAGCACCAGATCGGCCAGTACCTCAAACGCCAGCGGGACATGTTCATCCAGCACCTTGGCGCTAAAACAGACATTCTCTTTCGAGGTAAAGGCGTCGAGATTGCCGCCGATCGAATCCACCGAGCGGGCGATGTCCTCCGCCGAGCGATGGCTGGTGCCCTTGAACACCATGTGCTCGATGAAGTGGGTAATCCCGTTCAACTCGGCGGTTTCGCGCCGCGAACCGTTCAGCACCCAAATCCCCATCGTCACCGAGCGCACGTGGTTCATGCGCTCACTTATAATGGTTAGGCCGTTGTCCAGCGTCGTGCGTTCAATCTGCTGCGCCTCGCTTTCGCCCGGACAGGCAAGCGGTTGGGAACTCGGGCTCGACAATTGCTTCCTCCTCCGGCTGGTGCTGCGCTTCCCATATTGTGGCACATTCCTTGGGCCGTTACGGAGCACGCGAGGTATGTCTGAAACTGCTAAAAACAAAGAACTTACGCATGGCCCCCTAGCCTTGGAACCTGTCGAGTGGAAATCCTTGGTCGCGGCGAACGGCTGGCCTTCCTACCGTGGCCAACAGATCTTTTCCGCCTTACAGAGGGCTCAGGTGCAGGATTGGGATTCGGTTCGCCAGCTCCAGCCGGGCGAGCGCGAGCGCCTGGCGGCTGCATTCCCGCTGCACTGGCCGGCTGTCTCCCGCCGCATCGTCTCCGCCGACGGAACCATCCGCTATTTGCTCCAGCTTGAGGGTGGCAATCACGTCGAAGCCGTTTATCTGCCCGACGAAGAGTTTGACAGCGACGGGCGCCTGCTTCACAAGCGCACCACGTTTTGCATCTCCAGCCAGGTGGGGTGCGCCGTCAACTGTCAGTTCTGCTTGACCGCCACCTTGGGGCTGGCGCGCAGTCTCACGGCGGCTGAAATGGTCGCGCAGGTGCTGTTGCTGCTGCGCGAGCACCACCTGCGCCACGGCGACCGGGTGAACTTGGTGTTCATGGGGCAGGGCGAGCCTTTCTTGAACTATGGCAACCTCGTGCGCGCTATCCGCGTGCTCACCCACCCTGAGGGCGCGGCCCTGGCGGCACGCTGCATCACCGTTTCCACCGCCGGCATCGTGGACAAGATCAGCCGCTGGAGTGCCGAGCCGTTCCCGCAGGGTCGCCCGCGCCTCGCCATCTCCCTGAATGCCTCCAACGACGAGCAGCGCCAGCTCCTCATGCCCCTCCACAACGCCCAAGGTGGCATGCAACGGCTGTTTGCCGCCGTGGATGCCTACCACTATCAGCCGCGCGAGTACATTACCTTCGAATACGTCCTGTTGGCGGGCGTGAACGATCGCCCCGAAGATGCCCAGCGCCTGCTGAAACTGCTATCTCCGCGGCGCGCCAAAATCAACCTCATCGCCTGGAATATGGGCGGTGGCCTGCCTTTCTGCACTCCCAAACCGGAGCAGGTGCTGGCCTTTCAGGCCCGCTTGGTCGCCGGCGGCGTGCGTACCTACATCCGCCGCCCGCGCGGCCGCGACATCTACGCCGCTTGCGGTCAACTTTCCGCGGCCGGCCTGACGTTGCCCGACACCACGGTTCGCAGCTCTCCCTCCGGCGCTCGCACCCGTAAAAATCCGTCCGCGTCGAGCCCTTCGGTCACTCCCCGCCAACGCCCCTCTACGCTGACCGCCAAACCGCGGGCGTAGCGGCTCCGTCGCTCGAACTCGGCCCGCACCACCTCATCCTCGCCCAGACTCCAGGCCGCATAGCGCCGTAGCACCTGCTCCACCGCCGCGTTCGCCAGTGCGCCGCGGGCGACCGGCCTGGCCGTGTGCAGCTCCAGGGCGGTGGCGATGGCACTGACGTCGGCAGGGAGCGAAGCCGCCCGCACATTAATGCCAAACCCGAGCACCGCGAGCAGCCCTCCCTCGCCGGTGGCGGTCTCGGTCAGGATGCCGCAAAACTTCTTGCCTGCGATCAGCAAATCATTGGGCCAGCGGATTTCGGCTTCGAGGTCGCAGGTGGCTTGCACCGCATCGGCTACGCCCAACCCCGCCCCCAGCGTCAGCCACAAAAGCTTGCCGGCGGGCCGGCACGGCCGCAGCAGCAGGCTGGCGTAAATACCCACCCCCGGCGGCGAAATCCAGCTCTGCCCGTGTCGCCCGCGCCCCGCCGTCTGCTGCTCGGCAATGAACACGGAACCTTCCGGAGCGCCCGCCCGCCCGGCTTGCCCGCCCGCTTGCTGGGTGGAATCCAGGCTCTCGCTGAAATGCAGGCTCGCGCCCCAGCGCGCCCGAAGTTCCGCCTCGAACGTTGCCACTCAGCCGCCGATGGGAATGATGCGCATGGCGAGGTCGATCGCCGGCGCCGAATGCGTGAGTGCACCCACGCTGATGAACTCCGCTCCGGTTTCCGCATACGCGCGCACCGATTCCAGCCGCACCCCACCAGATATTTCCACCGGCGCACGCCCCCCCACCGCTGCCATCGCCTCCCGCACCTGCGCCGGGGTCATATTGTCGAGCAGCAGCCGTTCGGCCCCGCCCGCCAGCGCCTGCTGCAGTTCCTCCGCCGTGCGCACCTCGATTTCGATCCATTGCTGCGGCCGGCGGTGCTGTTGCGCCCGCTCCAGAGCCGCCCTCACACCCCCCGCCAGCCGGATGTGGTTGTTCTTGATCAGGATGGCGTCGGAGAGATCGGAGCGGTGGTTGCGGCCGCCGCCGCAGGTGACCGCATATTTGTCCAGCACGCGCACCCCCGGGGCGGTCTTGCGCGTGTCCAGGATGTGTGCCCCGGTTCCTGCGACCGCCTCGACGTACTTGCGCGTCAGCGTGGCGATGCCGCACATGCGCTGCAAAATATTCAGGATCACGCGTTCGCACGACAGCAGGGTCTGTGCCGGCCCGCTCAGCACGGCCAGGGTCTGCTTCGCCTGCAGGCGCACACCGTCGAAAATCTCCGGACGATGCGACATGACCACCGGCGCCATCGGCCGCTGCTCGCCCGCGTGCGCGGCCATTTCGGCAAAGCAGGCAAATACGCGCGGTACCAGTCCCAGACCGGCCAGCACACAATCCTGCTTGGCGATGATTTCGGCCTGGCCCAGCGCCTCCGGCTCGACCGTCAGGTGCGTCGTCATGTCCCCCAGCACGTGGTCTTCCGCCAGCGCGCGTTCCACCAGCGACGTGATGCGGGGGCTGTTCCACTCCATGGCGGCAGAGCCATGATACCGCGAAATTCGGAACCGGCGAGCGTCCCAGCGAGCGCCCCCGGGCTGGCGCCCGCGCCAATTTTAATTCCGCTCCACCGCCTCGGTCGCTTCGATCAACTCCCGCAGGTAGTCCACATACGACTCGAACGCCCTGCGCCCCGCCGGGCTTAGCGTGACCCGTGTGCGCGGCTTGCGATGGTAAAAATCCTTGGTAATGATCACGTACCCGGCGCGCTCCAGGTGGGTTAAGTGCGCCCCCAGATTCCCATCGCTGGCCCCCACGGCCGCCCGCAGCCGCGTGAACTCCATGGCTTCGCCACGCGGCAGCGCCCGCAGCGCCGCCATGATCTTCAGCCGTACCGGCTGGTGAATGCTGGCATCGGGCTGTCCCATCACGCGCTCCGCAGCCAGACTCCACCCAGAATCAGCCCGCCTCCGCCGGTGAGCGCCATCCACGGTAAAAAATACTGCGGCAACCAGAAAAAGCCCACCACCGTCAGCACGCCGATTCCCAACCCGGTCAACCACATCCGCGCGCCGCTGTGAAAAATCCCGTCCAGCGCATAGGCAATGGCCACCAGCAAGGGCATCACGGCCCCCACCTGTAGATCATTTTGCGGCTGGATCACCGCGAACAGCGCGAAGATGAAGCCCGCGACGGCGATCATGGCAGCCAGGTAGCGCCCCGCATGCGCCTCTGCGGCGTGCCGCGTCTGTTGCTTCCCAATCCAGAAGCTGCCCGCCAGCGCCGGAATTACCAGCGCTGCCCAAGTCCAATCCGGGGTGCCGAAGAGCCAGGGAATTCCATATCCCAACACCCAGACTGCGCCCCAAAGGATCAGATGGGGCGCGGCCATCTGACATCCGTACAGTTGTTTGCTGCGCTCCTGGGTGGCCGCGATATCCTGCAGCGCATCGGTGGCTTCGGCTATGCTAACCGGATCGTTCGTTCTCATACAAACTACTCTATACCACAGAGCACAAGCCGTCAAGTCGCGAGGGTCGCGCCGCCTTGCACCGTGGGCATCATCGCCGCGGTAGGGTTGCGAAATTCGGAATGGGCGAGCGCCCCGGGGAAACCTGCAGGCGCGGCGCCTTGGGGCGGGGGGGCGGGGCGGGAGCGAAGCGCAGCGTCGGGTTGGGGCCGGGACGCGGGGCGAAGCCGCGCAGGGGCCCGCGCCAAGGATTAAGGCGCAGCGTCGGGTTGGGGCCAGGGGCCCCCAACCTGACGCGAGCATAAGCGGGACGCGGGGCGAAGCCGCGCAGGGGCCCGCGCCAAGATAAGGCGCAGCGTCGGGTTGGGGCCAGGGGCCCCCAACCTGACGCGAGCATAAGCGGGACGCGGGGCGAAGCCGCGCAGGGGCCCGCGCCAAGATAAGGCGCAGCGTCGGGT
>JBOGKQ010000002.1:0-200569 GCA_050747905.1 Terriglobales bacterium | reverse complement strand
ACCTCCCGCACAGCCTCCGCGCCAGCGACTGCTGGCCCTCCAGGCTAACCAACTCGATCCCCGATCACACCAATCTCTCCTTCGCCGCTCCCTCGCAGGCTTCCCCGAACGCTTTTTCAACAAGCTCCTAGTGCGGGCCATGTGCTTTGTACCAGGCCGCGGCTTGGGCTTGAGCTTGGGCGATCTGCGTTCTGGTCATGAGGCCCGCCAGCGCGCTCATAGTTTTGTCGGCGTCGCTATAGGCAGAGTCGCTGGGCTTGGCGGTAGCCTTGGCAAGAATAAGCAACTTGTACGCAGTAACGTAGTCCTGCGGCACGCCTCGGCCGTTGTAGTAGTCCACGCCCAGGTTGCACTCGGCGGCCGCGAAGCCTTGCGCCGCTGCCTTCCGGTACCACGCCGCAGCCTGCGCGTAGTCTTGCGGCACCCCCTGGCCGATGTCGTAGTCCACGCCCAGGTTGTACTCGGCCGCCGCGTAGCCCTGCACCGCCGCCTTCCGGTACCACGCCGCTGCCTGCGCGTAGTCCTGCGGCACGCCCTCGCCGTGGCCGTAGAGCACACCCAGGTTGTTCTCGGCCCCGGCGTTGCCCTGCACCGCCGCCTTCCGGTACCACGCCGCTGCCTGCGCGTAGTCTTGCGGCACCCCCTGGCCGATGTCGTAGTCCACGCCCAGGTTGTACTCGGCCGCCGCGTTGCCCTGCACCGCCGCCTTCCGGTACCACGCCGCCGCCTGCGCGTAGTCCTGCGGCAGGCCCTCGCCGTTGTCGTAGTCCACGCCCAGGTTGCACTCGGCGGCCGCGTTGCCCTGCACCGCCGCCCTCCGGAACCACGCCGCTGCCTGCGCGTAGTCTTGCGGCACCCCCTGGCCGATGTCGTAGTCCACGCCCAGGTTGTACTCGGCCGCCGCGTAGCCCTGCACCGCCGCCTTCCGGTACCACGCCGCCGCCTGCGCGTAGTCCTGCGGCAGGCCCTCGCCGTTGTCGTAGTCCACGCCCAGGTTGCACTCGGCGGCCGCGAAGCCCAGCGCCGCCGCCTTGCGGAACCACGCCGCTGCCTGCGCGTAGTCTTGCGGCACCCCCTGCCCGATGTCGTAGTCCACGCCCAGGTTGTACTCGGCCTCCGCGTAGCCCTGCACCGCCGCCTTCCGGTACCACGCCGCAGCCTGCGCGTAGTCTTGCGGCACCCCCTGGCCGATGTCGTAGTCCACGCCCAGGTTGTACTCGGCCGCCGCGTAGCCCTGCACCGCCGCCTTCCGGTACCACGCCGCTGCCTGCGTCCAGTCGCCCTTTCCCGCAGCCGCAGCCCCGCGCTCAAAATCCGCCGTGCCGGCAGCTTTGCTGGCGGCGGAGCTAGCCGTCGCGGGAGTCTTGGTGGCCGGTCGCGAGCCCTGGGCGCCGGCCAGACCAGCCAGAAGCAGCGCCAGCGCAGCGGTCAAGCTCCAAGCCCGGTACGTGCGGGCGTCCGCGAAGGTAGGCATAGCGCGTGCTCCAGGCACCGATACTATACTTCCGCCAAGCAATTCGCAATTGCACCCGAGGGACCATGTTGTAAATCGTCAACGGGCCGCCCTCTCCTTGAAATCAGCCTCACGCCTCCAGGGACAGCTGCAGCAGCGTTTTGCCAAAACCTTTCTGGCGTGGGTCCCGCACGCCGGCGAGCTGCGATGCGCGCCCCACCCCGCGCTCTAAGGCCGCCAGCACTATTGAGCGGTGCGGGCCCCAGCGCGGCTTTGCCGCGCGTTCCGCTTATGCTCGCGCGGCGCTTCTGCCCCGCTGCCCCGCAGCGCGCGCGCTTGGGCGCCCGGCGTCCCCATCGGTGTTTTTCAGGGCTAGCGAGGCTGACGGCCTCAGCGCTTCCGCGATGGCTTCACGTGCGCCACACTTGCACCCATCGCTCGCGCCGCGTTGGCGCGCCACCGCAGTTCCGATTGCACCTCTTCCTTGGAACAACCCCCATAGTAGCGACGCACGCACGACTCGCAGGCGAGGCCGCCACTAAAGGCGAAACTGGTTCCTTCGATGGGCGCCCCTCATACCAGACACAGGATGTGGGAGAGGGCGGCGCGCGCCTCTGGTGTGGCGGCAGCGTAGCCGTCCTGAACGTCAACCCATGCACGCGCCCGTAGTTCCTCCTCCATTTCCTCGGCGCCCAGGTGTGCAAAATACTGCCGCACGCACCGCTCGCAGGAGAAGCCCCCGCCGAAGGAAAGCCGCGTGGACTCGATGGGCTGCCCGCACTCGTTGCACCGCGCGACCCGCGGTGCTCTGTGGGTCGCGGTGCCATGCGCGAGCTTGATGATCTGAGGGTTGAGGACTCGGCGACTCATGTTTTGCTCCTTAATAAGGAATACTCCCGGCAGCGCCGGGCAAAGGCTTCATAGCCGGGGCGCGGGCCCAGCCACGGTTGGGTTGTACTGCGCTGCCCGCACGCGCGCGGTTGCGGCACCAATTCCAAGCGCGCGCCCTGGCCGCCGCAATCCCCGAGCGTACGCGCTCGCGGATCAGCTCGCGCTCGAACTCGGCGATAGAGGCGAAGATGCCGAACACCAGCCGGCCGCCGGGCGTGGTGGTGTCTACGTTCTCATGGAGCGATACGAACTGGATCCCCAGGGCATCAAACTCCGACAGGGCGTTCACCAGTTGCCGCAGGCTCCGGGCAAAGCGGTCATAGCGGTAGACCACCACTGCATCTATTGCGCGGCGGCGGCAGGCCGCCAGCATCCGGTCCAACTCCGGCCGTCGGTCCTTGCTGCCGGAGATCCCGATGTCCACGAATTCCCCGGCCACGCTCCAGCCGCGCCGCTCGCAGTAGGCCCGCACCTCGGCCAACTGCATCTCCGGGTTCTGGCCGTTGAGCGTGCTCACGCGGGCGTAGATGGCCGCTCTCACTTTTCCCGCCTCTGCTCCCGCAGCCAGGCCAGGCGCTCGCCTCCCTTTTTGCTCAAGCGGTAAAGGATAAGGCCGCGGGCGTCGAGCCGCCGCTCCAGCAGCTTCCAACGCCACAGGCATTGTTTGAGGTAGCTGTAGGCGGCCCGTACCGGATAAACACGAGCCAGCACGGCCCAGGCCGGCGGCGACAGCCAGCCGCGGCCCTCGAAGGTTCCCAGCGCCTCCAACTTCAGTTCGTTGTAACCGCGTTTCATGATGTTTCCCTCGTCCGTTCCAGTTCCAGCGTCCCCGCCTCGCGTTTCGGTCCCGCCGTCCGGCCCAAGCTCCTGTTACCCCTCCGGCCGGGACATTGCGGAATGCGAGTTTGGGACAGTCCCGCCATCACGCCTCCGCTTCGCGCTGCGCCGTGTCCTGTCGGAGCAGCCGGGGCGAGTCGGCCAGGTAGGTGCGCGCCACCGCGTCCCAGAGCACAAACTCATGTGCGCCCAGGCTTGCCACCCGATCTGCCACTTCACGCCCACAGCGTTCCGCCAGCGCCGCCAGATCCTTGGGTTCGGTTTGCGAGAACAGCACCCAACTGTCGGTCAGCGAGGTCAGGGTCTTGGGCACCTCGGCGGCGCGCTGCGCCGTCCAGGAAACATCAATCCTCCGATGCCGCCCAGTGCGAATCAGCCGGCCGAAAAGCGGGGGGATGTAGCCAGCCTGCGTGTAGAGCGGCACCTCTTCGCAAACAAAGCACAGGCCGCCGCGGGCGTACACCAGGCGCGAGGCTTCCTCTATTTCTTCCGCAGGGTCACCTTGCGGCACGTACACGCCGGCGAACGTTGGTTGCTCGCGCGACCACCTCAGGAAACGTGCCAGGCCGGGGATGGACTCGAACACATTGCCCGCGGCGAGCGCGGCGTGGTCCCGCATTGGATCAAACGCCACCCAGCGCGGGCAATAGCGCAACAGTTGCCGGAGTTTCGTGCTTTTGCCGGAGCCCTTGCGGCCGACCACGCCAATAATTCGATTTTGCACCTCGCCGCGGCGCTGGACCGGCTCGGCGGCGGGCTGTGCGCCACCGGGTTTGTCCGGCAAGCCGCCGGCGGCCCGCGCCTGCGTCGGTTTCGCCGGGTCTGCCGCGCCCGCCCTGGGTGCTGGCGTGGCGGCTTGCGGCTGCTGGTCGGAATGGCGGAGGCGCCGGACACGGCGAACCAGGTGTCGCGGGTGAATGATTTTGTTTTCAGGCATTGAGTTTCTCCACTTTGGTGAATTCAAGATCGGTCGAAGCGGTTCATGACGCAGGCTGCCATGATGCAAAATCGCCCGCGGCGCCTGGCGCGCCCGTGCCGAGCGGGTCCCAGCCCTCGCTGGCGGGCCTGCTGGCGCGCACCAGTAGATAGACCAGCAGGACCGCGAACGCGAGGAACCCGATTTTCAGAAGCAGGGGTGCGGCCGGCACCCCCGCGCGTTCGTCGGGGGCCGGCTTGGTGGCGGTGGGCGCGGGCGATTCTGTGTGATGGCGGTCGGTCACGACACATCCTCCGCCTGTTGGTCCTGCACGAATGCCGACTGTGCCGCGGCAAACTCCGTTGTCGCCTGCTGGCCCGATTGCGCCGCATCCCGCTGCTTCCGCTTTCGCTCGGCGGCGGCTTTCACGCCGTCAATTTTTTGCCAGGAAGTGGCCACGAGGTCAAGCGCCAAGCCGATCAAGTCCACATTTGCAGCCAACCTGGCCGGCGCCCGCCGGTTTAGGGTTTCCGCGAGGTTCGCAGCCAGCCGGTCACGCTCTTCCGTGGTCAGCGCCGCCTCCTTGGTTGCGTCCGGCGCCTTCAATGCCCGGCGAATCATGAAAGATTGCACCCCGTCGAAGGCGCCCACCAGCGGGCGGAGCTGCTCCTGGCGCAGACGCAAGTTGCCACGCAGGACCAACGGTTTTGGTTTGGCTTCCGACTCCCGCGGCCCTTCGGTGGGAACCGAGACGTTGCTGGCGATCAGCCGCCGCAGAAATACAGCTTCGGACTCGCCCGCAGCTTTGGCGGCGTCTTTGACTTTGCCGGCGTCCAGCGACAGCCGCAAGGTGAGCTCGCCCGCTCCTGGATCGGGTGCGAGTGGTGCTGGCTTGGTGAGCTGATCGTCAAGCCAGACTGCCAGTTGAGTGCTGTCAATTTCCGGGGCCTCGGTTGATATGCGAACAGAAACACTTTTACTTGGCATGGAGGGTTCCTTTCGGGCGCGATTGCTTAATCAAAACGACGATCAAGATGAGCAGCGGCGCAAGAATCACCGCCGCCGCTGCAAGGGCTGCCGGCCCGCTTAGGCCCACCGCCGGTTGGCCGCTTTCGGCGGCGCGGATGTCGGCGGCAGAAAGGGCAGCGTGGATATGTGCTGACTCCAGCGCCGCGAGGGTGGCAGCGAGTTCGATGGCGCCGCGGTGCAGCGAGAAAAACGCGGCGTGAGCGCTCGCCACCGCCGCGGCGGCGGCCGAGAGCCTCTCGCGCTCCTGGGCGCTGAAGGCCATTTCCGAGAACAACTCACCATAGCCGACTCCGGTTGTAGCGCTGGCGATGGCGGCGGCAGCAACTCCCAGCGTGTCCAGAAGCAGCCCCGGCAGGCGCCCATCCATGGCAGGTGGGGTGGTCTTGGCATGCGGCCGTGCCGCCCGCCCGCTGGATGCGCCGCGAGGGCGCTTGGTTCTGACGAACGAGATTGCCTTAGTCGTCATCGCCCACCTCCAGTGGATTGATCCAGTGGCCGTCCCGGAAGATCCGGCAGCAGATTGAATCGAACTTGGCCCGGCGGAACAGGTCGCCGTAGACCCTCGCAGCGTTGCCATCGTCCAGTAGCCCAGCGGAGCGGCGGAAGGTTAACGTTGAGCCGCGCATCGCAACCCGCATGGCCCGCACGTTGCCATCCGCCCTGACCCTCAACACCAACACGCGGCGGAGGGGAGGAAAACCCTGAGGGGGATTTGCGCTCATGCGCACCCACCGTTCCCGGCGCTAGCGGGCAGCGCGTTTACGCTCTGAGCCTCTTGAAGCAGCACGTCAGCGAACTTGAGTAGGGTTTGCTCCAGGTTGCCGGTGTTTTCGGCCACGCTGTTCCATAGGAAAATGACGCGAGCCGGAGGAATTTGCAGCAAGGCAGCGCGCTGCGGCTGGATCAGGTCGGTCATTGCAGCCTCCGCGCGTCCCGCAAAATTTGCTCAAACCACCGATCTGGCGTTGGCGTCAGCGCGGCGAACATCCGCGCCGTGGAATCACGGTGCTGGCCGCACACAGCTATTTCCGTCAAGCCGCAGGCCAGCCGCAGCAACCACTCCGCCGGGGCCGCGCACGCCGGGCCGCTCCGATAGATGCGCGCCTGGCAACTAAGTGCGGCGGATGCCACGCTGGCTCCGGCCGTAGGCAATGGGGCGGGGCTGATTTGTGCGTGCGATCTCATTTGCCCCCCAGCGGCCAATCAAGTTCCGAAACCAGCGTCGCGGGCGCAAGCCAGCCCCAGCGCGGCGGATCGGCAATTGTGCGCGCCAGCACCGCGCCGGAAGCGGCGTCATGTGCCAAAACCTCGGCGGCAGCACCACGGTGCGTGCGCACCCATTCGCCAACGGCAACGGCGCCGGGCGCAGGCAGGAACGAGATGCGCCGCCGGGCAATGAGGCTTGCCGGGATGCCTACCCAGGCGGCCGCGCGGCGGCGGGCAATTTCTTCCGATCCAGCGGCGGCCCAAACCACGCTGGCGGCCGCGATCATGAGCACGCGCAGGTTGCCGCTGGAGATTGGGCTGGCTATGGTCAAGGCGCCGTATCTGGGCTCGCGTAGCCTTGCCCGCAGCCCCATCTGGCTCTCAGCTTCTTCTGGGTCGGCCGGTAGTGGCCCGAAAATTAGGTCCGGTAGGCAGGCTGCGCAGAGCCACGCGCCGACGAAATCCTGCCGCCACGCCGTGGTGCGGCACGCCGGGCACGGCCCTTCGGGTTTGGCCAACAGTCGCAGCAGTTCCGGCTTGGCTGCCTTAAGCAGGGGCGCCAACCGCTCCATTGCCGTGCGCGGCAAATCAACGGACAAGGTGTCCGGCAGCCTGACGGTCACCCGGCCGCCAGCGCGCTTCACTTCCTCAATCAACTGAATTGCCGTGGTGCCAGTCATAGGTCACGATGCTCTGCCGGGGCAGCCTCGGCAATGGATTTCTGAGATTCAGTAGTGCCGTGGTCTCCCGCGAACAGGCCGCCCTGATCGCTCCCCCCATCTTGCGGGTTTGACGCCGCTACACCGCTACAACCCGCGCCAGCACTTGACGAAACCCCGTTTTTCGATCCGCTACACGGGGTGCCTGTAGCGTTTTGAAAATCGCTGTTTTGGTCAATGTTTACGCCACTTGTAGCGGTGTAGCGGCTTGAAACCGGTAGAGAGGGGGGAGGGGCCTCACCCAGCGGTTTTATGGGGGGCAAGTAGCACGCCCAAGAATCGTCAAAGTCGGAAGTGAGGTAGCCTTTGGCCACGGTTCCGCCGTCCCGCAAGTTCCGCGGTTTGATCCCGAAGCGGCCAAGTCGGCGCGCGAGCTGCGGAGGCGTGATGGGCTTGCCGCCGCGCCCCCACTCCGCCCACGGCCGATCCTCGCGCTCCGCCAACGCTGCAACCAATTCTTTGCTGGCGAGACGATCCACCCCGCGGCCTTCGAAAATTGCTTTGCAGTCGGCAAGAAGTTTGGTGCCGGTGCTTTCATCCTGAGCGGTCTCGCCCGTGCACAACTCCACTAACGCACGCCGCGCCCGCTCGGGCCAGTTGCCACCAGCCAGATCGGCGATGGCCAGTAGTGGCTCGCAAATGTCCGCCTGCCTGTCGTTTAATTCTGCCGGGACTGGGGGCCGCAATCCGCGCAACCGCTCGGCCGTCTGCAACGCCCATGCTTCGCACCGCTCACGGAGCGGCCCAGCCTCGGGCTCGGCATCACGCCGGTGGAAAGCCCTTACCCGCTCGTTCTGTCCCTTGCGGCGAAGAGCGATGGTCAGACTCCGATCAGCTACGGTATCAGGCAATTTGCCGATGCCAGCAATAGCTTTCGGGCAGAACGTCGGAAAATCGTGAGGCTCTCGGTCCTCACCTATACACAGTCTGTAAGCACCGCCGCGCCGGAACCCGCTATTCAGCAGCCCTCGCATGGTCTCGGCATATTCCTCGCCGCTGCCGCCGGCAGCATCCCACTCATCCAGTAAGAGCGTCGGCAAGTCTCGCTCTACGGACCGAAGTAATGCGGCGGCCGTGGTTCGGTCGCAGCGCCAGGGACGCGCGGCGAGCAGTTCTAGAGCTTCGAGCAATCTTGATTTCCCGCACCGTTTCTCGGGGGCGGTGATGTGAAGGTAAGGCGTGTACTCGGCCGCATCCAGGCAGTAGGTGTGCAGCAACCAGAGCGCTTCGATATCTCCTTGCGCCGCAGTCTCAATCACGTAGGCGCGCAGCATCGCAACCAGATCATTCAGCAGCACCGCGCCATCCACACGCAATCCGAACAAATGCCCCTTCCGCGCCGCTTTACCGGCGGCCTCGCGCTGTGCCTCAGCTTCGGCGTGGTGGGCGGCTATTGCATGCTCCAAGTCGGCCCTTGCAACGCCGGGAATTCTAAGGGCAGACACCCGGCCGACAAACCGCGACCGCATTATCGGGTCTGCAACATCTGCAATCTCGGCGGTTGGGAGCTCCACGCTCTTTCGGTTTTGCGGCTCCATGGCTTCCAGCACTGCAACGGCCGCATCGGCTGCGGCTAACGCACAGTCAGGCCAAGGCTTCGCGGAATCGAGCATTGCCAACACGGCATCATCACCGCAGCCTTCGAGCATGTCGTCTGGGCCAGCGTTCTCTCCGGCGGTGGCCGGAATGGCGGCTACCCGCACGGTAGCCTCACGGCGAGCTATTTCCTGCGCCAGCCCACGAAGCGCGGCAGCTACGCTGGGGTTAGTGCGTGTATCGCCGTCAAGGGCAATAATGGCGTTGCGCCCTTTCCAACTCAGCCAATCCAAGGAGGGGCTTGGACCTTTCAGCGGCACCAGTTCGCCATCGCCGTTTCGCTCGTGGCCAATCGTGCGCCGCCAACCCCAACAACCAAGGGTGGCAACCGCCACAATCCGCCGGCTATGGCGCTGCGCCAGCGCCAGCAGCGCGAGCGCGCTCTTTGGCCCTTCGACTATCACAGCCGGCGCGCTTACATCGCCAAGCCAGTCCGCGGGAACAGGGGGCACGTAAAGCCAACGGTTGCCCTGCTCTTGGAGGTAACGTGGCGCGCCGGTCGGAGGACTGGCTACGCGACAAATATTTCCCAGCGCTGCGCCCGTGCGTGGCTGGCGGATCGGCATGAGGATGCCGCTCAGGTCCGAATCGCGGAAGCCGTGCTGGCCCAGAGCCTCACGCACGGCGAGGTCACTGGCGTCCAGCCAGCCTGCAGTGGCCAGCAGTTCCGTCGGGATTTGCAGCCCAAGCGAAATGGTAGCGACCGTCACTGCGCCCAGTCCCGCCGCAGGGTTTCATCGTGGGCGCCACCGGCGTTGATCCTGCGCACCGCGGCGCGGTCCAGCGCGGCCAGCCTGCGCACCAAACTTGCAGGTGCAAGTCGCTTGGCAATGGGCGGCCGTCGCGATGGGCTCAGCCGAGAGAATGGTGCGACGCCCCGAGGTGGTTTACGCGCCTCGCCGTCGCTCGCAACCCTTAGATCGGCGGCGATCACCGAGCCGCCGCCCCGGTGGCACGGGCCACCGCCGAGGCTGGCACATGGCGGGCATTAAGGTAGGCTTCCAGATCGGCGATGCTAAGAACAAGCCGCCGGCCGACCCTGGAATAGCCGATTTCGCGGCGCGCGAGCAATCGGCGCATTGTCGCGAGGGAGATCCCGATCTTCGCGGCGGCGAGTTGCGGACTAAAGGCAATAAGCTCTTCCATGACACCCCCTGTACGTTCAAGAGATTGACGTACCGATGTGCTTGTGTCAACATAAGCCAAGTTTTCGTGAACGTGTTTTGTCGGATCAAATAAATGGGGCTGCGTGGGCCAAAACCGGCGGGGGAAGTGAAGCTGCGGGCGCTAAGGGCGCGTGCGCTCAATTGGGCGCACTTTCTGCTGGCGCTCCGCGATGGCCGCCAAGGAGTGGTTTACTTCGTGAGCTGCGAGTCGCCGCCCCGCTGGTTCGCCGTCGCCAAGATTCTGCCGACCGCCGGCGGCAAGGGGGCGGAAACGCAAGAGTACTGGCTCTCGGCTTCCCGAGCGCGAGATGAAGTTAAAATCGTGCCGCCCACTTTGCCCTGCCCGGAAGCGTGGGGCATTCTCGCGCAGGCGCGCAGCGTCAAGCGGGTGTGCGCCGCGGCTGGCATCATGGCGCGCTGGAAACTCGATCCGATGGGCTTGCAGGATGCCTGGCAAGCTGAATGCGTGCAAGGTATCCGGGCCGCGGCGGGCGCGCTTGTAAAGGCCGTGCGACTTCCGAGCTACCCGCGCTCGCGGCGCCCAACAAGTGCAGACTCGCGGGTGCTCTTTCTGGCAAAGGTCCTGGCGGGGCACCAAGCGGGGCTTCGTCCATTAACGGCACTCAAGCGGCTCGCGGGGTTGACGCCGCCCGTGGAGATGAGCCGGCAGCACGCAAGCGCGATGATTCCCTATCGTCTCGATTCAGAAACTCCGGTGGAGTAGAGGTGACCCATGTCATTAATTAAACGTGGTGGAATTTGGTGGGCGGACTTCGCCCTCAACGGCCTGCGCTATCGGCAATCGCTGAAGACCGCCGACTGGCGCAAGGCGGAGGGAAGGGAGAAGGAACTGATCGCCGAGGCGGCGGGGGGCAAGCTCGCATCAACAACGGTGCCCTTTGCGCGGCTGCCATTTTCCGCCGCGGGCGCACAGTACCTGGCGGAAAAGGCGCTCAGAACGGCCGCGTCCAGCGTGGCGAGAGAACGCTCAGCCTTGCGGCCGCTGGCCGTCCACTTCGGAAGCGCTTCGCCGGGCCGGATAACCTGCGAATCGGCGCTCGATTACATCACGCGCCGCAAGGCCGCCGGCGTCTCCAACCGCACGGTGAACCTCGAACTGGGCGTGTTGCGTGGCACTTTGAAGCGGGCAAAACGCTGGCACCTGTTTGCCGATGAACTGAAGCCGCTCCCGATCAGCCGCGGTATCGGCCGCGCTCTCGCGCCGGAGGAAAAAGAGCGGCTGTTGCGCCTTGCGCGCCTACGGTCGGACTGGCAATTTGCAAGGCTCGCCACCGTTATGGCGTTGAACACCACTTCCCGTAGATGCGAACTGCTGGGCTTGAGATGGCGGGATGTTGACCTATCGGAGTGCACCTTCACGATTCGCCGCGCCAGCACAAAGACGGACGCGGGCGAGCGAATGATCCCGCTGAACGGCGATGCGATGGCGGCCGTGCTGGAGCTTCGGGCGTCCGCATCCGTTTTGGGCGTTCCGCAGCCCGATCATTTTCTGTTCCCATGGTGCGCCGGCCGCCGGCCACCCGACCCGACCCGGCCCATGAAAGGCTGGCGCAGCGCGTGGCGCAGCCTCACCTCGGCAATCAACTGCCCGGTCTGCGGGCTCCTCCAGGCGCCCGCACGGGAGTGCCGGCGCCAAGGGTGCGGGGCGGACGTGGGGGGCACTAGGAGCCCGTTGGCGGGCCTGCGCTTCCATGACTTGCGCCACCACGCGATCACCGAGTTGTCCGAGTCCCAAGCCAGCGACCAAATCATTATGGCCATCGCCGGGCACGTCTCGCCAAAGATGCTGGCGCACTACTCCCACGTCCGCATGGCCGCGAAGCGCAAAGCGTTGGCGGCACTCTCGGGGGTTGCGCAGGGCGGCTCGCGGCCCATGCCGGAGCCGGTTACGGCACAATCCACGGCACAATCGGCCATTTTGCGCCATGGTCAAAATCCTAAGTTGTTGAAAAGGCTGGGGTGAGTGGAGGGATTCGAACCCTCGGCCACTGGAGCCACAATCCAGCGCTCTACCAAGCTGAGCTACACTCACCGCGCGGGGGCGGCCGCGGGGATGCGACCGGGGCCAGTATAGCATTTCGCGGGGGTCGCGCCGCATTGCACCGTGGGCAAAATCGCCGCGAAGGGCTGCGAAATTCGGAATGGGCGAGCGTCCCCGGGGAAACATGCAGGCGCGGCCCCTGCGAGGCGCGCGGCGCAGCAGCGCTGGGGCCCGCGCCAACATTGATGGGCGCGGGCCGCAGCGGAAACGCCCTACGCCGCAGTCACGGGCTTGCGGCCCCAGTAGAGCCACCGGCCGTTGGGGAGAGAACGAAATTGCATGGGCAGCGGGCACAGGCGCTGGACGCGCCTGCGGCTGGGCCGGATGCCGACCCACTCCTTTTTATACGTGCCCTGGGGCGCGCCGGCCGTGAACGGCGCCAGCAACGCGCCTTTGACACGCGAGAGAGGCAGCAGCAGAGCCTTCCAGTCCCGAGGAGATGTGGTGAAGGCAAGCAGCGCTCCCGGTTTTGCGACCCGCACCATTTCGGCAAGATTCGCCGAGAGAACGTCCTCGCCCGGCAGGTGCTGGAAGACGCAGTAGGCGAGCACCAGGTCGACCGCGTTGTCCTGCACCGGGTGCAGGCTGCGGCCGCCCGCCAGATGCAAGGCCACGTTGCACGGGACCGCGGCGCGGGCGCGGGCAAGCATCTCGGCGGATATGTCGAAGGCGTGACACCGGCCGACCTCCGCAGCCAGGGCGCGAGTGAGCCTGCCGACTCCACAGCCCACCTCGACGACCGTGTCCGTCTGGGCCGGGCGGTATCCGGTTTCGCGTTTGATTTCTTCCCAGATCGCGGATCCGGAGGCCCAGAACAGGGATTCGTCACGATCGGAGTAGGGGCCGTAGGAGGAGATGTACCAGTGCGCGTTCTCCCGGGCCTTCGACTCCCAAAACGCCTTTGAGCTTGCAAGATCGGCCACCGACTCTGCCTCGGCTCCAGCATGCTGGGGAGACGGCGACCCGGTCAATCGGGGTTTGTTGGTAGAGGCAACGAGGAAAAGACCGTAACGGGCGGGGTCAGTGGCGGGGGCGGAGGCGCGGCTGCATGGCTTCGAGCTTGCGGGTGAGGGTGTTACGGTGCATGCCCAGGGCCTGGGCGGCGAGGGTGCGGTTGCCGCCCTTGCGCTCCATGACGCGACGGATAAAGCGGCTCTCGAACTCGACCAGGGCCTCGTCGCAGCGAATGCCTTTGTCCACCATTTCAGCGATCAGGGCTTCGAGGGCTTCTTTCATGGCAGGTCCCGCACGCGGGCGGTGAGGGAGTTTACGCTCGCATGAAAACGCGTGGCCAGCGCGGCGGGCATGACCGCCACGAGAGCGCGGCTGCCCCAGAGCAAGTCGGGCGCGAGGCGGGAGTGGCGCACCAGGGCAGGGCGGAACGGATAAGCGATCATCACCGCCAGCACCGCAACACACAACAGCAGGCCGCGCAGCAGGCCGAGACCAGCGCCGAGCAGGCGGTCGGGCAGTCCCAGGCCGATCGCATGGACGGCTTTGCGGGCCAGGCGGCCGACAATCGCGGCGGCCACCAGCACCAAAGCCAGAATGAGGATGAAGCCGCAGAAGTGCGCCGCCTCGGGCACCCCAAGCCAACCGAACCAGGCGGCGGCGGCAGGATATTGCCAGGCCGCAAGGCCGATGGCAATGAGCGCGCCCACCATCATCCAAATTTCGTAGAAGAAGCCCTTGGCCGCAGCGGTGACGACGGAAACGGCAACAATCACGATCAGGATGTAATCGAGCAGGTTCACAGGTTGCGGCCGGACAATTCCTTGTAGGCGGCGCGGTATTTCTCACTGGTGCTGCGGACGACATTGTCGGGCAAGGCGGGGGCCGGCGGCTGCTTGTTCCAGCCGACCTGCTCGAGATAATCGCGCACGTACTGCTTGTCGTAGGATTCCTGGGCGCGACCGGGCTGGTAGGCGGCGCGCGGCCAGAAGCGGGAGGAGTCGGGGGTGAGGACCTCATCGGCGAGAATGGGCTCGCCGGTGGCATCCACCGGATCGCGGCCGAACTCGAACTTGGTGTCGGCGAGGATAATGCCGCGGGTTTCGGCGTAGGCGGCGGCCTTGCTGTAAATATCCAGGCTCAGGCGCTTGAGCCGGGCGGCGGCTTCGGCGCCGACCAGCTTTTCTACCCGGGCGAAGGTGATGTTTTCGTCATGGCCGACGGTGGCCTTGCTGGAGGGAGTGAAAATGGGCTCGGGGATGCGGTCGGATTCACGCAGGCCGGGCGGCAGCCTGAGGCCGCACACGGTACCCAGTTTCTGGTACTCCTTCCAGCCGGAACCGGACAGATAGCCGCGGACCACGCACTCGACGGGAAACATCTGCAACCGTTTCACCAGCATGGAGCGACCTTCGAGCTGGTCGTATTCCTTCTGCACCGCGGCGGGAAAATCCTTGACCTCGGCGGAAATGAGATGGTTGCGGCAGACATCACGGAGGTACTCAAACCAGAACAGTGATATTTGGGTGAGCACGCGGCCTTTGTCAGGAATCGGCGTGGGCAGCACGACGTCGAAAGCGGACAGGCGGTCGCTCGCGACCAGCAACAGGCGGTCACCGGCATCGTAGAGGTCGCGCACCTTGCCGCGGGAAAGCAGAGGCAATTGGGGGAGCTGGGACTGGACGACGGGTTGCGGGCTCATGAGAGGGTTTCATCTTCCCCGCTTCCGCCAGCCCCTGTCAAGGCTATGCTAGGGGAAGGCGGGGGCCGACATGAATCCACTGCAGCAGCTACACGAGTATGGCCAGAGTTTCTGGTATGACAACATCCGGCGCGACCTGCTGCGCAATGGCGAGCTGGCCTGCATGGTTCGCGAGGACGGGCTGCGCGGGCTGACCTCGAACCCGACGATTTTCGCCAAGGCGCTTGAACACGGCGCCGACTACGACAGCGCCATCCAGCACGAATGGAAGCGGGACCCGGTTTCGCTGTTCCTGGCGCTGATGGTGGACGACATCCAACACGCCTGCGACGTACTGCGGCCGGTGTTTGATTCCTCCGGCGGGCGCGACGGCTTCTGCTCAATCGAGGTTTTCCCCGAGCTGGCCCGCAACACCCAGGGCACGATCGAGCAAGCGCGGATGCTGTGGACGAAGGTGGCGCGGCCAAATGTGATGGTGAAGATTCCCTCCACGCCGGAGTGCATTGCGGCCATTCAGACGTGCCTGACGGAAGGCATCAACATCAACATCACGCTGATGTTCGGATTTGGCAGCTATCAACAGGTTGTCGAGGCCTACCAGTCGGCGCTGGAGGCGCGGCTCGCGGCGCGGCAGCCGATCGCCGCACAGGCATCGGTGGCAAGCCTGTTCGTGAGCCGCGTGGACACCAAGGTGGACAAGCGGCTGGGGGCACATCCGGAACTGCAGGGCAAGGCGGGCATCGCCAACGCGCGGCGCATGTACCAGCACTTCCAGCAGGCGTTTGCGGGGCCGCGGTGGGACAAGCTGGCGGCGGCGGGAGCGCATCCGCAGCGGCTACTGTGGGCCTCGACCTCGACCAAAAATCCGAACTATCCCGACACGCTGTACGCCGAGGCGCTGGTGGGGCCACACACTGTGGACACCATGCCGGATGTGACCGTGGCGGCCTACCGCGACCACGGCAGCCCCGCCAACCGGCTGCAGGAGGCGATGGACCACTACGAGGAGGAAGTGCAATCGGTGCTGAATGCGCTGGCGCAAGCGGGGATTGACATGGACCAGGTGGCGCGCGAGCTGCAGGAGGAAGGCGTGGACTCATTCCAGAAATCCTACGACGAGCTGATTGCCGGGCTGCAGCACAAAGTGGCGCGGTTGAGCCAGCACGCGCGCGGCCCGCAGGCGGCGCTGGATGCCGCCGCGTCGGCACTGGCGAGGCTGGATGCGCACCAGGCGGGCGAACGGGTGTGGAAAAAAGACGCCAGCTTCTGGAGCGGCGACAAGCAGGTGCAGGCGAAAATCGCGATCCGGCTGGGCTGGCTGACGCTACCGCAGAGCATGCAAAGCCAGGTGGCAGAGATCGAAGCCTTCGTGCAGGACTGCAAGCACGACGGTTATCAGGATTGCGTGCTGCTGGGGATGGGCGGCAGCAGCCTGGCGCCGGAGGTATTCCGCAACGTGTTCGGCGCCGGGTTGGAGGCGGGCCAAGGGCTGCGGCTGCATGTTCTCGACACCACGAACCCCGATCAGATCGCGCGCGTTGAGGCACAGGTCAAGCTGCCACAGACTCTTTTTTTGGTGAGCAGCAAGAGCGGTGGCACGATCGAGCCCAACAGCCTGTTCGCCTATTTCTGGTCGAAGCTGGGCGAGGGGAGGCATTATGCCGCGATTACGGACGCCGCGACCTCGCTGCAGGCGTTGGCGGCGGAGCACAAGTTCCGCAAGGTGTTCACCAACCCGGGTGACATCGGCGGGCGCTACTCGGCGCTGTCGCTGTTCGGCCTGGTGCCGGCGGCGCTGCTGGGGGTTGATATCGGCAAGTTGCTGAAGCTGGCGCAGGAGATGGCGGCGGCGTGCGGGCCGGAGGTGCCGCTGGAGCAAAACCCGGCGGCGCAGTTGGGCGCTGCCATCGGGGTCTGGGCACGGGCAGACAGCAAGCCGCGACGGGACAAGCTGACGTTGATCGCCAGCCCGGAACTGGCCAGCCTGGGTGCCTGGCTGGAGCAATTACTGGCGGAGAGCACCGGCAAGCAGGGTACCGGCATTGTGCCGATTGCGGGTGAGCCGTTGGGCAAGCCCGAGGTCTACGGCGAGGACCGGGTGTTTGTGCAGCTCGGGCTGGGCGGCACTAACGATGCCACCGGGGCGGCCCTGAGCGGACTGAGCCGCCAGGCGCCGGTGGTGCAAATCGGGCTTCGCGACCGCTATGATCTGGGGCGGGAGTTTTTCCGCTGGGAGTTTGCCACGGCGATCGCCGGAGCGGTGCTGGAGATCAATCCGTTTGACGAGCCCAACGTGCAGGAGAGCAAGGATAATACGATGCGCGTGCTGGGCGAGTACCTGAAAGGCGGCGATCAGGCGGCGGGTTTCACGTCCCTGGCTGCGGAGCACACGGGAGATCTCAACTTCTATGCGCCCGGCGGCGCGCCGGGCGCACCGCCGCTGGCGGCGTGGCTGGGCGAGGTCAAAGCGGGCGATTATATCGCCATCATGGCGTATCTGGACCGCAGCGAAGAGTGGACGGCCGGGCTCGAAAACCTGCGGTTGGGGCTGCGGGACCGGCTACGGGTGGCGACGACGCTGGGGTTTGGTCCGCGCTTTCTGCACTCCACCGGGCAGTTGCACAAGGGGGGAGGCAACCAGGGCGTGTTTTTACAAATCACCGCCCGGCCGCGGAAGGACCTGCCCATTCCCGGGCAGAAATACGGATTTACGACGCTGCTGGCGGCACAAGCCCGGGGCGATTATGAATCGCTCGCGCAGCACCAGCGGCGGCTGCTGCGGGTGGATTTGGGTGAGAACGGCATCGCCGGACTCAAGGAGCTGAACGCAGCGCTGGCCCAGCCGCAGCGCAGCAGCGAGAACGCGGCGGATTAAAACCATGGCGACCAGCACGACCACGCCCCCGGCGACGCATCCACTGCGCACCGGCATCCGCATGCAGCGCACGGCGCCGCCGTGCACGATGGTGATTTTTGGCGCCTCGGGGGACTTGACGCACCGCAAGCTCATGCCGGCGCTGTACGCCCTGGCGCGGATGCAGCGGCTGGCGCCGACGTTTCATGTCATCGGCGTCAGCGACGCCAACTGGACCAGTGATGCGTTCCGCAAGAGCATGCGCCAGGCGATCGAGCATTTTGCCACACCCGACGACGAAGACGAAGACACCGGCAAATTCGACGCCACGGTGTGGGAATCGTTCGCCGGGCGGATGCAGTACCTGGCGGGCACGTTTGACCAACCCGAATTGTTCCAGAACCTGGCGCAGATGCTGCGCGATCTGCCCCAGGGAGGCGGCAACGTACTGTTTTATCTGGCCACTCCCCCGAGCCTGATCAGCGTGATCGCCGACCAGCTGGCCCGCGCCGGGCTGAACCAGTTCTCGCCTCAAGGCTGGACGCGCATCATCGTGGAAAAGCCGTTTGGCCGCAATCTGGCCAGCGCCAAGGAACTCAACCAACAATTGCACAAAAACTTCAACGAAGAACAGATCTTCCGGATTGACCATTACCTCGGAAAGGAAACGGTTCGGAACCTGATCGTGTTCCGGTTTGCCAATGGGATTTTCGAACCCATCTGGGACCGCCGCTACATTGACCACGTGCAGATCACGGTGGCCGAATCCATCGGCATCGAGCGTCGCGGCAAGTATTACGAGGAGGCGGGAGCGCTGCGCGACATGGTGCAGAACCACCTGATGCAGGTGTTGTCGATTGTGGGCATGGAGGCGCCGGTGCGCTTCGAGGCAGGCTCGGTGCGCGACGAAAAGGTGAAGCTGGTGCGCTCCATCCGGCCGCTGCTGCCGCCAGGCGAGGACAACTACGACAGCGTGGCGGTACGTGGACAGTACGGGCTGGGCTACGTCAACGGCGAAGCGGTGTCAGGCTACCGCGAGGAGGCCAACGTGTCGCCGGAGTCGCAGCGGGAGACGTTTGTGGCGCTCAAGTTGATGATCGAGAACTGGCGCTGGGCGGGGGTGCCGTTTTACCTTCGCTCGGGCAAACGGCTGCCGAAGCGGGTGAGCGAGGTGGCGATCCAGTTCAAGTCGCCGCCGTTTTTGATGTTCCAGGACGTCTACCCGGAAACGATTGAAGCCAACGTGCTGGTGATCCGGATTCAGCCCAACGAGGGGATTTCGCTGCGGTTCGAGGCCAAGGTGCCGGGCACGGACATGCGGCTGCGGCCGGTGAAGATGGAGTTCCAGTACGGCACGAGCTTTGGCGAGCAACAGCCGGAGGCGTATGAGACGCTGCTGTTGGACGCGATGCTGGGCGACGGGATGCTGTTTGCGCGCTACGATATGGTGGAGTCGGCGTGGGCGCTGACCACGCCGCTGCTGGAGGCGTGGGAGAATACGCCCGCGGGAGAGCTGCCCAACTACGCGGCCGGAAGCTGGGGACCGGAGGCAGCCGAGCAATTCATGAGGCGGGACAGGCGGACGTGGCGGCGGCCGTAGAGGGAAGGTGGAATCATGCAAGTGCAATGGCAGCCGGGACGGGTGAGCGGCATTGAGAAGCAATGGCGCGCCCTGCGGCAGGCGGAAGGCATGGCGCAGCCGCAGGCGCTGGCGATGAACCTGATCTGCCGCGTGCATGACGAATCCGACATGGCCCATGTGGCAGAGCACTTATGGGCGCTGGGGCCGTGCCATCTGGCGCGCGTGTTTCTGGTGGCGAGGGGCGGGAACAGGGTGAACGTGCGCGTGGCCTCGCACCCGGAGGGCTCCGAATTTGTCGAACTGACGGGCGAAGCGGCCCGCCTCCCGGGGGTGGTGGCGCCCCTGCTGGTGGACGACCTGCCGGTGCTGCTGCTGTGGCGCGGCTCTGATCCCGCGGGCGATGGCGAGTTCATGGCTTGGGCCAGCCTCGCCAGCCGGGTGCTGGTGGATGCGCACCGGCTGCGCTTGTCTGCCACGCGCTTGCTGGAGCTGGCCCACTCCCTGCCCACCAACACGACGCTGGGAGACCTGACCTGGACGCGGCTCACACCTTGGCGGCAGCTGTTGTGCCAAGGGCTGGAAGGGGAGTTGGCCAATCCCGACGATATTGACACCGTAACCATCTCGGCTGGCGGCATTGGCGATAGCGCCGACTCCGGCGGCAGCCTGGCGGCCACGTTGTTTGCGGGCTGGATGGCGCAGAAGCTGCAGTGGCAGCCGGGCACGCGCACCGCCGAGGGGCTGCGGCTCACGCGCGCGCATGCCGCGCCCGTGCTGCTGCGCTTTGAGGCCGCGAGCGTGCATGAATGCCTGTTGAAACGGGTGGTCATCGAGGGCGGCACGCCGCGCGCCGTGGTAGCCATCGAGCACCGCGGGCCCTACGTGGCGGTAACGGTGACCCAACGCGGCTCGCTGGTGGGCGAATGGATGGGCGCCAGCGCCGGCGAAAGCCTGCTGCGGGGCGAACAAGCAACGCTGTGCGAAGAGCTTTCGATCCACAGCGCGGACTGGCTGTATCGGGAGGTCTTGGAGCGTGGGCTGGCTTTGATGGCAGGGTGGGAGGCCGTCGCCGCTTGAGCCCGCCACCTCGGGCCGCACAATTGGTTCCTTCGATCCTGTCGGCGGATTTCGGCCATCTCGCGAGCGAGTTGGCGGCCGCAGCGGGAGCGGGAGCCGACCGGTTTCAGGTGGACATCATGGACGGGCATTTTGTGCCCAATCTATCCATGGGCCCGATGTTCCTTGCCGCCACGCGGCGCCATGTGGCGCAACCCATCGAAGCCCACCTGATGGTCAGCCGGCCGGAGCAGTGGGTGCGGCCCTGCGCGCAGGCGGGCGCCAACGTGATCATCGTGCACGCCGAGGCGACGGTGCACCTGCACAGCCTCCTACAGCAGATTCGCGACGCCGGCGCAGCGCCTGGGGTGGCGCTCAACCCCGGCTCGCCGCTGGCGCTGATCGAAGAATCGCTTGATCAGGCCGCGCTGGTGCTGCTGATGACGGTCGAGCCCGGCTTTGGCGGGCAGGCGTTGATCCCGGGTGTGTTGGGGAAAATTCAGCGTCTGCGCCAGCATCTCGACCAACGAGGGCTGGACTGCGATATTGAAGTGGATGGCGGCATCGAGGCCGCAACCATCGCCGCGGCGCGCCGGGCCGGGGCCAACCTGTTCGTGGCGGGCAGCGCGGTGTTCGGCCATCCCCAGGGCCCCGCTGCCGGTCTCGAGGTGCTGCGCGCGGCGCTGCAAGCCTGAAAGCGGAGCGGAAGATCACGCCTCCGGGCGCAGGTGGAAGATCACGGCGGGAGGGTCGAGGCCGAGCGCCAGGTGATGGGTGCGGCCACGCCAGATGCCACGCGGACCGAGCAGAAGGTCGGTCACGCTAAAGGCGTGGCCCAGGCCCAGCTCCGTGCCGGGAATCTCGATGGAGCCTTCCTGCGGATGCAAGGGATCGAGGTTGACGGCCACCACCAAGACGTCATCGAAGCCGGGAGTGAAGCGGGCGTAGAGCAGCATCTGGGGGTTTTCGGCGCGCAGAAAGCGCAGGCCTTGGATGCGCCACAGGGCAGGATGTTCGCGCCGGATGCGGTTCACCTGCGCGATCTCGCGCTTGATGTGGCCGGGGCGGTCCCAGTCCCAGACTTTGAACTGGTACTTTTCCGAGTCGGCATATTCCTCCGAGTCTGGCAGCGCCCGGTTCTCGCACAACTCGAAACCGCTGTACATGCCCCAGGAGGGGCTGAGCGTGCCGGCCAGCAGCAGACGCTGCAGAAAAGCCGGGCGGCCGCCGCGCTGTAAAATTTCGGGCAGGATGTCGGGCGTGTTGACGAAGAAGTTGGGCCGGAAATACTCCCGGCACGGCCCCAGCGCCAGCTCAGTCAAGTACTCGCTCAGCTCCTGTTTCGTGTTCCGCCAGGTGAAATAGGTATACGACTGTGAATACCCCAGCTTGGCCAGCCGCTTCATCGGCTTGGGCCGCGTGAACGCCTCGGCCAGAAACACCACGTCGGGAAACTCCGTCCGCACCGACGCCAGCAGCCATTCCCAGAAGGGAAACGGCTTGGTGTGGGGATTGTCGACGCGGACGATACGCACGCCGTGGCGCGCCCAGAACAGGAGTATGCCGCGCAAGGCGGCCGCCAACGCAGGCATCGCCGGGCCGTCGAAGTTTAGCGGGTATATATCCTCGTAGCGCTTGGGGGGGTTTTCGGCGTACTTGATGCTGCCATCGGGGCGATGGTAGAACCACTCCGGATGTTCCGTGACCCAGGGATGGTCGGGCGAGCAGTTGAGCGCAAAATCCAGCGCGACTTCCATGCGCAGAGCAGCGCAGGCAGCCACGAAATGATCAAAATCAGCGAGCGTACCCAAGGCTGGATCCACGGCATCGTGGCCGCCGGCGGCGTTGCCGATGGCGTAGGGGCTGCCAGGATCGTCCGGCTGCGCCCCCAGGGAATTGTTGCGTCCCTTGCGATGCGTCCGGCCCAGGGGATGAATCGGCGGCAAATAGACAACATCAAAGCCCAGGGCGGCGATCTCCGGCAGCCGGGCTTCGGCCTCGGCGAAGGTGGCGCTGCGCGTGGGATCGGTGCCTTGGGAGCGGGGAAACATTTCATACCAGGACCCAAAGCATGCCCGCTCGCGTTCACACAGAATTTGCCAATTGCGACCGGCCCGCTGCTGGCGGGAACGGTCGGGCCAGCGCAGCTCGGCTGCCAGCACATCGGGGCTGAGCAGCGCAGCGGCGGTGGCCGCGGCGGCGGCCTGGCGCAGGACGCCGCTGTCGGCAGCGGATTGGGCGCGCGCGGCCGCTTGCCGGGCCAGCGCCGCACCTTCGATCAGATCGCTGTCCACGTTCTGGCCGGCTGCCAGCTTGCGCTGGGTATCGCGCTGCCAGCACGCGAAGACGTTGGTCCACGCCGCAAAAGTGAACTCCCACGTACCGGGCTTGTCCACTGTGAACCGTCCCCGCCAGCGGTCGTTGTCCGGCGGCTCCAGCCACGTTTCCCGCCATTCGGCATCGCCAGGGGCGCGCACCAGCAGCGCCGCGGCCAATTGGTCGTGTCCGTGCTGGTAAATATCGGCGGCGACTTCAACCACTTCGCCAACGGTGCGCTTGACCGCGAACACACCCCCATCCATCGAGGGATGAACGCATTCCAGTGCGATAGAAGTCAATTCCATTTTGGATTGAGAGGGTGGTTATCGTACCATATATAGATTGCAAATGGTTGGCGTGCAACAAATTCTGCAGGAAGTCACCTCGCTCGAGGGCCGGCGCTTCATCGTCGTGTCCAACCGGCAGCCGTTTGCGCATGTGCGGCATGGCAACACGATCCGTGTAGAAAAGCCGCCCAGCGGCCTGACCCTCGCCTTGGAGCCCATTGTACAAGCCACGCGCGGCACCTGGATCGCCACCTCGAGCGGCGATGCCGATGCCGAGCACGTGGATGGCAAAGGCCGCGTGCTCGATCCTCCGCCGGGTGTGAACTACGGCCTACGCCGCATTTTCCTGCCTCCCAGGTTGCAGCAGGATTTCTACACCGGCTTTGCCAATTCGACGTTGTGGCCGTTGTGCCACATCGCGTACCATCAGCCGCGCTTTGAGGAGCGTTGGTGGAAGGCCTATCTGCAGGCCAACGAGGTGTTTGCCGATTGCGTGGCGGATGAGGTGAACGGCGAAAGCGCCATCATTTTCGTGCAGGATTTTCATCTGGCGGTGCTGCCGCTGCTGCTGCGGGAGCGCTGCCCGAGTGCCGTGATTGCGCAGTTCTGGCACATTCCCTGGCCCAATCCCGAGGCGTTCCGCATTTGCCCGTGGCGGCGGGAAATCCTGCGCGGGCTGCTGGGCAACGACCTGCTCGGCTTCCACCTGCCCTATCACTGCAACAACTTTCTCGATACCGTGGATCGCGAGTTGCAAGTGCGCGTGGACCGCGCCGGCAACGCGGTGGTCGAGGGGCAAAATCGCACCAGTGTGGCGGCGTTCCCCATGAGCGTGGACTACCACAACATTCAGCAGTCGGCGCAATCGGCGGTGGGACTGCGCCAATCGGCCCGGCTGAGGTCGCAGTACGATGGCGGCCGTAAACTCGTGATCAGCGTTGAGCGGCTGGATTACACCAAGGGCATCCGAGAGCGCCTGGAAGCGATCCAGCGACTGTTCGAGCGTCACCCGGAATGGAAGCGCAAGGTGGATTTTGTGCACATCGCCACGCCCAGCCGCACCATGGTGCGCGCCTACCGCGATTACGCCGCCGCCGTGGAACGCACGATAGAGCGCGTCAATGCGCTCCACGGCACGCCGGACTGGACGCCTATCCGCCCGCTGCATATCTACGTTGAGCCGGAACGAGTGTGGCACTGGTACCAGGCCGCCGATGCCGTCATCGTGAGCTCGCTGCACGACGGCATGAACCTGGTGAGCAAGGAATTCGTAGCCGCTGGGCGCGAGGACGCGGTGCTGCTGCTGAGCGAGTTTACCGGCGCCGCGCGATCGCTGCGCGAGGCGGTGCTGTTCAACCCTTACGCCACCGACAGCTTTGCCGACGCCATCGCCCGCGCGCTCAGCATGAGCGAAGACGAGCGCCGCGAGCGCATGCGCCGCCTGCGCTGGCGCGTGGCCCATTATGATATAGGAGTATGGGCGCGCGATATTCTGCGGGCCATACGCCAACGCGAATTTGATGCCCAGGACCCCCGCCTTTCTCTCAGCGCGCCCTCTCCGGAAAGCGCCCGTCCGGCAATGGCAGAAGCGGTTGCGCTGCGCCCGACGTACGCTGATCGCCACTGACTTCGACGGTACGCTGGCGCCCATTGTGTCCGACCCGGCCGCGGCCGCGGCCCCGGCAGGCGCACTGGAGCTGCTGGCGGCGCTCGCGGCGCGCCGCGACCTGCGCGTCGCCATCGTCAGCGGGCGCACGCTCGCGGACCTGCGCGCCCGCTGCCCAGTGACCGGAGCCTGCTACGTCGGCGGACACGGCAACGAAACCAGTGATGACCTCGGTCCCGCCGCGCGCGCGCCCGCGCTGACGGTGCGCCGCCGCCTGGCGACAATCGCCGAGGAGCTAGGCCGCCGCCTGCCGGAATGGCCGGGTGCCCGCCTGGAGGCGAAGCCCTATTCGCTGGCGCTGCACTACCGCGGAGCCCCGCAATCGGAGGAGGCCATCCGCGCCGCCTTTTCCGCCTATGCCGGGGCGGGCGACGTTCGGGTGATGCTGGGGCGCCAGGTGCTGGAACTGCTGCCCGCCCACGCCCTCACCAAGGGCCATGCCGTCGAGCGCCTGCGCCATCGCCTGGGCTGCGATCTGGCATTATATTTCGGCGATGATGTCACCGACGAGGATGTTTTCCGCCTCGCCGATGCGGAAATCATCGGCATTAAGGTCGAGCATACCGAAAACTCTCTTCCCACCGCCGCCTGCTACCGCGTCGGCTCGCCACAGGAGGTTTTGGTGGCGCTGCAGGCCATTCTCGCATTGCGACAAGCTGCGTCAACGGCTCCCGCACCCGAGAAATTACATAAGAATTACGCCGCGCAGACCTAGTTGGGTATTATGCTTGTGCAGCGAGTTGGTACCTGGAGGACCCATGCGTGTTTTCCTGATTTATCCCAAACGCGACCCTGAATCGCTGGTGCGCACTCAGTTCAGCATGGAACGGGTGCATGAGCTGGCCTTTTGGCCGTTGCGCGGCAAGAGCTACGGGCTGCAATTCAATGGCCTGGAGTCGCTGGCCGCCCTCACCCCGGACTGGGTAGACCTCACCGTCATCAACGAAAACCTGCGCACCATTGACTTGGATGCCGACGTGGACCTGGTGGCGATCACGGTCATGGTCACCAACGCCACCCGCGCCTACCAGATCGCCGATCATTTCCGCAAACGCGGCGTCAAGGTGGCACTCGGCGGCTATCACCCCTTCATGATTCCGCACAACAGCCTGGCCCACGCCGACGCCATTTGCACCACCGAGGCTGAATACGTTTGGGAGCAACTCCTCAAGGATTGCCGCGACGGCAGGCTCCAGCAAGTCTACCGGCAGACGGAAAAGACCGACATGACCCGCGCCCAGCACATGCCCAGAGTCAGGCGCTGGGAGTGGCTGCACCAGGTTTCGCTTACGCTGCAGGCCAGCCGCGGCTGCCCCTTCAGCTGCGAGTTCTGCTCCATCGTCCAGATGCTGGGCCACGACATGCGCTACAAGACTCCCGAGCACCTTACCCAGGAGCTCGAGGTTTACTTCAAAAACGACATTCTCGGCCGCGTGTTCTACCGCCCCATCTTCTTCGTCGACGACAACATCTTCGGCCACCCCAAAACGCTCAAGGAGCTGCTGCGCGCCATCCTCGCTCTGAAGAAGAAATACCCGCACTATCGCGCCGTGTTCGGCTCGCAAATGACCATCAATGTCTACAAGGACAAGGAGGCGCTGGCGCTGCTGGAGGACTGCGGTTTCTACAACATCTTCATGGGGCTGGAGAGCCAGGACCGCGAGACCTTGCGCGCCTTCAACAAGCTGCACAACATCGCCTTCAACTACGATGAGGCGGTAGCCACCATGCGCGCCCATGGCATGGAGGTGATCGCCAGCTTCATATTCGGCACAGACGGCGACACCGAAGCTTGCTTTGAGGCCGCCTACAGCTTTTTCGACCGCTGCAACGTCCTCTATCCCTACTTCAACATCCTCACCCCCACTGCCAACCAGTGGAAGCGCTTCCTGGCCGAGGGCCGCATCCTCACCGTCAAGGCCAAGCTCTACGACGCCCACCACACTGTCTTCGTTCCCATGAAAATGACGCCGCGGCAACTGCAGGAGGGGTTCGTCAAGCTGGTATCGCGGACCTTCGACTATCGCAACATTGCCAAGCGCATGCGCGGCGTCTACGTCGAGGGTTCGCGCCGCCAAGCGCGCCTGTCGCTGCCACTGCCGCTGGAGAAGGCGTTTTACCACAAGCTGCACTTCACCCTCGGGATACAGAACGACCGCGAAGCGCAGGCGTTCCTCGAGGAGTTGAAACCGCACATCTGGACGGGCATGATTCCCATGGCTTCGGTGCTGCTGCAAATTGACCAGCACGACTGGTCGGTACGCAATCGCTTCACTCTGGCCGAACACCGCTTCAGCCTCGACGTACCCGCGTGGCAGGACCGTCCGCACGAGGAAACGGCGGTGGCCGGCGAAGGCCTAGCCTCCGACATCGCCGCCCAGGTTCGCGGATAAACTGGATTCATGGCCGCCACGCCCTCGGAAGATGGTGCCGCTCGGCACTGTTGCGCCTGATTTTTCGCTTCCCGATGTGGTCAGCGGCGTGACAATACGGCTAGCGGAACTGGCACCCGGCCAGCCGCTGTTGGTGATGTTTTTAAGCCGCCATTGCCCTTACGTGCAGCACGTCAAGGGCGAGCTGGCGCGATTGGGCCGCGATTACCGACACCGCGCCGGAATCGTGGCCATTTCCGCCAACGATGCGTCGGCCTACCCTGAAGATGCGCCGGAGCGGTTGCGCGAGATGGCGGACGCAAGCGGGTTTTCATTCCCGTTCTGCTATGACGAGTCTCAGGCCGTTGCGCGCGCCTATGGGGCCGCGTGCACGCCGGATTCATTTCTTTTTGACGACGATCGCAAGCTCGCCTACCGCGGCCAACTCGACGCCAGCCGGCCAGGCAACGGCATACCGGGCGACGGCGCCGACCTGCGCGCCGCGCTGGAGGCGCTCCTGGCGGGCAGGCTTGTCGCCGCGGTACAACGGCCCAGCCTCGGGTGCAGCATCAAATGGAAGTAGCCGGGAGGGCGGCTCCAGAAAACCTGCGGGCTTCGACGATCAGGGCGCCCCAAAATGCTTGGCCAGATAGGTAACCAGCGCGGGCTTGTCCGCTGGCGCCACCTGTGCGCCCAGACGCACCATGTCGTCCAGGGTCTTCGACCATCCGGCGGCATCCTGGGGGTGCTGGGTGAGCGTACTCAGGCCGTGGCAGGCTCCACAACGGGCCAGCACCAATTGCCCGACAGCGGCGTCAGCTTCCTCGGGTACAGGTGCGCTGGCAGCAGCTGAGGCAGCATCGAACTCGGGCCGATGGCCAGCATTGGTCAAAACAACCAAAAGCGCCAGACCCACCGCCAAGCCCAACAACACTAAAGGAGCATGTACCGCCTGCTTCACTTCGCTCTTATTCTACCAGCGCCGTGCCATAAGGCGCAGGCACCCCACCCAGCGGACAACTGGCGGCTTTTTAGAACGACTTGCTGAACCCAATGGTGAACCGCGCCAGGCCATGCGAGGCGGCGCGCACTTCAGGCACAATCCACACGCCGTGGCCAACGGGGAAGCGCGCGCCTACGCCGATGATGGCCGAGCCGTGCGTTGCTGAACCCCACTGCGCCATGCCCACGCCACCCAAAACGTAGGGAACAAAGGCTTGGTCATCTGGGTGGAATGCATAGCGAAAAGTACCATCCAGCGTAAAAAGTCCCGTGTGACCACTACGGCCCACGGCCGCGCTGGGCACAAAACTGAAGTTGCGATTGATGGGAAACACCAGGTCGCCACCACCCAGAAAACCGGTGGGCGAGCCCAGAATTGCCCCGCCAAACACGTCAAACCGCGTTGCCTGCGCCTGGGTCAAGCCCGGCAAAAAGGTAAGCATAGCGGCCATCGCCATCCATCCCAAATATTTCCGCATCAATATTTCCCTCCTTCTACCTCTATCCTGCAATTCCGCTGCCAAACTCATCCTCGGTACAGCATCCAGTAGACGGCCACTCCAGTCACCGATACATACATCCAGATGGGCCAGGTCCAGCGTGCCCACTGCCGATGCCGAGCAAAGCGGCTGCGCAACGCCAGCACCAGCGTGATCACCGCCAGAAACGGCACCGCCGCGGCCAGCAGCGAATGCGTGCCCAGTACGGAGAAATACACTCCCTGCCACCATCCTTGCCCTTTGTAATAGACGATGCCGTTGTGGAAGTGGTCGAGTAAATAGACCGTTAAGAACGCCGCCGACACCGCAAAGGCGGAAATCATGAAGGCCCGATGCGCCCGCACCTGCTTGCGCTTGATGCACACGAAGCCGGCGATCAGCAGCCCCGCGCTCAACAAATTCAGCGATGCGATCCAACCCGGCAGTGCGTTCCAGCCCCACATTCGCTCACGTCCAGGCCAGCGCCTAGGGATGAAACACGCGGTCCAGCGCCATCAGTCCGAACAGCAGCGGCAGATAAATCACGCTAGCCCGCAGCAGCGACAGATAGCTTTTGCGGGTTTTCGCGCGCACGCTTTCAAGACTCACGTAGAGAAGCCCCAGCCCCAGCACCAGCGCCCCCAGGAAATAAATCACGCCGGTGAGTCCGATCAGGCTGGGCAGCAAGCTCACCGGAATCAGTGCCAGACTATAGAGAAGCACTTGACGCGAGGTTTCACTCCCGATTTCGTCCACCACCGGCAGCATGCGAATGCCCGCCCGCTCGTACTGCTCCTTGTATAGCCACGCAATGGCCAAAAAATGTGGAAATTGCCACAGAAACTGGATGCCAAACAAAATCCAAGCGCCCGCATCCAGCCCGCCGCGCGCTGCTGCCCAGCCCATTAAAATCGGCCCGGCGCCCGGTAGCGCTCCGATGAGGGTGCTGATGGGCGAGCGGAACTTGAGCGGCGTATAAGCCAACAAGTAGACGGCGCTGGTCGCCAAGCCCCAGTAGGCACAGGGCCCGTTTACGCCCCAGGCCAGCAACGCCGCGCCTGCGGCGACCGTAACGGCACCGAACAGCGCCGCAGGGGGAGGTTGAATCCGGCCCGCCGGCAGGGGCCGCGCCTTGGTGCGCGCCATGAGCGCATCTGTGCGCCGCTCCCAAAGTTGGTTCAGCGCCGCCGTGCCGCCCGCAAGCAACGCCGTGCCCACGGCCAGCTTGGCCAACAGCTCCCAGCCGAGTGCCGTATCCGCGCCGACGTAGCAGGCCGCCACCGCCGTCAGCACCACCAGGATCGTCACCCGCGGCTTGGTCAGCGCCAAGCAACTCCCCGCCCATTCGCCCAAGGTGTGAGCAGCCGCCGGCGATAGGACGCGCTTGGCAGTTGCTGGGACCGCCAAGGACGGGGTGGAGGTGTGCTGCACGTGCGCCAACGACTATTTTAAGCTAGAGCGCGCCACAGCAGTCCGGCCAAAATAATCACCGGCACCAACGTCCAGATCCATTCGTTGATTAGGCGCCCACGGCTCGGCCGGGACCCTTCCCACAGATGCGACAGACGCCACAACACCAGCCCCAGCACCGCCATCGTGCAGGCCGCCAAAACGACCGTGTAGACGGCATGCATGGGTTTAGAACGGCTTCACAAGCGCCAGAATCAGGATCAGGAAAAACAAGAGCGCAATGGAGCCGTGGTACACCCCCATACGCCTTTTCCCCGGATCACGCCCTGGCATGCGCCGCAGTTGCACCGTCAAGGTGATGTCAACGAGGATCAGAAACAGCACCAGCAACAGCTTGACGTGCAGCCAAAGCGCCATGCGCACGCCCGGCAGCAGGTAAAACAGGTAAGCCCCCGCCAGGATGGTCAGCGCTGCGCCCGGGTGCGCCAGCGCCCGCATGGCTTTTTGTGCCAGTTCAGCGCGCTGCTGTCGCGCGCCTGGCGCATCCTTCGCGCCCCCGCCGGCCCGCGCCACCGAAACTGCGTAGAACAAACCGCCAATCCACAAAACGATACCGGCGATGTGGAACACCAGTACCCAGCCCACCAGGTTCAGCCAAGGGTTCATGAAGCTTTGTTCTCCGTTGTGGGGCGCAGGTAGCGCCCGTGGAATTTCAGCAGGCAGGTATCGGCGACCACCAGCAGGCCCGCGTCCCGCGCCCGCGCCTCGGCCTGGGGGTGCGTGACTCCCTCCTGCAGCCAGAACACGGACGCCCGCATCCGTACCGCCTGTTCGGCGAGTTCGGGCACGTATTCGCTGCGCCGGAACACGTCCACAATCTCAATGGGCCCTAACCCGGCTGGGATGGCTTCCAGCGATGGATATGCCTGCTCGCCCAACACCTCCTGCTCGCGCGGGTTCACCGGGACGATGCGGTAGCCCTGCGATTGCAGATAGCGGGCCACGCCGAAGCTGGGCCGGGCTGGATTGCTCGACAGTCCCACGACGGCAATCGTATGGGCCTGGCGAAGCGCGGCAAGCACTTCCGGGCTGGGTTTCATCGGCGTTGGGATCCGGTTCCTGTCGCAAGGCTGGCAATCTCGGGCGCGGTCAATGGACGCATCTCCCCTGATTGTAGCTGGCCAATGCTCAGTTTCCCAATCGCAACACGCTTGAGCTTTTCCACCGGATGCCCCACCGCCTGAAGCATCTTCCGGATCTGGTGGTAGCGGCCTTCGTGCAGCACCACCTCGAGCCAGGGATTATCCGAGGAAGTCCGGTATACGCCCGCTTCCCGCCGCGCGCGTCCGCTGGCTCCGCTCTGGCGCAGCCAGCGAATTTTCGCTGGAGCGGTACGGCGCCGGTCAATCATCACGCCCTTGCGCAGCCGCTCGAGCTGCTCCTCGCTAGGCCGCCCGGAAACCTTCACCCAGTAGGTCTTCGCCAAGCCGGTCGAGGCGTGTAGCACCCGGTTGGCGAGCTCGCCATCGTTGGTCAGCAGGAGCAACCCTTCGGAGTGAAAATCCAGCCGCCCCACCGGATACAGCCGCTCCTTCAGATCCGGAATCAGCCGCAGATGATCACTAATGCTGGGCCGTCCCTCGGGATCCTTCAATGTGCTCACGACGCCTTTGGGCTTATAGAACAGCAGATAATGCAGCCGCTGTTGCTTGCGCAGCGGCTTGCCGTCCACAGCGATGCGGTCGCGGGCCCAGTCGGCCTTGGTGCCAAGCTCGGTCACCGCCTGCCCGTTGACCGTGACCCGGCCGCTGGTGATGAGCACCTCGGCCTGCCGGCGCGAGGCATACCCCGCCTGAGCGATCAATTTTTGCAGCCGTTCTTCCACGACTTAAGCTTACTGCGCGCCGCGGTGCAGAATATCAATGCTCACCGGCGTCAGGCCTTCGCCGACGAAGTGCAGAGCCCGCGCCGCAGCGTAGCTGAGGTCAATCACCCGTGTGGTGGGCACCGGACCACGATCGTTGATGGTCAGCACCACAGCCAGGTGATTCTCGAGGTTGGTCACGCGCACACGTGTGCCCAGGGGCAGCGTGCGATGCGCAGCCGTCATGGCGTACATGTTGTACGGGTGGCCGCTGGTGGTTTCTTTCCCTTGGAAAAACTGGCCATACCAACTGGCAATGCCGACCTGGTAGGGCGGCGGAGCGGCCCTTGGGACAGGCGACAGCGCAGGCGCGGCCTCGACGGAAGGCGGGTGCATCGCCAGCGGGGCGCTTAGCAGGGCAATCGAGAGCAGGACAAAGGCAAGTAGGCGTCGCATAAGGGGGGTGGCGAACGGGTCTTGCAAGTTGGATCTGACTCTAAAACTCCTCCTGGGGGATTCTTCCGTAATGAAGTGGGCGAGTGGGATTCGCCCGTAGTGGAAGTAAGATGCCCTTATTATACTGCAGGTTGCCCTGAAAGTCTAGAATCGGGCATGCCCCGCCGCCGACTCCTTTGCGCCGCCTTGGCCTTGGCGATATCTGTTCCCGTCTACTCGGCGCCCCCGCTGATCGCGCGTGAGCGTGTGCTCGCCCACAGGCTGGAGCACATTATGGCCGGCCCCGATTTCCAGCACGGCTTCTGGGGCGTGTACGTCTACGACGCCACCCACCACCGGGTCCTGTTCAACCACAACGGCGATCGCTGGTTCACGCCCGCCTCCAACGCCAAGCTGTTCACGCTTTCGGCTGCGCTCGATCTGCTCGGCGGCAGCTATCGTTTCCATACCGTGGTGCAGTCCGCCGCCGCGCCTGACAATCAAGGCGTCATCGCCGGCAACGTCAGCCTCGTTGGCGTGGGCGATCCGAGCTTATCGGGGCGACCGTATCCCTATCAGCTCGATCCGCCCGAGCCCGCGCTGCCCTACGATGCCATGCTGGTGCCGCGCCGCCTGGCGCAGGATTTGGCCGCGCGCGGGGTGAAGCGTATCGAGGGCGACATCGTCGGCGACGACAGCTACTTCACCGACAGTCCCTATCCGCAAGGCTGGGCGATTGGCGACGAACTGTGGGACTACGGTGCGCCGGTTTCCGCGCTTACGCTTAACGACAACACTCGCTGGCTGCAGATTTTTCCCGGCCCGGCGCCGGGCGCGCTGCCGCGCCTGGTCTGGTCGCCCGCGCTCGACGCTCCGGCCATGGAGATTGAGGGGCAAACCGGTCCAGCAGGCAGCGCCACGCGCCTGCGCCTTGAAACCGATCCGGTAACCGGCGCGTTGCGCCTCTCAGGCTCCATCGCCTCCGGCAGTACCGGCGTGTTGGAAGCCCTGGCGGTTCGCCAGCCCGCGCGCTACGCTGCCCAACTGCTGCGCCAGGCGCTCGAAACTCAGGGCATCACGGTTACCGGCCACGCCGTCGCCTGCCATCAGGCGTGCGCCGCCGGCTCTGCTTTCACCCTTGCCACTTGGGCATCGCCGCCACTATCCGAAATCCTGCAGGCCACCGCCAAAGTCAGCCAGAACCTCGAAGCCGAGCTCATGCTGCGCCTTTTGGGCAAATTGCGCGGACCAGCCGATGCCGCGAATCAGACCCGCGCCGGCGAAGCCGTGCGCTCGGCATTTTTGCACAGCGCCGGCCTGAATGCGAGCGACACGGTGCTGGTGGATGGCTCCGGGCTTGCGCGCACCGACCTGGTGACGCCCGCAGGGGTGGTGCGCCTGCTGCGCTACATGGCCCAGCGCCCTGAAGCCGCCGCTTGGAACACGCTGTTACCCATCGCCGGCGTGGATGGCACCCTCGACCACCGCTTCCTCCACGATCCCGCCGCCCGCGGGCGCCTGCGGGCCAAAACCGGTTCGCTCAGCCACGTCAACTCGCTCAGCGGCTACGTCCGCGCCCGCAACGGCGACCAGCTCGTGTTCTCGCTGCTCAGCAACAACGTCAACCGTCGGTCCTCGGATGTGAGAAAGCAGCTGGACCAAATAGCCAACGTACTGGCCTCCTGGTAGCGCATCCAAACCCGGATGCGCGGCCTAATGCGCGGTCTAGGGCCTGTTAACACTCAATAGAGTTTCGGGGTATGCTGCCGTGCATGGAGATCGCGGAAGTGCAGTACGACTGCATCGCCTCCGCTTTTCCCCGCCAGCGCGGCAACGTGGGGGTAAGTAACCGCCCACTGCTGAACGCCCTGCTGTACATCACCGAGCACGGGTGCAAGTGGCGCGCCCTGCCCGCCCGCTTCGGGTTGCCAGCCCTGCTGTGGGTGCGCAGGGCGGGGTTGGGGGCCTTGGCCCCAACCCGAGGCGAGCATAAGCGGGGCGCGCGGCGCAATTCGCCCTGCGCAGTTCCAGCAGGGCGAAGCAGCCGCGCTGGGGCCGCGCCAACCATTGTGGAAAAACCCTTGCCGGGGCCTTGCGGTTCCATGCTATTCTGTGCGGCGTGTTCGGGGTGGCTCTGCGGAAAGTCAGCATCTTCCCCAGCGCGCATTTTTTAACTCCGTGAGGTAGTCAGTGAAAGAGCAGGGAACTGTAAAGTGGTTCAACAACGCCAAGGGCTACGGCTTCATCACCCGCATGAGCGGTGAGGATGTGTTCGTGCACTATTCGGCGATCCAGGGCGAAGGCTATCGCTCGCTGGCCGAAGGGCAGGCGGTCGAGTTCGAGGTCAAGCAGGGGCCGAAGGGTCTTCTTGCAGAGGACGTAACCGTACTCTAAAGCGCCTCATCCAGGGAGGTGGTAATCACTTCCCATACCCATTCCAACTCGCTGGGCCGGATACGGTACGGTGGCAGCACGTACACCACCGGGCCCAGCGGCCGCAGCATCACCCGCCTCTGTTCGTAATAGCGACGCAGGCGGAGGCCAGTCGCGGCGAGGTAGCCGGCGCCGGCATCGCGGAGCTCGCAGGCCGCGACCGTGCCCGCCTGCCGCACCGCGGCCACGCGCGGATGCGCGCTCAGGCGGTCGAGAGCGTGCGCCTGCGTGGCAGCAATCACCGCAATCCGCTCCATGACCGGCTCGGAGGCGAAAATCTCCAGGTTGGCCAGCGCTGCCGCACACCCGAGGGCGTTGCCGGTGAAGGAGTGGCCATGGAAAAGCGTGCGCTCCCCGTCCTCGGACAAGAACGCCTCGTAGACTGCATCCGTGCACAGTGTTGCCGCCATCGCCATCGCCCCGCCGGTGAGGCCCTTCGACAGACACAAGATGTCGGGCGTAATCCCAGCCTGCTCGCACGCGAACATTGTTCCGGTGCGTCCGAAGCCGGTAAGGACTTCGTCGGCAACGAGGAGCACCTGGCGCTCATCGCACAGCCGCCGCACCCCGCGCAGGAACTCCGGCGTCTGTACGCGCATGCCGCCCACGCCTTGCAGCAGCGGTTCGACAATCAACGCGGCCACTTCGTGCCCACGCTCGTCCAGCAGCGCCGCGAGCGGTGCCAAATCATCGCTGGGCACGCGCTCGATGGGGAACATCCAGGACTGAAATGGAGCCGTGAATGCCGTGGATTCGCTCACTGACATCGCCGCCAGCGTGTCGCCGTGATAGGCGTTCTCCAGGGCAACGACGTGCCTACGCCGCGGCTCGCCGCGCTGCTGCCAGCACTGCAGCGCCATTTTCAGCGCCACTTCGACCGCAGTCGAACCATCATCGGAGTAAAACACGTGCGCGAGGCCGGGCGGCGCGATGGCCACCAGCTTTTCCGCCAACTCTTCTGCCAGCGGATGCGTGTAATCGGCGAGGATCACCTGCTCCAGCGTGCGGGCCTGGCGGGCAATCGCTGCGGCGATGCGCGGCTCGGCGTGGCCATGCAGCGTCACCCACCAGGAGCTGACGGCATCCAGATACCGGCTGCCATCGCGCGTCTCCAGCCACACACCTTCGCCGCGCACGAACTCCACCGGCGCCCTCAGGCCCTGCATCTGCGTATAGGGATACCAAACGCGTCCGCGATAGAGGTCAGAGGATGGCACCCAAGGTCTCCGGTGTCAGATGCGCCAGCGGCGGCAGCTCGATCAGACGCTGCGGCTTGGCCCAGCGCCGCAGCGTCTCGGTTGTCGCCGGCACCGGTTCGCCGTTCAGCACCAAGGCCCGTACCTCCAGCCGGCGCCGCCGCAGGGCTTCGAGGCTGAGGAGGGTGTGGTTGATGGTGCCCAACTGGGTCCTCGCAACCAGCACCACGGGCAGCTCCAGCCAAGTCATCAAATCGGCCATGGTCGCTTCCTCGTTAATCGGCACCAGTACCCCACCGGCACCTTCGACAATCACCGGCCCGGGCACCGTCGGCAGCACGAGGCGTGCGCGCTCGATCACCACGGCTTGCGCCGCCGCCGACACGTGTGGCGAAGCCGGCAGCCGCAGGCGGTACGCCTCGGGCAGGATGCGCCCGCGCGCGATGCCCGTCCATCGCGCCACAGCCTCCGAATCAGTCGCCGGATCGCCCTCGACGCCGCACTGAATCGGCTTCCAGTAGTAGGCGGAGGGCAGGGCCAGCGTGAGGGCCGCCGCAACCACGGTTTTGCCGACGCCGGTGTCGGTGCCGGTGACGAACAACCCGCTAGGCATGCGCGGCCAGCACTCGCACCAGGCGGCTGCACGCCGCCGGCGATTGCGCGGCATGCACGGTGATGCGCAGCCGCGCCGTGCCTTCGGGCACGGTAGGGGGGCGGATGGCGCGGACCTCGATATCTTCGGCAGCTAGCGCCGCCTCCAAGCGGAGGGCGACTGCATCGCTGCCGCAGATGAGGGGGATGATGGGAGAGCTTTCGCTGCCGCCGGCTTCGATGCCGGCCGCGCGCAGCTCGTCGCGCACCTGCGTAGCACGCCGCGCGAGCTGTTGCCGCCGCTGCGGCTCGCGCCGCACCACGTCCAATGCGGCAGCCAATTGGACCGCCAGCAACGGCGTGGGCGCGGTCGAGTAGACGAAGCTGCGGCTGAAGTTAAGGAGATATTCGATGAGTTTGCGCGAGCCGGTAACCAGCGCCCCGCTCGCCCCCAGCGCCTTGCCGCAGGGATGCAACACCGCCGCGGTCACCGCGTTGACCGCTTCGCCGGCCGCCGCCACCCGGCCCGCACCCTCGGGGCCGAACACGCCGGTGGCGTGCGCCTCGTCCACGATCAACGCGGCGCCATGCTCGGCGCATAACGCCGCCATGGCCTCCAGCGGGGCAAAGTCCCCGTCCATGCTGTAGAGCGATTCCACCACCACCCAGCGCCGCTGCGCACCCGCCGCCGGATACCGCCGCAGCTGCTCCTCCAGCGCCCCGGCGTCGTTATGCGGAACCAGCACGGGCCGCGCGCGCGCGGCCCGTATTCCCTCCACCAGGCAGGCGTGGTTGCGCTCGTCGGAAAACACAATATCCCGCGGCCCCATGACAGCGGTGAGCACACCCAGCGCGGCCGCATAGCCGGAGCTGTACAGGAGCGCCGCCTCGCGGTTTTGCCAGGCGGCAAAGTCGGCCTCGAGCTCCACCATGGCGGAATGATTGCCGCGCACCAGGCGGGATCCCGTCGCTCCCAACTCGATGCCGGCATCCAGCGCCTCCACCAGTGCGGCCCGGATGCCGGGATGGCGGCTTAATCCCAAATAGTCGTTGGAGCAAAAATCTTCGCCCACAGCGGCGCGCAGCCACCGCCGGCGACCCGCCAGCTCGCGTTCGGCCAGCTCCACGTCCCAGTGCGTCTCCCAGCCTTCGGCTGGCGCAACGGGCAACCTTGCTTCGCTAAAGCTACGCAGGTTCTTCGACTGGCAACTGGCAACGGGCAGCGGCTCGGCCGCGAGGCCGAGCTTTGCCAGCAGCGCACGGTCATGATCCTCGCCGGGGTTCGGCGTCGTGAGCAGCGTGTCGCCGGTAAAGATGGAGTTCGCCCCGGCGTAGAAGCACAGCGCCTGTGCTTCATCGCTCAGCGCCAGTCGCCCGGCGCTGAGCCGCACGCGCGAGCGCGGCATGAGAATGCGCGCGGTGGCGATGGCGCGCACCATCTCGAAGCTGTCCACCGGCTGATGGCCGGCCAGCGGCGTGCCCTCGACGGCGACGAGGGCGTTGATGGGGACGCTCTCCGGCGGCGGATTCATGTTGGCCAGCGTGTTCAGCAGCCGGATGCGGTCGTGCTCGCCTTCGCCCAGTCCCAGGATCCCGCCGCAGCATACCGAGATTCCGGCTTGCCGCACGTACTCCAGCGTCCGCAACCGGTCCTCGTACGTGCGCGTGGTGATGATGTGGCTGTAGAACTCAGGCGAAGTGTCGAGGTTGTGATTGTAAGCAGTCAGACCGGCTGTGGCCAGCTTCTGCGCCTGCGCGCCCGTGAGCATGCCCAGCGTGCAGCAGACTTCCATGCCCAGTTCAGCCACTCCGTGCACCATCTCCAGCACGCGGTCAAATTCCGGACCTTCCTTTACCTGCCGCCAAGCCGCGCCCATGCAGAAGCGGGTCGCGCCCCCCTCCCTGGCCTGCCCCGCCGCCTCCATCACCGTTTCCAGGTCGAGCAGTTTTTCCGCTTCCACTCCGGTTTGATAGCGGGCACTCTGCGGGCAATAGGAACAATCCTCCGGGCAGCCGCCGGTTTTGATCGAAAGCAGATGGCACAGTTGCACTGCCTGCGCGGGATGGTGCCCGCGGTGAATCTCGTGGGCCTGCTCGACCAGCTCCAGCAGCGGCTGGCGGTACAGGGTGGAAATAGCCTCGACGGTCCATTTTGAAGCAGTCATTGAGGTTGCCATGTGCGTCTTTAATAATACTGCCCCCGGAAGGTGTGGCCGGCCAACCGCCGCGCTGTAACCGCCACGAAAGGGAAAGCGTTCTCAGAAGTGAAGGAAGCGTTTTATGGCAACCGAAGGCCGGAGGCAGAAATCGCTGTTGCGCTCGCGCGGGTTTCAAGGCCTCGCCGCCGCCGTGGTAGTCATCATCATTGCGATAGTAGTGTTCGCCAGCCGTTCCCCGGCACCCGCCTATTTCACTTCCGTGGCCAAGACGGGCACCGTCGTTTCCGTAGTGCAGGCCACCGGCGTCGTGAATCCCATCAACACGGTTTCCATTGGCGCGCAGGTGTCGGGCAAGATCACGAAAATCAATGTAGATTTCAACGCCACGGTCACCCAAGGCGAGTTGATCGCGCAGATTGATCCCACGCCCTATCAAAACGCGCTGGCAGCGGCCCAATCCGATCTCGCCAACGCACAAGCAGCGGAAAAATCCGCCGAAGCGCAAGTGGGCGTGGCGCGGGCCAATGTGCTCGCTGGTCAGGCCAAAGTGGAACAGGCCCAGGCCGCTCTCACTCAGGCCACACTGCAGAAGGATCGTACCGTAAGCCTGTTCCAGCAGGGCATCGTCTCGGCGGCGCAGCGCGACACCGACGTGGCCACCTACCAGACCGACGTAGCCGCGCTGGCCAGCGCCAAGGCGGGCCTGGAGCAGAGCAACGCCGCGCTGCAATCGGCGCAGGCGACGGTCGCGCAGGCTCAGGCCACGGTGAAAGGCAAGCAAAGCGCGGTGGAAACCGCCAAAACCAACCTCGGCTACTGCGACATCTATGCCCCTGTGAATGGCGTCATCATCAATCGCGCCGTGGATGTCGGCCAGACCGTGGCCAGTTCGTTTTCCGCGCCGCTGCTGTTCAGCGAGGCCACCGATCTCAACACCATGTGGGTGTATATGCAAACCGATGAAAGCGACGTCGGCCGCCTCAAGGTTGGCGATCCTGCCACCTTCACGGTGGACGCCTATCCCGACACTGTTTATCACGGGTTGATCAAACAGCTGCGCATGAACGCCACCACGGTGCAGAACGTGGTCGAGTACGACACCATCGTGGAGTTCAAGAACTTTGGCGAGCGTCTGTTTCCCGGCATGACCGCCTACGTGAACATTCCCGTCGCCACCGCCAACAACACCCTCGAAGTGCCCAACTCCGCGCTGCGCTTCAAACCCGACCTGACCCCGGTGCAATTGCGCGCCCTGCTGGCGAGCTACGGCGTGCAGGAGAGTGCGGTGCCCGCGGCCGCGGCCAAGCCCACCGCCGCACCGCACGCCCAGGAGGGCGCCGGGAAGGCGCACCCGCAGGTTGCCGGCGGGCAGACCAACCGCCCCACCACGGCGATCGTCTGGACGCTCGACACCCGCAATGTCCTCGTTCCGGTCAAAGTCCGCACCGGCATCACCGATTTCACCAATACCGCCATCACCCAGGTGCTACAGGGGCAGCTCAAGGCGGGCGACAAGGTGGTCACGGGCGAGCTGGCCAAGGCTGCCAGCGGCATGCCAGGCGTCACCGGCCGCCCCGGGCGCTAAGCCCACGGAGTTTGTGATGAGTCAGACCATCACCATGACGGAAGCTCCCGCCGCCACAGCCAACGCTCCTGGCAAGGAGCCGCCGCTGATCGAAATCGCCGGAGTGCACAAGACCTACGATCTCGGCGAGGTGCAGGTGCACGCCCTGCGCGGCGTGGATGTGATCATCCACGCGGGCGAGTTCGTGGCCATCATGGGCGCGTCCGGCGGAGGTAAAAGCACGTTCATGAACCTGGTAGGTGGCCTTGACCGCCCCTCCCGCGGCACTTACAAGCTCGATGGCGTGGATGTCTCGACCCTCGACAAGACCGAACTCGCCCACATCCGCAACAAAAAACTGGGCTTTGTATTCCAGGGCTTCAACCTGCTCAGCCGCACCACCGCACTGGAGAACGTCGAGCTGCCGGCGCTGTACGCCCGCATGCCCACCGCCGAGCGCCAGGAGCGCGCCCGCGAGGCGCTGCGCATTGTCGGTCTTGCCGACCGCGAAGACCACTACCCCAGCCAGCTCTCCGGCGGCCAGCAGCAGCGCGTGGCCATCGCCCGGGCGCTCATGAACCGCCCCTCGATCCTGCTCGCCGACGAGCCCACCGGCAACCTCGACAGCCGCACCAGCGTCGAGATCATGGCCATCTTTCAGCGCCTCAACCGCGAGCGCGGCATCACCATCGTGCTGGTGACGCACGAGCCCGACATTGCCCAGTACGCCTCGCGCACGGTGTATTTCAAGGATGGCCGCATCCGCCGCGACGAACCCGTCGCCCATCCCACCCGTGCCGAGGAGACGCTCAAGACCATGCCCGAAATCGGCTCGGAGGAGGACTAGGACATGGATATTCTCTCCATCCTACGAGTGGCCATGATGGCACTGACGCGCAACAAGATGCGTTCGGTGCTCACCATGCTGGGCATCATCATAGGCGTGGGCGCGGTGATTGCGATGGTGGGGGTGGGCCAGGGCGCCAGCGAGCAGGTGCAGGCGCGTATCCAGGCGATGGGCAGCAATTTGCTCTATGTGCAATCCGGCAGCCATCAGGCGGGCGCGGTGCACCTGGGCTGGGGCCAGACCAAGACGCTTACCTATACCGACGAGCAGGCGATCTTGGCCGATGTACCCAGCGTGCGTGCCGCCGCCGCCGGCACCAGCGCCAGCGAGCAGGTCATTTACGATGCCAACAACTGGGGCACGCACATCAACGGCACCGAGCCCAGTTATTTCGACATCCGCGCTTGGCAGTTCGACCAGGGCACCAGCTTCACGACCCAGGACGTCACCGACGCGAACAACGTCGCCGTGCTCGGCGCCACCGTGGTCAACAACCTCTTTCCCGACGGCGCCGATCCGGTGGGCAAAACCATCCGCATCAAGAACCTGCCCTTCAAGGTGGTGGGCACGCTCATCGCCAAGGGCCAGAGCGGCATGGGACAGGATCAGGACGACAACGTCTACATTCCCTTCACCACGCTCAACAAGAAGATCGCCGGCAATTATTGGTTAAGCAATATCGCCGTTTCGGCCGTTTCCAACCAGGCCACCGCCGCCGCCCAGCAGCAGATCACCGATCTGCTCCGCAGCCGCCACCGCATCCGTCCTGGCCAGCCGGATGATTTCGCGGTGATGAACCTAGCCGCCTACGCTGACGTGGCCAACGCCAGTGCCAAGATCATGACCATCCTGCTGGCCTCGATCGCGAGCGTCTCGCTGCTGGTGGGCGGCATCGGGATTATGAACATCATGCTGGTGTCGGTTACCGAGCGCACCCGCGAGATAGGCATCCGCATGGCGGTGGGCGCCACCGAATCCGACGTGCAGAAGCAGTTTTTGATTGAGGCGCTGGTGCTGGCGGTCATTGGCGGCCTCATCGGCATCATCTTTGGCCTCGGCACCTCGTGGATCATCTCCTCGATTGCCCAGTGGCCGGTGGACATTTCCATCGCTTCGATTATCGTGGCGGCGCTATTTTCCGCTGGCATCGGGATTTTCTTCGGCTTCTATCCCGCCCAGAAGGCCGCCCGGCTGGATCCAATCGAGGCGCTGCGCTTCGAGTAAAGGCTCGCGGCTGCGGTCGGGCAGCAGCAGGATGGAGCCCGCGGCCAGGACCGCCGCAAAACCAAGATAGACGGCAGCCGCCATCGCCGTGCCACTGGCGTGAATGAAAGCCACCGCAACCAGCGGTGCCGTGCCCCCCGCCATGCCGATGCCTACATTGAACGCCACGGCATGGCCGGTGACGCGATAGGCGGCGGGGAATTGTTCCGCCAGCATGGCGGGGCCGGCGCCCATGATCACCGCCAGCATCGCGGCGAAGAGCAACTGAGCCGTCCAGAAGCCGCCGCTGCCGCTGCCCGCCAATGCGAACAAGCTCCAAGCTGCCAGGGCCTCGCAGATAAACGCGGCCGCCAGCAGCGTCCGCCGGCGCAGGGCCCAATCCGACAGCCAGCCTGCCAGCGGCACCACCAGCAACGCCAGCGCCTGCCCGGCGGTGTTGACGCGCAGCACCAGCGCCTGCGACAGCTGTCCAAAGCCGTGGGCGAAGGTTGGCAGGTAGACCATCGTGAGGTAGTCAACGATGCCATAGCCGCTGCAAAACAGCGTGACAAGCAACATCGTCCGCGGAGCATCCCGCAGGGCGGCCGTGAGAGGCGGCTGTTCGTCCCGCCCGGATTGTGGAGCGGGTCCAATGTCTGGTAAGCGGCGGCGCAGCAGAAATGCTGCGAGCGCCAGCACGCCTCCTGCCAGAAACGGCATCCGCCACACCCACGCGACCAACTGCCCGGGGCGCGCCCAGGTCGCCACCAGCGCCGCGGCGCCCGCCGCCAGCAGCATGCCACCGGTTGAGCCCAGGTTGGCGATGCTGCCAGCCCAGCCGCGCCGCTGCGGTGTCGCACTCTCCACCAGATAGGTGACTGACCCGACAAATTCCCCGCCCACGGAAAAGCCCTGAAACAACCGTGTGGCAATCAGCAGTGCCGGCGCCCACACGCCGAAGGCAGCGTAGCTGGGCAGCACGCCCACGGCCACGGTCGCGATGCCCATGAGAGCCACCGAAGCAGTCAGCAGAACTTTCCGCCCGCGCCGGTCACCCCACGCCCCCAACACCCACGCCCCCAGGGGCCGCATGGCAAAGCCGGCGGCAAAGCCGCCGTAGACCGCAAGCAGTCCCACCCAGCCGCTGCGGGCAGGGAAAAACACTTTCGCCAGCACCGGCGCCAGCAGCCCGTAGAGGCCGAAATCGTACCACTCCAGCACGTTGCCAATGGCACCCGCCACGCCCGGATGGATCCTGGGTTTCACTTCCATAGAATGCATGACGCGCACCCTGTCCCCTACTTCCTGATCATGTTCCTCCTGCCCTTCCGGCGCATCGAGATACCAGTGACTGCGACACGCTGGTCTCGACAATCCCGCTTGCGAATGTGGCGACTGCCCTGGGCAACGTACCCGATAACATCCAGGAAGCGATTCAAGGTCTCCGCTATAACACCGTGATCGTCGTAATGATCGGGATCAAACAGCCCCGCGGGCTGCTCCTCCCTGATCGCCGAGATCACCTCCGGGCTGGACGACGACTTAGCCGCCCGCAGCGATGAAGATATCACGCGCGAACTGATCGGCTGGTTGGCGCCTCACGGCTTCCTGCATTCAAGCGACATGGTCGTTACCGAGGTGCAACGCGTGCGCTACGGGTACCCCGTCTACGACCTGGACTACGCCGCAAGCGTGCCCGTTTCCACTCGCGGGGGTCGCGCCGCTTTATATCGCAGGCAAAATCGACGCGAAGGGCTGCGAAATTCGGAATGGGCGAGCGTCCAGTGGGCCCGCGCCAACATTTGATGTCGTGATCTGGGCTTTAACCTATCTCGACGACGTGATTCTTCTGTTAGACTGATACCCTATGAAGCTCTGCGTTGTCGGCGCCGGCTACGTGGGCCTGACCACTGCAGCCTGTCTGGCCTCAATCGGCCACGATGTGGTTTGTCTCGATGCCGACCAGCACAAAATTGCACGCCTGCAACAGGGCGAGATCCCCATCTTCGAGGAGCGCCTGCCGGAGGTCATCGCCGGCGCCCGCGCGCAGGGGAGGCTGAACTTTCTCCCGAGCACGCCGGCCGACCTGCAATCGGCCGAGGTTATCTTCATTTGCGTCGGCACCCCACCCGACGCCGATGGCAAGGCGGATTTGGCCGCGGTCGAAGCGGTTACCCGCCAGATCGCCGCGCACGCCCACGGTTATCGCCTCGTGATCAGCAAAAGTACCGTTCCCGTGCGCACCGGCGACCAGATCAAGCGCGTCCTGCAGGCGTTTGGCCGCGATTTGGATTTTGACGTGGCCTCCAACCCGGAATTTCTCCGCGAAGGCACCGGTGTGTACGATTTCTACCACCCGGACCGCATTGTCGTGGGCTGCAGCAGTCCCCGCGCCGCTGCTTTGTTGCGCGAGGTCTACGCCCCCGTACTCGAGGGCCGCTTTCACTGCGGATGGCACGATCGTCCCGCCGGACAGTGCGGCTGGAAGGCTCCTGCATGGGTCGCCACCGACGTCAACAGCGCCGAGTTGATCAAGCATGCCTCCAATTCCTTTCTTTCGCTCAAGATCTCCTACGCCAATGCCATCGCAGACATCTGCGAACTGGCTGGAGCGGAGGCGGCCGAGGTCCTGCGCGGCATGGGGCTCGATCGCCGCATTGGTCAGGAATTCCTTCGCCCCGGGCTGGGGTATGGGGGGTTCTGCTTCCCGAAAGATGTCAGCGCATTCATCCAAATGGCCGCTGACCTCGGTTACGAGTTCCGTCTCCTGAGCGAAATCCAGGCGATTAACGCGCAACGCGTGCAACGTTTCATGCGCACTGTCCGGGAGGAGCTCTGGGTGCTGAGCGGCAAAACCGTGGGCGTGCTCGGACTGGCCTTCAAGCCAGGAACCGATGACACGCGCCTTTCTCCCGCCCTCGCGATCGTGCGCGAATTACTCCGCTTGGGAGCGCGCATCCGCGCCTTCGATCCCCAAGCCATGCAGCGGACGCGCACCGAGCTGCAGGGCGACATCACGTATTGTGAAACTGCGGAGGCAGTGGCGGATGGCGCCGATGCCGTGCTGATCCTTACGGAATGGCCTGAGTTTCGCGAGGCCGACTGGGAAACCATGGGGGCACGCATGCTGCGGCGACTGGTACTCGACGGCCGCAATTTGTTCGCACCGCATGAGCTCGCCGCCCGCGGCTTTCAATATCGCGGTGTCGGGCACGGATCGCGCACGTCTCCCGACGCGGCTACCGTTAGCAGTTAGCATTGACGTGCTCGCAGGCAGGAAACTTTTGTCTTGGGCGTCACCGCACCAGGCTTGCATCCATGAACGTTTTGATTGTCGGCGGGGCGGGCTACATCGGCAGCGTGATTACGGAGCTTTTGCTCCTCCGCGAGCACACGGTCACCGTGTATGACAACTTGTCGCATGGCTATCGTGACGCGGTGGCGCCGGAAGCCGGCTGGGTCGAGGGCGACGTAGGCGACCAGGCGAAACTGGAGCGCGTGCTTACGGACCACCGCGTCGAGGCCGTCATTCACATGGCCGCCTTTATCGAGGTGGGCGAGTCTGTGCGCGAGCCGCACAAGTATCTGGAAAACAACACCCTCCGCGCCCTGGCGCTGCTCGGAGCGATGGAGCGCACCGGCGTACAGCGGCTAGTACTCAGCTCGACGGCGGCGGTGTATGCCCCCAGCGCACGGCCGCTACGCGAGACCTCCCCGCTTGCGCCCGCCAACCCCTACGGCCTGAGCAAACTCTATCTGGAGCGGCTGCTGGCCTATCACGCCAGCCGCGGCCTGCACTACTATGCGCTGCGCTACTTCAACGCCGCCGGCGCTACGGCGCGCTGCGGCGAGCGGCACCAGCCGGAAAGCCACCTCATTCCGCTGGTGCTACAGGCGGCGGCAAGCGAGCGGGAGGCCATCCAGATCTTCGGCGATGACTACAACACACCCGACGGCACCTGCATCCGCGATTACATTCACGTGAGCGACCTGGCCGAGGCGCACCTGCTGGCGCTGGAGGCGCTGGAACAGGAGACGTCGGCCGAGCCGGTACCGGCGCGGGTGCCCGATCTGCCGGAGCGCGCCTTCAACCTCGGCCACGGCGCCGGTTTTTCCGTGCGCGAGGTGATTTCGGCTGCCGAGCGCGTCGTTGGCCATGCGATTTCCCAGATTCTGCGGCCGCGCCGCCCCGGGGACGCCGACCGCCTGGTGGCCGACGCCACCAAGATGCGCGCGCTCGGCTGGCAGCCTCGCTTTCCTTCCCTGGATGACATCATTGCCTCCGCCTGGACCTGGAAACAGAAGCACCCCGGGACCACCACGGTAAAATGAGATTGCGGGAGGCGATCATGAACAGTTTTGGCGCGCGCGCCGCACTTAGCAACGGCGGGCCGGAAATTTACCGGCTGGACGTACTGGAAAAATCCGGCGTGGGGCCAGTTTCGCGGCTGCCCTACGCGATGAAAATCCTACTCGAAAACCTGCTGCGACTCGAGGATGGACGCCATGTCACCGCTGACGACATCACGCGGCTGGCCAATTGGGACCCGCACCACAACGACCAGACCGAAATCGCCTTTACCCCGGCGCGGGTGCTCCTGCAGGACTTCACCGGCGTGCCCGCCATCGCCGATCTGGCGGCCATGCGTGACGCAGTGCGCGCCCGCGGCGGCGACCCCAAGTCCATCCGCCCGCTGCAACCGGTCGAGCTGGTGATTGACCACTCGGTGCAGGTGGACCGCTACGCCTCGCCCAACGCCTTTGGCTACAACGCCCAGCGCGAGTTCGAGCGCAACGGCGAGCGCTACCTGTTTCTGCGCTGGGGGCAGGCGGCGCTGGACAACTTTCGCGTAGTGCCACCTGACACCGGTATCGTGCACCAGATCAATCTCGAATATCTCGCGCGCGTGGTCGTGCGGGCCAAGGTCAACGGTCGCGTGGTGGCGTTTCCCGACACGCTGGTGGGCACCGACTCGCATACGCCCATGGTCAACGGGCTGGGCGTGATGGGCTGGGGCGTGGGGGGCATCGAGGCCGAGGCGGCCATGCTCGGCCAGCCGATTTCCATGCTGCTGCCCGATGTGCTGGGCGTGCGGCTGATCCACAAAATGAGGCCTGGAACCACGGCCACCGACCTGGTGCTGACCATCGCGGAGACGCTGCGCAAAAAAGGAGTGGTGGGCAAGTTCGTCGAATTTTTCGGTGAGGGCGTGCGCCACCTCACGGTCGCCGACCGCGCCACGCTGGGCAACATGTCGCCGGAGTACGGCGCCACCATCGCGATTTCGCCCATTGACGACGCTACGCTGCATTACTTGAGGTTCACGCATCGCGATGCCGAACGTGTGCAGTTGGTGGAGCAGTATGCCAAGGAGCAGGGGCTGTTTGGAGCCGATACGCCCGCCTCAAGCTATACCGAGGTGCTCGATTTCGATCTGGCCCAAGTTGAGCCATCGCTGGCCGGCCCCAAACGGCCGCAGGATCGCGTGCCGCTAAGCAAGGCGAAGCTCGCCTTTGCGGCATCGCTGCCAAAGTTGCTGCCCGACGGGGCGAAAGTCGAAAGCGGCGGCCACCAGCTTCATCACGGCTCGGTGGTGATTGCCGCCATCACCAGTTGCACAAACACCAGCAACCCGACGGTTCTCATGGCCGCCGGCCTGCTGGCGCAGAAGGCCGCCGAGCGCGGTCTGCGCAGCCAGCCCTGGGTGAAAACCAGCCTGGCACCCGGCTCCAAGGTGGTGACCGATTATCTGAACCGGGCGGGATTGACGCCCTACCTGGAAACGCTCGGATTCAACCTTGTCGGCTACGGCTGCACCACCTGCATCGGCAACAGCGGACCGCTGTCAGAGGAAATCGCCGCGGAAGTGACCGAACGCAAGCTGGTAGCGGTTTCCGTGCTGAGCGGCAATCGCAACTTCGAGGGCCGCATTCATCCCCAAGTGCGCGCCAACTACCTGGCCTCACCGCCGCTGGTGGTGGCCTATGCACTGGTGGGGGACATGAACCGCGACCTGACGCAGGAAGCGCTGGGCCAAGACAGCGACGGCAAGCCGGTGTATTTGCGCGACATCTGGCCGACGAACGAGGAGGTCGCCGAGGCCGTCGAAACCTGCATCAGCCCGGAGATGTTCGCGCGCGAGTACGCCAACGTGTTTGAGGGCGATGAGAACTGGAAAAACCTCAAGGTCGAGGGCGGCGAGCTCTATCAGTGGGATGCGGCCTCGACCTACATCAAGAAGCCGCCATTTTTCGAGGGGGCGCCGGGCGCCCCCGAGACCATTCGTGGCGCACGCGTGCTGGCGTACCTGGGCGACAGTGTCACGACCGACCACATTTCGCCGGCGGGCAGCATCGCCGCCAAGAGCCCCGCAGGCGAGTACCTGATCGCGCATGGCGTGAAGCCCACGGATTTCAACTCCTACGGCGCCCGCCGCGGCAATCACGAGGTGATGGTGCGCGGCACGTTTGCCAACGTGCGGCTGCGCAACCGTCTCGCGCCCGGAACTGAGGGCGGCTTTACGCGCCACTTGCCGGACGGGTCGGTGATGACCATTTTTGCCGCCAGCCAGATTTATGCAAGAGAAGTCGTGCCCTGCGTTATTCTCGCCGGGGCCGAGTACGGCTCGGGCTCCAGCCGAGACTGGGCGGCCAAGGGCCCACGCCTGCTGGGCGTGCAGGCGGTGCTGGCGGTGAGCTTCGAGCGCATTCACCGCAGCAATTTGATCGGCATGGGCATTTTGCCGTTGCAGTTCACCACCGGCCAGAGCGGCGACAGCCTCGGCCTCACGGGCGAGGAAATCTACGACGTCCCCGGCGGCAAGTCACTGCAGCCAGGCGGCACGGTCGAAGTGACCGCGACCGCGCCCGACGGCAAGCAGCGGCGCTTCCCCATGATCGTGCGCCTGGATACGCCCACGGAGCTGGCGTACTACCGCGATGGCGGCATCCTGCCCTATGTGCTCAATCAACTGGCTCAGGGTGGAAAGACGGCGGCGGCCCCACTCGAAGAGTGTTGAACGTTCAGTGGCGGCGCTTCTTCTTCCCGGAGCGGACGGTGCGCGAGGACGCCGGAGAGGGTGCGGGAGCAGAGACGGCAGCCGGGTGCGGCTCTGCTCGGGTAGTGACTGCCACCGGCTCGGGCGCGGGGGGTTGGGGCGCAGGCGGTGGTAGAGCTTCAGCAGGCGCAACCGCGAACGGATGGCGCTCGGCGTTACCGCTAGCCAGCGCCATCCAGCCCACGCCGACGCCAAACAGCGCATCCGGCACCGCCATCCACCACAAGTTCTCGCGCGCCATCCAGGCCGCCAGCACCACGGTGATCATGCCCAGAACTACCAGCACGTAACGAACGCCTGATTGGATGGTCTCCGCCATAAATTTCACTCTAGCCTATACCCGCCTGCCTATCAACTGCCGGCTCCCAGGCTGCGCGGGCCCTCGTGGAACTCGCTCCTGCGCATGCTATAGAACCTGTAGATCGCCAACCCGATGATCATCCAGCCAAAAAAGCGCAGCCAAGTCTCGATCGGCAGCGCGAACATCAGGCCACCGCAGAATACAATCGCCAGGATGGGAAACAGGGGCACAAAGGGCACGCGGAATCCACGCGGGCGCTCGGGCTGCTTTTTGCGCAGCACCAGCACCCCGACAGCGACGAGCACGAACGCGAACAAGGTGCCGATGTTGCTCAAATCCGCCGCCGCACCGATGTCCACCAGGCCGGCAGGAATGCCCACGACCAGCCCCGCGATCCAGCTCGACCAGGCCGGGGTTTGATAGCGCGGGTGCACCTTCGAGAACACCGCCGGTAGCAACTTGTCGCGCGACATGGCAAACCAGATGCGCGTCTGTCCGTACTGGAACACCAGCAGCGAGGAAAGCATGCCCATGAGCGCACCGATATCCACGATGTAGAGCACCCAAGGGTTGGCCTTGAGCACGCGTAGCGCGTAGGACACCGGGGCATTGGCGGCCGCGCCGCCCACGAATGTGTTGTACTTCATCATGCCCAGCAGCACCACGGCCACGCCCACGTAGAGCACGCTGCACACGATCAGCGAGCCGAGGATGCCGATGGGGATGTCATGCTGCGGGTTGATGGCTTCTTCGGAAGCCGTGGAGACAGAGTCGAAGCCGATGTAGGTAAAAAACACGATCGCCCCGCCAGTGACGATGCCGGTAAAGCCGTGGGGCATGAACGGATGCCAGTTGTGCGGGTTGACCATGAATCCGCCGGCAACGATGAACACTACAATGGCGCCGATTTTGATCAGCACCATGATGTTGTTGGCTTTCGCCGACTCGCGGATGCCGCGGACGAGCAACACCGTCAGGAACATCACCACCAGAAAGCCGGGCAGGTTGAACCAGGCGCCCGTACGCACGCCATTTTCCCAGACGGGCTGCGAAAGCTGCGGCGGAAAGTGGATGCCCATCGCCCCGAACAGGCTGGTGAGATAGCCGGAAAAGCCGACCGCGACGGCCACGTTGCTGACCGCGTACTCCAGAATCAGATCCCAGCCGATGATCCAGGCAATGATCTCGCCCAGGGTGGCGTAGGAATAGGTGTAGGCCGAACCGGCTATGGGGATCATCGAGGCCAGCTCGGCGTAGCACAGGCCGGCGAAGCTGCAGGTGACGGCCACCAGGATGAACGAAATGGCGATCGAGGGCCCCGCCGCCGGACGGCCGTGCAGCAGCGCGCTGGACAAATTGCCGTGCTGGATCAGACTGGAGACAACATCGAGCACCTGCGCGTGCAGGATCGAGGGCACCTTGAAGTCCTCGCCCGCCGCCGCCGTGCCGGTGAGCACAAAAATTCCGGACCCGACGATGGCGCCGATGCCAAGGGCGATCAGACTCCAGGGCCCCAGCGTCTTCTTGAGCCGGTGTCCCGGGTCTTCCGAATCGGAAATCAGCTTGTCTATGGACTTGGTACGCCAGAGCTGAGAAGGCATGAGTTCTCTCAGGCTAGCACCGCTCCGCCATTAACGCTCACGACCGATCCGCTCATAAAGTTGGCCCAGGGGGAGCAAAGAAAGGCGATGCAGCCGGCGATTTCTTCCGGCCTGCCCACCCGGCCCATGGGAATAGCGCCCAACACGCGCTCGGGATGCGTGCCAAAGGCTGGCCGCGACATGTCGGTCTCCACCCAACCCGGCGCCACGCAGTTCACCAGAATACCCTCGCGCACCACCTCACTCGCCAACCCGCGCACCAACCCAATCACACCCGCCTTGGCGGCGCCGTAGTCCACGTGCCAGGCTTCGCCACGCTGGCCGGCAGTGGAGGCGATGGCAATGATGCGCCCCCGGTGTGCGTCATCTTGCCGCGGCTGCGACTTCATTTGTGCGACGGCGGCACGCGCCAAGTGGAACACCCCCCCGAGGTTGCAGGCGAGATTGCGTTCCCACTCGCCCGGGCGAAAGCTCTCAATGGGCGTATCCTCGGCATTCCAAACGCCGGCATTGGCCACGGCAATATCCAACCGGCCGAAGCGCTGGACCGCCGCCTTGACCAGGGCGTCGCCCGCGTGCGGGTCGCGCGCGTCCGCCTGGATCGCGGCCGTGCGCTCGGGTGCCTCCGCCACCAGCGCCTCGGCGGCGGCGTAATCGCGTTCAAAGCTGAAGACCACGCTTGCCCCCGCGTTCACGAGCAGCCGCACGCTAGCGGCGCCGATGCCGCGCGAACCGCCGCTGACCAGCGCCACCTGGCCCTCAAGCGAAAGGAAGAGCATGCCGCATGGTAGCTGTCAGCACCGCGGCAAGGCAAGTGCGAATGATAAAATCACGCCATGGCGATTGCGCCCGGCACCACGCTCGGCCGTTACGAAATCATCGCGCCCCTGGGGGCGGGCGGCATGGGCGAGGTGTTTCGTGCCCGTGATCGGCACCTGCAGCGCGATGTCGCCGTCAAGGTGCTCCCGGAGCGGCTGACACGGGACGCAATCGCGCTGGCGCGCTTTCAAAGCGAAAGCCGGGCGCTAGCTGCTTTGTCGCACCCCAACCTGCTGATCATCTACGACGTGGGCCAGCAGGAGGGCGTGACTTACGCGGTCACCGAGTTGCTGGAGGGGGAGACCATGCGCGCGCGGCTGGCGCACGGGCCGATGGCGTGGCGCGAGGGCGCGCGGCTGGGTGCAGAACTAGCCGAGGCCCTCGCCGCCGCGCATGAGCGCGGCATCATTCATCGCGACCTGAAGCCGGAAAACGTGTTCCTCACCCGCGGCGGACGGGTGAAGCTGCTGGATTTCGGGTTGGCGCACATGGACAGCGATGATGCCCTTTCCGCCGCCACGGCGCTCACCGTGCCCGGCGCCATCGCGGGCACCCCCGGCTACCTGTCGCCCGAGCAGGCACGCGGTGAGCCAGTAACTCCGGCCACTGACATCTTCTCTTTCGGATGCGTCCTTTATGAAGTGCTGACCGGGCAGCGCAGGTTTTCCGGCCCCACCTTCGCCGCCTGCCTGACGGCGGTGCTGCAAAACGCGCCTGCACCCGTAAGCCCCGATCTGCAGATTCCGCCCGAACTGGAGCGGCTGACCGGCAGTTGCCTGGAAAAAGACCCGGCTCGGCGGCCGCAATCCGCCCGCGACCTGGGCTTGAGGCTGGAAGCGCTGCGTCTGAGCAGCGACAGCGTCATCCGCGCCATGCCCCTCCCGGCGGCCGCAGCGGGAGTCCACACCCGCGATTCGCTCGCGGTACTGCCCTGGGTGAACCAGGGTGGCGACGCCGATGCCGACTACCTGTGCGAGGGTGTGCCCGAAAACATCATGAACACGCTGGCGCGGCTGAAGACGCTGCGCGTGGTGCCGCGCAGTCTGGCGTTTCGCAAGCGTGCGGGAGAACCCGACCCGGTGGCGATCGGTCAAGAATTAAACGTGCGCGCGATCCTCAGCGGCCGTTTGCAGCAGCGCGGACAGATGCTGATCGCCAGCATCGAGCTCACCGAAGTTGCTTCGGGATCGCAGATTTGGGGCGAGCGCCTGCGGCACCCGCTGGGCGACCTGTTCGCGCTGGAGACCGAGATCGCCGACAAGGTCTGCACAGGCCTGCGGATGCAGCTCAGTGGCGAAGAGCAGCAGCGGCGTGAGCGCCGCCAACCGGTCAGCGCGGAGGCCTACCAGCTTTATCTGCGCGGCCGCCAGGAATGTTTGGCGCGCACGCCTCAAGGGCTGGCGGCCGGCGCCGCGCTCATGCAGCAGGCAATTGACCTGGATCCGAGCTACGCGCTGGCCTATGCCGGACTGTCAGAGTGCCTGATGCTGGCAGCGGTCACTACCGGCGTGACGCCGCGGGAACACTTTGCCCGGGGACGGGCGGCCGCCGCCGCCGCGGTTTCGCTCGACGCCGAACTTCCCGAAGGCCACGCGGCGTTGGCGCGCGCGCTCGGCTATGGCGCCTGGCTATGGGAGCCGGCACTGCAGGAAGTCGGCCGCGCATTGGAGTTGGACAACCGCTCTGGTGCGAACCACTATTTGTGCGCTCAACTGCTTATTTGTGTGGGGCGCGTCGAAGAGGCCTACGAGCACGGCAAATTGGCGGCCCAATACGAACCGCTGGAGCCGCTGTCGCGCTATCTTGAGCTGGTTGCACTCTGCCATCTTCGCCGGGACGCCGAAACGGTCGCCCGCTGCGAGCAGGCCATCGCCGATGGCTTGGAGCACTTCTATGTGCTGGCCATCTACGGAGTCGCACTGGCCTTTGCTGGGCGCGCGAAGGAAGGCGCAGCCGCCCTCGAGCGCGCCACCGCCACCGCTCCCACACCCTGGGGCCTGGCCAATTTCGTCTGGGTGTTGGCCGCTGCTGGTGAGCATGAGCGGGCGCGGGCAGTGGGCGCACCGGTTGTGCAACCGATGGCGAGCCACCTCCCCGATGTCCCTTCGACAGCGCTGGTGTACCTGGCCTGGGGCGAGTCCGACCGCGCGTTGGCCGCGATTGAAACGACCGGTTTGGCGTCCGGGGGCACGACCCTTGCCTTCTACCACCCGGACCGCCGCTGGGATTCACTGCGGGCCACCCCGCAGTGGCAGGCGGCCATGCGGCGACTGAACGTACCTAGCGCTGGATGGACTGATTGATTAACTGCAACAGTTGACCATCGGTCATGCCGCCGTTCCAGCCGTGTGGCTTTTCGGGGCGCCCGTAAACGAAGGTGCCTTGGTAATGTGGGTTCTTCGTGGTCGCCATGAAGTTCTGCATGTCGTACACACCGACGTTGAGATAGTAGGTGTCCATGTCGCCGACATAGACGTGGATTTTGTTCACCATCTTCGGGCCCAGGGTCGGCCAGTTCTTCTGCATGTAGGCGGTGAGGTCAAAGCCGTGGTCGCGGCCGTAATCCACCGCGCTCCGGTTGATCTCGCCGGTACGCAGGTTCCAGAAGGGCACCGGGTAGCCGTCAGAGCCGATCGGTCCCCAGGAGGCGAAAAACGCGCACAATTGCTGGCCGCTGCGGCAGTGCGAGCCCTCGACCGCCTCGGCTTGGCTCATCTGCTGATAGTTCACCTCCGGCTGCCCATCCACTTCGCGTGACATGTAGCGCGGCGTGTGCAACCACGGCCCAAGGTTCGGAGCCCAAAAGGCGTTGGCGTCCTTGTAGGCATCCACGGATTGGAAATGGTGATAGTCGAGCGGATCGGGATAGAACGTCCAAGTGCCACCGAAAAAGTCCGGATGCTTGAGCATCAGGTTCATGGACTCCCAGCCACCTGTCGAGCCTCCCGTGAGCATGCGTGCACTCGGTTTGCGGTCGATGCGGAAGTGCGTTTCCACATAGGGAATGAGCTCCTGCATGATGGCGTCGCCGTAGGGGCCGGAATTGACCGAGTTCACCGTATAGCTGTCGTCGTAATACGGTGTGGGGGTTTGGAAGGTGACCAGGATCATCTTCGGGAAGCCGGGCGAAGTCCATTCCCGGTAAAACTGGTAGCCGGTCTCGACGCCAAACACCGAGCGCATGTACGCGCTGCGCGCGTTGGGCTGGCTGGGCGTGGTCGTGAACCCATAAGGGGGCCGCAGGCTGAAATGCCCCTGAATGTAAACAACCGGGTATTGCTGGTGCGGATGCTGGTTGTAGCCGGCCGGCAGGAGGATGGTTGCACCCATGAAGATCGGCTGGCCCCAGAACTTGGTCAGCATCGGGCTTTGGATTTTGACGTACTTCACCCACTGCGTGTCCTCGGGCGGCTTGCGGACCGGGATCACCTGGTCGAGCGATAGCAGCACGGTTTGCGACTTGCCGGGCTGGACATGGATCTGCTTGACTGCGCTGTAGAGGTTGTCGGGCGAAGTGTTGAACTGTTGGCCGCCCCAATGATCCATGTGCGCCCAGATCACGTGGCCGTCGGAGCGCGGAAAGCGGGTATAGACGTTCATCAACCCCTGCACGTAGTAATCGCCGGCGGGCAGGTCCTTGAGGCTGTCCACGACCGTGCCCAGCGCGGAGTTGTCAATCGTCGCGGTCTGGCCAGGCTGAAGCTGGCTAACATCCATACCGAAAAACGGTATGTTGCCGTTGTAGCCGCCCACCTGCAGCCGTGGCTCGCGCCGGTTGTTGCGGGTGACGAACACAAAGGCACGCCCGGTGATCGGCCCGCTGTGGACGCTGGCGGGAAAGGCAATCTCGAAGCGGGTACCGGCGCCAGGCGACGAGCATCCCGCCACGGCGAACACCGCCATCGCCACAAGGGCCAGCCAAGTTAGTTTGCGCATGCGCGTAGTGTAGCGGAGTTTCCTTTCGGAGGTTGCCCTCCAGCGTGGCCGAATTTCCTTGCCCGCACCACAGGCCGCCGTCATAATCGCGGGGTCACGTTCACATTCCAGACGGGAGGAAATCTGTGTCATGAGTCATCGTAACTTCCTGCTGCGCGCCTGCGGCCTTACCTTGGCGGCGCTGCTGGCCGCCTGGCTGCCCGCGGCCGCACAAGGCCGCGGACGCGGCAACGCCCCGCCGGCGCGCTTTCAATTTGAACCCGCCGCCACCGACCCGCCGCCGGTGGTCACCCACCACACCATCACCATAAACGGCCAGACGCTGCATTACACGGCCACAGTAGGCAAAATGCCGGTACCCGACGAGGCAGGCAAGACCGAAGGGCACATGTTTTATCTGGCGTTCACGCTCGACAACCCCGACCCGTCGCATCCCCGCCCGGTGACGTTCAGCTACAACGGCGGCCCAGGTTCGGATTCGGTCTGGGTGGACGTGGGCGGCTTTGGTCCGCGCCGCATCGCCCTGGGCGACGATGCCCAAATCCCTTCTCCGCCTTACCAGATCGTGGATAACGCCGACACCTGGCTCAACGTCAGCGATCTGGTCTTTGTGGACGCCATGGGAACCGGCTACAGCCGTGCCACGTCGGAGCAAACTCTTGCCCGCGCGGCCAGCGTGAGCGGCGACTTGCAGACCTTCAGCGAGTTCATCCGGTTGTGGTTGTACAACAATAACCGGCTCAATTCGCCGGTGATCCTCGCCGGCGAAAGCTACGGCACCTTCCGCTCGGCAGGTCTGGCGGGTACGCTGCTGCGCCATCACATTCCCGTCAACGGCGTGGTACTGCTGTCGAGCGTGCTCAACCTGATGACCATCACGCCCTCCTACAGCAACGATCGGCCCTATTGGCTGGCGCTGCCCACGCTTACCGCCATCGCATGGGCGCACCACAAGCTACCCGCCGGCCTGCAGAAACAGCAACTGCCAGACGTGGTGAAGCAGGCCGAGGACTGGGCCAGCACCAGATACGAGCACTATCTCGATGAGGGTGACACGCTCCAGGGCGCCGCGCGCCAGCAGGCGATCGTCGAGATGGCGCGCTTCACGGGCCTGCCGGCGGAATACATTGACCGCCACAACCTGCGCATCGGCACCAGCCAGTTCGATACCGAAATCCTGCACAACGAAGGAGAAATGGTCGGCCGCTACGACGGCACGCAGGTGGGCCACGACCGCACGCCGGGAGTGCCGTTCCAGGACTATGACCCCAGCAGCAGCATTGATCTGCCCTACCTGCACTCGTTCATCGGATATCTGCGCAACGAACTCGATTACAAAACCACGCTCGAATACGGCGATCGCGGCATGGGGGGAGCGGGCAATCCGGGCTGGAACTACGAGCTGGGCCGCAACTGGTTCGGCACCGCCGACACCACACCGCTATTGGCCTCCGCCTTTGCGCAAGAGCCCTCGTTGCGGGTGATGCTGTGCGAGGGCTACTTTGACCAGGCGACACCGATGTTTGAGGCCAGCAACAGCATGAAGCACTTGTTCATCACGCCCGAGGAGCAGACACACATCACCGTCGAGCACTACATGGCCGGGCACATGCTCTACACCCACAAGGCCTCACGCGAGAAGCTGCACCACGATTTTGTAAACTTTGTGCACTCGCTGACGGGGGTGCAATGAAACTCGCTCCCGTGCTCGCAACCGGGCTGGGCCTCGCCGTGTCCGCGGCCGCGCAGGGGCGCGGCCGCGGAGCGGTGCCTCCCTTCTACCAGATATGCGGACGCTCGGCGGGCGGGCGCCACATGGGCTCTCCGGGCTTTACGCCGAAGGCCTGGTAAAAGGCCGGGGAATCCGAGAGTGGGCCGTTGACGCGGTATTTGGCGGGTGCGTGCACGTCATCGAGCAACTGCGTCCGCAGCGCCTGCGGACGCTCGTGCTCCAGCCAGCCCAGCGCGTAGCCCAAAAAGAAGCGCTGCACGGGCGTGAAGCCGTCCACTTTTTTGTCGGCTTTGTACTCGGATGTTTGCTCGAAGGCGCTGAGCCCAATCAGCAGGCCGCCGTAGTCGGCGATGTTCTCGCCGAGGCAGGCCTGCCCGCGGATATGTAACCCCGGCAGCGGCTCGTAGCCGTCAAACTGTTTCGCCATGAGCGCCGCCTGTTGCTGGAAGTTTTTCGCGTCCTGCGCCGTCCACCAATCCTTGAGGTTGCCGTGGGCGTCGTAGAGCCGCCCCTGGTCGTCAAAGCCATGCGTCATCTCATGGCCGATGGTCGAGGCGCCGACGTAGCCGTACACGATGGCGTCGTCCAGATCCTGGTCGGGCACCCCTGGCACCACGAACATCGCTGCCGGCAGCACGATTTCGTTTTCCGAAGGATCGTAGTAGGCGTTGTAGGTCTGCGGCGTCATGTTCCATTCGCCGTGATCCACGGGCTTGCCGAATTTCGAGGTCATGTCGCGGAAGCGCCAACGGGCGGCACTTAGCATGTTGCCGGCGTAGGATTGGCGGCTGATGATCAGGGTTGAGTAATCCTTCCACTTGTCGGGATAGGCAACCATGGGATGCACCGCTGCGAGCTTGATCAACGCCTGCTTTTTCGTCGCCGGCGACATCCAGGTCAACGCTTCGATGCGGCTCCGGAAAGCCCCGCGGATGGCCTCAACCAGGTTGGCGTAGCGCTCTTTCACCGCAGGCGGCACATATTGATGCACGTACTCGCGGCCCAGCACCATGCCTAAAGCGCGGTTTTCCGCGCCCAGCGCGCGCTTCCACCGCGGCCGCGGCTGCTGCTGTCCACCGAGTTCCTTGTTGTAAAAATCAAAATGCGTCTGCCGGAACGGCTCGCCCAGATAGGGAGCGTATGCGGCCAGCAGGTGCAGCTTCATGTAGTCGCGCAACACCGGTGCGGAGCTTTGCCGCAGGGTGCGGTCGAGCGCGGCGAAAAACTCGGGCTGGCCGACGATGACCGTCGCGGCGGGCAACTGCCAGTCTTCCAGTTCCTGCCGCCAGACAATGTGGGGGGTGAAGTGGGCAGTCAGCGCAGCGGGCGTCAGGGCGTGGTAATTCTTGTACGGGTCTTGCAACTGTTCGTCGCTGCGCGAGACCTGCGCCAGCCGCGTTTCCAGTTTCATCACCGCGGCGGCGCCCGCGCGAGCCGCGGCCGCGCCGTCGCCCAACTCCTGCAACACCGCCGCAAGGTGGGTGACGTAAGCGTCACGGACCCTGGCCACGCTCGCCACCTTGCTGAAGTAGAAGTCGCGGTTGGGCAGGCCAAGCCCGCCCTGGCCAAGATGCACCGACTCGAGCGTGCTGTTTTTCTCGTCCTGCGAGACATCCATGGAGAAGAACACGTTCAGGCCAACCGGCCGCAGCGCCGCCGCCACAGCCAGTGCCTGCGCCGGGGTTTGCACGCCCTCAATCTGTCGCAGGTAGGGCTCGATGGGTTGCAGGCCCAGTTGATTGGCCAGGGCGGTATTCATAGCCGTCGCCCAGAAGTCGCCGATTTTTCGCGCATCGCTGCCCGGCGCGGGATCAGCCTGGGCGTCCTGCTCGCTCAGCGTGCGCAGGCGGGCCCAAATTTCGTCCTGCACCTCGTTGCCAATTCCCCACGCGGATTCACTCGCCGGAATCGGGTTCTTTGCCAGCCAACCGCCGTTGGCATAGGCGAAAAAGTCCTGGCCGGGGTTGACGGCCGCATCCAGGTCCACGCGCAGCGGATCGGGGGGCGTGGCCTGCGCGGCCGGTGCAGCGGCGTGGTGACACCCTGCGAGCCCCAGGCCGAGAACGAGCAATAATGCGCAACTCAGGGCCGGGATCCCGTTCCTGTGCAGGGGCTCGCTTCCCCCGCCCCGAGCACCCACGCGCGAGACAAGGTGGGCGCGATAGGTTCGGATCAACCGTCGCAGAAGCGAGGCAATGGTCCTACCCCTACCCTCGCAATCGGCCTGGTGCACAAGGAAGGCGTAGTCCTCGGCGCTTTGTTCGAAATGGACCTGTTTTCTCACGTTGGGATCCTCTTTCCAGAGGATCGTACGAGGTGCGGGCGTTGCCGGTCAAGCGCCTGGCATCGTTTCTGACTGCCTTTCGCGGCGGTCGCGCCGCTGTGCACCGTGGGCAAAATCGGCGCGAAGGGCGGCGAAATTCGGAACGGGCAAGCGTCCCAGCGGCCCGCCCCGGGGAAACCTGCAGGCGCGGCCCCAGCGCGGGGCGCGCGGCGCAATTCGCCCTGTGCAGTTCCAGCAGGGCGAAGCAGCCGCGCTGGGGCCCACGCCAACATTGTCGAAAGGGTCCATGCTCACAGCGGTTGCTGCGGCCATGCCACAATCGCGGGATGACCCTTCGTCGCGCGGACAACAGCGATGAGTTGGCGATTGCGGCCCTCGCCAGCCAGCTCGGCTATCCCTCGAGCGCCGAACAGATCCGGCGTCGCCTGGCGGCCATGCAGCCGGAGGAGCAGTATTTCTTCCGGGTGGCGGAGAACTCCGAGGGCCGTGTCGTGGGCTGGATTGGCACCTGCATCACGCGCAACGCCGAACACGATCCGGTGCCCGAGATCAGCGGGCTGGTGGTGGAGGAAGCGGCGCGTTCGCGGGGCGTGGGGCAGGCGCTCGTGGAGGCTGCCGAGGCCTGGGCGCGAGGGCAGGGATTCGCGGCGATCACAGTGCGCACAAATATCATTCGCACGCGCGCCCACGGGTTCTATCGGCGGCTCGGTTACGCCGTGGTCAAGACGCAGCACGCGTTCCGGAAAGAACTGTAGCCTCCGCGACCGCGGGCCGCGCCCACCAGGCCAGCGCGTAGAGCACCAGCGTCAGCCAGAGCAGATCGGCGGTTAACAGGTGGGTGATTTGCATCCAGATGGGCGTGAGCAGCACGACGTCCAGCGCACCACAGCCCCACTGCACCAGCACCGCCGCGATCAAACCATAGCCGAGCCACCGGGCCGCTGGGATGCGTGGCCGTGGCAGACCGTCGAGCACCAACCAGAGCAGATACAGGCCCGCCACAATGGCCACTGCGGGATGGATTACGCGCAACCGTTCCAGCAGCGCGGTCGAGCCGGAAAAGTCCTGGTGCAGGCCGGCGGCCAGCGAGGCCGAAGGGAAAATCGTATCCGCCAGCGCCGCCATGGCGCCGCAGATGGCCGTGACCAGCATAGCCAGGACCCCGGCGCTCAGCTTGCCGCGCGCTGGAGCTCCCCGCCACGCGGGCGCAGGCAGACCCGATGCCCAGGCGGCCGTCATGGCGACACAGGCCAACAGGCACAACGTGTTGGCCAGGTGCAGCGCGTCGGCGGTGACCCGGGCCGGCGAGGTGTTGGCGCCGACCCAACCGAACAGCACCAGAGCGGCGCCCAGCAGCGCTTCCGTAACGATGAAAACCACCGCCGCCGAGGCGCCCCTGCGCACCGCGTGACGGCGGGGAAACAACCACCAGGCGCCCGCGGCCAGGCCGAGGATCAAGATCACGTCCACGCCGCTGGAGGCGCGGTGGGCAAACTCGATCGCCATTTTAATCTGGGGGTGCGAGGGTAGAAATTGCCCATCGCACAGCGGCCAGTTGGGACCACAACCATTGCCCGCCCCCGCCGCACGCACATAGGTGCCCCAGAGGATCACCAGCACATTGTAGGCAAGTACAACCCAGGCGAAAGCGGCGAAACGGCGGTGGCGGACCGAAGGCGGCAAGTTTCTATTATGCTGGAACCAATCTTGGGTTGGCGCATCCCAACCCGGCAGATACCCCGATGTTCGACTCCTTGCCGAAACCGCCGCTCAGCCGGCGCGCCTTTATCTGGGGCGCCGCGAGCTTGGCCGCCGGCGTGGCGCTCGTGGCCGAAAGCGGGCTGCTCGGCGGCCTGGCGGTGCTCGGTGGCGCCACGATTCAGACCACTCCGGGCTGGGTCACGCTGATCAAGTTCGACGCCGCCGGTCGGCGGCTTGGCAGCCTACGTGTTGCCAAGATCGTCAAAACCGAGGCTCAATGGCGGCAGCAGCTTCCGCCGCTGGCGTTTGAGGTGCTGCGTCAGGGAGTCACCGAAATCGCGTTTACCGGCCCGCTCAACGACTGCTATCGGCCCGGCGTATATCGCTGTCTGGGATGTGCGACAGCGCTATTCGGCTCGCAAACCAAATACGATCCACACGAAGGCTGGCCGAGTTTCTGGGCGCCGCTCGCCCATCAGAACATGACCCTGCGCACGGATTACAGCGATGCCATGGTGCGCACCGAGGTCCGCTGTGCGCGCTGCGATGGCCACCTCGGACATCGCTTCGATGACGGCCCACCGCCCACCGGCCTGCGCTACTGCATGGACTCGGCCGCGCTGGCGTTTCGCCCGCGCCCGGTTTCTGGGTGAATCACGGTCGGAACGGCGCCCGCCCCCGGTGGAATACGCAGGCCGCCCCGCTCAGTTCCAGCAGGGCGAAGCAGCCGCGCTGGGGCCCGCGCCAACATGGGTGCATGTTTTAGCAAGACTTGGCTATCAAGACGTGGTACGCTGAACCCATTTTCCACGGAGGAATCGAACATGTTGGCTTGGCGCCGCGCACTCGTCGTGCTGTTCGCTCTGAGTGTGGCTGCTGGTTACGGCTACGCCCAGGAACCTGAAATCCCCACCCGGCTGCTGAACGGCACCAGCGGCATGCGCTGGCGGCCCATCGGCCCCATGCGCGGCGGGCGCTCGGTGGCCGATGCCGGCGTGCCCAGCGAACCTGATGTGTTTTATTTCGGCGGCGTGGATGGCGGCGTGTTCAAAACCGAAAATGCCGGCCGCACTTGGACCGAACTGTTCGGCCACGAGCCGGTGCAGTCCATAGGCGCGATTGCCGTTTCTCCGTCCAACCCCGACATCATTTATGTGGGCACCGGCGAAGCCGATATCCGCTCGCAGAATTCCTTTGGTGACGGCATGTACAAGTCCACGGACGGCGGCAAAACCTGGGAACACATCGGGCTGGCCAACACCCGCCGCATTGGCCGCGTGCTGGTTGATCCGCACGATCCCAACCGCGTCTACGTCGCCGCGCTGGGCCACGCCTACACTGCCAATGCTGACCGTGGCGTTTATCGCAGCCTGGATGGCGGCCGCACCTGGAAGAAGGTTCTCTACCATGGCCCCGACGTCGGCGCCATCAACCTGGCGATGGACCCCAACCACCCCATGACGATATACGCCAGCCTGTGGGCGACGCGCCGCCCGCCCTGGGTGGTCTACGCGCCGTCGAACATGCCCGACGGGGGCTTGTACAAGTCCGCCGACGGCGGCGACACCTGGACGCAGTTGACCAGCGGGCTGCCCGACGATGGCCACGTCGGCCGTATTGGCGTCGCCGTGGCGCCCAGCAACTCCGACCGCGTCTGGGCGGTGGTGGATGACCTCGCCGATAAAGGCTCCCACGGCGGCATATACATCTCGGATGACGCTGGCGCAACCTGGAGACAGGTCAACAACGAAAACCGGCTCTGGGGCCGCGGCTGGTATTTCGGCGAAGTCGAGGTGGATCCCAGCAACCAGCATCGCGCTTTCGTAATGAACACGGCCACCTACCTCACTGACAACGACGGTCAAACCTTCACGCCGATCAAGGGCGCACCCGGCGGCGATGACTACCATCAGCTCTGGATCAACCCGCGTGTGCCCAACCACATGGTGCTGAGTTCCGACCAGGGCACCGAGGTCAGCCTGGACGGCGGCAAGACCTGGAGTTCGTGGTACAACCAGAACACCGCGCAGCTTTACCATATTTCCGCCAGCAGCGGCTTCCCCTGGTGGGTGTATGGCCCGCAACAGGATTCCGGAGCTGTGGGCGTGCAGCCCTGGTCAAATGAGGGCCAGATCAGTTTCCGCAACTGGATTCCGTTGTGCGCGGGTGGTGAGAGTGACATCGTGGTGCCCGATCCGGACGACAGCGATTACCTGTATGGCGGCGCCGGACAACGCTGCAATCAGAAGCTGAACATCCGCGATTCGCTCGGCTCAATTCCGCGGCCGGGCCCCGGCCAGCCTGTCTATCGTAAGACCTGGACGCTACCGCTGGTGTTCTCCAGGGCCGACAAGGCGCTTTACTACGCCAACCAGTACGTGTTCCGCACGCGCGACCAGGGCCGGACCTGGCAGCGCATCAGTCCCGACCTGACGCGAGTGGATCCGGGAATTCCCTCCAATCTCGATCCTGTGACCGCGCACGACAACGACGCCCGCGGGGTGACCACGCGCAAGGGCGTGGTCTATAGCCTCGCGCCCTCGCCGCTGGCCGCCAATACAATCTGGGCGGGCACCGATGACGGCTACATCCAACTCACCACCGACGGTGGCCAAACCTGGACCAACGTTACCCCGCCCGAGCTGACGCCCTGGAGCAAGATCACCAGCATCGGAGCTTCTCGTTTCGACGTGAACAGCGCCTACGCCTCCGTGGATCGGCACCGACTGGGAGACTTCCGGCCGTACATCTACCGCACCCGCAATGGCGGCAAGAGCTGGTCGCTGATCTCCAACGGCATCCCCGATATGTCCTACGTCCAGGCGGTCAAGGAAGACCCGGTACGCCGCGGCCTGCTGTATGCCGCGACCGAATTCGGCGTCTACGTCTCGTTCAATGGGGGTGACAAGTGGCAGTCGCTGCAGTCCAACCTGCCGCACACTTCGGCACGCGACCTGCTGATCCACGGCGACTCGCTGGTGGTAGCCACCTTTGGCCGCGGCGTCTGGGTGATGGATGACATCAACCCGCTGCGCCAGCTAACGCCGCCAATTGCCGCAGAAGACGTGCATCTGTACCAGCCCGGCGTGGCGCTGGCGATTCATCAGGGCAGCATGAACGGCACGCCGCTGCCGCCGGAAGTGGCGAGCCAGCCGAATCCACCCGCGGGCGCCTTCATCTACTATTCCTTGCGCCGTGCGTCTCTCCAGCCGCTCACGCTGGAGATACTTGACGCCAGCGGCAAGGTGATCAACACCTTCCACAGCAACACGCCGGTGACGTCGATAGACACGGAAAAGATCAACATCGTCGCCTCCTGGATTCCAAAACCTGAGCGGTTGGGGACGTCGGCGGGCATGCATCGCTTCGTCTGGAACCTGCGGCCCGCTCCACGGCCGCAGCCAGCTGGCCGGGGAGGCTTCGGCGCCCTGGCAGCAATGTTCGGCTTCGGGCGTGGCGCGCAGATGGTCGCGCCGGGCACCTACACCGTGCGGTTGATCGTGGACGGGAAGACTTACTCACAGCCGCTCGCGGTCAAGCCGGACCCGCGCCTGGCGCAATAGCCGCCCTAGCTAGCTTGGCGGCTTCGGCCTGAATTTCAGGGTTGTCGCCGAAGCCAGCCAGCCAACGAATCTGAGCATCAGCCCGGAACCAGGTCCACTGGCGCTTGGCGTAGTGGCGCTGCTCCTGCTGCGCCTCCGCCAAGGCCGTCGCCGCGGCGGCCCCGCGCAGCACGATATCGCAAGCCTGCTTGTAGCCATGCGAGTTCCAGATGCGCACATCCGGGGGATAACGCTGCAGGAGGCGCCGCGTTTCCTCCTGAATAGCACCGGCGAACATGCGCGCCGCGCGGGCATCGATGCGCCCGTAGAGCGCGATGCGATCTGGCGCCAACCCTACGCGCAGCGGACGCAGTCCGCTCCACGGCTGCGGTGGCGAGGCACGCCACACTGCTCCGATTGCTTGTCCGGACAGCAGCCGCACCTCCAGTGCACGGATGGCGCGGGAGGTGTCGCGGAGCGCGATGCGCGCGTGCGCTTCCGGGTCCAAGCGCAGCAGCAGGCGGTGAAGTTCGTCCGGTGATTTCCGCTGTAAGCGCTGCCGCAGCGCCGCATTCGTCAGCGGCGCAGGGGATAAGCCCTGCAGCAGCGCCCGCAGATAAAATCCCGTGCCTCCGGCTAGAATCGGTAACCGCCCGCGGCGCAGAATGTCTTCCACCAAGGGACGTGCGCGTCGCGCATACTCACCCCCCGTCCAGGGCACGCGCGCGTCGGCCACGCCGATAAGGTGATGGGGGACCAGCGCCAATTCCTCCGGCACTGGCTTGGCTGTACCCAAATCGAAGTCCCGGTACAGCTGCACCGAGTCAAAGTTCACGATCTCGCACTCGGTTTGCGGGCGCAGCCGTTCGGCCAGCGCCAGCGCCAGCGCGGTTTTGCCGCTGGCGGTGGGGCCGGCCACTACCAGAGCATTGGCGTTCTGCGGCGACATCATGGCAGCACTACGGCCAGCAAATGGTATGTACCTTCGGTGTAGCTGTTATACTTCTCACAATTGCAGTCCACCCGCCTTGAGCGTTTTCGCGTGCAGTTGTGAGTTCCGCAGCATCCCCATCATCGCATTTTCATGTTCTGGCGTCGCCGGAAGCCGACCCCGTGCTGTTGCAGGCGCACCAGTGTCTGCTGGAAGCGGGCGAAGGGCTACTGACAGCGTGGCGGCGCCGATTCCATGCCCATGTGCCTGCGCGTGCGCGCCTCACCATTGAGCAGCTGCTGCTGCCGCGTCCGGCTGTGGCCACCTCCGGTAATTTGGCCGAGTGGCGAGAGCAGGTTCAGTATTCGGCGGAGCGGCTGGCAAAATGGGGCGTGCCGCTGGCGCAGATCCATGCTGCGTTTGCCGTGTTCCGCCCGCTCGCGGTGGCGCGGCTGCGGCACTGCCTGGATGCACCCTTAGCAGCGGCGACACAGGATTGGTTCCAGCAACAAACGCAATTAGCCATTGCCGAAGCCTATGTGGCGGCGCAAAGCGGCGCGGTGAACACGTTGCTGGCGGTGCTCGACGTCGAGCTCAGCGCCGCCAACTTGCACCAGCTTCTGGAGCGGCTGCTGCTTCAGGCAGCGCAATTGTTTCCCATTCGGTGGGGGGAAATTCTGCTGGTGGACGAGCGCGGACCCCATCTCAGGCTCCGGCACGCCGCCACCTACGGTCTGGGGCCGGACATGATCATGGACCGGGCCGGCGCCGGGGCCTTTTTCCGGGAAGTGGTGCGCAGCGGCGAGCCCGGGTTTCTGCTCGATGCGGCCAATGACCCGCGCGTGACTCAGCCTTACTACCGCGAGTTGGAAGTCAAGTCGGTTTGGGCGGTGCCGCTGCGCCGCGGACCGGAAACGCTGGGCATCCTGACCGTTGCTTTCGATCGCGCCTACGAGTGTCTGCCCAAAGAAAAGGATCTGCTGTTGGCGCTGGCGGAGCGCTCCAGCCTGGCGATCGAGCGCACGCGCATGCATGACCGGTTGCAGAGCGAACAGCAACGTGTCCTGGAGCTGTCGCGCCGGCTGCTCGAGGCGCACGACGAGGAGCGGCGCCGCATCAGCCGCGACCTGCACGACGAAACCGGGCAGGCACTGCTGGCGCTGCGCCTCTATCTGGAAATGGGCCTGCATCCGCGCTCCGCTGCGGAAAGCCGCCAATGGCTGCGCAAAGGCCTGGCCCTGGTGGACACGAGCGTGGACGAGCTGCGCCGCATCCTGGCGCAATTGTCCCCTCTGGTGCTCGACGAGCTGGGATTGGAGGCGGCCCTGCGCCAGGAACTGCGACGGCTACGCACGCAACAACATTGGCGGACTCGCTTCCGCTGCGCCCTCGGCGGGGCAGCGCTCGAACGCCACCAGCAAATTTTGCTCTACCGCGTGGTGCTGGAGGGCTTGCACAACGTCGCCCGCCATGCCCGCGCCCGCAGTGTACAGCTGTGCCTGGGCGCCCGCGACGGCGTCGTGCAGGTGCTGCTCTCCGACGACGGCGTGGGCTTGCCCCCCACCCGCCGGCCCAATTCCGGCTTTGGCATAGCCGGCATGCGCGAGCGTATCCGGCTTGTTGGCGGAAGCTTTCAACTCCGCTCCGGTCCCAACCAGGGCGTAAAGATCGCCATCCAGATTCCCTTGAATGGAACCCACAACCCATCCCTATGATGCAAATGAGATTGCTCCTTACCGATGACCACACCTTGTTTCGTCAGGGCCTGAAGAGCCTGCTCGAGGCCCAATACGACATGCAAGTAGTAGGCGAAGCTCAGGAGGGCGGAGAAGCCGTCGCCAAGGCCGCCGCCTTGCAGCCTGATCTGGTGCTGATGGATATCGGCATGCCCGGCCTGCCCAGCTTCGAAGCCGTGCGTCGGATACGCAAGCAGAACCCGGAGATCAAGGCGGTCTTCCTGAGCATGTACGACGATGAGGATTACCTGCAGCAATGCCTGGAGGCGGGCGGCTCGGGATACCTGCTCAAGGACAGTCCGGCGGAGCAGTTGATCGCCGCGCTGCGCGAGATCCGCCGCGGCGGCAAAGTCCTCAGCCCCCGCATCGTCTCCAAACTGGTGCAGGATTTCGTCGGGCGCAACTCCGCCGAACGCTTCAAGCCACGCCTGGCCACGCTCACTCCGCGCGAGCGCGAAACCCTCAAGCTGCTGGCGGAAGGTCTCTCGGTCAAGGAGATTGCCGTGCTCCTGCACCTCAGCACAAAAACCGTCGAGGCGCACAAGTTCAATCTCATGCGTAAGCTCGACATCCACAACAAGGCGCAACTGGTGCGCTGGGCAATTCAGAACAAGGTCATCAACATCGCCTGAGCGGCGGCGAGAGCAAAATCAGGCTCGCTTAGAATAGTTGGGTGCAGAAGTTCTGGGACAGTCCGGCGCCGCGCCCCGAAGTCGCGATTTCGCCCGCGCTGCTGCCCGCCGGTTATGCGGTGGCGCACGGCGCGCGGCGGCTGCGCATCGCCCCCGCCAACGCCTTGGCCCCCATGTCGGGCATCACCGACACGGTTTTTCGCAGTTTCATCCGTGGTCTCGGCGGCTGCGGTCTGATCATGACCGAGTTCACCTCCGGTGACGGACTGATCCGCTCGGAAAAGGTTGCCCGCCGCTACCTCAGCTTTGCCGAAAGTGAGCGCCCCATCGCCGCACAACTGTTTGGCAGCGATCCCGCGGTCATGGCCGAGGCTGCGCGCGTAGTCGAGGCGATGGGCTTTGACGCTCTCGATCTCAACCTCGGCTGCCCGGCCAAAAAAGTGGTCAAGTGCAATGGCGGCAGCGGGCTGCTGCGCGATCTGCCTTTGCTGGCGCGTCTGTGTGCCGCGATCCGCGCGGCGGTGGCGCTACCCTTCACGGTCAAGTTCCGCGCCGGCTGGGACAGCAGCCAACTGGTGCATGTCGAGCTGGCCCGCATGGCCGAAGCCAGCGGCGTGAACGGGCTGGCGCTGCATGCGCGCACGCGCGAGCAGGGTTACTCCGGCCAGGCGCAGTGGCCATGGATCGCCGAGGTCAAGCAGGCAGTCGGGATTCCCGTGCTGGGCAATGGCGACATCCGCACCCCCGAAGACGCCGCCGCCATGGTGGCCGCCACCGGCTGCGACGGCGTCATGATCGGCCGCACCGCTGCCTCTAACCCCTGGATCTTCCGCCAGATGGAAAGTTATCGCGTCACCGGCGCCTACGCTCAACCCTCGACCGCCGATCGCGCCACGCTCATCACCGACTACTTCTCGCGCCTCATCCGCGACTGCATGCCGGGCACGCTTGGCAAGATGAAACAGTTCGCGGCCTGGTTCACCCACGGCGTCGAAGATGGCGCCACCCTGCGCCGTGCCATCTACGAGGCCCGCCACGAGCAGGAAGTCATGGAGCGGGTCGAAGCCTTCTTCGCCGCCGCCTCTATTGAGAGCAAAATCAGCCGTGCTCCATCGGGGCTGGTTTTGCTCTAGAATCGGATGCGTGCGTCCGGACGGGGAGCGACGTGGATGGTATCCACGAAGCGCACTGTGTGCAGGCTGTCGGCCATGATCAGCGACTGGGTGCGTACGCCATCGCCAAAAAAGCGTACGCCCTTGAGTAGGCTGCCGCTGGTGACGCCGCAGGTAGCGAACAGAATGCTGCGGCCGGGCGCAAGGTCTTCGGTGCGGTAGATACGCTTGGGGTCGCGCACGCCCATGTGCGCGAGCCGTTCGGCGATTTCGGGTTTGTCCACCACCAGCCGCGCCACGATTTCCCCATGCAGGCAGCGCATCGCCGCCGCCGTGAGCACGCCCTCGGGCGCGCCGCCGCTGCCCATCACCGCATGTACGCCGGTGCCCACCACCGCGGTGCTGATGCCCGCCGAGAGGTCGCCATCCTGGATGAGGTGGATGCGCGCGCCGGTAGCGCGAATGTCCTGCATCAAGTTCTGGTGCCGGTCGCGGTCCAGTACCACCACGACCAGCTCGCTGGTCTTGCGGTCCAGGCGGCGCGCTATGGCCTCCAGGTTGTCCCGCACCGGCGCGTCCAGATCCACCACCCCGCGGCAGCTCGGGCCCACAATGATTTTCTCCATGTAACAATCCGGCGCGTGCAGCAATCCGCCCGCGTCACTGGCTGCCAACACCGTGATCGAACCGGGAGCCCCGGTGGCGCACAAATTGGTGCCCTCCAGCGGATCCACCGCGATATCCACTGCGGGCGCGCCCTCGCCGCCACAGCCGATTTTCTCGCCGATGAACAGCATCGGGGCCTCATCGCGTTCACCTTCGCCAATGACAATGGTGCCGCGCATCGGAACCCGCTCCAGTTCGGTGCGCATGGACTCCACTGCCGCTTGATCTGACAGTTTGGCGTTGCCTTGGCCCATGGTCCTTGCCGAGGCAACGGCAGCGAGTTCCACCACGTTGAGCATCGCCTGTGAAAGCTGCTGTTCCAATGAGGCGCGTGACTCTGGCGCGGTAGCTGGCATCATCTCTCCCCAGTGCTGTCTATACGAACGCGTCCAATCCCGTGATATTGGCGCCCACAATCAGCGTGTGAATGTCGTGAGTGCCTTCATAAGTCTTAACCGATTCCAGATTGGCCATATGGCGGAAAATCGGGTATTCATCGGCGATGCCGTTGGCACCCAGAATGTCACGCGCGGTGCGCGCCACGTCCAGCGCCATGGCGGCGTTGTTGCGCTTGAGCAATGAAATATGAGCCGCCGTGGCCAAGCCTTTATCTTTCAGGCGGCCGACGTGCAGCGCCAGCAGTTGCCCATGGGTGATGCCGGAAATCATGCCCACCAGCTTCTCCTGCACGATCTGGCGCGCGGCGATAGGCTGATTCCCAAACTGCTTGCGGAACCCAGCGTACTGAAGGGCGGTGTCGTAGCAGGCCATGGCCGCGCCCACCGTACCCCAGCCAATGCCGTAGCGCGCCTGGTCGAGACATTGCAGCGCGCTCTTCAGGCCCGTGGTGCCCGGCAGCAGGTTGGTGGCGGGAATGTGCACGTCCTGCAGCGACAGGCTCGAAGTCACCGAGGCGCGCAGCGAAAACTTTCCGTGGATATCCTCGGCGCGGAAGCCGGGCCGGTCGGTTTCGACCAAAAAGCCGCGGATGCGCTCGCCCTCCTCCTTGGCCCAGATCAGCGCTACGTCGGCAAGGGAGCCGGAGGTGATCCACATCTTCTCGCCGTTGAGGATGTATTCGTCCCCCACGCGGCGCGCCTGGGTGCGCATCCCACCCGGATTCGAACCGAAATCGGGCTCGGTAAGTCCGAAACAGCCAATCTTGTCGCCCTTTTGCATCGCCGGCAGCCAGTTGCGCTTTTGCTCCTCGCTGCCGAACGCGTGGATGGGCCACATGGCCAGTGAACTGTGTACGCTGACGAAGCTGCGCAGGCCGCTGTCGCCGCGCTCCAGCTCCTGCATGACCAGGCCATATTCGACCTGGCTCATGCCCAAGCCGCCGTAGTCGCTCATGGTGGCGCCAAAAAACCCCATGGCCGCCATCTCCGGCACCAATTCGCGCGGAAACCGCCCCTCCCGCGCGCACCCCTCAATGATCGGGATGATGCGTTCCTCCACCCAGCGCCGCGCGCTGTCACGCACCAAGCGCTCGTTTGCGCTCAGTGCATCCGAGATGCACAGGAAATCAACGTCGCGAAATTTCAGCATGCCGTGGCCAAGAATTCACTGTAGCAAACGCCGCGCCAACATTGAACCGCCTAGTTCTTCCAGCCGCCGGGAGGCCGGCGGTCGCGCTGGTTCATGTAGACGTCAAAGCGGCGCTGCATTTGCCGCCGCCGCCAGCGCTCGTAGCCGCGCGTCAAGCCCAGGCTGGAACCGCTCATGCGCAAATAGATAAAAGCGAAGAGCATGCCACCCAAGTGCGCGAAGTGGGCGATGCCGTCGGCGCCGGCGCCATGCAGCGTAAATAAAAACTCCAGCACGCCGTAACCCAGCACCAGCCATTTCGCCTTGATCGCCACCGGCGGCAGCAGCAGAAACACCTCACGGTCGGGAAACAGCAGCCCGACCGCCATGAGGATGCCGTAAATCCCCGCCGACGCGCCGATGGTGTAGCTCAGCCCCGGGCTGAACCAATAATGCCAGAGCGCATCCACAATGCCGCCGCCGATGCCACAGACGAAGTAGAGCTGATACAGCTTGCGGCTGCCCAGTTCCTCCTCCACCCACACGCCGAACATCCACAACGCGAACATATTCCAGAACAGGTGCCCGAGCGAGGCGTGCAGGAATAGGTAGCTGGCCAATCGCCACACTTCGCCCCGCATCACCAACCCGGGGATGAGCGCAAACCAGCCCACCAAGAACACATTCAGGCTGTGGCTGACGAATTGCAGGACCCAGATCAGCGAGGTGACGATCACCAGCACCTTCACGGCGCGAGTGAAGCCGGGCACGCTGAAGGTGTAGGAGGACGGCGGAGTGGAGCGGGAGGACATGGCGCAGATGCTTTGCTGTCAACAGTATAGCGGGACCGCTACAATCAACTTATGGCGGATTGGGAACGCTACTCACGCCAGCTCTTGTTCGCCCCGCTGGGCGAGGCCGGGCAGGAGAAGCTGGCAGCGGCGCGGGTGGCCATTATCGGCTGCGGCGCGCTCGGCACCATGGAGGCAGATTTGCTGGTCCGTGCCGGTGTAGGCCACCTGTTGCTGGTGGACCGTGACTACGTCGAAGCCAGCAACCTGCAACGGCAGACTCTGTTTGATGAATCCGACGCCCGCACCGGCCTGCCAAAGGCGGTGGCTGCACAAGCCCGGCTGCGGAGGGTGAATAGCTCAGTCACCATCGAAGCGGCCGTGAGCGATGTAGAACCGGGCAACATCGAAGCGCTGCTGGGCTCCAGCCAAGTGCTGCTGGACGGCACCGACAACCTTGAGACCCGCTACCTGGTGAACGATTTTGCTCTGGCTCAGGCCAAGCCCTGGATCTACGGGGCCGCGGTGGGTGCCTGCGGTATGACCTTCACCGTGCTGCCGGGTGAGACCGCCTGCCTGAACTGTATATTCCCCGACGACGATGCCCCAGCGGCGCCCCTGGACACCTGCGACACCGCCGGCGTTCTGGGCTGGGCTGTGGCCTGGGTCGTCGTGCAGCAGGTATCCGAGTGCGTCAAGCTGCTCGCCGGTCAACGAGCCGCCCTGCGCGGTACGCTGGCCACCGCCGATCTGTGGTCCAACCAGTACCGCTCGCTGGCGGCGCCGGCGCGCGATCCGCTGTGCCGCGCCTGCGCGCGCCACGATTTCGTCTACCTGCACGGCGGGCGCCGGGCTGCGCTTACCCTGTGCGGCCGCAACGCCGTGCAGATCCACGAGCATCGCCGCCCGCTCGAGCTGGCGCAGTTGGCCCAACGCCTGCGGCCTCACGGCCTGGTGCGCAGCAATGATTTCGCGCTGCGCTTTGTGCCCTCAACCCCCGCAGGACTGGAGCTGATGATTTTTCCCGACGGTCGCGCTCTGATCAAGGGCACCACCGAAGCCGGCTTGGCGCGCTCCCTCTACGCTCGCTACGTCGGCGCGTGAGCGCGCGCTCAGACGTCCAGCCCGATGATCCGCATCAGCGCCAGGGCGTTACTTTTTTGCACCACACCGGGGCGGAGGCTATGGTCGAAGCGCACGTCATCGCCCTCGATCTGATCCTCAAAATGCAGGTTGCGCACCACCCCACTATCCCGGCCGGTGACCGCAGTGAGGGCGAGGTCGTGGGTGGTGATGATGCCCAACGTGCGCCGCACCAGCAGCGCCCGCAGCAAGCCCTGGCCGCCCACAACGCGGTCGTGTGAATTGGTGCCTTCCATCAGCTCATCGAACAGAAATAGCAGCGGCAGCCCGCCGTGGGTGAGATCAAACACCTGGCGGAGGCGCATAATTTCGGCGTAGAAACCCGAGCGGCCCAACTGCAGCGAATCACTGGTGCGCAGGCGTGTGCCGAGCGCTAGGGGGCTGAGGCGCAGGCGGCGGGCCCGCACGGGCGCGCCCATCTGCGCCAGCACGGCGTTGATGCCGACGGTGCGCAGCAGCGTGCTCTTGCCCGACATGTTGGAGCCGGAAATCAGCAGCACGCGCGTTTCCGCATTCAGCGCCACAGAATTGCGCACACAGGTGGCGGCGGCGAGTAGCGGATGGCCGAGCTCGTCACCGTCAAAGTGCGGTTCGCCGTCTTCCTCGATTTCGGCAAACGGATCGCCGGGATGCTCGTAGGCGAAGTTGGCGAGCGACAGCAGCGCCTCGAACTCTCCCACCGCTTGCAACCAGGCCGCCACGCACGGCCCGTAGCGCCGACGCCACGCTTCGGCGGCGTAAGCCAGATGGACGCTGTAGAGCAGAGTGAAATCCAGCCCCTTGCCCAACAGACTGTCCTTGGCCTCGATCCAGTCGGATAAGTGCGCCAGGCTGCGCAGGGCTGCGGCCGCGACCGGAGGGGGCTCGGGCAGACGTGCCACTACGCCCGCAAACAGGCTCAGCCCGGCGCTGGTGGCGCCGCGTTCGGAGAGCACGGGCTCCAGCCGCCCTCCCTGCTGGAACAGCACCAGCACCTCAGCCAGCACCAGCAGGAACAGGTAGATATACTGGCCCGACATCAGGCCATACACCAGCGCGGCCACGGCGGCGGCGCTCAGCGACGCATAGGCCCAGCGCAAGCCCAACCGCCGCAACGAAGCCGGTGCCTGCGCCCAGGCGCGCAACCGCTCGGGCCGCACCCCCTGGTTCAGATCTTCGCCCAGGGAGGCCACGGCGGCACGTAAGTCAAGTTGGCCGCGCAGTGCCTCGGCCTGAGCCTGGCGCCGACGGACCACCTCCGGCAGAGCCGGCGCCAGCATCCATTGCGCCAAGCATTCCTGGCCCATGCTGGTGCGCGCCGTGGAAATCAATTCAAACAGGCTCCCGGCGCCGAACAGATCGAGATCGGAGGCATACGGGTGCTGGGGGTCGCGAAAGCGCTCGCCGGCGTCGCCGGTTCCCGCCCAGCGGTCTTCCAGGCGCGCCAATCCGCGCTCGTAGTACGCCGTCAGGCGTTCGGCGCGCCGGCGATCGCGAATCACCCGATCGTGCCACCAGAACAGGGCCAGCAGCACCGCCAGGGGCAGCCAGAGCCAAACGGTGGCAAACAGGTGACGCAGCAACGAAAGCCATGCCAGCGCCAGCCAAGCGGCCACCGTGGCCAGTTTGGCCAAGCCGAGACGCAGATCCAAGCGCTGCCGTTGCTCCAGCACTCGCTGTTGCCGCCCCAAGCGGCGCTGGTATTCGGCGGCGGCGGTTACGGGAGCGGTCAAGGGGCTAGCCAGCCACCGCCTCCGGCTGTTCCCAGCGCGGCCGTCGCGGCGCGCGCGTGATGGCACCGGCGATCAGTGACGCCGCCCGCTCCAGCAGCGCCTGATCGTGCTCATTAAAGGCGCTGGGGTGGTCGCTATCTATGTCAATTTCGCCCAGCACCCGTCCACTCTCCACGATCGGCACCACGATTTCCGAACGCGTGGCCAGCGAACAAGCCAGATAACGCTGATCGGCGTGCACGTCGGGCACAATTATGGATTCGCCCTTTTCGGCAGCCGCGCCGCAGATGCCTTCGCCCACCGGAATGCGCGCATGCGGCGAGGGGGCACCGGCAAACGGGCCCAAGCGCAGCTCGCCGTCCTCCAGCAGGTAAATGCCCACCCAATGGTAATGAGGCACGCGCGCCTTGAACATACCCACCAGCGCGCGCATCAGGCCTTGGGCGTCGCGGTCCTCGGCGACCCGCTCAAGGTCGTCCGACAGGGCCTCGACCCGATCCAAGTCCATGGCCAACGCAACACGGGGAAGGGAGTCGGGGGCTGCCATGCCTCCCATCATAAGGCCATCTGGCCCCGCGAGCATAAGCGGGGCGCGCGGCGCAATTCGCCCAGTTCCAGCAGGGCGAAGCAGCCGCGCTGGGGCCCGCGCCAATATTTGTAACCGCTCTGGCCTTTCCCGCCCGACTGTGCTAGCCTAGGCTTGGTGCGCGTGCTGCTGTCCGAATTTGCCGCGCGCGATTCGAAACTATTCGGGCCTCCTGATTCTTGTGCGCAGCCTAGCTGCCAAACTACTTCATCCGCTCCCCCGAGTCGGCGTCGGGATGGCCCTGAGCTGGAACTATTGTGAACGAAGAAAAACTCAAAATTGCAGTCTTCATTGACTTCGACAACATTCAGATCGGCGTCCGCAGCACGTTGAACCGTGATTTCGACTTGGCGCTGGTCCTGGAAGCGCTCAAGGAGCGCGGCGAAGTCGTAACCAAAATTGCCTATGGAAACTGGAAACGGGCCGGAGAACTGACCCGCACCCTTACCCAGAACGCCGTGCTGATGGTACAGCGCGACCTGACCCCGCGCGGCGACAAGAATGGCGCCGACATCAACCTTGCCCTGGACGCGCTGGAGATGGCGATCAACCATTCCCACATCAACGCCTTCGTCATCGTGGGCGGCGACAGTGACTTCATCGCTCTGGTGGAGAAGTTGAAGCAGTACAACAAGGCGGTGTTCGTAGTCGGCGGACGCAGCTTTACCAGCAGTGTGCTGCAGCGCAACTGCCGCGAATTCCTGGCCTATGAAAACCTGGTGGAGGCCACAAGCCCCGCGGAACGGCGGCGCGACGACGGCGTGCGGAGGCGGGAGGTGTTCTCGCTGTCACGCGCAGTGCCCTTGGTCTATCGCGGCCTGAAGGTACTGACCGACCGCGAGGTGCAGGCCCAACTGGGACTGCTGAAGAGCACCCTCATCCAGTTGGATTCCACCTTCAATGAGCGCGACTACGGCGCCAGCTCCTTCCGTGGCTTCATGGAGAAAATGGCCGCCGCACAGCTGCTGACGCTGCGCCAACAAGGCAACAGCTTTGTTGTCGAACCCCTGGATCGGGAACCGATCGCGGAGCTGGCCGCCGCGGAGCTGGCCGCGACTGAAAGCGGCGAGGCGATGCCGCTGGAGCCAGCCGGGGAGGAATTCGACTCCGAAGCCGCAGCCAGCGAGGCCAGCTCCGCGCCGCCGCCGCCACCGCCGCCGACCCGGCCTGCAGAGGAGGCGATGGAGCTGCTGCAGCGCATTTTGGCGCCCCTGCAGGGGACCAATCCCCGTCCCCTGTATTTGCGCAATGTGAAGCAGTTGCTGCGGGTGGAAGCGCCCAACTTTGACGAGCAGCAGTACGGCTTCGGCTCGATCGTGGATCTGCTGCGCGCCGGTCAGGCGCAGAACTGGCTGCGCTTGCAGCGCGACCGCCGCGGTGCCCTGCGAGTTTTCCTTCCTCCCAGCGGGAACGCTACCTCGCCGGGTAACGTCGCCTCCGACGGCGATGGCGCGGCACCGCGCGCAACCAGCGATATCGGCAATACTGCCGAACCCCAGCCTGGCGCCGCGAGCGCCGATGCCGACCACCAGACCCCGTTCACCGATACCGCACCCAGCGCGGCAGTGCCGGCGGTGGCCACGGTCCGAGCCGAACGCAGTGACCCCGAAGACTCGCAAATTGCGGTTCTGGGCTACTACAGCGGCGTGCACGGGGAGGGCACCGAGGAAGCGCCCCTCAGCATTGCGGCCGCCATCGCTGATGGCGGCCGCAAAAAGCGCGGCCCACGCAAGCCCAAGGCCGATGGGGGTTCCAGCGGCTCCCATCGCCGCAAACCCAAACGCTAATGTCCTGAGTCAGAAATTCCACGAACTTTCGGGCCCTCACGCATGCGGCTTTTCATCAAGCAAAGCCGCATCTCTCTTGCCACGAGGCGCGCCCGCCACTCGCCCGCCGTGGGCAACGCGCCGCCCACTCGGTGGGTGATTTCGCGGTTGCACTTCCCGGCGGTGCAGCCAGGACCATGCGGGCCCCAAGGGCCGTGGCCTGCATGAGGATTCACCCGTTTTTTTGACTCAGGCCCGCTCGGCCGGTCCCGGAGCGGCCAGGGGGCGCCGACCATCGGGAGGCGGCGGGGGCGGAGCCCCCGGCAAAGACAGGCTGTGCCTGGCACCAGAGCCGGGATTGCAAACGCAAAAAAAGGCCGCCCCTCGAGGGGCGGCCTGATTATTGCTGCGCGAACCGGCTTCTTACAGCGAGGAGCCGCTTACGACGCAGTTGTCGCACTTGGTGACTTGGTGAACGACAATGCCGGTCACCACAGCAGCGGCCGCGGCAATGCCGATCGCGACCGGAACTGCCACACCCGTGCTGCCTGCGGAAGCTGCCGCCGGCATTTGGGCATCATTGAACGAAACGGTCTCACCGGTGCGCACCGTGTAGCTGCGGGAAGCAGACTTCACGGTCACGGTTCCGGCAACTGTCTCAACGTACACTTTCCCCGAAAGGTCATACACGTTGAAGCGGGCTTGGGGAGTGGAAGGAACCACGGTGCGGGTGTTGAGGGCCACCGGCAGAAGACCGGAAACCTTCACCAGACCGTTGTTCAGCCGGACTTCGGTGGCGTTATTCACGCTCTCCATCCGGAAGTTGGTATTGGACGCGGCGATCAGCGATCCACCAGGCAGCACCATGCGGGCGCTTCCAGCGATGCTCGTCGAAACCATGTCCCCGGCAACGATGGCTGAGCCGGCAACGATCGGTTGGCCATTCACGGCCACCGTCCCTGCCATCGGGCTCAGAATCGCACCGGTGGTTCCAAACAGGGGCAGGCACGCTACGGCAGCGCCCAGACCCATCACCATGAACGAACGGCGAATGTTCATCAAAACCTCCTTACATCTGCGAGCAGAAGCAACATCAACTACCGCTTACACTTGTACCATCGGCTCGACTGTCAGGCAAGCTTTAATTTCTGTTTTTCACAATCTGGGCACCCCAAATGGGCATCAATGTAGTAATTTAACTACAACCCCTTGTGGCTCCCACTGGCACCCCCCTACCACTCGGTCAGAATTGCGACCCTTAGGGGGTGTCTGCGCAGGGGTGCGCAGAAGGGTACAATCGCAGCATCGGTTTGACAATGGACACAGCCAAATACGTTCCCGCCGTGATTACAGCCAGGCGCGACCTCAGCGCCGATTTGTGGACGGTGCGCACGCGCCTGGAGGCACCGTTTGCCTTCCGGCCGGGCCAATATGCCACCCTGGCCGTGGAAGACGAAGGCGGCGTGCACGAGCGCCCCTATTCTATCGTTTCCAGTCCGGCAGAAAGGGAACTGGAGTTTTTCTTTGAACTCGTTCCACATGGCGAACTGACGCCTCTCCTCTACGCCTTGCAAGTGGGCGAAACCGTGCACTTGCGGCGCTCTGCCAAGGGACTGTTTCAACTGGATCGCAAGCGCGGCCACCACCAGCACCTGATGGTGTCAACCGTCACCGGCATCGCCCCCTTCATCAGCATGCTGCGCAGTTGGGTGGGCGAGGCAGCCTGGGCGCCGCCAGAAACCCGCATTGTGCTCATCCAAGCGGGCAGCCGGTCCTGGGAATTTGGCTACGCCGACGAGCTGCACGAGCTGGCGGCACATCTGCCGCAGGTGCAGGTGGCGCTTTCGATTTCCCGGCCGTGGGAGGATACAGCATGGACGGGCGAGCGCGGTCGCGCCGAGGACTTGCTGCGCAAGTATGCCGACGCGGCCGGCTTCGGCGCCGGACGAACCGCAGCCTACCTATGCGGCCATCCGCAGATGATTGAAAACAGCAAGGGCGTCCTCACCCGTTGCGGATTCGACAGAGCGGACCTGCACGAAGAGGTCTACTTTATTCTGCCCAAGGCCGCCACCGGCGCCTGAACCGCCCCTCGGGTCAGCCAGGCGCAAGTGGCCTGCGCATGCGCCGGGGTTGCATGGCGACCCAGCCGTGCCACCGGCACCTCGGCACCGGCGCTCAGCGGACCCGCCAGCACGCTGCCGCTGGACAGCAAGGCCGCGGATACGTCTGCCTGCGCCAGCCGCGGAACGCAGAGTAGCGGCAGTGCGGCTCCGGTCTGCAGACGGATCGCCGCCAGCAGGGCTGGCACGAGCAGCTCGCCATTGCGAAAAAACAGCGGGCTATACAACGATAGTGAGCGCACCGGCACTCGCGCCGCCAGCGTCGCGGCAAACCGCTCCCGCGCGGAGCGGCCAGCATCGGCGCCGCCGGCAAACGCCACCACCACGGCCAAGGCAGGGCGGCCTGCCAGCCGCGCCAATTCGTCCACCGCAGCACGGACTTGATCGGCGGCCCAGGAAACCGGGTCCAAGTCACCGCTCCACCATCCGAATACTGCAGCGCTGTCATCAGGTGCGCCGGTGATCCACAGATCGGCGCAAGTGAACCCGCGGCGCGGTTCCAGCAGACACCGTGCTGGCGCACTTTCGCTCTCCTCGAGCAGGGCGGCATCGGCCTGGCGGTCCAATACGCTCAGCAGGGCCCGCACCGAGCCGTTCTGTAGCGCCTCCTCGGCCTCGGCGGTACTGGCGCCGCTGGCCCCACGCCGCTCCCGCCACAACCGCTGCCAACGCGTCCGCTCGCGTTCATCGCTGGGCACCAGCGGGCTGAACAACTGCGGGGGCTCACCGCTCCAGCGCAGCGGTGACACCACCGCCCGCAGGGAATCCGGCAAAGCTAGGCGAAGCGGGCTCACGTGGGCGAGTGTACACCAACTTGTTTAATCCACTGTGATGCGGACCGATCCCGGACGCGGCGCTTCCACCTCACCAATGCAGGCTCCCGGAATTTTGGCTCCCTCCGGCAGACTGACCAGCAAGCCGCCGCTGGTCTGAGGATCGAAGAGCAGCAAGCGCAAGTCCTCGGGCACGCTGGTGGCAAACTCCACCGCGGAGGCCAGAAACTCGCGATTGTTGTGCAGCCCTTGCGACTGGCAAGCGGCGGCACAGGCCCGAGCGCCAGACAGCCAGGGCACGGCCTGGGCATGGAAACGCAGGTACACGCCGCTGGCCGCAGCCATTTCGCAGGCATGACCGAGAAGGCCAAAACCGGTCACGTCGGTGGCGGCATTCGCGCCCGCCGCCAGTGCGGCTTCGGCAGCCGCGCGGTTGAGGGCGCGCATGCTCGCCACCGCAGCGGCAAAATCCTCCTGCGTCACCGACGGCTCGGCGCCGCCGCCCACACAGCCCCGCTTCAAGGCCGTCGTGAGCACGCCTACACCCAGCGGCTTGGTCAAATAGAGCCGGTCGCCTGGGCGTGCACCCGCATTGCGCAGCATCCGTGCCGGATCCACCAACCCGGTGACGCTGTAGCCGAACTTGAGTTCCTCGTCGCGCACGCTGTGGCCGCCGCCCAGGACACAGCCGGCCTCATCCAGCTTGTCCAGCCCACCCTGCAGAATCCGCTGCAGCAAGTCGGTACCTTCGCCCGGAGGATAGGCCAGCACCGACAACGCCAGGATCGGGCGCCCTCCCATCGCATACACGTCGCTGAGCGCGTTGGCAGCGGCAATGGCGCCGAAATCGGCGGGATCGTCCACGATGGGCGTAAAAAAATCCACCGTCTGCACTAGCGCCATCCCTCCGGTAGCGCCTGGCAGCCGGTACACGGCCGCGTCTTCGGCTCCTTCAAAGCCCACCAGCAGATTTGGGTCACGGGTCTCCGCCCGCAGGCGCGGTAGCACCTCCTCCAGCATCTGGGGGCTGAGCTTGGCAGCGCATCCGCACGCGCGGGCCAGTTCCGTGAGGCGGCGCATGCTGTGATTATCCTCCCCGGCGCCGCCTTTGTTAGAATAAAAGCCGCTTCTGAGCCGCGACGCCCATGCCCAACGCCAATCTCCGCTCCATCCGCAAGGCCGTGTTTCCCGCTGCCGGCTTGGGCACTCGTTTTTTGCCCGCTACCAAGGCGCAGCCCAAGGAAATGCTACCGCTGGTCGACAAGCCCATCATCCAGTACGGAGTCGAGGAGGCACTCGACAGCGGCATCGACAACATCATCATTGTCACCGGCCGCGGCAAGAACTCGATCGAAGATCACTTCGACGTCAGCTTCGAGCTGGAGAAGATGCTGGAGGAGAAGGGAAAAACCGACCTGCTGGCGGTGGTGCGCGAGGTGAGCGACATGATTCACGTCGCCTACGTGCGCCAAAAAGAGGCCCTGGGCCTCGGCCATGCCGTGCTGGCGGCGGAAAGCCTGGTCGGGGACGAGCCCTTCGCCGTTTTGCTGGCTGATGATGTCATTGACGCCGCCGTGCCCGTCATCCGCCAAATGCTGGATGTGTACGAAGCCACCGGCGCCAGCGTTGTGGCCGTGGAGAAAATCCCCGGTGAGGCGATCTCCAGCTACGGAGTGGTTAAGCCGGCAACCACGACTGAGGCTTTCGCTCCGCATCAGTTTCTGGGACCGGTGGTGCGGTTGGCCGACCTGATAGAAAAGCCGCGCCGCGAGGATGCCCCCTCCGATCTCGCCGTGGTCGGACGTTATCTGCTTACGCCAGCAATTTTCAAGCACCTGCGCCGCAATCAGCGCGGGACGGGCGGCGAATACCAGCTCACCGATGCCATGCGCGCGCTTGCCCAGGAAGAGCCCTTCTATGCGTTCCAGTTTCAGGGACGCCGCCACGACACCGGCGACAAACTCGGCTTCCTGCAGGCAACCGTCGAGCTGGCGTTGAAGCGCGAAGATTTGGGTGCGGCGTTCCGCCAGTACCTGCACGCACTGCAGCTGTGATCGAGCCGCTGTCACGCAGCTTCTTCGACCACGATCCCACCCACGTAGCGCCGGCTCTGCTGGGCAAGTTGCTGATCCGGCGCTGGCGCGGACACCAGCACTGCGTGCGACTGGTGGAGACCGAGGCATACGTGGGCACCGGTGATGCCGCCGCTCATTCTGCGGTGGGCCGCACCGATCGCAACGCCGTGCTGTTTGGCGAACCTGGACACGCCTACGTGTACCTGATCTACGGCCTGCACTGGTGCCTGAACGTCTCTACCCTGCCGGAGGGCCAGGCGGGCGGCGTGTTGTTCCGGGCGGCTGCCGAGCCCGGCGCACCACCCCTGCGGTATTCCGGCCCTGGCCGCTTGACCCGGGCGCTGGCCATCGCCCGCGCCGCCAACGGCTGCGACCTCACTCTGCCAGGCGCACTCTATCTGGCCGACGATGGCTTCCAGGCGCCCGAAATCGCAGTCACCGAACGTGTCGGCATCCGCAAGGCCGAACACCTGCCTTACCGCTTTTATCTCCCCGGTTTCGACGCAGTCACGCGTCCGCGCTCACCCGTACGGGCGCGCTTGCGCGGCCAGTGATTGTTCCGATTGCCAGCACCGCCGTCAAACAGTTATACTCGCGCATATCGAACCGGCTGCCGAGTTCTGATTCCATGGCCACCACCGTACAAGCACCCGGACTTACCGGCGAGGGATGGGAAGAATTCCTCGAGCTGGAAGCTAGAATCCAACGCGTCGCGCAAGCTCTGAAGCAGACCCGCACCGAACGTGACCAGGCGCTTTCCGAGCTGGCCGCACTCCACGGCGCCCACGAAAAGTTGCAGCGCGCCCACGCCCAGGCTGACCAGGAGCTGGTGGCGCTCCGCAAGGAGCGGCTGGAGGTGCGTAAGCGGCTCACCCACCTCAGTCAGCACCTGGAGGCAGCCCAGGACTGAGCGCGGCGCCATGCCCAGCACCCGCGTCAACATTTACGATCAGGGCTACACCATCGGTGGCAGCGACGGCGACACCATTCAACGCCTCGCCGACCGCGTGGATGCCAAGATGCGGCAGGTGGCGCGCGAAACCCACGTCGTGGAATCGGTGCGGGTCGCCGTGCTGGCCGCCATCAATCTGGCCGACGAGAACGAACGCCTCCACGCCCAAGTCAGCAGCCTGCAAAATCAGCTTGGTGCCCGCGCGCGCCATCTCGCCGCCGATCTCGACCGCCTGCTGGACAACGTGGGCTAGGGCTCTGAGTCGGGAATTCGATGAACGTTCGGCCCATCACGACGCTCCTCACCAAGAAAAGCCGCACCTCTCTTGCCACCCTTATGCAAACCTCCTCTGACTCAGGACACTAGGGCCCCGCATGCGCCTGCTGTTCATCGGCGACGTCTACGGCCAGCCCGGCCGCCGTGTGGTGCGGGACCACCTTGCCGACGTGGCGGCGCGCTTGCGCGCCGACGTGGTGATCGCCAACGGCGAAAACGCCGCCGGCGGATTCGGCATCACGCCGCCGCTGGTCGAGGAGCTTCTCAGCTACGGAATCGCGGTCCTTACTGGCGGCAACCATATTTGGGACAAACGTGACCTCGGCCCGTGGTGGAAAGGCGCCGCCGACGATGCGCATCATAATGCGCACCGTATGCTTCGCCCAGCCAATTTTGGCGAAGCCTTGCCCGGCTCAGGCGTTTTTCAGGGGCGGACACCCGGTGGCGAGGCGTTCGCGGTGCTCAATTTGCAAGGGCGTGTTTTCATGACCCCGCTCGCCTGCCCTTTTCGCACCGCCGACGCACTGCTGGCCGCACTGCCCGCCGATTGCCGGACAATTCTGGTGGATTTCCACGCCGAAGCCACCAGCGAAAAGCAAGCGATGGGTTGGTATCTGGATGGCCGCGTCACCGCCGTGCTGGGCACGCATACTCATGTCCCGACTGCGGATGAGCGCATCCTGCCGCAAGGAACTGCCTTTCAGACCGATGCCGGCATGACTGGCGCCTACGCCAGCGTGATTGGCTCCAAAGTGGAAAACGTACTCGAACGCTTGCTGCAGGGTTATCCCACGCGATTGGAGCCCGCTGCGGGGGATGTGCGCCTCTGCGGCACGTTGGTGGAAAGCAAGGCTGGACTGGCTACCCTCATTGAGCGCGTGCACCTTCAAGTCTCAGAGTAGTGGCCACATCCTGCGGGCACGATCGCGCTATTCCAAGTCGCGCCAGTTGGGTCCGGTCCCGATATCCACGCGCAGCGGTACGGCTAGCTTCGCCACGCCTTCCATCGCATCCCGCACGCTGGCGCCCAGTGCGGCGACGGTCTCGCGCGGTGCTTCCAACACCAACTCGTCGTGCACCTGTAACAGCAGACGCGCATTATGCTTAGCAAGCTGTGGATGCAAGCGGATCATCGCCAGCTTGATCAAATCGGCGGCGGTACCCTGCAACGGAGTGTTGACGGCGGTGCGCTCAGCAAATCCGCGCAGCGTCGGATTGCGCGAATCCAGATTGGGGATGGGCCGAACCCGCCCATACAGTGTGCGCACGCGCCCTTGACTCCGCGCCTCCGCCAGCGAGCGTTCAATGTAGTCTTTTACCCCTGCGTAGCGCTCAAAGTAGCGGCGGATGAACCCGGCCGCTTCCGCTTGTGGAATGCCCAACTGCCGCGCCATGCCAAAAGCCGACAGGCCGTAGACAATGCCAAAATTCACCGCCTTGGCGCGCCGCCGGTGCTCCTCCGTGACCAATAGCGGCGGCACACCAAACACCTCCGCTGCCGTCAGCCGGTGGATATCCACATCGCCACAGAAGGCTTGCAGCAGCAGCGGATCCAGGCTGAAGTGCGCCAACAAGCGCAGCTCGATCTGTGAATAATCAGCCGACAGCAACACGTTGCCCTCGTCGGGGACGAACGCGGCGCGGATCTGCCGGCCCACCTCTGTCCGTACGGGAATGTTTTGCAGGTTGGGATTGATCGACGCTAGCCGGCCCGTGGCCGACCCCGGAATTACGAAGGTCGTATGCAGGCGGCCCGTGTCGGGGCGGATCAGCGGCGGCAGCGCGTCCACGTACGTGGACTTCAGCTTGGTCCATTGCCGAAATTCCAGTATCGGTGGAATCACGGCATGTTCTGCCAACGTCTCCAGCACATCAACCGCAGTGGATGGGATTTTGGTCTTGCCGCGTTTGGCCGGCGCGGGCAGCCCTAGCCGGGTGAACAAAACCTCCGCCAACTGCTGCGGCGAATTGAGGTTGAAGCGGCACCCCGCAAGGGCGAAGACCTTTTCCTGACACGCCAGCGCGCGTTCCTCCAATTCGCGCGAGAGAGTGCGCAGGGGTTCGGGGTTGAGCCGCACGCCCGCGGCTTCCATCGCCTCCAGCACCGGAAGCAAGGGCAAATCCAAATCGCGGTACGCCGGCCACTGGCCCGAAGCCTGCACCCGGCGCTGCAATTCCGCGCCGGCGCGCGCCGCCGTGGCCGCCGCTTGGCCCGCGTCGGCCAACTGCGCAGCCATGCCCAGTCGGCGGGCCACCGCCTCCAAATCGAAGTTGACCTGCGTGGGGTCATCGAGATAGGCCAGCAGAGTCAGGTCGGCCACCGAATCGGCCTGCAGCGGCGGCCGTGGCAACTCCCGGCGGTGCAGGCCCGCAGCAATGGCACGGGCATCTTCCCATAGCCACCGGCGCCGGGAGTCGCTCAGCGCCGCCGCCAGCATCTCCCTCATCCCGGCTTCGCTGCCCCCGGACACCACCCCAGCCGTCACTCCCGCCAGCCCGATATTGCCCTCCGTATCCACCGCCAACCCGAGCGCCTCATCACCGGCCAGCAGGTGATCCAGTGCAGTCAAATCCAAAGGCGGAGACGGCGGAGCGAGCACCGCTTCGGCTGCCGTTGCCGGCAACGCATGCAGCAAGTGGTGAAACTCCAGGCGGGTAAACAGCTCGCGACAGCGATCCTCGTCCGGACTCTGGAGCCGCCAGGTGGCGGGCGAGTACTCCACCGGCACCGCGGTATGAATCGTGGCCAGCTCCTTACTGAGCAGGATCTGGTCGCGATAGTTCTGGAGCGACTCGCGGTAGGTCTTGCGCTCGACTTCTTCCGCATGCGCCAGCGCCTGTTCCACCGACCCAAAGCGTGCAATCAACTGGTGGGCGCCTTTTTCGCCAATGCCGGGCGCTCCGGGAATGTTGTCTACGCTGTCTCCCCACAGCGCCAATAGGTCGGCAACTTGCTCGGGCCGTACGCCCAACTTCGCCTCAACCTGCTCGGCGCCATACATCAGGTTTAGTCCGGGATTGTAGACGCGCACGTGCGGCCCGACCAACTGCAACAGATCCTTGTCGCTGGAGACGACCACTACATCCTCGCCCGCTTCGGAAGCGCGGCGAGCTAGCGTGCCGAGGATGTCATCGGCCTCGTAGCCGGCCGCCTCCAAAATCGGCACGCGGTAGGCCTGCAACGCCTGGCGAATGTAAGGCAACTGCGGCACCAGTGACTCCGGCATCGCGACCCGCGTTGCTTTGTAGTCGGCATATCGCTGGTCGCGAAACGTCGGCCCCGCCAGATCGTAGGCCGCCGCCAACGCCCCCGGCTGATGCTCGTGCACCAGCTTACGCAGCATGTTTACAAACCCCAGCACTGCCTGCGTGGGCTCCCCGCGTGAGTTGCTTAGCGGTGGCAGGGCATGGAACGCACGGAACACATACCCCATTGTGTCAATGAGATACAGCGGGCCGGAATCGGGTACGGCTGCGGGCAAGTCCTCATTTTAGGCTCGATCATTCCCGGCACCGCGGTGGTCTGTTCAAAATCGGTGTGGCTGGCATAAAGAATGATCGCCTGCCGCGTGGTCAGCACATGATGCAGCAAGGTCGAAAGGCGTGTGTACCGGCGCTCCGCCATTCGCGCCGCCTGCTCGCTCGCCGCCTTTTCCGCGGGATAAAAGTAAATGTCAAAGTGCTGCGTCTTAAGTACCTGAAAATGCAGCACCTTGTGCCTTGCTCTGACCGAAGTACTCCGATTCGAGCGGCGCCGCCAACGCCTGCACGACTGCCGCGGCCGCCAAACCGGCGCGCCATCCTTTGCCCATGCCGTGCATGGATGTCGGCTTACGCCGGAGTGTTGCCGGAGGCGCGATAGCGCCGCCAGCGGCCTTGCATTCCGGCTGGGCCGGAGGTATAGTCGCCTAGGCATAGACAGAACGGTATGGCGCCTTTCACTCGTGACCGCCTGCAGGGTTCGCTTGACCTGCTGATCCTGAAAACGCTCGCCGTGCGCGGGCCCGCGCACGGTTACGCCATCGCCAGCCACATTGATCGCCTCTCAGACGCCCTGGTGACGGTCGAGGAGGGCTCGCTCTATCCGGCGCTGCACCGGCTGGAGCAGGCCGGCCTGATCGCGGCCGCATGGCGAATGTCGGAAACCAACCGCCGCGCCCGCTATTACCAACTGCGTCCGGCGGGACGGCGGCGCCTGGCCGAGCAGGAGCGGCAGTGGGTGCGGCTGGTGCGCGGGGTGGCGGCAGTGCTGAAGGCGGAGGGATAGCGATGGGCTGGGGATCACGGCTGCGCACGAGTCTGGGGCCAGGCCGCAAGCGGCGGGAGATTGCTGAGGAGTTGCGCTACCACGCCGAGCGCCGCGCCACCGACGGCTCGGCACACAACCTCGGCGACCTCGACCGCTTGCGAGACCGCACCCAGGCGGCGGACGTCTATACCTGGCTGGAATCGTGCTGGCAGGACCTGCGGCACGCGGGCCGCATGCTGCGCCGCGCGCCCGGCTTCACCGCCCTGGTGTTGCTCTCGCTCGCTATCGGCATTGGCGCCAACGCGGCGATATTCAGCCTGCTCAATGCCGTCCTGCTGAAGACACTGCCGGTGCCGGCGCCCGCCCAGATCTTCGAGCTGACGCAGACGGATGGCGTCAGCAAGATTCCGCTGTTCAGCTATCCCGTGCTGCGGCAACTCGAAGCCGTTGCCGGCCGAACGGCACTGGGCGCCAACAGCGCGCCAGCGCCGCAACCGCTGCTGGGCGCGTCGTTGCCGGTCGAGACCGAACTGGTGTCGGGCGGCTACTTTGCCACCCTCGGCCTGGCGCCCCGCCTGGGGCGCTGGATCAACTTAGCAGACAACCGCACGCTCGGCTCGTCGCCTGTGGCGGTCATTAGCTACGGCTTCTGGCAGCGGCATTTCGGCGGCAACCCGGAACTGCTGGGCCAAGCCATCACGATACACGGCGTCGCGCTGACAGTGGTTGGGATCGCGGCCGCCGGATTCACCGGGCTTGATCCGGCCCAGCCCGTGGACCTCTGGACCCCGCTCATGATGCAATCGGCGCTGCACGCCACCGGGAACCGATGGAACGTGGACGGCCAGGACGACCAGCCTTGGCCGCCGCAGGAAGGCGAACTTTGGCTGGAAGTCTTCGCCCGGGTGGCCCAGCCGGCACAGGCCGGCGCACTGGCGGCGGCGCTCAGCCCCACGGTTGCGGCCAGCATGAAGCGCCTGCAGCCGTCGCATGGCCTCGCCTACGGCGCCCACCTAGCCCCTTATGGGCATGGCGGCGACAGCTTGCGCAAAACCTATGGAGCCCCGCTGCGGCTGCTGATGGCGCTGGTCGGTTTGATGCTGCTAATCGCGATCGCCAACGTGGCGGCGCTGTTGCTGGCCCGGATGCTGCGGCGGCGGCAGGAGATCGCCATTCGCCTGGCGGTGGGCATCAGCCGGGCGCGGCTGGGGCGGCAGTTGCTGACCGAGGGCATGGTGCTGGCGCTAGCGGCCGGCGCCGCCGCCGTTGCCGTCGCTATGACCACAAGTCGGCTGGTCGTGCAGCTGGCGGCGGATCCGTTTCAACCCGATCTTGACTGGCGCGCATGGGTGTTTCTGGCGGCCGTTGCTCTGCTCACCGGCCTGGTGCTCGGCCTGTTGCCTGCCTGGCAGGCGTGGCGGCACGACCCCGCCGAGGCGCTCAAGTCGCTGGGCGCGAACGAGAGTGGCAAGCGGCGCGTCCCGCTCGGGCGCGCCCTGCTCATGGCGCAGGTGGCTTTCGCCCTGCTGCTGGTAGCCAGCGCCGCGCTGTTCTGCCGAAGCTTGGTGGCCATGTTCCACATTGACCTCGGCTTCGACGGCAGCCATATTCTGACCGCGCGCCTGAGCCTGCCCGATGCCGGTGTTCCAGCGGCCCAGCTGGCGGTGCTGCAACAACGCTTGCTGGCCCAATTGTCGGGCCTGCCGGGGGTCGAGGCCGCAGCCCTGGACCAAAGCGGCCTCGACGACTTTTCCGCCGATACCAGCGGCATCTCTCTGGCCGGGCGCGTGGACCCGCCCGGCGGCCTGAGATCGAACGAGGACACCGTCTCGCGCAACTTCTTCAGCGCCGTGGACATGACGCTGACACGTGGCCGCGGCTTCCTGGCCACCGACACCGCGACTTCGCCCAGCGTCGTCGTGGTCAATCAGGCCTTCGCGCGGCGCTTCTATCCAGGCGAAGATCCGCTCGGCCGGACATTCGGCTACGACCCGCGGGCAACGGGCAAGTTTCGCATCGTCGGCATCGTGGCGGATGCTCGTGTTCAGGACCCGCACAAGCCCGCTGTTCCATTGTTTTATCGTTTACTGGAGCAATCCGGCAACCCGGCGCTTACGGTCGAGGTGCGCGCCGCCGGCAACCCGGCAGCGCTCAGCTCCGCGGTGCGGGCCACGATCACAGGACTGGACCCGCGGCTGCGGGTGCGGTCCACCTCCACGGTCGCGCACCGGCTGGGCGAGATGCTCGAGCGCGACCGCCTGGTGGCCGAACTCAGTGGCGGCTTTGCGGCGCTGGCCCTGGCGCTGGCCTGCCTGGGACTTTACGGCATCCTGGCCTACGCTGTGGCCGCGCGGGGGCCGGAGTTCGGCCTGCGGATGGCGATGGGCGCGACCCGCGGGCAGGTGATGGGCATGGTGCTGCGCGAGGCCGCGCAGACGCTCGCGGCAGGCGCGGCGCTGGGGCTGGCGCTGCTGCTGCTGGCGGCCGGATGGCTGCAGCCGCAGCTACCCGCCGCCAGCGCCCGCGACCCGGCGACACTGGCCGGCACGTTTGCGCTGCTCATCCTGGCGCCGCTATTGGTGGCACTCGTTCCGGCCTGGCGTGCCGCCACCGCCGATCCGGTTGCGGCACTGAAATCGGCGGGCTAATGCCTTGTATGGCGCCATTCACCCGTGATCGCCTGCCGGGTTCGCTTGACCTGCTGATCCTCAAGACGCACGCCGTGCGCGGGCCGGCGCACGGCTATGCCGGGCGGCAGCGGGCGCGGCTGGTGCGCGGTGTAGCCGCGGTGCTGGGGGCGGAGGGGTAACCATGGGCTGGGGATCGCGGTTTAGACCAGCACCCCCCGTGCCGCACGGGGCGCACGCCGCGTGCGCAGTAACCCCCCGGCGCCCCTCCGGCTCCCACTGATGGGCCTATTCAGCCACTTCGCCTGCAACGTACTTTCCATACTGAAACCGAGGCGTGCGAAACTGGAGCTTCGGAGTGAACTGCCGTGCCTCGCACTCTTCGCCTTGCCTTAATGACCCTGATCGCCTTGGTCGTGGTGTACGTATTCTGGTCAAGCACCCACACGGCCCGCCATAGCGTCACCGTCTGCCTGTCCTACCACGGCCTGAGCGCCTGCCGCACCGCCGAGGGCCGCACGAGGCAGGAGGCCGAGCGCGCCGCCCACGATAACGCCTGCGCGCAGATCACTTCCGGCGTCACAGGAACTCTCGGCTGCCAGAACACCCCCGCCACCAGCGTGACTATTTTGCGCTAGGAGCTTGATGAAAAGCGAGTCGCGGGGCCCGCGCCAACATTGGTTTTGCACTAGCCCGCACTCGCCACCGCTGGAACCGGCTGGGAACAGTGGGCGCAGCGACGCGCCTCCATCGGGATGTCGCTCAGGCATTCCGGGCATTTGCGGGTTGTCGGCGGCAATACCGCGCCCGGGCCGTGGAGACGGCGCAGCATGGCATTCATCGGAGCGATCACGAAAAAGTAGACCGCTGCGGCAATGAGCGCAAACGCAATCACCGCGTTAACAAACAGCCCGTATTGGATGTTGCTGTTATGCACCACGAAATGGAAGCGGGAAAAATCCGGTTTGCCCACAATCGCGGCGATGAGGGGGGTCAGGATATCTCGGGTCAGCGAAGTCACCACGGCCCCAAAAGCGGCGCCGACGACCACCGCTACGGCCAGATCCACCACGTTGCCCTTGAAGATGAAAGCGCGAAACTCTTTCCACATGCACACTATCATGGGCTAGAGTCAGCAGCACGCGCCTCAGCAGGATCAAGATGCAGCCGAGCTGCAGCATGTCGAGGTAGGTTCTAGCGGTCCGGACGATCTGGCGGCGCGGCTGCGTTGGCGTCGCGCGTCACCGCCGGTGGGGGCACGTCCGAGCCCGTCGGCTGCACCCGCAGCTCGGCGGCTTGCACATCTTCCACTCCCTCCACCTTACGGATGGCGGAGATCAGCCGGTCCCGCTCCGTCACCTCGTGCACATAGCCGTGCAGGTAAACTGTGTGCCCCACGGCGTTCAGATTCACATGCCCGAGCGTGGCGGCAAACGGTCGGCCGAGCACGGAGTGGACCTGATCCACAAGCGTGTTGGCGTCTACGAAGTGCTCGCGGCCGGCCCACATTTCGCGCACTTCCGCCACCGTTCCCTGGATGCGATGGTCCAAGTCCCTCCCCCGCTTGCGCATCCGGCGTGTGCTGGTGCGATACCAGGAGGCCAGTTTCTGGCGAGCCTGATTGCGCAGCCAATCACCTCGCCGGGGCGCAGTGAACCACCCGGCCGCGGCTCCTGCGGCCAAGCCGCCCGCCAGCCACAACAACCCATGCGTGGCCTGCTTGCCCGATCGCCGCCCCATAGCGCGGTTGGATGCGCGCTGGCTAGGGTTGGCTGCTGCCTGCGGTCACGGGGTTCAGATTGGCTTGCTGGAGCTGCCGGTTCAGAGCGACCAGGTCTTGACTCTTGAGCTGGTTCCACTTTGCCAGCTCGGAGTCAGCCATCACTTTCGCCTTGGCGAAGCCTTCGCGTACGGTTGTGTAGGGCGCATCCAGGCCATTCTGCGCCGAACCCGCCAACTGCCCCAGAATGCCGGCCAGTCCAGTGAGGCTGGTGGGCGCCGGCACAGCGTCCCCTTCGCCGGAAGCATCGGGGTTGGGCGGTTTGGGAGCAAAACCCTCAAGCGCGTGCGCCTTTTCGCGCACCGCCTCCACGGATGCCGCCAGGCTGCGGTTGCCGCCCGTGTCCAGTTTGGTCAGCTTGGCATAGAGCTGCCTGGCGGCGCGCTGGGCTGCGGAAACCTGCCGCTGCAGCGCTTGAATCTGGCTGGCCAGCGCCTGCTGCTCGCTGATCGCAGCCGCGGAAAATACGGTGCCGGGCGCCAGTTTCACCACCAGTGGCTGGGTATACTGATGCCCGCCGGCGGTGAGGCGCACGACGTAGGCGCCGGGAGCAGCGCTGGTTCCGGCGCCGCCGCGGAAGAAGCCAAAGCCGCCCCGGCCCCCGCCTGCGGCCGCGCCCGGCTTGACTTCGCGCAGGTCCCAGCTCCATTCGTGCGAACCGGCAGCTGCGCTGAGGATGACCGGCGTGCGCGCCCATACGGCCGGCACGACCATCGTCTTGGGGTTCTGGTGGGAGACGCGCGCGCTGCTGGTGTAGTGCCGTACCACCTGCCCGGCGCGGCTGAGAATGTCGAGCGAAACCGGGCCGCTGTCGCCTTGCAGGTAGTAGTGAATCACCGCGCCCGGGGGGGGCGCAGCGGCGGAGATCACCTCCAGCGGATCCATGTCGGCCGCGGTTTTGGCGGGGTCCCCAAAGCCGCCAAAGCCCCGCCCGCCGCTCGTCAGCACCGCCGGTGCGGGCTTGTACAGCACCGCGGCGGCATCGTTCATCGCGGGTTGTGCCTGGCGCAGCGGGATCAGATCGTCCAGCGCCCAGAAGGAGCGCCCGAAGGTGGCGATCACCATTGCGTTGTTATGGAACACGAAATCGCGCACCTCGACCGGCGGCATGTTCAGCCGCAGCGATTGCCAGAGGTTGCCATTGTCGAACGAAACATACACGCCTAGGTTGGTGCCGCAAAACAGCAGGCCGTGGCGCATCGGATCCTCGGTGATGGATTCCAGGTATTCATTCCCCGGGATGCCGTTGACGATCTTCGTCCACGTCTTGCCGCCGTCGGTAGTGCGGTAAAGGTAGGGCGTATCGTCGTTCAGCCGGTGCCGGTCCACGGCGGCAAAGGCTTCTTCGGCGTTGTAATGCGACGCCTGCATCATGATCACCTTGCTCCAGGCGGTCAGCCCGGGCGGGGTAACGTTGTGCCAGGTCTGGCCGTCGTTACGCGTGACCTGAATGTTTCCGTCGTCGGTACCGACCCAGATTTCATTGGCTAGGATTGGCGAGGGAGCGATGGTGTAGATCACGCCCCAGCTCGGGCCGTAGGCGCGCTCGGCGTAATTGGTGTCCTTGGCGGTGGCCGGATCGAGGTTGGACGGAATGCCCGGGTCCTCGCGCGTGAGGTCGGGGCTGATCTTGCGCCAGGAGTTGCCGCCATTGCCGGTTTGGAACAAAAACTGGTTGGCGTAGAAAAACTCGTGTTTGTCGGCCATGGAGAACGCCACCGGCAGCGTCCAGGTATGGCGAAAGTTTTGCCCGGGATAGGCAAGTGCGGGTGAAATGTTGTGGCGCTCGCCGGTGACCTGGTTGCACTTGGTCACCGTACCGCCATACAGCACCGCCTCGCTCAGCGGATCGGCGGCAATGTCGCCGCTCTCGCCGCCATCGCAGGCGTTGGTCCAGTCACCATACATGATGCGGCTGCCGTTGGCGCCCGAGCTCGCCTCCGCCCGCGCGCCGCTGTCCTGTTGGGCCGCATAGACCCAGAAGGGAGTGCGGTTGTCGGCGGTGACGTGGTAGAGTTGCGCGGTTGGCTGGTTGTTCCACGAGCTCCAGTCCTTGGCGCCGTCCACGCTGACGATGGTGCCCTGGTCGCTGCTCAGCACCATGCGGCCGGGGTCAATCGGGTTGACCCAGATTTGGTGGTAGTCGTCGCCACCAGGCGCCCCTTTGATGGCGTCAAAGCTCGCGCCGCCGTCGCTCGACATATATACCGACGTGTTCATGGAGTACAGCATGTTCTCGTTTTTCGGATCCACCGTGATGGATTCAAAATACCAGCCGCGGTTCCAGATGCGGTCCTCATTGTCCATCAGCTTCCAGGTGGCGCCGGCATCATCGGAACGGTACAGCCCGCCCTGCTTGGCACTGGCGTCCACCATGGCATAAACGCGGTTGGGATCGCTCGGCGCCACCGCCACGCCGATGCGTCCCGGCTCCGCAGGCAGCCCTTGAGTCAGGTGCGTCCAGGTGCTGCCTCCGTCAGTGGACTTGTACAATCCGCTGCCGGGCTCGTTCGAGGCCGGATACACCACCCAGGGTGGCCGCCGCGTCGCCCATAGTGCGGCGTAGAGAGTCTGTGGATTGGACGGATCCATTGAGAGATCAATTGCGCCGGTGTTGTCATTGCTGAACAGCACCTTGGTCCAGGTGGCGCCGCCATCGCTGGAGCGGTACACGCCACGTTGCGGCGTCGCGGCGTAAATGTTACCCAGCGCCGCCACCAGCACGCGATCAGGGTTGGACGGGTCTACGACGATCCGCCCAATCTGGCGCGTTTGCTGCAATCCGATGCGCGTCCACGTCTGTCCGCCGTCGGCGGATTTGAACATGCCGTCGCCGATCGAGGATTGCGAGCGTGGGTCAGGTTCGCCCGTGCCGACGTAAATAATGTCGGGATTGGAGGGCGCCACCGCGATAGCGCCAATTGAGGCCACCGGCTCGTGATCGAAAATCGGTTGCCAGGTCGTGCCGTCGTTGATCGTTTTCCAGACACCGCCATCCACGGCGCCGAAATAAAACGTATCGGGCTGGCCGGGTACGCCCGCGACCGCGACCGAGCGGCCGGCGCGGAAGGGTCCCATCATCCGCCATTGCATGCCCGAGTACAGCGCCGGGTTGACGGTTTGCGCCCCCAGGCCCACAGCGGCGGCGGCCAAAAACAGAAGTGCCCGACGGATCATGTTGTGCGCTCCCTGAAAAGCCCGAACAGGCGAGCATACAACAACGGTGCGTGGTTTCGAAACGTGGCAACTTGGAAAGGCCCTGAGCGCCGCGCTGGGGCCCGCGCCAACTTTGTTATAGCTTTTCGGTTTGCAGACGCTGCCACACCCGCCGGCCGACGAAAAACGGCCCCATCTGCTGAATGAAACTCGCGGTCTGGCGCGTTTTGCGCATGGCCTGGACGCAAGCCGCGAGCGGATGCAGCTCGGCGCCCGCCAGGCCAATGACAAAGTCATTGTCGTTCTGGTCCAGGCCGGTGCAGGCAAGGCGGATGTCCTGGGCGTAGCCGGCGCTGCCGAAGGCATGACCGATGGCGCCATGTTCGCGCAGGACGGAGCTCTGCTCCTCCGCCGCCAACGCCGAAAATGCCCCCGACCGCCGCAGTGGATACCACACCGCCCAGGGGTTGGCGGCGTCGGTGACGGCCCGCCGCGGCCGGTCCAGAAGCATGTCCTCGAGGTCAGGCTCATGGCCGAGGGAATAAGTCCGGCCGAGCATCGTATAGTGAGGCTTGAATTGCAGCTTGCTGAACGGTGGTTGCTGCAGCCAGGCACGCAACCCAGTCACGAAAAATGCCGGGTCGGCGCTCCAGGTGAGCAGGGCAACTCCTTGAGGATCGCTCACATCCTCGTACAGCACCGCCTCCATGCGGTTGCCCTCCAGCGCATGGATGAGTCCCGCAGTGATGGTGCAGCCGCCAAAAGCCAGCAGTTGCATGAACAGACGCCGGTCGGAGACCTGCTGCACTCTGCCGCGGACACCGCCTTTTTCCCGTAAGTCCGGCTTTTCCATTTACGACTGCCTCAAATCGCGTCCGCTCATCTCCGGTGGCTCCGGCAGCGCCAGCATGCCCAGGAGTGTGGGAGCCAGGTCGCGCAGCGAGCCATCGCTACGCAGCCGCGCCGGCGGCAGGCCCGCGGCCGTATCCGCCACCAGGATCAGCGGTACCGGATTGGTGGTGTGAAAGGTGTGCGGGCTGCCATCGGGCATGCGCATCACTTCGGCGTTGCCGTGGTCGGCGGTCACCAGCATCGCTCCGCCGCGGCGCCGCAATGCCGCTTCGATTTCACCCAGGCAGCCGTCCACGGTCTCCACCGCCTTGACAGTCGGCGCGATCTGGCCGGAGTGCCCAACCATGTCGGCGTTGGCGAAATTCACCACGATCAGGTCAAACGTCCCCTTCTCGATTCCCGCGGTCACTGCGGCCGCCACGCCCGCGGCCGACATCTCCGGCTTCAGGTCATAGGTGGCGACCCTGGGCGAGGGCACCAGGGCCCGCTCCTCGCCGGGAAACGGCTTCTCCACCCCGCCATTGAAGAAGTAGGTTACGTGGGCGTATTTTTCGGTTTCCGCCACGCGTAAGTTGCGCAGCCCGCGCTCGGCCATGACGTGCGCCAGAATGTGTTCGAGCCGCTCCGGCGGCAGCACCACCGGCAGCATGAAGGTCTTGTCGTAGCGCGTCATGCAGACGTAATGGAGGTGCGGCGGAATATCCGCGCTCGGAATGGCTTCCGCCAGCGTGGCCAGCGGCTCGCCGCTGCGCGTCAGCGCGCGCGTGATCTGGCGGGCGCGGTCGGCGCGGAAGTTGAAGCAAATCACCGCGTCGTCGTCGCGTATGCGGCCCAGGCCTACCACGGTGGGTACCACGAATTCATCCGTCACGCCGCGCTCGTAGGAAGCGGTCACCGCGGCCGGGGCGGATTGGGCACCTGGCCCGGCCCCGTGCACCATTGCGTCCACAGCCAGCCGAATGCGGTCCCAGCGCTGATCGCGGTCCATGGCATAGTAGCGGCCGCTCACGCTGGCGATGGCGCCGCAGCCGTACTCTCGCATTTTCTGTTCGATTTGCTCCAGGTAGCCACGGCCGGAATGCGGCGGCGTGTCGCGTCCATCGGTGAAGGCGTGCAGCCAAACGTGTTCGACCGATTCTTGCCGCGCCAGCCGCAGCAGCGCTTCCAGATGATGCAGATGCGCGTGCACCCCGCCATCGCTGCACAAGCCCAGCAGATGCAGCTGCCGACCGCGGGCGTGGCGCAGGGCGCCCAGCAGGGCGGGGTTGCGTTCAAAGCTGCCGTCGGCGATCGCCTCGTCGAGGCGCGTGATATCCATCTTCACGATGCGGCCGGCGCCCAGGTTCAAATGTCCCACTTCGCTGTTGCCCATCTGTCCTTCCGGCAGACCCACGGACGGCCCCGAGGCCTGGATGAGGGTGTGGGGAAACTGCCGCAGCAGCCGCTCGTACACCGGCTTGCGCGCGAGCGCGATGGCGTTGCCCGGCCCCGGAGCCGCAATACCCCAGCCGTCCAGGACGACGAGCACCACCGGCGTGTTCATACGCCCGGCCGCGCCAGGGCTGTGCGGCCGGGAAACCGGGCCGCCGCGCCCAATTCCTCCTCAATGCGCAAAAGTTGATTGTATTTCGCCACCCGATCGGTGCGGCTGGCCGAACCCGTCTTAATCATGCCCGCATTCGTAGCCACCGCCAGATCGGCTATGAAGGTGTCCTCGGTTTCGCCCGAGCGATGCGAGATCACGCTGGTATAGCCGTGCTGAGCGGCCAATTGCACCGTTTCCAGAGTTTCGGTCACCGTGCCGATCTGATTGAGTTTGATCAGGATCGAATTCGCCACCCCCGCCTCGATGCCACGCCGCAACCGGGCGGCATGGGTGACAAACAAATCATCGCCGACCAATTGCACCGTCGCGCCCAATTTGTCGGTGAGCAGCTTCCAACCCTCCCAGTCGTCTTCCGCCATCCCATCCTCGATGGAAACAATCGGGTACTGGCGTACCCAGTCGGCCCAGTACGCCGCCAACTCCCCGGCGCTAAGCTCCCGCCGGTCGGATTTCGTGAACACGTAGCGCTTCCGGCCGGCATCGTAAAATTCGCTGGCCGCGGGATCGAGCCCAACCGCCACCTGTGCGCCCGGCTGGTAGCCCGCCTTTTGAATCGCCTCCAGCACCAGTTCGATGGCTTCGTCATTGCTCTTGACGCTGGGGGCAAAGCCGCCCTCATCGCCGACCGCGGTGACATAGCCGCGCCTTTTCAGCACCGTCCTGAGCGCGTGAAACACCTCCACACCCCAGCGCAGCGCTTCGGAAAACCGCGGTGCGCCCAGCGGTATGATCATGAACTCCTGAAAATCCACGTTGTTGTCGGCATGCGCGCCGCCGTTGAGGATGTTCATCATGGGCAGCGGCAAGGTGCGCGCATTCAGGCCGCCGAGGGAGCGGTACAGCGGCCAGCCGTGCGCGGCGGCCGCTGCCCGGGCCGCCGCCATGGAAACCGCCAGCAGCGCGTTGGCTCCCAACTGCGCTTTGTTTGGGGTGTCGTCCAACTGCAGCAGCAGCCGGTCCACCGCCGCTTGATCCTCGCCGTCGCGGCCTGCCAGCGCCGGTGCGATGATCTGTGTGACATTGGCCACTGCCTTGCTCACACCCTTGCCACCGTAGCGGCTGGGGTCGCCATCGCGCAGTTCCACGGCCTCGTGCTCGCCGGTGGAGGCGCCGCTGGGCACGGCGGCGCGGCCACGGGCTCCGGATTGCAAGGTCACATCCACTTCAACTGTCGGATTGCCACGTGAATCGAGAATTTCACGTGCCGCCAGCGTGGCTATTGCGTCCATGCTCAGATTCTACTAGCTTTGCCTGTAGATTCCGCTCATGCCCCCCACCCGGTTCCGCATCCGCGCGTTTGCCAAAATCAATCTGGGTTTGCAAATCGGTGCGCGCCGGCGCGACGGTTTTCACGAGTTACGCACGGTGTTTCAGACAATCCGGCTGGCCGACCTGCTGGAGCTGAACCTGCAACCAGGCAGGGGGGTCTCGCTGGCGCTGGCCGGCCGCCCGGCGCCGCAAGGGAGGGAGAACCTGGCCGTGCGGGCGGCCGAGCTGGCCGTGCGCGCATTCGGTCTGCGTGGCCACGTCGGCATCCGGCTCGTAAAGCGCATTCCGTCCGGCGCGGGCCTGGGCGGTGGTTCCAGCGATGCCGCCGCCTTGCTGCGCGCGCTGGCGCTGGCCTGCCGCCATCGTCCGCCGTTGGCCGAGCAGTTGCAGTTGGCTTCGTCCTTGGGGTCCGATGTGCCCGCCTTTCTACTCGGTGGCACGGTTCTGGGGCTGGGACGCGGAGATGAAGTGTACGCCCTCGAAGACTTGGCTCCGTGGCACTGTGTAGTGGTCATGCCACTTGGCCATGATGGTGCTGGAATTACGACTGCGGATGCGTTTGCCCTCTGGGACCGCCGCTTGCGCCCCCGATTGACCAGATCGGCGAGCTCGGATACACTAATGGGGTTCTGCAGCCTGGTTGATCAGGTGCTGCCGGCGTTCCGCCTTCTACGGAACCGCGGTCGCAGGCTGGCCCCGAAGGGGGAGGCCGGACCGAAAGTCCATGCCGGAATCGAGAACGACTTCCAGTCGGGAGTGTTCTCTCTTTCCCCGGACTTTTCCCGCATCCATCGTCAACTCTGTCGCGCCTCCGCCGCCTGGGTAGGTTTGACCGGCAGCGGGGCCGCCCAGTTCGGTCTGTTTGGCCGCGCTGAGCGGGCGGCGGCTGCCGCGGCGCAACTGGCGCGCGGCCACAGCGTGTGGCGCGCCCGCTTTGTGTCCCGGCGGCACTATGCACGCGGGCTGCAGGCGTTGTAAGGCGAAGGGAGCGGTGGCTTGGTCCTGGGGCCGGGGTGAGATGCAGGCGATGCGAGCACGTAGCCGCGCGCCGCAGATCACTCCGCCCCGGCAGTCTGGGGCGTCGTCCAATGGCAGGACACATGCCTTTGGAGCATGGCATTTAGGTTCGAATCCTAACGCCCCAGCCAGTAGTAACGGGAAGACGTGTCCGGCCGGGTAAGAAATTTATGGCGACAGGTCCGATCAAAGTTGAGCCGGCGGCGGAAAAGCCACAACTGGCGCGTGCCCCGCGCAAGGCGCGCCTGGATGAGAAGCTCAAGATCTTCAGTGGCACCGCCAACCCCGCCCTTGCGGGTGAAATCTGTGCGCACCTGGGTCTGCTGCCTGGCCAATGCCGCCTGACGCGCTTCAGCGACGGCGAAAACTACGTCCAGGTCCTGGAAAACGTTCGCGGGGCTGATGTTTTCGTGATCCAACCCACCTGCGATCCCGTGGATACGCACTTGATGGAACTGCTGTTGATGATTGACGCGCTCAAGCGCGCCTCGGCGCGGCGCATCACCGCCGTGATGCCCTATTACGGCTATGCCCGCCAGGACCGCAAGGACAAGCCGCGCGTGCCCATCTCCTCCAAGCTCGTGGCCGACCTGCTCACCACCGCGGGCGCGCACCGGGCGCTGCTGATGGATTTGCACGCCCCGCAAATTCAAGGCTTTTTCAACATTCCCGTGGACCACCTGTTCGCCTCCCCGGTGCTGGTGGACCAGTTCCGGCGGATGGAATTGCAGGATTTGACGATTGTCTCACCCGACGCCGGGGGCGTGGAGCGCGCCCGCTTTTTTGCCAAAAAGCTCGATGCCGCCCTCGCCATTGTGGACAAGCGCCGCGTGGCCGCGGATGTGAGCGAAGTGATGCACGTCATCGGCGAGGTCGAGGGCCGCACGGTGGTCATTTTGGATGACATCATTGACACCGCCGGAACCCTGGTGAAAACCGCCGAAGCCATGGTGCAAAATGGCGCCCGGCGCGTGCTCGCCTGCGCCTCCCATGCTGTGCTCAGCGGTCCGGCGGTGGAGCGGCTGGAGGCCAGCCCGGTCGAGACGGTGGTGGTCACCAATTCGATTCCGCTGCCCGAGTCCTCGCGGACGCGGGCACGCATCCAGGTTCTCAGCATCGCCGGTTTGTTGGCGGCCGCGATCCGCTCGATTCACGAGGAAACCTCGGTTAGTTTGCTCTTTGTCTAGGAGAATTTGTTTATGGCGATTTCCCTTGCATTGGCGGCCAAGACCCGCGACGGACGCGGCAAAGGCCCGGCGCGGCAATTGCGCCGCTCCGGCCTGATTCCCGCCACCCTCTATGGCGAGCGCCAGCAGCCGCTCAGCCTGAGCGTGGACCCCAAAGAGATCGGGCGCATTCTGCACTCCGAGAGCGGCCACAACTCGATCTTCAACCTCGCCGTGGATGGTGGGCAATCCACCGCCGCCATGGTCGTGGACTGGCAGCGTGAGCCCCTGAAGGGCCGTCTGCTGCACGTGGACTTCAAGCGCATTGCCATGGATCAGGCCATCCGCGTGCGCGTGCCCATTCACACCCTGGGCGAGGCCGAGGGGGTCAAGGTTCAGGGCGGCATTCTCGAGGTGGTCACGCGCGAGGTCGAAATTGAATGTTTGCCCAGTGATATTCCCGAACAGGTCACGGTGGACGTGACCAGTCTGACCATCGGTCAGAACATCCGCGTCGCCGATTTGCAGGTGGGCGCCGGACGCCGGGTGCTTACCGAACCCGACCGCGTGGTGGTGCACGTGGTTGCGGTAAAGGAGGAAGTGGTGGCGGCGCCGGTGGAGGCCGAGGCCGCGCCGACGGAGCCGGAAGTGGCCAAGAAGGGCAAGGAGAAGACCGGCGAGGAGGCGCCCGCCGGCGAAAAGGGTGCCGAGAAGGCCACCGAGAAGGGAGCCGACGCGAAGAAGGAGAAGAAGTAAGCCGCCATGCAGGAGCTGGAACCCACGGCCCCCTTTTTGGTGGTGGGGCTGGGCAATCCCGGCTCGGAGTACGAGGCCACGCCCCACAATTTCGGTTTTTTAGTGGTGGACGAGTTGGCGCAGCGAATGGGCGTCCGCGCCCGCCTGCACGAATGCCAGTCGCTGACCGCCCGCGGTCAGCTTGCGGACAAGGCCGTGTGGCTGGCCAAGCCGCTGACCTATATGAACGTCAGCGGCGCCGCCGTCGCCCAACTGCTGCGCAAACAGCCGTTGGCGGGCTGGTTGGTGGTTTGTGACGAGCTGGACTTGCCGTTTGGCGCCCTCCGGTTGCGCGAGCAGGGATCGGCGGGCAGCCACAACGGGCTGCGCTCGATTGTCGCCGCTGTGGGAACGACCGGGTTCAAGCGCTTGCGGTTGGGCATCGGCCCGCCGCATCCGGCCATGGACCGGGCCGAGTTTGTGCTCAGCCGCTGGAGCCCGGCGCGCGCCCGGGAGGCGCTGCAGGTGGCAGCTACCGCGGCGGATGGGGTGGAGGAGATTTTGAGAAATGGGATGGCCGCGGCGATGACCCGCTTCAACGGCCCCCGGGAAGACAACGCTTAAGAACGGAGTGACGATGAATCGTACCTATGAAGTGATTTTTATTGTGCGGCCCGACCTGGTGGATGAGGAAGCCGACAAGCTGGTGGCCGGTATGGAATCGGCGGCCACGGCCAGCGGCGTCACCCTGCGCAAGGTGGATCGGCTCGGCCGCCGCCGCCTCGCCTACCGCGTGCGCGGCTTCCGCGAGGGCAACTATGTGTTGTTCGACCTCGAAACCGGTAGCACCGAGGCGATCGGCGAGCTGCAGCGCCGCCTGCGCATCAGTGAGCCGGTGATCAAATATCTGGCGGTGCGCACCGATGAGCTGGAAAAGCACCTGGAAAAGCGCCGCCGCCATCGCGCCGCGCGCCTGGAGCGCCGTCCTGCCGCGGCACCCGCCCCACACGGCGACGATGTGGCCGTGGATCCGGAAGCCGCCATGGAGGGCCGTGGCGATGGTGACGACGTCCAGGCCTAGGCCAATGTTTTCGAAACCCGAGGATGATGAATCATGACTGATGGAAAACGCCCCTCCGGACCTACGTCCGGCCCGCGCGCGGCCTCTGGCCCGCGCAAGCAATTCGTGCGCCGCCGCAAGGTGTGCAAGTTCTGCGTCGAACGCATTGACAAGATTGATTACAAGGACTACCGCCTGCTGCAGCAGTTTGTGGCCGAGCGCGGCAAGATCGTTCCCCGCCGCATCAGCGGCACCTGCACCCAGCACCAGCGCCATCTCACCCGGGCCATCAAGCAGGCCCGCCAGATCGCCCTGCTGCCCTTCGCGGCGGAGTTGTAACCATGGAAATCATTCTCAAGGAAGACGTGCACAAGCTCGGCCACAAGGGCGACGTGATCAAGGTCGCCGATGGCTACGGCCGCAACTACCTGCTGCCGCAGCGCAAGGCGATTGCTGCCACACCCGCCAACCTGCGCAACATCGAGCACATGCGCGCCTCAGCGGCCCGCAAGGAGGCGCGCGACCGCGACGCCGCCCTCGCCCTGGCCGGTCAATTGGCGCAGCTCAAGCTGGTGTTCCAGCGCCGCGCCGGCGAGCGCGACGCCCTGTTCGGTTCGGTCACCTCCATGGACGTCATGCACGCCCTCGCCGAGCGCGGCTACGAGCTCGAACGCCGCAAGATCGAGCTCCCCGACCCGCTCAAAACCCTGGGCGAGCACCAGGTCCCCCTCAACCTCTTCAAGGGCGTCAAGGCCACCCTTGCCGTCGTTATCGAGCGCGAGGCCGCCGAAGCGGGCGCAGGCACGGCCACACCTCAGACCGAAGGCTGATCACGGTGCCGCGAGGATGCGGCCTGCGCCGCGCCGGGGCCCGCGCCAACCTTCGTCTGCTCTATGATTGCGAGCCCCGCCGCAGGCGCTCCAGCTCCGCCATCCGTTCCTGAATCCGCTTTTCCCAGCCCTGTTCGCCGGGCTCGAAGTAGCGCCGCCCGCGCAGGTTTTCCGGCAGGCACTCCATGGCGGCCACCTTGGCCTCGAGGTCGTGGGCGTACTGATAACCGCGGCCATAGCCCAGACCTCTCATCAGGCCGGTTGGTGCGTTGCGAAGGTGCAGCGGGACCGGATCGGCCCGCGTCGTGCGCACCTCTTCGACCACCTTGCCGTAAGCCGTGTAGAGCGCGTTCGACTTGGGCGCCAGCGCAAGATAAACGCAAGCCTGCGCCAGCGCCAGTGCCGCTTCGGGCAGGCCCATCGCTTCGACCGCCGAGCGCGCCGCCAGAGCCTGTTCGAGCGCCCGCGGGTCGGCCAGGCCAATGTCCTCCGAGGCCATGCGCACCAGCCGGCGCGCGATGTACATCGGGTCTTCGCCGCTCTCCAGCATGCGCGCCAGCCAATACAGGCTGGCGTCCACATCGCTGTTGCGCACCGATTTGTGCAGCGCCGATATCAGGTTGAAGTGCTGCTCGCCGCTGGCGTCGTAGAGCAGCGCCTTGTGCTGCAGCGTGGCGTCGAGCAGCTCGGCGCTGATGGCGATCGCCTCCCCGCCATCCGGCGCGGCGCCAGCCGCGGCGGCTTCGAGCAGGTTCAACGCCACGCGCGCGTCGCCGTTGGCGAAAGCGGCCATGCGCCGCAGCTCCGGCCCGGCCACCTCGACCGCAGCCGCGCCCGCGCGCCCGGCGCGCACGCCGCGCTCGGGCTCGTCGAGCGCGCGGCGCAGGAGCAGGAGAATATCCTCGTCGCTGAGCGCCTCCAGCACGTAGACGCGGGCGCGCGACAGCAGCGCCGAGTTCACTTCGAAGCTGGGATTTTCCGTGGTGGCGCCGATCAGCGTGATGGCGCCACTTTCGACAAAGGGCAGGAAGGCGTCCTGCTGGGCGCGGTTGAAGCGGTGGATTTCGTCAATGAACAAAATCGTCTGCTGCCCGGCCCGCTGCGCGCGCTCGGCGGCGGCCATGACCTCACGGATTTCCTTGATCCCGCTCGTCACCGCGCTGAAGGGCACAAACCGCCGCCGGGTCTCGGTGGCGATGATCCGCGCCAGCGTGGTCTTGCCCACCCCCGGCGGTCCCCAGAGCAACATCGAGCCCAACTGGTCGCGCTCGATCGCCGTCCGCAGCGGCCGCCCCGGCGCCAGCAGTTGTGGCTGCCCCACCAGTTCGCCGAGCGTGCGTGGCCGCATGCGGTCAGCCAGCGGCGGCAAAACGGCTTCCGGCCCGGAGGAGGTTTCAAACAGCGACATACTTGCTCTCTGGTATGCTTCCGGCTATGAAGCGTCTAACCCTGCTTGTGAGCCTCCTGGCGATGGCCGCGTTGGCCTTGGCCGCCCCTCGCGGGGCGCGCGGCGCAATTCGCCCTGCGCAGTTCCAGCAGGGCGAAGCAGCCGCGCTGGGGCCCGCGCCAACCTTGGGTCTGCCGCGCAAAGCGTGGCCCATCACCGAGGGCAACTACACCATCCCGAACTTCCGCTTTGCCGATGGCGAGGTGTTGCCCACGCTGCGGCTGCATTACACCACGCTTGGCCACTTGGCGAAAAGCGCCGCCGGCGAGGCCACCAACGCCGTGCTCATCCTTCACGGCACCGGCGGCACCGGGCACCAGTTCCTCAGCCCGATCTTTGCCGATCCCCTCTATGGCCCCGGCGAGCCACTGGACATCAGTCATTACTACATTATCCTGCCCGATCTGATCGGCCATGGCGGCTCCAGCAAGCCCAGCGATGGCCTCCGCGCCAAGTTCCCGCATTACGGCTATCACGACATGGTGCGCGCCACCTACGATCTGCTCACCCAACATCTGGGCGTCAACCATCTGCGCTTGGTCATGGGCACCTCCATGGGAGGCATGCAGAGCTGGATGTGGCCGGAAATGTACCCGGCGTTCATGGATGCCTCCATGCCGCTGGCCAGCCTGCCGGTGCAGATTGCCGGCCGCAACCGCTGGTATCGCCGCATGGTCATGGACTCGATCACGCAAGCGCCGGGCTACGACGGCGGCGACTACAAAACCGAGCCCCACTTTGGCGGTGCCTTTTATGCCTTGATGATCATGGTTTCCAGCCCTAAGGACATGCAGCGCCGCATGCCCACCGAACCACTTGCCGACCAGGGCTTTACGCAGGCTATCGAGCGCTATCGCAAGCGTGAGGACGCCAACGACATGCTTTACCAGTTCGCCGCCTCCAGCGATTACAACCCCGAGCCCGAGCTGGGCAAAATCCAGTGCTATCTCATGGCCGTAAACTCGGCCGACGATCAGGTCAACCCGCCTGATCTGGGCGTGATGGAGCCCAACATCAAGACGGTCAAGCACGGCCAGTACATCCTCATCCCTGATGGCCCCACCACGCATGGCCACGGCACCCATACCTATGCCAACGACTGGAAGCAATATCTGGTCGAGCTACTTCGAGAAAGCGCGCACTGAGCCACGACTCTCGGTTGCCCCAGCCGGGACCCATGCCTGCCCCGGTCGGCTATCGCGGATTTTCTTCCGCCTTGGCATTGAGCGTCGCCCGCGCCCGCGCGGCTTCATAGAGCAGAATCGCTCCGGCGAAAGCGGCGTTGAGGGATTCGACGCCGCTGGCGATGGGAATGGTGACGCTGGCGTCGGCGGCGCGAGCGAGCGCGCGCGAGACGCCGGCGGCTTCCTGGCCGATCAGCAGGCAGACCGGGCCCTGGAGGCCTGCTGCCTCCGGCGCGGCGCCACCGCGGGCGGCGGTGACCACCAGGCGCACGGCGCGGGCGCGGCAGGCGGCGATCAGATCTTCCGCGGTGACTTTGGCCACGACCGGGAGGTGAAACAACGATCCCGCGCTGGCGCGGACGGCTTTGGGATTGAAGGGGCTGACGGTATCGGTCAGCGCGATCACCCCGGAAGCGCCGAAGGCGTCGGCCGCACGGACAAGCGTGCCCAGGTTGCCGGGGTTCTGCATGCCCGCCGCCGCCACCAGCAACGTCCGCACGCCGAACGCCGCCTGCAGCTTGGCCGGCGTCCATGGCACCAGCGCCGCCACGCCCTGCGGATGTTCGGCATCCATCGCTCCCGCGAACGCGCTGTCTTCCGCCACCGCCACATCGGTGTGTTTGGAAAACTGCGGCAGCAGCTTTGCGCTCAGCTGCTCCAGTCCCTGCCGGCTGAACAGGACTTTTTCGATTCGCGCGCCGCTGCGTAGTGCCTCGCCGATCAGCCGCGGCCCTTCGATGGCCAAAGACGATTCCGGCGGCCCTTCCCGGAAGGCCCGGCGGAATTCACTCAGCAGCGCATGATGTCGCCCAATGGGAGTTGGTTCGCCCGGCACCCATCTACAGTATCAGCATGCAGTCGCCATAACTCAGGAAGCGGTACCCTTGGGCGAGTGCGTGCTGGTAGGCGTGTCGCACGGCCAGCAGGCCGGCCAACGCGGCGATCATCATCAGGAGCGTGGTCCTGGGGGCGTGAAAGTTGGTCAGCATGGCATCCACGACGCGGAAGCCGCGGCCCCCCGGATAAAGATATATTGCGGTTTCGCCGCTCGCGGCGCGGAACGGCTGGTCCCCCGGGGGCGCGATGGACTCCAGCACGCGCGCGGCCGTGGTGCCCACGGCAACGATCCGCCCGCCACGCGCGCGCGCCTGGTTCAGCGCATCCGCGGCGGCGGCCTTCACCTCGAAGCGCTCGCGGTGCATGGAGTGTTGTTCGATATCTTCGCTCACCACCGGCTGAAAGGTTCCCAGTCCGACGTGAAGGCTGACGGTGATCCATCCGATGCCGCGCCCGGCCAGCGCCGCCAGCACCCGCGGCGTAAAGTGCAGGCCCGCGGTGGGGGCGGCAGCCGAGCCTGACGGGCGCGCGTACACCGTCTGGTAGCGCTCCCGGTCCAGAGCAGCATCCGGACGGCGGATGTAGGGCGGCAGGGGCACATGGCCGTGGGCTTCGAGCCAGTTCTCGAGGTTGTCCACGCCGGCAAAGCGCAGCCGCCGCTCGCCGCGCTCCCCTTGCCCCACTACCTCCGCCGTCAGCCCCGCGGTGAAGCGCAGCCGGGTGCCTACGGGCAGCTTACCCGCGGGCCGCGTCAGCGCCGCCCATTCGCCGGGTGCCATTTCCTCCAGCAGCAAAGCCTCGATCCTGCCGCCGCCGGCGCGCTCACCCACGAGCCGCGCGGGAAACACGCGTGAGTCGTTGGCCACCAGCAGATCACCGGACTGCAACAGCTGCGGCAGTTCACGGAAGTGCCGGTCTTCCAGCGCGCCCGAGCTGCGGTGCAGCCAGAGCATCCGCGCGGCGGCGCGCTCCTGCGGCGGCTGCTGCGCGATCCGCTCCGGCGGCAGCTCGTAATCAAACTCGCTCAGCTTCATTCCAGGGTTCAGTATCGGCGATAATCACGGCATGGCGGACGCACAGCCCCTTGAGGCACAAGCCCGACAGGACATTCTGCGCATCGGTCAGTTTCTGCACCAGAAGAGCCTGGTGGCGGCCAGCGATGGCAACATTTCCGTGCGCCTGCCCGGCGGCCGCATCCTGGCCACGCCCACCTCGATGAGCAAGGGCATGATGAGCGAGGCCGACCTGGTCATCACCGATCTTGAGGGCCGCAAGCTCGAAGGCACGCGCAACCCCTCCAGCGAAATGGCCATGCATCTGCTGATCTACCAGCTCCGGCCTGAGGTCCAGGGCGTGGTGCATGCGCACCCGCCCGCCGCCACTGGCTTTGCCGCTGCCGGCATTCCGCTCAACCAGGCGCTGCTCGCCGAAGTGGTACTAGCGCTGGGCTGCATTCCGCTCGCCACCTACGGAACCACGGGCACGCCCGAGCTCTCGGCTACGCTGCGGCCCCTGATTCCGCACTACGACGCCATCCTGATGGCCAATCATGGCGTGGTGACCTACGGCGAGGACGTCTGGAAGGCGTATTTCAAAATGGAGACGGTCGAGCATTTTGCCCGTATCGCGCTCGTAACCCATCTCCTCGGGCGGCAAAACCTGCTCGGTAGAGAGGAAGTGGATAAGCTGCTGCAGGCCCGGCAGCGCTACGAGGGCGTAACCAGCGCGGCGGAGCTCTCGCCTACCTGCCCGGTAACCCGCGAAGGCCAAACGGAGCCGGCGGCGGTCGCCATCCCAGCAGGCTGGAATTTTCCCCATGGCAAACGGCGCTGGTAGGTTAGAATTTGGCGGGTAGGAGCGGCTATGGCAGAACTCAGCGGCGAGGCGTGGGGCATGGTCGAAACCAAGGGCCTGGTGGCGATGATCGAGGCGGCCGACGCCATGGTCAAGGCGGCCAACGTGACCCTGGTGGGTTGGGAAAAGAAAATTGGCGCGGGCTTGGTCACGGCCATCGTGCAGGGCGATGTCGCCGCGGTGAAAGCCGCCACGGACGCCGGAGCGGCGGCGGCTCGGCGCATCGGCGAGGTCATTTCCGTCCACGTAATTCCGCGCCCGGCCGCGGGCTTGTGGCGCGCTGTGCCGCTGCAAGGATTACCGCCCGGCGCCTAGCCCGGGCTTCCACCCTCATGCAGCTAGCCCGTGTCATTGGCACCGTCGTAGCCACCCGCAAGGATCCCCGTCTGGAGGGGTTCAAGCTGCTGGTAGTGCGCCTGCAGAACGCCGAGGGCAGAGACGAAGCCGGCTACCTGGTCGCGGTGGATATGGTGGGCGCAGGCGCGGGCGAGCGCGTGCTCATCGTGCAGGGCAGCTCGGCGCGTATGGCCCGCGATGGCCAGGATAAGCCGATTGACGCCGCCATCGTCGGCATCGTGGATACGGTGGAACTGGTGAGATAGCCACGATGTTTCTTGGACGCATTGCAGGCACCGTGGTCTCCACCGTCAAGGACGATGCCCTGCGCACGCATAAGCTCCTGCTTGTGCAGCCGCTCGACCAGCGCGGCAACCCTCTGACGCGCACCCTGGTCGCACTCGATGCCGTGGGTGCGGGCGCTGGAGAAGTCGTCTATTGCTGCCGCGGCAAGGAGGCCAGCTTCTCCTGGCTGCCGCAGTCGGTGCCCACCGATGTCGCCATTGTCGGCATTGTGGACTCCGCCTCCAACCGCGATTGGCTGCCCGGCGGAGACTCGCAGTGATTGTCGGCCACGTCGTAGGCGAAGTTGTGGCTACGCAGAAGCACGCGAGCCACGACGGCCGTAAGTTACTGCTGATTGAGCCGGAGGCGCTGGGAGGGGCTGGCGAATTGCGTGCCACCGGAACGCCCGCCGGCGGTGCGGGCCTGATCGCGCTCGATGGCGTAGGCGCGGGCCTGGGGGAGCGCGTCCTGGTCGTGCTCGATGGCTACGCTGCGATGAGCGCCGTCGGCCGGCCCCACTCTCCTATTGACGCGGCCGTGGTTGGCATCCTCGACCACCTGGACTTATTCAATTAAAGCAGGTCTAGACTGCTCTAGCCCGGCGGACGGGACCGCGCGCTGGGGCCCGCGCCAACATTGGTCTCAGCTCGAGGCCTTGGCTCCGCCCGCAGCGGCGGCGCTGCCCGCCTTGCGGATATCAATGCCGCCCTTGAAGAACGCGCCGTCTTCGATGCTGATGCGCGCGGCGCTGACATCGCCGGTAAGGGCGCCTTGGGCCTTGATCTCAACCCGGTCCGCAGCGGCCACGTTACCGTTCAGCTTGCCCAGGATGACCACCTCGCGCGCGCTCACGTTGGCTTGTACTTGGCCGTTGACACCCACCGTGAGCATGTTCTTGGGCAGATCCACCGAGCCCTCCAGCTTCCCGTCCACGAACAAATCCTCGTTGCCGGTAATCGTGCCCTTGAGGTGGATGGTCTTGCTCAAGTGAGTGGGCCGGTCGGCCCCGCCGCTGCGCGGGGCGGGAGCGCTGGCGCTGACAGGCGCGGGTACCGGCGGATTGGCGGATTGCGGTTTGGCGGGCGGCACCGGGGCATCCCGCTCATTCTGGTTTTTCCACATGGACAACGGTTCACCTCGGAGGTCAAGACTTCCTCCTAATTGTAAGGGTAGGAACCCTGAGCGGCAACTCGCGGGAGTGGTGCCGCTTGGCACCGTGGGCAAAATCGACGCGCAGGGCGAAGCAGCCGCGCTGGGGCCCGCGCCAACATTCGTGGAATGCCTTACCCTCAAAAGAGTGCAACCCGAGCGCGCATGGCTGGCGTGGGTGCGGCACGCGGCCCAGGCGGCCGCGCCGCCGCCGCGGCGGGAGTTGCGCCTCGGCATCGGGGATGATGCCGCCATCCTGCGTCCACGCCGCGGCTGGGAATTGGTGCTCACAACGGATCTGCTGATCGAGGACGTGCATTTTCTACGTCTCCGTGACCCCGCCGCCACCGTGGGCCGCCGGTTGACCACGCGCGCGTTGAGCGATCTCGCGGCCATGGGAGCCGGGCCGCTGGCCTTGCTGATCTCCACCGCGCTGCCCGACCACCTGCCTGTGGCGTGGGCGCGGGCGCTGCACCGCGGGCTGCTGGCGGCGGCGCGCGAAGCGGGAGCGGCGCTCATCGGTGGCGACTGTGCCCGCTCGCCGCACGGCATCGTTTTGGACGTGGTGGGCGTGGGGCAGGTGCCGGCCGGGCGCGCGCTGCGCCGTTCGGGCGCGCGGCCCGGCGATCGGATTTTCATCTCCGGGCCGCTGGGCGAGGCCGCGTGGGGAAGGGAATTGGTACACGGCGGCCTGACCGCCCGCACTGCCGCCGCGCACCGCGCCCGGGCGCGTCATCTGCGCCCCCGCGCCCGCTGGGAACTCGGCCAGGCGTTGCGTGGCCGCGCTGGCGCCGCCCTCGACGTCAGTGATGGCTTGGCGGTGGATCTGCACCATCTCTGCGACGAGAGCGGCGTCGGCGCACAAATTTTTGCTGATCGCCTGCCGGCGCCTGCCGGCCTGGACCGCGCCCTCTTCGGCGGCGAAGACTTCGAGCTGTTGTTCACGCTGCCCAACCGACGCCGGCTGCCGCGGGCGTTCCAGGCGCACGAAATCGGCGTCATCACCTCCCGCCGCGGCTGCTGGCTGCACGCGCCCAGCCGCGCGCCTCGGCGGCTGTCATCCCAAGGCTGGCAGCACTGGGCGTAAGGTCAAGCGGCGGCAGGGGCCGAACCTCACTCATTCCTCCAGGGAGGCCATCACCACGCAGGTGCGGGAGATCATGTCGTGCCAGCTCAACTGCTGCGGGTCGCACCAAATCCAGGCAAAGCCCAGCCCCAGCGCGGCCAGCGAGAGCACGCTGGCCCAGCCGCGGCGCCGCTGTGCCGCTGGAGTGAGGGGGCCATCGAGGCCGGCCACCATCAGCCCACAGCACCGCATGCCGATCGTGGCGCCTTCTCCGGCGTAGGTGCACAACAGCAGGTAGAGCGCGGCCAGTACCGCCGGCACGGCGATCAGGGCCGGCAGAAGCGGGCGCCACGGCACGCCCGTCAACGCCGCGAAACCCTGACTGGACCATCCGGCCAGGGCAAACAGGACTGCCGCGGTCCCCACCACGAGGGCGTCGGTAATGGCCGCCTGCAGCCGCAGCCCGCGCGGCGCCAAGGCCAGCGGCAACGCCGGCGCAGGTACGGCGGTGGAGTTCGCCGCCATGGGCAAAGGGAGTTGCAGGCAGGCGGCATCGGAAGCGGGAGCAGGCGCACGCGCAGCCACGTCGGCACGCGCAGCCACGGTCGCGGCCACACCTGGTGGGAGCACGGGGTCGGCGAGCGGTTCGGCACCGCTGCATGCCATCCTCGCTGCCACCGGCTGCGGACGGAACGGCAGCACGCGAATGGGGTTGGGTGCTGAGGGCGTGGCATGCGCCGGCGGTCGGCGCGCGCGATAGGCGTCCACCCGGTCCTGCACCTCCCGCCGCCAGGCAGGCATGGGCGGAATCAGCGGGGTGGCATCGTTTTCCTGGCCCTGGACGTGTGAAGGAGACATGAATCTTCGCTAAGCTACAAAGAATGTCGGCGCTGTGGCGTTGTTCAATCTTGATTATCACCGGCGCCGCCGCCGCTCTCGGTCTTTCGGCGCAAGTGGCGCCGCCGCGCGGTAACCAACCCGATACGCCCACGATCCAACGCCAGCAGCTGCGGAGTTCGCGGACCTTCCTGGTGCATGGCGGCTTGGCGTCGGGCGCCCCGGTGACCCTCGCCGCCGATCGCATCCAGGCCGTCCTGACGCCGGGCCACACCAGTTACCATGCCATCGGCGATGTCCAAATCCGGCTTGGCGATCTGGAACTGAGCGCCGATGACATGACCTATGACGCTGCCAGCGGCGAGGCCACCGCCAGCGGCCACGTGGCCTTTGACAGCCTCAGCGAACAGACGCACATCGAGGGTGTCCACGCCACCTACAATTTCGTGAACTCCACTGGAGAATTTGATGATTTTCACGGCGTCAGCGGCCTCCGCCTGCGCGGCCGCACTCCCACCGCGCTCGCCTCCAATCCGTTGATCTTCACCGGGCGCAGGCTGCAGCGCCTTGGCCCGGACACCTACCGCCTCGAGGATGGCACCGTCACCTCCTGCTCGCTGCCCCACCCCAAGTGGGTTTTCAGTGCGCAACAGGTTCAGATCGTACTGGGGAAGAATGCCACCCTCCATCACGCCGTTTTCCGACTGTTGGATGTGCCCATCTTCTATTCCCCCTTTGTGACCTACTCCACCACGCGCACGGGCCGCCATAGCGGCGTGCTTGTCCCGGACGTGAGCAAAAGCAATGTCAAAGGCTACGTGCTGGGCGATTCCTATTACTGGGCCGCGGCGCGCAACGTGAATCTCACCCTCGGGGGTGAGTACTACAGTGCCCGGGGGTGGGCTGACCACCTCAGTCTGGCCAGCCGTCCCACGCGCAACTCCGACTTGACGGTGCAGTTGGATGGCGTGTTTGATCGTGGTCTCGCGCTCCCCGGCGGCGGTCGCCTCCGCCAAGGCGGGCAGGAATTGCATGTCACCGGCGACCACACCGCCAGCAACGGTTTCCGCACCGTGCTGGATGTGGATTATCTTTCCTCCTATTTGTACCGTCTGGTGTTCAAGAACACCCTTTCGGAAGCCGTCAATTCCGAAGCTGTATCCACCGCGTTTAGCGAAAAACAGTGGGATGGCCAGGATGTTACGGTCAATATCCATCGGTATCAGGATTTTCTTGGAACCACACCCACCGCCAGCCTTTCCCTGGCGGAGCTGCCGGGCGTGGACTGGAGCGCCTACGCACAGCGGCTCACCCATGCGCTGCCACTGTATTTCTCCTGGGGCGCCAACGCCGGACTGCTCGATCGTAGTGAACCGGGTTTTGCTACCGGCGCCATGTCGCGCCTGGATTTTTCGCCGCAGTTGCATGTACCCGTCTCCACTGCCCTCGGCACGTTCACCGGAGGAGTTGGCGTGGATGCGACCTATTACTCCGAACGCCAGCTTCTGCTTCCGGCCGCGTCGCCCGTGGCCAGCTCACAACTGCTATCCAGCGCGCTCTGGCGCAACGCCTTGAGTGCCAGTCTCGAATGGCGGCCGCCGGCGTTGGCCAAAGCTTTTTCCGGACCGGGCGGATTTCTCGGTGACCGCCTCGAACATGTCTTTGAACCCCAAATTGGCTATCACCTCACCACCGGCGTGGACGATGCCGATGAAGTCATCCGCTTCGATGAGCTCGACATTGTTTCCAATACCAGCGAGTTTGAGTACGGCTTTACAAACCGGCTGCTGGCCGCGAACGGCCCCAAGGGCCACTCGCGTGAACTCATTTCCTGGACGCTGCTGCAGAAGTACTACTTTGATCCAACCTTCGGTGGCGCGTTGCAGCCGGGAGAGCGCAATGTTTTCCTGGCCAACGCGCTGTTGTCGCCCTTTGCCGCCGAGGCTTTGCCGCTACGTTTTTCCCCGCTCAGCTCGGTGATCCGGGTATCTCCGTTTTCCCGCTTTGATGGGGAATGGCGCTTGGATTACAACAGTCACAATCATCAAATTACTGCCAGCGCCTTCACCGGTGATTTCCATTTCGGCAAAGGCGTTATTTCCGGCAGCGACTACGTGCTGCACCCGCCGCCAGGGAGCATCCAGGCAGCGTCCTCCCAAAGCTTCAACCAAGTGCGGCTGGGACTCGGCTATGGCAATGCGCTCTCGCGGGGTTCAAGTTTTGCCGGCAACGCCGCCTACGACGTCCATACCGGCCGTTTACTTTACACCACAGTTCAGATGGGGCACAACTGGGACTGCTGCGGTTTTACCCTGGCCTATCGCCGGTTTGCGTTGGCCAGCGTGCGCCGGGAGAATCAATTCCTGATCAGTTTCAGTCTGGCGAACATCGCCACTTTTGGTAATCTCCGTCGCGCCGGCCAGATTTTCTGAAGGAAGCGTCTTCCTCTGGCAACCGCTATAATTTAGGTTCGGTGCTGGCGTGCATTCTCTTATAGCGTTCAGTTTCTTATGGGCCCGGGTGGCGCTGGGACTTTACGCGGCTGGTCTGGCGGCGGCGGTGACGGCGGCGCTGTTGCGCGAGCCGCCGCAGCAGAACGCCGTGTTCGGTCTGGCACGGGCGGCGGTCGCGGCGGGCTTTCTGTTCCAGTTTGTCAGCCTGGTGGAAACGGGGGCCATCTTCACCGCCCAGTCGGCGGATTTCTATCGCATCATCACCGGCCTGCTGGCGTTCATCATTGCCGCATTTTTCCTGATGGTGTACCGCGTGTATTCTCCGCGCGCCCTCAGCCTGCTGGTGGTCCCGCTGATCTGCTTGTTGGCTGCGGCAGCCACGATCGTGCCCGCCAGCGCGCGCGGAGGCCCGCCGCCGCCGGAGCGCGACTTGCTCTTCAACGGCTGGATTTACCTGCATATCAGCTTGATTTTCATCGGCTACGCGGGGCTGATCGTGGCTATGGGCAGCGGCATTCTCTACCTCATTGCCGAGCGCGGCCTGAAGGCCAAAAGCCCCGCTCCACGCGGCCGCCTGCCCTCGCTGCAAACCCTCGACCTGGTCGGCTACCGCTCGCTGCTCGTCGGATTCCCGCTACTGACCGCAGGTCTGGTCATTGGTGCCTATTGGGCGGATGCCGAGTTGGGAGGCGTGTTCCTGAGCGATCCTACGATTGTGTTGGCTCTGCTGGCATGGGCCATTTATCTGGTGTTGCTGTTTGCGCGCTGGTCGGCAGGCTGGCGCGGCCGCCGCAGCGCCTATCTCACCCTGGTGTGCTTCGCGGTGGCGCTGGCCGGATGGTTTGCCAACGGTCTGAGCCAGGTGCACTCGCTGTTTTTGCAATGAGCCTGCATCTTCTCGGCATCAGCCATCACACCGCGCCGCTGGAGCAGCGCGAGCCGCTGGCGTTGTCCGAGGATGCCCTGCCGCGTGCTCTCGCGCTGTTGCGGGAGCAGCCGGACGTGCGCGAAGGGTGGATCCTGTCCACCTGTAACCGTGTCGAGGTGATGGTGGCCTCGCCCACGGGTGCCCTGCCCGGCTTGCTCGCCTTCCTGGCCGCCGCTAGCGGCCAGCCGCATTTGCCGCCGCTCGAGGGTTTCTATCAGTTGCGCGGCGAGGCGGTGGTGCGCCATGTCTTTCGCGTGGCCGCCAGTCTGGATTCCCTGGTTGTGGGCGAGCCCCAGATTCTCGGGCAGCTTAAAGCCGCGTATGCGGCTGCGCAGAGCGCCGGCGCCGCGGGTGCCGAGCTCGACGCCATGGCTTCGCGCGCTTTTCGCGCCGCCAAGCGCGTGCGTACGGAAACCAATATTGGCGCCCAGGCTGTGGGGGTGAGCCAGGCGGCCGTCGAACTGGCGCGCCAAATCTTCGGTGACCTCCATCAAAAAACCGTGTTGCTGCTGGGCGCCGGGCTGATGGGCACGGCGGCGGCTCGCTACCTCCGCCGCGACGGGTCCGTGCGGCTGCTGGTTGTCAATCGCACCCTTGCCCATGCCCGCGAACTGGCGCTCAAGGCCGGCGGTGAGGCCTATTCCCTTGAACAACTGCCGGAGCTGGGCGGGCTGGCGGACATTGTCCTCGCTTGCACCGGCGCGCCCCACCCCCTGATTACGCGCGCTCAGGCCGCGCAGTTTCTTGCCCACCGCCGCGGCCGGCCGATGTTGTTTTTGGATCTTGCCGTGCCGCGAGATATTGAACCCAGCGTGCATCAGTTGGAGAACGCTTTTGTCTATAACGTGGACGACCTCGATCAGGTGGTCAGCTCCAACCGGAGCGAGCGGCGGCTGGAGGCCGAGCGCGGGGAAAAAATTATTGACGAGGAAGTGCGCTCCTATATGCGCCGGCAGCAATCCCTGGAGCTGGTCCCCACGCTGTGTGCCCTGCAGGAACACGCCGAGTCGCTGCGCGCCGCCGAATGGGAGCGCCTGAGCAAGCACCTGGGGCCGCTCAGCGCCGAGCAAGCTCGGGCAGTGGAGGCCTTCAGCCGCAGCCTCATGCAAAAATGGCTGCATCGGCCGCTGGTCCAGCTCCGTCAGGCGGTCGAGCAAGACTGGGAAAGCGGAGCCGGTGACCGACGCGCCTTTCTGGATTTCGCCCACCGGCTGTTCGGTCTGCCTGCGCCGCGGAGCGAAGAAGGAGCACCGGCGGAGCCGGTGCGCGTCCCCGAAGGTGAGCCGGCAGGGAAGGGCCAGTGAGTCCGGCAGAGCTGCGGCTCGGCTCGCGCGGGTCGGTGCTGGCACGCTGGCAGGCGGAACACGTGCAGCGCTGCCTCGCTGCCTTCGGGCAACCGAGCCGCATCGAAATTGTCACTACCGCCGGCGACCGCCACGCCGACGTTCGTTTGTCCGCGATCGGCGGCAAGGGGCTGTTCACCCAGGAAATCGAAGCCGGCCTGATCGAGGGCCGTCTGGATGCTGCCGTGCACAGCCTCAAGGATGTGCCCTCGTCCTTGCCGCCCGGACTGGTGCTGGGTGCGGTACTGGAGCGAGCCGATCCACGCGATGCCCTCATCGCTGCCCGCGGCTTGACCCTGCTCAGCCTGCCCCGCGGGGCGCGCCTCGGCACCGGCAGCTTGCGCCGCCAGGCGCAGGCGCTGGCGCTGCGCCCGGACCTGGAGATCTTGCCGGTGCGTGGCAATGTGGATACGCGCCTGCGCCGCTGGCGCGAGGGCGGCTTCGACGCTCTGCTGTTGGCCACCGCCGGGCTCGAGCGCCTGGGGCTCGACGACGCCATCACCGAGCGCCTCGAACCCGCCCAATTCCTACCCTGCGCCGGCCAGGGCGTACTGGCGCTGGAGTGTCGCGCCGGCGACGCGGTCGTGCTGGCCGCTCTCTGCCCGCTGCACCACGGACCCACGGCGCTGGCGATCACCGCCGAACGCACGCTGCTGCGCCGCCTCGACTGCGGCTGTCAGGCTCCGGTGGCGGCGCTGGCGCAGCTTCGCCACCATGAGTTGCATCTTGACGCTTTGGTAGCGTCGCCTAAGGGAACCCGCCTGCTGCGCCGCTCCGCTACCGGCACAGCCCAAGAGCCCGAAGCGTTGGGAACGGCGCTCGCCGAGGCCCTGCTGCGCGACGGCGCCGCCGAACTCCTGCGCCTGGTGCGCGCGTGAGCCAGTTGGCCGGGCGGCGGGTGGTGGTGACGCGGGCAGCGGAGCAGGCAGCGGAGTTGCTCGATCGCCTACGTGCGGCAGGCGCCGAACCCCTCGCCCTGCCCACCATCGCCTTCGCCCCGCCCGCCGATTCTGCGCCTCTCGATGCCGCCCTGCGTGAGTGGGCCCGCTTTGATGCCTGCCTCTTTACCAGCGCGAATGCCGTGCGCGCCGCTTTTGCGCGCGCTTCCGCCCTGGGGCTGGCGATGCCGCCACCGCGCGGCTGGGTCTGTGCGATCGGCCCGGCCACGGCGGCGGCGCTGGCGGACTATCCCGGCTGGACGCCTGGCATTCTCCCCGCCGAGGCCAGTGCCGAAGGTGTGCTGGAGGCGCTTGCGGCCTACGAACTCCACGGCTGCCGCATTTTTTTTCCCCGCGCCGCCCTTGGCCGCGCGGTGATTCCTGGCGCCCTCGCGGCTCGAGGCGCGCACCTGACCCGCGTCACCGCCTACCGCACCCTACTGGCTGAAAACTCGCGTCCGGCCGCGCTCGCGCTGTTTCCCGGCGTGGACGCGGTGGTGTTCGCCAGCCCCTCGGCAGCACGCAACCTCGCGGCGCTGCTGGGGCCGGAACATGCGGCGCGCCTGCGCGGCGCCGCCGTTGCCGTCATTGGAACGGCCACCCGCGGCGCGGTTGAGGCGCTGGGCTGGACGGTGGCCGCCGTGGCCGCCCGGCCCAGTGCCCAGGCGTTGGTGGCGGCGCTGGCAGAATACTGGTGTGCCTGAATTACCGGAAGTGGAAACCGTGGCGCGCGGCCTGCGCGCCTGCCTGCCGGGGCAAACGCTGGAGGCGGTGGTCCTGCATCGTGCCTCGATGCTGCGTGGCGATCCTGCGGCACTGGAGAGCCTGAGGGGCGCCACCCTGACGGCCATCGAGCGTGCCGGAAAATATCTCGTCTTTCAGTTTCCGGGCGTGCAGCTCATGTTCCACTTGGGCATGACCGGCCAACTCGTATTGCGGCCGCTTCAGGCGCCGCTGCAGCCGCACACCCACGCCTGCTTGCGCTTTTCCGGGGGCCAGGAGCTGGTTTTCCGCGATCCGCGGCGCTTTGGCAAAATCGCGATCGCCCCCGCGCCCGCCAGCGGTTTTGCCCAGCAGTTGGGCATCGCTGCGGGCGCGGAGCCACTGGAGATTTCAGCAGATGCTTTCGTGGAGCTGTTCCGTGTCCGCAAGGCTCCCATCAAATCCGCCCTCATGAACCAGAAGCTGCTGCGCGGCCTGGGCAACATTTACGCTGATGAAAGCCTCTATCGTGCCCGCTTGCATCCGCGCGCGCATCACCTTTCCGCGATGCGCCTGCGGCGCCTGCGCCTTGCGATCCGCGAGGTTCTGCGCCAGGCGATTGTTGCCGGGGGCTCTTCGATTTCCGACTACGTCAACAGCCGCGGCGAGCCCGGATGGTTTCATCTCCGCCATCGCGTCTACGGCCGTGCCGGCCAGCCCTGCTTCCGCTGCCGCCACCTCATCCGCCGGATTGTGCTGGCGGGTCGCAGCAGTCATTTCTGCCCGCATTGCCAAAAGCGGTGAATCCCCTCCATACTGCTGAAGATGAAGCCACCGGCAAGCGCCAGCTATTCCATCGGAGTGGATCTGGGCGGCACCAACCTGCGTGTCGCCGCCGTCGCTCCCGACGGCGCTGTGCTCGAACGTATCAATCTCGATACGGACGTCAAAGAAGGCCGCCTGCGAGTGGTCGCCGATATGTGCGATGCGGTCACCGACATCACCAGGCGGCTGCCGGACAGCCGCCTCGACGGCATTGGCATTGGCGTTCCCGGCATCATCAATCTCGCCGACGGCACGGTGCGCCAGTCGCCCAATTTGCCGGGCTGGAGCGATTTCCCCGTGCGGGCGGATATCGAGCAGCGCCTGCAGACCCATGTCGTGCTGGAAAACGATGCGAATGCCGCCGCTCTGGGGGAAAGCTGGGTGGGCGCCGGCCGCAACGTGGGCAGTTTGTGCATGCTTACCGTTGGAACCGGCATCGGCGGTGGCTTAATTCTCGACGGCCACATTTGGCACGGTCGCGAAGGCATGGCCGGCGAACTCGGCCACATGACCATTGACCCCAACGGCGCTCTTTGCGGCTGCGGCAATCTCGGGTGCGTGGAAGCCTATGCTGCCGCCAGCGCCATCGTCCGCATGGCCATGGCAGCGATTCGGGTTGGCCGTTCGCCGGAACTGGCGCGCGCAGCCGAAGAGCTGGGCGAGCTTACCGCCGAAATTGTCTATATCAAAGCCAAGCAAGGGGACGTGGTGGCGCGCGAAATTTTTGACATGGTCGGCCGCTCCCTAGGCATTGCCATCGCCAACCTCATCAACATATTCAATCTTCCGCTCTACGTCGTGGGCGGGGGCGTCGCCCACGGCTGGGATGCCATCGCCCCCACCCTCATGGCTGAGGTGCATAAACGCTCACTGATTGCCCGCGCCACCCAGACCAGTATCGTCGCCAGCGCCTTGGGCGCCGACGCCGGCTTGCTGGGCGCCGCACACTTGCCGCAACTTTCCAAGGAGGCAGGCCATGCCGGCGGCCAACGGATTTGAAGCCAGTCTTGAGCGCCTCGAGGCCATTGTCGCCGAGTTGGAAAAGGCCGATTTGCCACTGGAGCGTTCCGTGCAGCTGTTTGAAGAGGGGATGGCCCGGGTCGAGGAGTGCCGCAAGCAGCTGGATGCCGCCGAAGGCAAGGTTGAAATGCTGGTTCGCCGCGCCGGCGCCTTTGCGGCTGAACCGTTTATGCCCCGGGAAGACTCCAGCGATGCTGGCTGAGGCGGACGCTTCATCATCCCGCCTGCCGCAGGTCCTGCCACGGCGGCGCGCGGCGCTGCTTGCTCTGATACAGTACGGCGTCGGCGACGCGTAACAGCGCCTCCGGCGTCTTGGCATCCTTGGGGCAAACCGCATGTCCCAAGCTGAGTCCCAACTGCAGCGTCACCTCCGCTCGCGGCACAGCGAAGCGGTGCAGCGCCACCGCCGTCTGAATGCGCTCTCTTACCAGATGCAGGCCGTCGCTGCCAGTGTCGGGTAGAATCAGTGCGAATTCATCGCCTCCGAATCGCGCCACCGTGTCCACCTCCCGCGTGCCGTGGGGCAGAATGCGCGCAAATTCGCGCAGTACTGCATCACCCGCGTGGTGGCCGAAGTGGTCGTTGACCGACTTGAAGTCATCCAGGTCCACGAGCAGCAATCCACAGGGGCTCGAGCGCCGCAGGCTGCGGTGCACTTCCTGCTCCAGGGCGCGCTCAAAATATCCGCGGGCGCGCAAGCCCGTCAAATAATCGGTCGAAGCCACCCGGGTCAGTTGTTGGATGGATTCGATCGCCGCCATTTGATTTTCCGCCAGCAGGCTCAGCAGCCACAAAAGCTGCGCCTCGGGGTCGCTGAACGCCCGTCCGCCGGTCCGGAACAGTTGAATCGAGCCCACCCATCCGTGTTGCAGGAATAGCGGCGCCGCCAAGGCTGCCGACGCCTGCATTTGCTCCAGATAGCGGTCCATTTCCCGTGCGAGCCCGGGGAAGGCCAGAACCGGCTTTCCAGCCTGGCCGACCCACGCGTGAAGAAGATTGTCTTCCGGAATGTCTACAGTTTCAAATCCATGGCACAACCGCAGCCGGGTGGAAGAATCCTGTTCCGGCGCAAATAACAACAGCCTGCGATCGCACTCAACTACCGCCACCGAAACGTCCAGTACAAGCTGCACGGCCGTGGGCAGCGTCATCTCGGTGCCTGACAGCAGCGCCATCCGCAACAATCCGGCAACTGCCGGCGCGTGCCGCGCGAGCATTTCGGCGTTGGGCTCGCTTTTCGCCTCGACTACGGCATGGGAGGGCACTGGCGGCCCCTGCGCTCGCTCTTCCATTCCAGATTCCGCGTGCAGTGCTGCCTTGGATCAGATGAGTGCCTGCACGGGCTGGTAGCCTCAACCCCGCTTGTTGTAGGAGCAACTGCTTCAACTTTGGAACCAGCCGACGGGCACCCATCAAGGTGGATTTTCTTTCCCCCGCTTTGGGCTATTGTGGCTGATGTGGAGTTCCATTCTGCCACTCTGGCTGCAGCACCCGGCCCGCTGCTGGGCGAAAGTCCAGCCATCGTAGCCGTCCGGCGCACGATTGCGCAGCTTGCTGATACCGATCTTACAGTTTTGCTGCAAGGCGAAAGTGGAACGGGCAAGGAAGTTGTTGCCCGGCTTTTGGGTTTGCATTCCGGACGCATGGGCGAATTCGTAAAGATCAACTGCGCCGCCATTCCGGATGAACTCTTGGAAAGCGAGCTGTTTGGCTACGAGCAGGGTGCCTTCACCGGTGCCACACGTCAAAGATCAGGCAAGTTTGAGCTCGCCGGCAACGGAAGTATTTTCCTCGACGAAATCGGAGAAATGCCGCTGCAGTTGCAGGTCAAGCTCCTGCATGTACTGCAGGACGGAGAGTTCAGCCGTCTGGGAGGCCGCCGCCCTCTCATCGTAGATGTGCGCGTGGTGGCGGCTTCCAACACCGATTTGCAGGCTGCAGTCGCTGCTGGGACCTTCCGGCGCGACCTGTACTATCGTCTCAACGTGGTCACCCTCTTCCTGCCTCCACTGCGCCAGCGCGTGGAGGACATACCCCTGTTGACCAACTATTTTCTGGATAAGTACAGCCGGTTGTATAGCCGTTGCGTGGCTCCTTTATCTCCCTCGCTGGAGGAACGTTTGTGCCAGCATTCGTGGCCGGGAAACGTGCGGGAGCTGGAAAATCTGATCAAGCGTTACCTGGTGCTCGGCGAAACCGACGTTCTGCTGGCGGGCTTATTGCAGCCGCCAACACACTCCGCGTCACCGCTGCTGGAAGATGCCTCCGCGCCGGCACAGCCGCGCCAGCCCGCCTCGCTCCTGCAAATCGGCCGGCAGGCGGCCCGGCAGGCCGAAAGGGCTGCGCTGCTGCAAGTGCTGGCCGATACACGTTGGAACCGCCGCCTCGCCGCCGTCCAGCTTAAGATCAGCTACAAGGGCTTGCAGAACAAGATTCGCGCCTTGTTGTCGGAAGCTGCTGCGTAGCGCGCCCTGGCATCTCAGCCGGCGCGGTTGGGTGGGCGCTCGGCGGCGATACGCGCGACGATTTGGTTGACGGGCAGCGTGGCGTCGACCACGAGGCTGGAACCGGCGCGCGGTTCCTCCAAGTCGGCGAGCTGGCTGGCGAGCAGGGTGGCCTTCATATAATGGCCCTGGCGCTGCTCCAGGCGCCGCCGCAGAACGGCGGCAGCAGCGCGCAAGTAAATCCAGCGCACCGGCAGCCCGGCATCCAACTGATCGCGGTAGCGCTGCTTGAGCGCTGAGCAGGCCACTACCAGATCCCCGCCGCTTTGCGCCGCGCGCTCGAGCCGGCGGCGGATGGCAGCCAGCCACGGCGCCCGGTCGGCGTCGTCAAGGGCTATGCCGTGCGCCATTTTCTCGATGTTGGCAGCCGGATGCAGGCTATCGCCTTCCAGAAACGCACAGCCCAGCGCCGCCGCCAGCGCCCGCCCGGCGGTGGTTTTGCCCGAGCCCGCCACACCCATCAAGATGTACAACATGTCCGCTTCATTAGAGTACGCGAGACTACGCCGAGTTCCGGGAGGACACGCTGGTGGAGGTGCCGGTGAGCTCGGCCACGCGTTCGAGGTAGCGGGCGGTCACACTGTTCCAGCCGTAGTGTGCATGTATATGGCTGGCCCCGAGGCCGCCACGGCGCGCGCGCTCGGCCGGTTCCGCGGCCGCGGCGGCGCGCAGGGCCTGGACCAGGCTGGGCAGCGCAGGTTCGTACCACGTGAACGGTCCGGTCATGGCTTCCGGCGGGCGCACGGAAGCGGGGACTTCCCGCTCCCGCGCCTCCACCCACCACGCTGCCGGCTCCGGGCAAAACTCGCGCGCCGGGCCGGCAGCGGTGGTGATCACGGGTTTGCCGCACGCCAGCGCCTCTGCCAGTGGCAAGCCGAAGCCTTCGCCGCGGTAGGGCAGCACCAGCACGTCACAGCCGCGATACAGCGCCGCCATGCGCTCCTCACTGAGGTGGGCGTCCAGGTATACAACCGGCGCGGCTTGCGGGTCCCGGGCCAGCGAGGCAATCTCTTGCGCCAGCGTGATATGGCGGTAATAGCTATGGGCGCCGATGTCTTTAATCACCAGGCTGACGTCGTCGCTGGCACCGAAGGCGGCGCGCCAGGCCGCCAGCAGCACATCCATGCCCTTGCGTTGGATCGCGCCGCCGACGAAGAGAAAACAGGTGCCACGCGCTCCTTGCGGCCGGAACTGCTCGCCCTCGGAGCAGTACACGCGGCGATTGACCCCGTTCGGGATCACGTGCACGCGTTCAGCCAGCGCGCCCCCGCGCACCAGCACGCCCCGTGTAAACTCCGAAGGCGTCCAGATCTCATCCACGTTGCGCAGCGGCCGTACCCAGGCGCGCGGGATCGCCCCGAACTCCCACGGCAGGATCAGCGCCAGCTTGCCGGTGGCTGGGGGCGCAAACTCCGGCGGCCAGCCATGGCGGATGGTCAAATCCAGCCGCGTCGGCGTATGCCGGAACGCTTCCGTCCACTGCACCGCCGCCGGAAACGCCGCTGCCGGTTCGGTGCCGGGCACGCTGGGTTCCAGCGCCGTGTCGAGCCGCACATCCCCGCACAGCGCCTCGGCCAAATACCGGTTGATACGGGCCACACTGGCGTAGAGCAGAAACGGGCCGTGGACGATCACGCCGGCACGTTCACCACGGGTGCGTGGCAGGGGCTGGCGCAGCGGCGCGAACGCCGCCAGGCGTATTTGCCATTGTGCCTCGACGCCCGCAGGCAGCCTCCATATCTGCAACGCCCGGTCCGCGCAAGCGAAGCTGCGATGCCTCAGAAAAAAATCAAAAATGGCGCTCTGAACCTGCGGCTCCTGCCTCCCCAGCCGCAACAGCGGCACTTCCATCCCGGGGAGCAGCGACGTGGGAAGGCGCTGGCGCAACAATCCCGCCAGCGCGGGCGCGTAGAGCGGCGTCGAAAGTACACCCGTCAGGAAATGGCGCACCACCACGGCTTGCTGGCCGGTGTGCTCTGCCATGGTTGCCAACAAGTGGTGGGCGCGATAGCTGCTCTCGCCACCGCTGCCGACATAGGGCGACACGGACGCTTGCGGCGCGGTGGCGCGCCTCAGCGCCTGGAAGGCCGCCGTCATCTGTCCCTGGGCTATCCGCACCCGCGCCTCCAGGTAATCTAGTTCGCGATATTGCGGATGAGCCACCCGCGCCTGGGCGAGCAAGGCCGCCGCCTGAGCGTCCTCGTTCTGGCGCATGAGCATGGCGACCAGATTGCGCAAGCACAGGGCGTGCAGCAGGGCGTGCAGGCCGGGTTCTTGCGCCAGCGCCGCCAGCGGCGCCACGCCGGCGCCCAGATGGGCGCATTCCGCCGCCAAGATGGAGCGCAGCCGGGACCAAGGCTCGGTATTGGGAGTGGCGGCATTCCCGGCGGCTGCCGTGGCCGCCGCGGCGATGCGGACGCCGGGATCAATTTCGTCATGCTCGGCATGCTGCCCATCGGTTCCGGGGCCATACCAGCGCGGTTCCAGTCCCACCAGTTCCCAGGCGGCGCCGGCATCATAATGCACCGGCACAAACGTACGCCGCCCCGGGGCGCCGGCTGCCTGGCCGATCTGTTCCGCCGATCCCTGCAGCAGGCGTTCGCCCCGGTTCCAGAGCATCTGCCCGGTGCCGGCGCTCCGCCAGGGCGCCGCCGCGGGCGCACGGGTAAGCCAAATTTCATCCGCCAGCCAGCGCAACGGAGGCGGCAGCGCCCCCAAATCCGGCTCGTCGGTGCACAGCCGCAGGGACGCACTGGTCTGGTGGTCCGACTGCACTTCATATTGGGCGATGTCAATGACAGAAACAGGCACGAGTCATTACTCCTTCAGCAAATTCTCATTGCCGACTAGGTGTGCACGCTGCGGGCCATAGCTCGGGAGGCTGCTCTGCGGCCCCCGGCGTGCTAGCTGTGTCGGCGTATCCAGAAAACACTGGAGTGTATTTGCGAAAAACAAGAAGAAATTAATGTTGCCCTAATCGGATTCTAAGAATGGCGTCGTAGTATCTGCCTACTGTCACTCAGGAGCTGCCACTTTGACTCAACCCTATACCCACCCCTTTCCCGCCGCTGCCGGCGTCCTGCCCGGCGCCGTGCTGGTGGCCAGCGGCGACGCTGCCTTTCGCCAACAGGTGCTGACCGCGCTGCGCGCTTCCCGCCAACACGGCATCGAGGCCAGCGGCGGAGCCGACGCGCTGTTGCAGTTGGAGAGCGGCGTCTGCGCCGGACTTTTGCTGGACCGCAACCTGCCCGATCTGGACCCCGAGGATCTGCGCGCGCTGGTGGCGGTGCAATACCCACAGGTGTCGGTGACGGTGCTCGACTCGGCCGCCGACTGGGCGGCGGTTCCGGCGGCGGCGCCCGCGCCGCCGCGTCCGCTTTATGCCGCCGCGCCCGCCGTAGCGCGCTTCCCGGGGGCGCGGCCCGCGCCGGCGTGCGAGCTTCTGCGCTGCATGGTCGGCCGCAGCGCCCATCTGAGTGATGTCAGTGCGCTGGTGCGTCTGGTGGCTCCGCGGCGTACGGCCGTGCTGGTGCTGGGCGAAACCGGAACCGGCAAGGAAATGATCGCCCAGGAGATCCACGCGGCCAGCCCGCGCGCCGCGCGCCCCCTGGTGGTGGTCAATTGCGCCGCCATTCCCGAGGCGTTGTTGGAGTCGGAACTGTTCGGTTTCGTGCGCGGCGCCTTTACCGGGGCCGTCCAGTCCCGGTCCGGCCGTATTTTCGTCGCCCACACCGGCACCCTGTTTCTGGACGAAATCGGCGAGCTGCCACTGGGTTTGCAGGCCAAGCTGTTGCGCTTTCTCCAGCAGGGCGAACTGCAGCGGTTGGGCAGCAACGATCCCCAGCGCGTGGATGTGCGCGTGATCGCCGCCACCAACACGGATTTGCAGGCCAAGGTCGCATCCGGAGACTTTCGACGCGATCTTTACTACCGCCTGGCGGTTTTCCCAATCGAACTCAAGCCGCTGCGGGAGCGTCCCGACGACATCGTGCCGCTGGCCCGCCATTTCCTGCGCGAGCTACAGGCCGAAGCGGGTGGTGCGGGACCCTGTTTTGCCCCGGAAACCCTCGATTTGCTCGAGCAGTACCTCTGGCCAGGCAACGTGCGCGAGCTGCAGCACGCCCTCGAGCGCGCCTACATCCTTGCCAGCGGGGACGAGGAACTGCAGCCCTGCCATTTTCCCGTGGCCCATGATTGGCAAGTGCGGCGGGGCATTGGCCCTAGCCGTGCAGAGGAATGGACGGAGGCCAGCGCTACCCATGCTTTCGTTTAATACTTCATTGTTGAACGGGCTGGAAAGCTTTCTCGATGTCGCCACCTCGCGGCAGACGCTGATCGCCTCCAACATGGCCAACATTGATACCCCGGGGTATCAGACCAAGGACCTGAACTTTTCCCAGGCGCTCGCCGCCGCCGAGAGGGGCCTCGACCCGGCGTCGGCCGAGCACAGCGTGACCGGCCTGTTGGAGCGTCCCGACGGCAACAACGTCAATGTCGACCGCGAATCTTTTCTCATGGCGCAGACGCAATTGCAGTACAACACCGGCATAGCCCTGCTGCGGGACGAGTTCCATCGCCTGAACGACGCCATCACCGGAGGGCAGGGCGCATGAACCTGTTTGGCGTATTGGATATCAGCGCTTCCGCGCTCCTGGCGGAGCGGCAGCGCGCCGAGGTGGTTACCAGCAACCTGGCCAACGCGGAAAGCGCCGGGGCCAATCCCGCCCAAGTCTATCGCCGCAAGGAGGTCGTCTTCGGCGCCCAGACCATACCCTTTGCGGATGCGTTGGCGCAAGCCGGCGCTCCCGCCGGCATGGCGGGCGCGGCGCAAGGGGTGGCGGTCGAGGCCGTGGTCACCGATCGTTCGCCGCTGGAGCGGCGCTACGAACCCGGCAACGCCAACGCCGACGCCCAAGGTTACGTCACCTATCCCAACATCAACCCCGCGCAGGAGATCACCGACCTGATGGAGGCGGTACGCAGCTACCAGCTCAACATCTCTGCCGTCCAGGCCACCAAGAGCATGATTTCCCAGTCGCTGACGCTGCTCAGTTAAAAGGTTTGCCATGATTCCCCCGCTGCTCGCACCCTCCCTCCCGCTGATCACTCCACCCACGCCGCCCACGCCGCCGAGTGGCGGTGCCGGCGCGGGCGGGTTTGCCGGCGAACTGCAGGGCGCCCTCAACCAGATGGAGAGCCTGCAAACCAACGCCAGCCACCAGGTCCAGGATTTGCTGCAGGGCAAAAGCCAGGACCTGCACTCCAGCCTGATCGCGGTTGAAAAGGCGGATTTGGCCTTCGGCATGATGCTGCAGTTGCGCAACAAGGCGGTTGACGCCTATCAGCAGATCGCCAACATGGCGTTCTAGGTAAGTTCCCGTGGGTCAATCCATCAATTCCGGACAAGCATTGCTGTCGCTGCGCCAGGCCGGCGCCATGATGAACAGCATGAACCCGCGCCAGCGGCTGATCGTGGCGGCGGGCGTAGCGGCGGTGGTGATTGCCCTGGCGGTGTTGATGTTGCGCATGAACCAGCCCACCTACACCTCGCTGTACGCCGGGCTGCAGGCGGCGGATGTGCAGCAGGTCACCGCTCATCTGGACACCCTCGCCATCCCGTATCAGCTCTCGCCCGACGGCACCAGCATCAGCGTGCCCGAAACTCAACTCGACCGCGCGCGCCTGGCGCTGGCTGCCCAGGGCCTGCCGCACACCGGCCAGAGCGGGTTCGAACTGTTCGACAAGACCAACTGGAGCGGCAGCGATTTTGCCGAACAGGTGAACTACCAGCGGGCCCTGGAGGGTGAGCTGGAGCGGACCCTCGAGTCCATGGCGGATGTGCGCACCGCCAAGGTACAGATCACCATGGCGCACGATTCGCTGTTCACCAGCGAACAACGGCCTGCCAAGGCGGCGGTGGTGCTGAGCTTGAAAGATGGGGTGCTCAGTGCGGACCTGGTAAGCGCGGTTCGCCACACGGTGGCGGGCGCGGTGGATCACCTCTCGCCGAACAGCGTTTCCGTCATGGACTCCCAGGGCCAGGTGGCGCTGAACGGGACGGTGGCTGCCCAGAACCAGATGGAGATCGAGTTGCAGTCGAAAATCATCGCCACGCTGGCGCCCATCGTCGGGGCGCAACACGTGCGTGCCAGCGTTACGGTGAGCTATGACCCCACCTCCTCCGACGATACGCAGGAGACCTACAATCCCGACGCCAGCGCCGTCGTCAGCTCGCAGACCAGCCGCATCGGCCCCGCCACCGTGGTTCCGGCCAGCGGCGTGCCTGGGACCACCAGCAACCTGCCCAAGGCGCAGGCGCCAGGGACCAATTTCCAGGCGCAACTGGGTCTGTCGGGCACCCCGGGACAGCAGACCGAAAGCCAGACCTACGCGGTCAGCCGGAATGTGGATCACACCGTCCGTCCCGCCGATACCGTGCAGCGCATTGCCGCCGCCGTGGTGCTCGACAACGCCACGATGACAGTCACCCGCAATGGTCATGGGGAGACGGTTTCGCAGCCGCGTTCGGCTCCCGAAATGCAGCAGTTGCAGGCGCTGGTAGCCGCCGCCATCGGACTCAACCCGCAGCGGGGCGACGTGCTGACGGTGACGAACCTGCCATTTCTGGCGCCGGGAGCGCCACCGGCAGGGCACCCGGCGGGCAGTGCCCCCGTGTCGTGGAGCAACCGTTTGCCGTTGCCGCTGCCGCTGAGCTGGATGGCGGGCGCGGTGGGGCTGCTTCTGGTGCTGGGCCTGATGCTGGGGCTGGCGCTGCGGCGCCGCGCGCCGGCGGCTGATAAGTCCGCCGCGGCCCGCAAGGGTATCACCGCGGGCGAGTCGCTGGCGACCACGGATGCGGAAGCCGTGGTGGCGCACGAGGTCGCGCACGAGGTGCTCAACATGACCGAGCTGCTGGAGGCCGACCCCGAGGCCACGCCGCCGGAAGTGCGCCAGGTGCTGCAACTCAAAGCCCGTCTGGCGGAACGCGTCAAGCGTGAACCCGCGATTGCGGCACGCCTGGTGCAGGGCTGGATGAGCAAGCATCGCGAGGAGGAAGCATGACCGCGGTTCCCGCATTGTCAGCGCACCCCGGCGTGCACAAGGCCGCCGTGCTGATGGTCTTGTTGGGCGACGATGCCGCGGCCTCGGTGTACCGCAGCCTGCCGCGCGCCGAAGTGCAGCGCCTGACGGAGGAGATCAGCGAGCTTTCCTTCGTGGCCCCCACCGAGGCGAACGCGGTGCTGGAGGAGTACAGCCAGCTACTTTTGACGCACACCTACCTTGCCCAGGGCGGCACCGAATATGCCACCAACCTGCTGGTGCAGGCGTTCGGCGAAAAAGACGCCCGCATGCTGCTGAGCCAGGTCCTGGAGGCGCAGGAGGCCCGCGCCGGCAATCTCGATTCGCTGCAGCAGGCCGATCCCCCGCAGCTCGCCAAGTTCCTGCAGGACGAACACCCGCAAACCATCGCCGTGATTCTCGCCCACCTGGGCGTGCGCGCCGCCAGCAGCCTATTGGCACTGCTGCCCGAGCGCATCAGTGCCGATGCGGTCAAACGGTTGGCGGGCATGCGCCAGTTTTCTCCGGAAATGGCCGAGCGTATCTCCGTGGTGCTGCACCGCAAATTCGAAAGCCTGGGCGAAAAGAGCCGCCATGCCTACGCCGGGGTCAAGGCCGTGGCCGACATTCTCAATCGCACGGAAGTCGCCACCGCCAAGATGGTGCTGGAAAACATCGAAAAGGGCGATCCGGCCATGGCGCTGGGGATCCGCGACCTGATGTTCACCTTCGAGGACCTGGTTTCGGTGCCCGAGCCCAGCCTGCGCGAATGGCTGGGCGCGATGGACAAGCGCACCCTGGCGCTGGCGCTCAAGGGCGCGCCCGGCGATCTGCGCACGCACGTCATGCAGGGCATGTCCAGCCGCGCCAGCGAGATGCTCAAGGAAGACATGGAAGCGCTCGGCCCGGTGCGCGCGCGCGACGTGCTGCAGGCGCAGCAGGACGCGGTGGCGCTGGCACGCCGCCTGGAGCAGGAGGGCAAAATGATTCTCAAAGCCGATCACAACGAGGAGTTCATCGTCTAGCCATGGCCACCGTCGAACCCTTTGTTTACGAAGACCGGGAGCCGCACGAGCAGGCGGCGCAGGCGCTGACGCCGGGCATTGGCGAAGAGGAGATGTGCGAGCGCGAGCAGCGCGCCCGCCGCGAAGCCCGCCAGGAACTCGAAGGCGGCCTGGGCGCCGACCTGGAGCGCCGGGTGGCACTGGAGCACGAAGCCGTGCTGACGGCGCTGCGGGAGTTCGAGCGCGAGCGGGTCATCTATTTTCTCCACCTTGAGCGCGAGGTCGTGCAATTGGTCCTGGGCGTTGTGCGCAAGGTGCTGTACCGAGAGGCGCAAATGGATCCGCTGCTACTGGCGGCCGCCGTGCGCGTGGCGCTGGACCAGTTAGCGGCCGGCACCCAGGTGGATTTGTTCGTGCCGGTTTCAAAGATGGTGCAGTGGGAGGATTTGCTGCGGCGCGAGCCGGTGCTTTCCTCGCCGCCGCGCCTGCGCACCGATCCGTCGCTGGAGCCGGTGGGCTGCCGTCTGGAGACCGCCGGCGGGACCACGGATTTGACCCTGGAGGCGCAGTTGAGCGAAATTGAGCGCGGGTTTGTGGATCTGCTCCAGCGCCGCACCGCCCTGGAGCCCCTGCGCGCCGCCGCGGCGGCCTCATGATGCTCGCGGGCGAGGGCGCGCCCAAGCTGCTGACGCCCTACTTTCACAATTTGGAGAGGTTGCCCACCTGGCGCTGGAGCGGCCGGGTGGTCAAGGCGGTGGGCCAGATCATCGAAAGCGATGGCCCGCCCTGCTCGGTGGGCGAGCTGTGTGTGGTGCTGGGCGCGCACGGGCAAAGTGTGGAGGGACAGGTGGTGGGGTTCCGCAACTCGACAGTGCTCAGCATGCCGTTGCGTCATCCCGAGGGCATCCGCCTGGGCGACCGCATCGTGACTTGGGGCCGCAAGCCGGCGATGGGGGTCGGCGACGCGCTGCTGGGCCGGGTTGTGGACGGCAGCGGCGTGGCGTATGACGAGCTGGGGGAAGTGCTCACCGATTCATTCCGAGCCTACGATGCCGATCCGCCCTCACCCATGGACCGGGTGCTGATCCAGGAACCGCTGGGCTCGGGCATACGTGCCATAGACGGGCTGCTTACCTGCGGCCGCGGCCAGCGCCTGGGCATTTTTGGCGGCAGCGGGGTGGGTAAGAGCACCCTCATCGGCATGATGACGCGCAACACCATGGCCGATCTCACGGTGTTGGCGCTGGTGGGCGAGCGCGGCCGTGAGGTGCGCGAATTTCTGCAGGACGCGCTGGGGGAAGAGGGAAGGAAGCGGGCGGTGGTGGTGGTTTCGACTTCGGATCAATCGCCGTTGCTGCGCATTCGCGCCGCCCTCGCCGCCACCGCCGTCGCCGAGCATTTTGCCCAGCGTGGGAAGCACGTGTTGCTGGTGGTGGATTCGCTCACCCGCTTTGCCATGGCGCAGCGGGAGATCGGACTGGCGGCGGGCGAGCCGCCCACCGCCAAAGGCTACACTCCCTCGGTGTTCGCGCTGCTGGCGCGGCTGGTGGAGCGTGCCGGCCAGTTCAGCCACGGCAGCATTACCGCCTTTTATACGGTGTTGATGGAGGGCGACGATCAACAGGATCCGCTGGTGGACGCGATGCGTTCGCTGCTCGACGGCCACATCATGCTCGACCGTCAACTGGGCGCGCAGGGGCATTATCCCGCCATCCACGTGCTCGACAGCCTGAGCCGTCTGCTGCCCGCCGTCGCCAGCGCCGAACACCGCCGGCAGGCGGCGCGGGTGCGCCAGTTGCTGTCCTCGTATCAACGCTCGGAAGACCTGGTGCGCATTGGCGCCTACCAGGCGGGCGCCGATCCTTTGCTGGACCAGGCTCTGGCGGCGCTGCCCGCCATCCAGGGCTATTTGCGCCAAGGGTCGCAAGAGCGCCCCGACTTCCCGGCTTCGGTGAAGCAACTGCTGGAGCTGCCTTTGGGTGGCGCGGCGTGAACTTCACCGCCTCGATGCGCCGCCTAGCGCAGCTCCGCCGCAGCCTGGAGAGGCAGGAAGAAATGAAGATGGCGATGGTTTCGGCGCGGCTGCAGGCGCTGGAGGCGGAGCGGGCAGGCAACCACGAACGCGCCCGTCTCGAGCACAATGCGCTGCGGCGCGAGCTCGCCGAAGGAGCCAGCGGGGCCGAGCTGCAAAGCGACGGCCTGCGCCATGACATTGATCAGCAGCGCGACGAGCGCCTGCGGGCGCAAGCCGCCGTGGTCGCGGACGAGAAGGCCCGGCAGCGCCAGCTACTGCTGCAGCGCACCCGGGAGCGCGAGACGTTGGATACCCTGGAGGCTCATTTTCGCCAGGCGCAACAGCGCCGGCGCGAGCACCGGGATCAGGCGGCGCTGGATGAAGGCTTCCTGCTGGGCCGCGGCGGCTCGGGGCAGCGCGAAGATTAAAACGCAATAAGAAACTTCTGGGCCTCCGGGTTTGGCGCCTGGCGTGCTAGTTGGATCCAGTGATGCCAGTGCCCGTATCTGCCGCGCCTGCGGCCCCAGCTTCCGCATCGCCGGTTTCCTCCCCGCGGGGAGCAGCAGCGGGGTTCTCCGAACACTTGCGGCAGGCGCAGCAGGCGCAGGCGAGCCCGCAGGGGCGCTCCCAGCCGACGGCGGCAAAAGCGAGTTCAGCCGCGACCGCGCCGGCGGCGTCCGGCGCGCCACCGCAGCCCGGCTCCGGCTCCCAACCGGGATCCAAAACCGAGAAGAAGCCTGCCCAAGCCGATGCAACCTCCCATCCGAGCGCCAGCGCGCCGGTGCCGGTGGCGGCGGTGATCACCGTTGCCCAAGCTCCGGCCAGCGCGGCAGCCCCAGGGGGGGCGACGAGTGCGGGCGGCGCCGGCACAACGGATTCCAACGCGATTGACCTTGCTCTGTCCGCTACGCTATCGGCGTCTCCCGCGCCCCGCGCAGCGGCTGCATCCGCGCCCTTACCCGCACAGGGCGCGGATTCCGCGGGCGGGACTCTAGCTGTGAACCAGCAGCCCGAGTCCCTGCCCGCTTCCCAGTTTTCCGCCGGGGCGACGGTTGCGGCGAGTGGGGCTGCGCCGGCGGCGGCGGCAACCTCGCTGGCGCGGACGGCAGCCGGCAGCGCCGCGACGCCGCCAGTTCCGACCGCCTCCTCCGCCACTTCCGCACGGGCAGCTACGCCCGCGGCCGCGCCGTCGGCATCCGCGTCTTCCGGTCACGGCAGCGCTGGCGGCAACGGCAATGCCAGCGGCAACGGCAACGCCAACGGCAACAGCGGCTCGCCGTCCGATTCCGGAGGCAACCCCGCCCATGCGGCGCCAGCGCCGGCGCCAGTCCCCAGTGGAGCGGCGTTGACGGCTGCGGTCAAGGCCGAGGTCAAGCCCACCACCGGCGCAGCCGCGCCGGCCGTGGTGGCCAATACGTTGGTGCAAAATCCAGGCGCCGGCGCTGTATCGGCCGGGGCGCCCAGCTCCGCCACGGCGGCGCGCGCGCCGGCCACGCCCGTCCCCGTGCTGACGTCGGGCTGGCAGGCGGCCAGCGCCCAAGCGGCCCTGTCGGCCCAGGGCAATCATCAGGTTACGCTTAACGTTCACACCGACACTCTGGGCACGGTGCAGTTGCACGCCTCGTTGCAGAGCAATGTCCTCGGCGCCACGCTGGCGGTGGATCGCCCCGACGTACACCAGTGGCTGAGCACGCAGCTTCCCCTGCTGGAGCAGACCCTCGCCGCCAAACAGATCCAGGTTGGCAACCTGCAACTGCAGGCCCAGACCAGCGGTGGCGGCAGTGGGGGCGCGGCTTCCCACAATTCCAGCCAGCCGCAAACCGCAACCCCGCGCTTTTTCGCACCGCGCGCCGGCGCCCCGCCGGCGCCGGAATCCAAAACACCCGAGCTCGCGCCCGCCCTCTTGCCCGGCGCGCGCCTCAACCTGCGCGCCTGAATCTTTCCCGAGGTATTCGTCATGACCATCGTTCCCAGCGTCACTGCTCCCAGCACTCCCAACCCGACGGCGCCCACCACCGCCGCCAATTCCAATGACTCGATCAGCGAATCTCAATTCATGAACCTGCTCACCGCCGAGCTCAAGGATCAGGATCCGACCAACCCCATGGATCCGACCCAGTTCGTAGGCCAGCTCACCCAGTTCCAGAGCCTGGAAGAGTTAATCAACATCAACCAGGACCTGACGCCACCCTCCAGTTCCGGCAACACCGCCGCCGTGGGCACACAGCAATAACCATAAGGAGCTTCCATGCCGTCCTTTTCCGTACCTCTGTCCGGCCTCAACGCCAGCTCGCAGGAGCTGACGGTGATTTCCAACAACCTCGCCAACCTCAACACTCCCGGGTTCAAATCCTCCAGCACCGAATTCACGACGCTGTTCTATCAGATGCTTGGAGATGCGGGCAACGGTAATCCGATGCAAGTCGGCACCGGCAGCCAGGTCGGTTCGATGAGCATGGACATGACCGACGGAGCGGTGCAATCCACCGGCATTCCCTCCAACATGGCCATCCAGGGCGGCGGGATGTTTGTCGTCAACAAGAATGGACAGCAGATGTATACACGCGCCGGCGATTTCACGGTGAACAGCGGGGGGTTGTTGACGGCGCCCGACGGCAGCCTGGTGCAGGGTTATCAAGCCGTGAACGGCGTCATGAATCCGAACTCGCCCATCGGCGACCTGAACCTGAGCGACACCCTGACCAACCCGCCCCGCTCCACCGCCAACGTGACCATGTCGCTGAATCTGGACAGCCAGACGGCGGTGGGCGGAACGTTCTCGCAGCCGCTGCAAGTTTACGATTCGCTGGGCGGCACCCACACCCTCAGCGCGACCTTCACGAAAACCGGGACCAACGCCTGGAGCTACGTCGTGACCCTGCCCGGTGCCGACACCGGCAGCGCCACCCCGACCACGATGGCGAGCGGCAACATGACGTTTGACAGCAGCGGCAACCTGATTCCCACGAACGGCTCCAATCCGCCCAATCAGACGATCACGCTGTCTTCCGGCGCCCTGACCGATGGTGGCGCGGCGCTCAATATGGGCTGGCAATTGTTCACTCCGCAGGGCAGTTCCATGCTCACGCAGGTCGCCGGGGCCTCGGCGCCGCTGGGCACCACGCAGGACGGGATCGCCAGCGGCAACCTGGTCAGTTTCAACATCGAATCTGACGGTGTGGTCACCGGGTCGTTCAACAACGGGCAAACGGCCACGCTGGGACAGGTGGTGCTGGCGAACTTCGCCAACATGCAGGGTCTGGAGGCCACCGGCGGGAACAATTTTGTCAGCACCGCCGCGTCCGGTCTGCCGACCATCGGCGTCCCCGGCAGCGGCAGCCTGGGCGCGGTCCAGGGGGGGTCGATCGAGCAGTCGAACGTGGATATTGCCGCTCAATTTGCCAACCTGATCGAGGCGCAACAAAGCTATGAAGCCAGCGCGAAGACGGTCACCACGTTTGATCAGGTCACGCAGGACACCCTGAATATGCAGCAATAGGCATCCCGGGTGAGCGGAGCGGGGCTGGGTGATATTCGGCGCGGACCTTCGTCCCCGCGAATGTTGGCCTGCGTTTCCGCTCCGCTTGCATCCCGCCCCTTCCCGAGAGCTTTCCCCGGCAGCGGGCCGGACCCAACCAGCCTTGGTGTAGCGGGCTTGGGGCAAGCGCCTGCGGCTTTTCCTGATGTCCAAACCGCACGCCCAGCGTTCGCTGGTTTCGCTCTAATTTTTAAGAACTTGTTAATTAGGAGTTGGCACTCCAATTGCAATCTAAATGGCATGCGATCGTTCCGTTACCAGGCCGTGTGGGCATGCAGCCTGCTGTTGCCGCTGCTCACAGGCTGCAGCCTGCTGCACCATGGCGGCAAGAAAGTCGAAGCCGCGCCGCTGGCGCCGCTGCGTCTGATCAAGCTGGACAGCACCGTATATAACCTGGCGGACGCCACGCCCGCGTACTTGCGCCTGGCCATCACGGTCGGGGTGAACAACCCAGACGAAAAAGCAGACAGCACCATCGAATCGGTTGCCCGCGACACGCTGGTCACGCTGGTGACCTCGCAGACCGCGGACGTCCTGCTCACCGAAGCGGGCAAGGCGACGCTGAAGCAGGCGGTGCTGGCCGCCATTCAGAAGCGTCTGCCCAACGCCGGCATCCGCCACGTTTATTTCGATGAGTTTCTGATCCAGCGCTAATTGTTCCGCCATGGCCACCGCCGCTTCCGCACCCCCACTCCCCCCGCCCGCCGCGGCCGTAATGGCCCTGGCGGCGACGCCCGCGCCCAGCGCGGATGCGCTAGCGCCGCTTGCTCGGGCGCCGGAGGCCGCGGATGGCGACCGCTGGGAGGATTTGCAGTGGCTGCCGTGCGCGCTCACGGTGGAGCTGTCGGTGCCGCATTTCACGGTGGGCGACGTGCTGCGGATGGCGCCGCAATCGGTGGTGGAAACGCGCTGGCAACAGAATGCGGATGTGCCCATCCGCGCCAACGGCCAACTGCTGGCGTGGGCAGAATTTGAAGGAGTGGACGAAAAGCTGGCGGTGCGAGTGACCCGCCTGGCGGAATGAGGGCTGCCATGGCGACCCCGAGCTTACATTCCTGGGACCTCAAACGCTGGCTGGCGAGCCCGCGCAAACGCCGGGCGCGGCGGTTACGGCTGCAAGAGACACTGTCGCTGGGCGACCGGCGATTTGTGGCGCTGCTGGTGGTGGACGGCCGCGAGCTGCTGATCGGGGCGACCCCGCACTCGCTCACCCTGTTGGACGATCTGGGCGGCGGGCTGGAGGATTTTCCGCCCCCGGCGGCTCGCGGACGGGACCTGCAGTGATCTATCCGGCCATGCTGCTGGCGCAGGCGCCGGGCCTGCGGCTGCCCGGCATGAACAACGATCTGTCGTGGACGATCGTGGTCATCCTCACGCTGGTGACGCTGATCCCGGCGATTCTGATCTCGATGACGCCGTTCGTGCGGCTGCTGGTGGTGTTCCATTTTCTGCGCCAGGCGCTGGGCACCAACTCCGCCCCCAGCAATCAAATCCTGATCGGGCTGTCGCTGTTTCTGACTTGGTTCATCATGCAGCCGGTGGGCGCGAGCATTTACCAGCAGGCGGTGATTCCCTACGACAGCGGCCGCATTTCCATCACCCAGGCGCTGGACCGCTCCAGCGTGCCGCTGAAGGATTTCATGTTCCACTTCACGCGCGAAAACGACCTCGCGCTGTTCACCGCGGCGGCCAAGCTTCCGCGCCCGCGCGTGGCCACTGACCTGCCCATGCGGGTAGTGATTCCGGCCTACATCGTGAGCGAACTGCAGACAGGGTTTCAGATCGGGGTAGTGCTGTTTCTGCCGTTCATGGCGATTGACATGATCGTCGCCTCGATCACCACCGCGGTGGGCATGCTGCAGTTGCCGCCGGTGGTGATTTCCACTCCCCTCAAGCTGCTGGTCTTCGTGGCGGCGGGCGGCTGGCACCTGCTGGTGGGCTCGCTGCTGCACAGCTTTGCGTGACCAGGCTGACCCATGGGAGCGGACCAAGCCATCGAGTTGGGGCGCAACGCGCTGCAGATCACGCTGTTGATCTGCGGCCCGATTCTGGTGTTTGCCACCGTGATCGGGCTGGTGGTCAGCATCCTGCAGGTGGTGACCTCGATCCAGGACACCACGGTTTCCACCGTCCCACGGCTGGCGGCGGTGGCGCTGAGCGCCTACTTTCTGGCACCCTGGATGTTCCGCCAGATGGTGACCTATACGGTTCGGCTGTTGGGGAACTTGCACCCATACCTGCACTAGGAGCCTGCCTCGTTGCCTGTGCCGACGCAATGGATTCCCTATGTGGTGCCGGCGCTGCTGATCGCCTGCCGGCTGAGCGGCCTGTTCATTTCGGCGCCGTTTTTCGGTGACGCGACGGTGCCGCCCCGCATCAAGGCGGCGCTGGTGGTAGCGCTGACGGCGGTGCTGCTGCCGTTGAACGGCGCGCCCCTGGCTCCACGCCCGGTGCTCGATCTGCTCGGCGACGGGCTCTCGCAATTGATCGTCGGCGTGTTTCTCGGACTGGCGGCGCAGATTGTGTTTGAAGGCGTGGTGCTGGCGGGCGAGGTGGCGAGCTTTCAGCTCGGCCTGAGCATGGAGACCTCGATTGATCCCACCACCCAGGCCGACAGCACCATCCTGACCACATTCCACCGCCTCGTGGTGCTCTACGTGTTCCTGCAATTGGGGGTGCATCGCTGGATCCTGATGGCACTGCTGACGAGCTTTACCCAGTTGCCGCTGGGCACCAGCCTGGCGGCGCTCACCGGGCACGCGATGCTGGAATTCGCCGGCCAACTGTGGATTTGGGGCCTGGAGCTGGTGTTGCCCATCCTGCTGGCCACGCTGCTGATTGACGTGACGCTGGCGTTTTTTGCCAAGGTCGCGCCGCAGTTGCCGGTGATGTACGTGGGTATTCCGGTGAAGGCGCTGGTGGGCTATGGCGTGCTGATCGCCGCGATGAGCTTCTGGCCGGCGATGTTCGGCAACCAGTTCCAGCAGGCGCTGGGTTTTTTCCTGCAGCATGCGCGGCAGCTGGGGTAAGCGACGATGCCGGGTAGCGACAAAACCGAACCGGGAACCCCGCATAAGCGCGAAGAGGCGAAAAAGAAAGGCCAGATTGCACGCAGTCGTGATTTGCCCGGTGCCGCTGCTCTGCTGGCCGCCATCGCCGTCATGGCCTGGTTCTCGGGCGGCGGTCTGACGCAATGGCGGACGGTGCTGGCACAATTGCTCGACCAGGCGACGCGGCCGGGGGCGGTCATCGGGCTCGCCCAGTTCCGCGCGACCATTCAAATGACGCTGTACTGGTGTGCGGCGGTGTGCGCCACCGCCTGGGTGGTTGGCACGGCGGTCGCGTTTCAGGGTGGATTTGTGTTTGCTCCCGAAGCCCTGTTCAAGCTCGATCGCCTGCAGCCGGCCGGGAATCTCAAAAACATGGTGTCGTCGGCCAACATCAGCCGCACCGTCAAATCCATAGTCCCTGCGGGGGTGATGGCGTGGCTGACCTGGAGCGTGCTGGCAGGCGACTGGAATCAACTGGTGCAGGCGGGCAGCATGAGCGTGCCGGTGGCGCTGGCCTGGATGGTGAAGCTGGTGATAGCGCTGGCCTGGCGCGGCGGGCTGGTGCTGCTGTTGTGGTCGGGGGTGGACTATATTCTGCAGCGCCATGCCCACGAAAAGTCGCTGAAAATGACGAAGCAGGAGGTCAAGGACGACACCAAGGAGACGCAGGGCAATCCCGAAACCCGGGGCCGCATCCGGCGCATCCAGCGGCAGATGCAGCGGCGGTATATGATGCGCGAGGTGCCGCACGCCACCGTGGTGATCGTCAACCCGACCGAATACGCGGTGGCGCTGCACTACGAGCCGGCGCTGATGGCGGCGCCGGTGGTGGTGGCCAAGGGGCGGAATCTGGTGGCGGCGCGCATTCGCGCGCTGGCCGTACATCACGGTGTACCCATCGTCGAGGACCGGCCGCTGGCGCGCGCCCTGTACGGATATGTCGAGATGGGCTCGCCGATTCCGGGCCGCTTGTACGCGGCGGTGGCCGAAATACTGGCGTTCCTGCACCGCCAGGCACGCTGGCGGGCGGGATAAGGAGCGGGGCGGGGCGATATGCGGCGCGGAGCTTCGTCCTCGTTCGCGCAGGCTCGGTCAGTATCTCCATACGTCCTCGACCGCCTTGCATCTTGTCCCTTCCCGAGAATTTTCCCTGGCGGTGGGCCGGAACGCGGGAGGGGACGCCGGCCCTGGGCCTGCGATGGCGAAGGGCGCTCTGGGCGTTTCCAGGTCGCCGTGTAGTGTGCCACATGTTGCTGGAAGCCGTTTAGAATCAGTAAGAGTCGTGGCACCGCGCTGCGCGTGGTTCGCGCCGCTTTGCACCGTAGGCAAAATCGGCGCCAAGGGCCGCGAAATTCGGAATGGGCGAGCGTGCCAGCGAGCGCCCCCTGGGCCTGCGCTCGCGCTCGGCCCCTGGCGCGAGATGAGCCCGTTCGTGAGTCGCTTTGCACACACGGCAGTGGCGATTGGATGCGCGGCCATGGCGGAGGGGTTGGCCATGGGGGAGAAGTGGCGCGGGCCGCGAAATTCGGAATGGGCGAGCGGCCCAGCCTTTAAAACGTGGGGCCCAGAGTCAGGAACCACCGGTGGCCCTCGTCTGCGGTGATGCCGAAGAACACTTTGAACAAGGTTTTTCTGCGGCTGTCGTTGAACAGCAGACCCGAGCCCCAGGTGGCGCGCATGTTGGAACGGGTGAGTTGGGAGCGCACGTCATAGACCTGACCGAGGTCACCGAACAGGAACGCACCGAAACCGGTGCTGAAGTAGTGCCGGTATTCCAGGCTGGAAGTGAGCGCGTTCAGGCCATAAAAGCGATAGGGACGATAGCCGCGCAGGGCCGAGCTGTCGCCCAAGCGCGCCAGCAGGAAGAAGGGCACTTGATCGCCGGGCTTGGCCAGATTCCAGGTGCTCAGGCCGCGCCACGCCAGCACGTCGCTGCGGGTGAGGGGCAAGTAGGCACGCGCGTCGGCCTGGTAATGCCAGAAGCCGACGTTGCTGTGGCCGGCGCCGTTGTTGTCCGAGGCTGAGAGGCGCAGGTAGAGGCCGTGGTGCGGACTGAGGGGATAATCGCGGGTGTCGAACTGGAGAAAACCAAACGTACTGAGCAGATTAGCGCCGCGGGCCAGGCCTGAAACCAGCGCCGGAGAAAACACCTGCTGGGCGTTGGCATAGCCGCTCTCTGTACCGCCGAACACGCGGTTGCCGGAATAACTCTCGCCCACGCCGAAACTGAGTGCCTCGGCGGGGCGGACTCCGAAGGTGAGCGCCAGGCCACGCTCCTGCAGATCATACATGGCACGTTGAGAGGGGCTGTTCGGCCCGATTCCAAAGAAATCCACATCCGGACTAACCTGATAGCGCCCGGTCAGATCGAGGCTGAAGGTTTGCATGTCACCACCGGTGGGATCGAAACGGAAACCGAGGGTGGAGAGAAAATAGCCCTGGTAGGTGAGCTGCGCGCTGCCGTGCAATTGCAACATATTGATCGTGCCCGCGGGGGTCTTGAAGGCGATGCCGGGCCCGAAGCCGGAACCGTCGCCCAGCCCGCCCCATAATCCCCGCACCACGGATTTGTGGCTCCAGAGGACGATGCCCTGCCCTTGCAGGCTGTCCAGCACCGTCTGGGGATCGGCGTTGGCGATCACCAGCGTGGCCTCGCCGCGCTCAAGCAGGCAAATCAGGGTGGTCGCGCGCGATCCGTTGGGGCGGGCATAAATCCACGATTCCTTGCGGCCATACCGCGAGGTGCGGTGGCCAACCAACTGCCAGGGCGCGGGGAGCGAAGCCTGCAGGGCGGCATTGACGGCAGCGCGTTCGGAGCGCGAAGGCTTGCCGGGGAGATCGAACATCGCGACGTGCACGTCGCTGGATCCGAGGGCGGCGCCGCGGATGAACAATTGCGAGATGCCGAGCAGCCGGCGATGGTGGGGGCGGGTGTGCAGCGCCAGCGAGATGCCGTGGACGGTCCGGGCAAATTCGGTGGCGGAATTTGGATTCTGTGCCGGGGCAGTGGGCGCCAGCACGGCCAGCGCCGCCAGGAGAAGTGCAATGCCAACTATTTGCGCGCAGTAGGGTGGGGTATGGGTTTTCATCGCTGCCTCAGGCTGGGTTATGCACGCGGGGAATACCAAAGTGGCCGCCGAGCTGGCTGAGCGCGGCGGGATCAATCGGTCCCACCAGGTTCACGACGCGCAGCTCCTTCGGGTAGCCGGCAATGATCACCATGCCGGCGACGCCGTGGGCGGTGGTCATTATATAAACGTCCACATTTCTGCAAGCGCGGCGGCTGTGGACGCTCATGATTTGCGCCCACCCTGGGGCCTGAAGTTGACGCCGGATGGATTGCAGGTCGTGACTTGAATATCCGTCCTGGCTGTCGAAGCGGAAGCTCTTGACGTACACGCCCTTGAGCTGCGACAAAACCCGGCGCGCCTGGCCATCGCTTTCCTGGCGGTAAAGCATGCGGATGCCAAGCTGGAGCATGGGGCCGTCGAGGGTGACGTCGCTGACTTCAGCCGCCCGGCGCGCGAGGCCGCCGAACGTGAGTTGAATGCGGCCGGGCTGGACCGCAGCGGGCGGCTGCGCCGCCAGTGGGCTGACGGCCAGCGCCAGGGCCACGAGCGTTGCGCCGAACCATCGTTTTATCCCCATGGGTACCGACTTCATGACTTGTTCGCCCCCTTTTCAGAGCAAAATCAGGGTTGATGGATGCGGCGCGCGGCAAGCGGCCGCAACCGGGGTGGGGTGGCCGGTTCGGCCAAGTCGCGAGTGATTCTGCCTTCCGCCCAGTTGAGTTCCCCGGCCGTAACCTGCAGCGCGTACACCAGGTTGGCTTGCGCCACGAGAGCGCGCCGGGCTTTGACTTGCCGGCCGTGCGCGACACCGATGGTCACGTAGGCGCACACCGCCAGGAGGGCGGTGGAGAGAGAGAGAAGCGGCGCGTGGCGGCGCCACCAGTTGGCGGCCAGCCTGGCATGGTGGGCGGGGCCGAGGGGGCCGCGGGCGCGCACGAGAATGCGCGCGGTCAGGCTGGCGGGCGGATCTTCGCCGCGGTAGAGATCGCGCAGGCGCTGCTCCAGTTCGGCCTCCGCATAGTTGCCATCGGGTTGGAATTTGTCGTTCATCCCTGCTCCAGATTGGTTGGCGCCAGCGCGGCGGGCACGCAGGCGTGCAAGTTGCCCGGCGGCGTTGGGGTGTGGTTGGCTGCCGTTTTTTGTGGGCCGGGAGGGCCAGGCGGCTGCGGCGGCTGCAGCCGCAGTTTCAGAACCACCAGGGCGTGTCGCAGCTTCTTTCTGACGTCGTTTTCCGGGATACCGAGCACGCGGCCGATCTCTGCCGGTTCCAGATCCTCCTGATAGCGGAGCACCAGGGCGACGCGCACGGCCGCGGGCAGACCACGGAGGAGCCGTTGGAGGCGCCCCGCCAGCAGCGGGTCGCCCCGGAGGGCGCTGGCGGAAACGCCCGCGGCTTCGTCGCTTTCGCGCAGGGACAGCCAGCGGCGCCAGCGCAACCGCCGGAGTTGGTCGATGCACCGGCGTGCGGTCACGCGTCGCAACCACTGGACGAGATGCTCAGCGGACTCAATCCGGCCGCGGTTCTCGAGCAGCGCCAGAAACACATCCTGAGTCAACTCTTCGGCCAGCGCCCGGTCGCGCAGTGTATGCAGCGCAAGGCTAAACACCATGCGCTGGTGTGCGGCCACTGCCTGTTCGAATGTCTCCGAATCCAAGGCCAAACCGGGAGCGGGGCGGGGACCTTCGTCCTCAGTCGTACGGGTGCGGTCAGGTATTTCCAACTACGCTCCTTCGCCCTGGCTGCCTGCGTGCCCACTGCGGTTGCATCGCGGCCCTTCCCGAGAGTTTCCCCCGGCAGCGGGCCAGAACCCGGTAGGGAACCCCGGCCTTGGGCCTGCGCTCGGGCCCACGGCCTGGTGACACGGCCCCTTCCGCGACTGGTCTTACGCTGCCTCTCAAGCGGTTCCAGACTTGGTGCAGCCCGCTGCGGGCCGGCTGGATGCGGCTTTTCTCAAGGAGAAGTCGCACGCGATCCCGGCCGCCGGCTACAGTCAGTTTGGAACTGCTTACTTAGAGCAATACGCATGAGGACGCCGAACCCGCAAATTTATTTTGTGGCGCGGGCGCTCTTCCCCAACCCCGCCCTGCGCACTCACAGCAGGGTGGGCAACCCGACGCGCACGTGCGTTCGGGTTCCCGGCGCCTCCAAATTGCGACTAGGTGGCGGCCAGCTCGCGGGCCAGCTCGATGAGGGTGTAGGTGGGGGCGCCGGTGGGGCCTTTGGGCATCCAGGGCTTGTTTTCCTCCAGCCAGGCGGTGCCAGCAATGTCGAGGTGGATCCAGGGGGTGTCGCCGACGAAGGCCTGCAGGAAGGCGGCGGCGGTGATGGCGCCGCCCCAGCGTCCGCCGGTGTTGAGGATGTCGCCGATTGAGCCCTTGATCTGGTCGGAGTATTCCTGGTCGAGCGGCAGACGCCACATCTTTTCGCCGGAGCGGGCGCGGGCCTCCTCAAGACGATGGTAGAAGGGGTCGTGGTTGGAGAACACGCCGGTGTTCACCTGGCCGAGCGCGACGACGACCGAGCCGGTCAAGGTGGCAGAGTCAATCAAATGGGTCGCGCCCAGGGTCTTGGCGTAGTGAATCGCGTCGGCGAGCACCATGCGGCCTTCGGCGTCGGTGTTGAGCACCTCGATGGTTTTGCCTGACATGGCCGTGTGCACGTCACCGGGCTTTTGCGCGCGCCCGCCGGGCATGTTTTCAGCCGCCGCCACCACGGCAATCACGTTGAGGTTGAGCTTGAGGGCGGCGATTGCCTGCATGGCGGCGAGGGTGGCGGCGCCGCCGCACATGTCAAACTTCATTAAATCCATATTGGCGGCGGGCTTGATGGAGATGCCGCCGCTGTCGAAGGTGATGCCCTTGCCGATGATGCCGAGGGTGGGGCCGGCAGGGGCGGCGGCGCCGTTATAGCGCAGCACCATCATGCAGGGGGGCTCGGCACTGCCCTGCGCCACCGCCAGAAAGGCGCCCATTTTGAGCTCGCGGGCGCGATCGGGGCCGATGAGCTCGCAGGCGAGGCCGGCCTGGCGAGCCATGGCCTGGGCGCGCTCGCCGAGCATCGCCGGGGTCAGGCGGTTGCCGGGCTCGTTGGCCAACTGGCGCGCGAAGCGCTGGGCCTCAGCGCAGATGGCAGCCTCGTGCGCGGCACGTTCGAGGCGGGCGCGATCGGCGCCGGCGGGAGGAATCAAGGCCAGCGCAGTAATCTGTTGGTCCGGCTTGTGGTCGCTGCGGTAGACGCCAGGTTCGAAATTCGCCGAGGCGACGGCGGTCACCGCGGCCCACGCGGCGGTTTCGGCGGGCAAGGCGTCGGGCAGCACGAGCGTGATTTGATGGACGCCCTTGCCCTTCAACTGCCGGGCGACGGCGCCCAGCAGGCGCCAGGCATCGAGCACGCCGAAGGCAGTGGTGCCGCGGCCGGCGAGCACCAGGCGCCGGGCCCTCATGCCGGCGGGATGATGCAAAATGGCGATTTCCATGGCCTTGCCGGTAAACTCCTGCTGCTGGTAGAGCTCGGCGATGGCGGCATCGGCGGCGGTACCCGCGGCGGGGGCTGATTCGCCGGCGACGACCAGCAGGGCTTCGGTTTCCACCTGCGCAAGCTTGCCGGTGGCGGAGAACAACAATTCAGTGTTCATCGTCGTACGTGTTCCTTCATGGCCTGCCGGGCCGTGGCTTCGGCTTCGCGCCGACGCGCGGTGGCGCGTTTGTCATACAGTTGCTTGCCCTTGGCCAGGGCCAGCTCCAGCTTCACCCGCCCGTTTTTCCAATACAGGCGCAGGGGGATGAGGGTCAGCCCCTTCTCCCGCGCTTTGCCTTCGAGCCGCTCCAGTTCGGCGCGGTGCAGCAGCAGGCGGCGGGTGCGGTCGGGATCGTGCACGGCATAGCCGGCGTTTTTGTAGGGGCTGATGTGGCAGTTCAGCAGCCACAACTGGCCCTCGCGCAGCAGGCCGTAGCTATCCTTAAGCTGCACCTGCCCCTCGCGCAGCGATTTGACCTCGCCGCCGGTGAGAGCCAAGCCGGCTTCCCAGCGCTCCAGCAGTTCGTAGTTGTGGTGCGCCTGGCGGTTTTCCGCGATGTTTTTCTGGGCTTCGTGCCGGGCATCCACCACATCTTCAATTTTACAGAACGGCGGCGCCATGGGGCCGCTCCTTGCAGGCAGAAGGCGGATTCCGCCCCCCATGCTAAACTTTGCAGAACGCCCCCCCGCCCTGTTTCCCTGGACACCCGTGACCCGGCCATCCCTCGCCCTATCCGTTTTGTGCCTGCTGGCGGTCCTACTGGTTGGGGCGGCACCGCGGCTGCACGCCGCCGACAAGGGGGAACCGTATTACCGGCATGGCGAAATGTCCATGGCAGCGAATAACTACGACCAGGCGTATGTGGACTTCAAGAAGGCGATGGAGTTGTCGCCGGACAATATCGAGTACCAGATCGCCACCCACCACGCCCAGTTCGCGGCCGCCAACGCCCACATCCAGCAAGCCGAAAAACTCAAGGGTGAAAAAAAATACCCCGAAGCGCTGGCGCAAATTCAGCTTGCCGCCCGCATTGACCCGGCCAACTTCGTCGCCGGCCAGGAAATGCAGGCGATTGAAAACATCCTGCATCCGCCGCCGCCGCCGCCGGGCGAGGGCGTGGGAGCGGAGCAGGTGGACACGCTGCAACAGCGGCTGGCGCGCGCGGCCGGTCCGGTCGAGCTGGGGCCGCTGGCCAACACGCTGATCAAGGATTTCACCGTCAATACCGATCCCAAAAACGCCTATCTCGCGGCGGGCAAGCTGGCCGGGCTGAACGTCATCTTTGACAACTCCGGCGCAGGAGGCGGCTACAGCAACACTGGCCGCGTCAGCCTGGAGCTGCACAACCTGACGATGTTGCAGATCCTGCGCGTGCTCGACGTGCAGACCAACAGCTTCTATACACCCATCACGCCCAACACGATTCTGGTGGCCACCAATAGCCAGCAGAATCATGAGCAGGTGGACCCCACGGTGCTCAAGGTGTTTTACATCAAGAACGTGCAGCAGGCGACGGACCTGACCGAGCTGGCGCAGGCGATCCGCGGGCTGATGCAGCCGCAACCGCATTTAATGCCGGTGCCAGCCATCGATGCGCTGGTGATGCGGGACACGCCCGACAAGGTCGCCATGGTGCAGAAGGTGCTGGACGATCTGGACAAAATGCCGCCCGAGGTGGTGGTGGACGTGCGCATTCTGCAGGTGAACCGCGACCGCGCTCGGGATCTCGGCTTTTTGCCGCCGACCAGCTTTGGCTTGGGCTTGCAGGCACCGCAAACGAGCACCTCCGCGTCGAGCTCGACCACCACCGGGACCACGACGACTCCCACCACCAATGCGCCCACGCTGAACGAACTGACGCATCTGAACAGCAGCAATTTTTCCGTCACGATTCCCAACGCGACGCTCAACGCGCTGCTCAGCGACAGCAGCACGGAGACGGTGCAGGAGCCGGAATTGCGGGCCATCCAGGGGCAGAAAGCGGAGCTGCAGATCGGGGAGAAGATCCCCGTCGCCACCGGCAGCTTCCAGCCGGGCGTGGGCGGCGTGGGCATCAATCCCCTGGTCAACACCCAGTTCAACTTTGAGCAAGTGGGCGTAATCATTAACATGACGCCGCAAATCGAGGGCGACTCAACCGTATTGCTCAAAGAGCACATTGAAATTTCCAGCGTCAACAGCTACACCAGCATCGGCGGTATCCAGCAACCAATTATCGGCAATAACATCATTGACCACACCATCGAGCTCAGCAACGGCCAGAGTACGGCGCTGGGCGGCCTGATGGTGAACACGGTGACGCACAACGTACAGGGGTTGCCGTTTGTGAGCGAGGTGCCGGTATTCAAATGGCTGTTTTCGTCCACCCACGACGAAACCGTGCACAGCGAAATCCTGATCGTGCTGACGCCGCACATCGTGCACCGCCTCAACATCACGCCGCAGGACCTGCAGGCGCTGTACACCGGCACGCAGAACAACGTGCAACTGCGCGAGCTGCCGGCAACCACGGCGGCGCCGGGGGCGGCAGCGGCGACGCCGGAGCCGGCAGCGCAGCCGGCAGCGGCAGGACCGGCGGTAGCGGCGACGGGGGGCGAGCCGGAGCTGGCGTTCACCCCGCCGGCCTCGCAGGCGCGGACGGGACAGAAAATCCAGGTGCAGCTAGAGCTGAGCCATGCCCGCGACGCCTACGCCATGAGCTTCCAGCTCAACTACGATCCGCGGGTGCTGCAGGTGGACAGCATACAACTGGGCGGGTTCCTGAAGCGCGGCGGGGCCGCGCCAGCGTTGGTGCATCGCGAGGACGCGGTGTCGGGCACGGCGCAGGTGAGCCTCAGCCGGCCGGCCGGGGCCGCAGGCCTGAGCGGTTCGGGCCCCGTGCTGACGATCACCTTCACGGCCAAGGCGCCGGGCCGTTCGACCCTCGCCCTCAGCCGCCTGGGAGCGCGCGGCCCCAAGGGCGAGCCGCAAAATCTGGCCAGCGTACCCGCCACGGTTGTGGTCCAATGAGCCGGCGGCGCACCAGGCTGGCAGCGGGGATGACCCTGGTGGAACTGCTGGTGGCCACGGCCATCCTGGTGGTGCTGACCTCGATGGCGATTCCGCTGGCGCGGGTCAGCATAGAACGGCAGAAGGAGCATCTGCTCCGCCTCGATTTGCGCGAAATGCGGAACGCGATTGACCGCTACAAGGACGCCGCCGACCGCGGCCTGATGCAGGTCCAGGTTGACACCCACGGGTATCCGCCCGATCTGCAGACGCTGGTGGATGGGGTGGAGATGGGTACGGAAAAAATCCGCTTCCTACGCGCGATCCCCAAAGACCCGTTCACCAACTCCTATGACTGGGGCCAGCGATCGGTGCAGGACGAAGCCGATGCGAGCAGTTGGGGCGGCCAGGACGTATTTGACGTCTACACCACCAGCCAGGCCACGGCGCTCGATGGGACGCAAGTGGACAAATGGTAAAGCGGAGAGCCGGATTCACGCTGATCGAGATGATCATCGTGCTGGCCATCATCGGCGTCCTGCTGGCCATGGCCGTGCCCAACTACCGCACCACGATCCGCGCCTCCCAGGAGGCCGTACTGCGGGACGACCTGTTCCAGCTGCGTTCGCTGATTAACCAGTACACGCTCGACAAGCAGGAAGCACCGCAGTCGCTGGGAGACCTGGTCACCGCCGGATACCTGCGCGCGATACCCGAGGACCCGATGACGCATTCCGCCTCGACCTGGGTCACAGAGAGCGACGACACGGTGATGTCGCCGGACCAAACCCAGAGCGGAATCGTAGACGTGCACAGCGGCGCCAGCGGTGACGGACTGGATGGCACGCCCTATAGCAGCTGGTAGGAAAGATAGGCGCGGATTCATTGCTGGCGCGGGCCCCAGCGCGGCTGCGCCGCGCGCCCCGCTTATGCTCGCGTCAGGTTGGGGGCCCCCTAGCCCCAACTCGACGCTGTGCCTCGCGGCCGGCGCTCGCTGGGACGCTCGCCCATTCCGAATTTCGCAGTCCGCGCCTCGCTCCCACCCCAAGGCGCAGGCGCACTGGGGGCCCCGGAGCTGGGGCCCGCTGCTGCCGTGCAGGGTACATACAGCCCCAACACCGGCAGCTCATCTAATACGCCAAAGCGAAATGGGCGTTGATGTAAGCCGCCTGAAATTGCTCCAGGGTCAGATGAAAATCGGGATTGTAGTGCCACCGTACATCACCGTGCCGCCGCAACGTTACGGCGGCACGGAGTTGTTTGTGGCCCAGCTCGCCGAGGGGTTGAAAGAACGCGGACACGAGCCGGTGGTTTACACGGTTGGGAACTCGCAAGTGGGGTGCGAAATCCGATGGCGGAACCGCGAGGGCCGCTGGCCCGTGGAATCGGTGTTGGAGTCGAGCCTGGAGGATCTCGACCACTGCAGTTGGGCCTGCGCCGATGCGGCGCGTGACTGCGACGTGATCCACCTGAACAATGCTCCTGGGCTGAACCTGTCGCGCTTTGTGCGGACGCCGTTCGTCTATACCCTCCACCACCCGCATGAGCCTGCCCTGAGCCGGTACTATGCGTCGTTTCCCAAGGTGAGTTTTGTCGCCATCAGCCGGCGCCAGGCGGAGGCGGAAACGATGCCACGCCTGGCGGTGATCCACCACGGCTTGCAGATGAATCGCTATCGCCTCGAGGCTGGCGCGCGCCGCGACTATCTCTGCTTTATCGGCCGCATTGCACCGATCAAAGGCACGCACGTCGCCATCCAGGTGGCGCGGCAGGCGGGCCTGCCCCTGAAGATCGGGGGCGAGATTCAACCGCTGTTCCGCGATTACTGGGAGGAGCGAGTGCGGCCGCAGCTCGGGCGGGATATCGAGTATGTAGGCGAACTGGATTTAGAGGGGAAAAACGAGTTGCTGACGGGAGCGCGAGCGCTGCTGTTTCCGATAGAGTGGGAAGAGCCGTTTGGGTTAGTCATGGTGGAAGCGATGGCCTGCGGTGTACCGGTGCTGGCGTTTGCGCGCGGCGCAGCGCCGGAAGTGGTAAGGAACGGCATTTCCGGCTGGATCTGCCGCGACGCCGCCGACATGGCGCGGCGCGCGGCCAGCGTCAACCTTGTCGCGGAGGCCTGCCGCGCATACGCCGAACGCCACTTCGGCGTGGAACGCATGGTGGGCGACTACATCGCCGTATACGAATCCTGCCTGGCCGCGCAGGCGCAACCCATGCAAGCTGCATCCTAGTGTCCTGAGTCTGAGAAGTGCGGGACCCGACCGGGGGCGGGCCGCGTCAGTCAATGCCGCGGCTTTCGCGCCGATTTTGCCCACGGTGCAAAGCGGCGCGACCCCCGCGACAGGTAGCCGCGTATGGCTGGCCGTGAGCTGAACGACCTGGAGGTGGCGCCCACGCCGCCGCAACCGCGCCTGGTGCACGCGGCTGAGCTGCGCCGGGTCAACAATCTCACCCTGATAGACGGCAAGACCTTCCTCGCCACCGCCGTCGCGGGTGACATTACGCCGCCCAGCTCGACCGATGTGGGACTGTTCTTCGCGGACACGCGCTTTTTGAGCCATTGGGAGCTGCGCGTCAACGGGCATCGCGCCCTGGTGTTGTCGGCGGCCACGCAGCGCAATCTGCTGGCGCAGATCGAGCTCACCACGACCAACAGCGCCGTGCGGGACAACCTCGACCTGCCGGAAAACACCGTGCATATTCACCGCGAGCAGTTACTGGCGGGGACGTTTTTTGACCGGATGACGTTTCACAATTTCAGCCTACAGCCGGTGGCGTTGAGGGTGGAGATCGAGTTTGCGGCCGATTTCATGGACGTGTTCCAAGTGCGGGGAATGCTGCGCGGGGCGGCGGGAACCTACTTTCGACCGCAATTGCAAGCCGAAGGAGTAAGGTTCGCCTACCTCGGCCGGGATGAGCGGCTGAGGCAGACACGGGTGCGGTTTGATCCGGCGCCGCGGGAGTTGCGGCCCAACAGCGCCAGCTTTGAAATGTTGCTCGAGCCGGGAGGAGAGGAGTCGCTGCTGTGCCGAATCGAAGTGGCTGAGGAGGATGCGCAACGGACGCCCGCTGGCGCTGAGGGCGTCTCCAAGTTGGCGGATTTTGCCACTTGCCTGGCGCGCCGCCGCGCCAACTTTCAGGACTGGGAGCGGGAAACGACCAGCTTTGAAAGCTCCGATGATCTGTTCACGCGCTGCCTGCAAACCGCGGCCAGCGATTTTTTTTCGTTGCGGGTGCCGTTTGTCGAGGGCAGGGGGAACGAGGGTGGCGCGGTGGAGGCAAGAGCGGGCGAGATAGTGGCTGCGGGTATCCCGTGGTTCGCCACCATTTTTGGGCGGGATTCGCTGATTGCCAGCTATCAGGCGCTGATGCTGCATCCGCGCCTGGCGCAGGAGACGCTGCGATTTCTGGCCGGCCACCAGGGCCGGGAGCGCGACGACTGGCGCGAGGAGGAGCCCGGCAAAATCCTGCACGAGATGCGGGAGGGGGAGATGACGCGGGCAGGCGAAATGCCGCACTCGCCCTATTTCGGCTCCGTGGATGCCACACCGCTGTTCCTGATCGTACTGGATGAGACCTACAACTGGACCGGCGACGACGAACTACTGGAAGAGCTGCTGCCGGCCGCCCGGCGCGCCCTAGCCTGGATGGATGAATCGGGGGATCTCGACGGTGACGGCTTTGTCGAGCATTTGCGGCGCTCGCCGCAGGGTCTCGGGAACCAGGGCTGGAAAGACTCCTGGGACGCATATCTGCTGCCAGATGGCAGCGTGCCGGAAGCGCCGCTGGCGCTGTGCGAGGTGCAGGGCTATTGCTACGACGCCCGCTACCGCCTCTCACGGCTGCTGCGCACGGTCGGGGACTCGGCCGGTGCCGACCGGCTGCGCCGTCAGGCCACCGAGCTCGCGCACCGCTTCGAGCGCCAATACTGGCTTTCCGAGCAGGGCTATTACGCCGCCGCACTGGACGCGCGGAAGCAGCCGATGCGGGCGTTAACGTCTAACACCGGCCATCTGCTCTGGAGCCGGATTATCGGCCGCGAGCGCGCGCGCCAGCTCACCCGCCGCCTGATGCGCGCCGATATGTTCAGCGGCTGGGGCGTGCGCACGCTTTCCGCCGGCGAGCCCACCTTCAATCCGCTCAGCTACCACCGGGGTTCGGTCTGGCCGCACGACAACTCGCTCATTGCCCAGGGCTTCGCCTTCTACGATTTCAAGCAGCCGCTGCTGCGGGTACTCACGGGCCTGTTCCAGGCCGCCAATTTTTTTCGGGAGCAGCGCTTGCCGGAGCTGTTCGTGGGCGTGCAGCGCAACGAGTTCGACCAGCCGGTGAACTACCCCGTCTCCTGCTCGCCCCAAGCCTGGGCGTCGGGCGCGTGGTTCCTGCTGCTCACCGCGGCGCTGGGACTGCGGCCGAACGCGGGCCGGCACGAACTGCGGGTGGTCAATCCGCTGCTGCCGGACTGGCTCTCCTGGTTGCGGATCCATCACCTGCGCATTGGTGACACCCTGGTTTCGCTGGAGTTCAACCGCCGCGGAGCGCGCACCTTCTGCAACGTGCTGGACACGCAGGGCGACCGGCTCTCGATCTCGGTGGACTTCACACCGCGTCCGGGTAGCCAGGCCTAACGCCGCTATCAGTGCGCCACGACGATGCCGCCGCTGTCGGCGTGGGCGATCAGCAGGGCGCTGGGTGAGCCGGACTGGGAGCCGATGGTGCCGGACCAGGAGTGGCGGCTGATGTTGGTGTCGCGCTGCGGGAAGCGCACCGCGATGTCGCCCGAGCCGGTTTCCAGGCGTGCGCGGACAAAGGCCGAAGCCGGCAGGGAGACCCGGATCTCGCCGGAACCGGAGCCCAGGTCCCAGCGATGGGAACCGTCCAATTGACCGCCCACGCTCACCTCGCCGCTGCCGGTGGAGGCGGTCAGATCACCCGATACCTGACCGAGGCTGACGTCGCCGCTGCCGGTATTGGCGTAGGCGCCCTGGCCGACGCTGGCGACGCTGACTTCGCCGCTGCCGGTGGAGGCGCGGAGGTGGCCGCTGACGTCGCGGCCGCGCACGTCGCCGCTGCCGGTGGAAAAGTCCGCCGAGCCGCTGATGCTGCCAAAGGAAATATCGCCGCTGCCACTGGCGGCGTGCACGTTGCCGGTGTGATGGTTGACATGCACGTCGCCGGAGCCGGTTTGCAGGCGCGCGTCGCGCTGCAGGCTGTCGAGGTAAATATCGCCCGAGCCGGTTTCCGCCTGGACCTGAGTCTGGGGGGGCACGGTGATGGTGTAGCGAATGGAGACATGGCGGGTCCAACCGCTGTCCACCAGGGAGATGCGGATGCTATTGCCGTCCTGCTCGATGGGGGGTTGGTCTTCGATGCGCTGCACCACCCGGGGGTCGGGGCCCCAGAAGAAGCTGCCGTTCTCACGGATGGAGGCATCCACGGTAACGGTATTGCCGGGCATGGCGCTCACGCGCACGTCGCCGGAGCCATTGTGAATGACCAACAGTACCGGTCCATTCACCTGATAGGAACGATGAAAGCTTCCGCTTTGGGCCACCAGCGCACCCGGCAGCACTGCGAGGGCCAAGCCGGCAGCGAGGATTAGAAGCAGTATGCGCAGCTTCATATACAGTTCATACGCACCAACCCAGGCTGGAGTTCGCAAACTTCAGGCGGCCTTCAGAGATTCGATGAAATCTTCAAGGCGCTCGGCGGGGGTGGCGAACACGGACCAAGGCGAGGGCTGGCGCAGGACACGGAGTTTAGCCTGGTGCGGCTGCACCTGAAACTCGGTTTTGCCCTCGGCGGTGCGAGTGAAGGAAATGTCCACCGCCGCGGCGCCCACCCGCAAGCCTTGCAGCCGGATTTCAGGGAGCCAGTCGGGCAAGTAGGGATCGAGGAACAGGGTTTGCATGGGCGCGTAGGGATAAATGCCCAGGAGCATTTGCAGAAAAATCAGCGGCGCGCCGGCGGACCAGGCCTGGGGAGAACAGGACTTGGGATAGACGGGGGGAAATGGCTGCGCCTGCGAGTGCGCGTGACCGCAGATGACTTCGGGCAAGCGCACGAACTGGAAGCGCTCGGCAATGTTCATCTGGGCGCGCACCAGCTCGGCCAGGTGGCGGGTGTGGCCGTAGCGGCGCAACCCGACGCCAATGGCGGCATTTTCCGCCGGCCAGACCGAGCCGCGGTGATAGCTGTAGGGATTAAAGGCGATGTGATCGGAGGACAGGGTGCGGATGCCCCAGCCGGTGAACATGTCGGGCGCAAACAGGCGGTCCACGGTGGCCTGGACGAAGTCGGGCGCGATGATGCCGGTGGCGAGGGCGTCGCCAGGGTCGGAGCCGATGGAGCGCACCAGCCGCCCCTTGGGGTCCATGGCCATGGCAAAATAGTTCGCCTCCGGCATCCAGAACACATCGTTGAAGCGCTTTTTGAGCTCGTGCGCCTGCCACAGCATCCGTGCCGCCTCGGCGCGCTCGCCGGCAAGCCACAGCAGTTCGCAGAGGCGCAGCTTGGCCTCGTAGGCATAGCCCTGGATTTCGCAGGAGGCGATGGGGTCGGGCACGAGGGCGCCGTCGGGATAAATCAGGGCATCGCCGGAATCCTTCCAGCCCTGGTTTTTCACGCCCTGGGAGCTGCGCGTCTGGAAGGCATAAAAGTGCTTGTGGCCGGGATGGCCGTAGCGTTCCATCCAGGCGAGGGTGCGGCGGGCGGCGGGCAGAAGCGCGAGGGTGGATTCGCGGTCTCCGGTCCAGTGCAGGAACTCGGACAGAACAATGATGTAAAACGGCGAGGTGTTGAACGAGCCGTAATAGCGGCCCTGGGGACGATAGTTAAGCACGGAGAGCGGTCCGGTGTGGGCCTCGTGGAGCATTTTGCCGGGTTGCTCGTCGCGCCAATTGTCGGTGCGGGTGCCTTGCAGCTCGCGCAGCACCTGTAGCGAGCCGCGCAGGATGTCGGGCCCCAGCAGGGCCGATTGCCAGGCGGCGGTGAGGATGTCGCGCCCGAAGGTGGCGACATAGTTGGGGACGCCGGCGGCGGGAACCCAGGCCGCCCCGGCCGCCGGCCGGTCCAGATCGAACATGCGCAGGCTGGCCAGATCGTGGCGGGCGCGCTCGATGGCGCGCTCGATGGTGGATTGGGGCTGGGGGCGGGGTGAGATGCGCGTGGTGGCGTCGAGGTAGGCGGTTTGGCGCGCATCGCGGTATTCGAGCTGGTAGCAAGCCGGGGCGGGCGCAAGCGTGTGTTCCTCAATATGGGCCGCCAGTTCCAAGCAAACGTGGGCGGTGGCACCGGGCGCCAGGGTGAGTTGCCAGCTCAGCTCATGGCGGTACAAGCGCAGATTCGCAGGCAGACCGCGCAAGCGCAGCTCGACGCTGCGGCGCAGATGCTGGCCGCGGTGACGCGCCTGATAGAACCAGCGCAGGCAGACGCCACCGTCGTCGTGGCTGAGTTGGTGGCGCAGGCGGCCGCGCTGGCGCCGTTTTCCGCTCAGCACCTCGTCCAGGCCGGCGAAATCGGCGTCCAGTTCGAGGCGCACGCGCACCGGCTGCTGCTGGATGGTGAAGTTGGTGATGTCGGCGTCCTGGTGCAGGCCGTCGCTGAGCACGGTCGCCAGGCGCAGCTCAAGGGTTTCCTCGGTGGCGCCGCGCGCATGTCCCTTGTGTTGGGTGGCGCCGGAGTAGGCCTTCAGGCGCCGCTCCGGCTGCGCGATGGCATACACGAGCAGCGAGTTCTGATGCACGCTGCTGGCCTCGGCGGTGAAGAGCTCTTGCTGGAGGCGCCACACGAGGCGCGACAGCACACGCGTTTCGTGGATGAACACGCCGTGTTCGTGCACGTCAGAAATCATGCCCTCGCGGTCGCAGATCAGCACCGTGCGGGACTGCGAGGCGATGAGCTGGTGGGGGCGGGTGATTAGCCGGATGAGGTCGGAGCGGGGAGTATCGCGAACTTCCACTTTCGCTTGGATGCGGGGGCGGCCGGTCGTGTACCTTGGCGCTTATACTAGGCGCATGACCGCGCCCGCAAGCCAGAAGCAAAGTCCCGCCCCGCCGAGTCATCCGAAGCTGAGTGCCTGGAGTTCGTACTGGCTGTTTTACAGCCAGTTTCGGCATCACTTTCATGCCACCGGAGCGATTGCGCCCAGCAGCGGCGCGCTCGCGGCGCAGATGACGGCACCGCTGGCCGCCGCCGCGGGGCGGCGGCGGCTGGCGGTGCTGGAGGTGGGAGCGGGCACCGGGGTATTTACGCGCGCGATTTTGGAACGGCTGCGGGACGGCGACCGGCTCGAGGTTTGCGAAATCAACCGCGCGTTTCAACCGGTGCTGGAAGCGCGCTTGGAGGAGGCCAAAGTGGAGCAGCGTGGCATCACATGTGCGCTGCATTACGACGACATTTGCGCCTGGCCGGACCGTCCGACCTACGATTTCATCATTTCGGGCCTGCCCTTGAACAACTTCAGTCCGGAGCTGGTGGAGCGGATTCTGACGCTGTTTGCGGCGCTGTTGCTGCCCGGGGGCGTGCTTTCGTACTTTGAATACCTGTTTATCCGCAAGGTCAAATTTGTGCTGGTGGGCGACAGCGCCGAGCGGGCGCGGCTGCGGGCCATTGGGGCGGTGGTGGAGCGGTTTATGAGCCAGCACGCCAGCCGGGCAGTGCCGGTGGCGTTGAACTTTCCCCCGGCCATGGCCCGCCACGTGTGGGCGGGGGGAGCCGATTGACAAAGCTGCCGCGGTCCATTAGGATGAAGGATTGTTCGGGCTGTAATCCCCTCCCATGGCCCCGCCGGGTTCGGTCTTGTGGGGCACTTCTGTTTACTGGAAAGGGTTCGGTTCGCCAGAGTTATGAGTACGTATTTTCCCAGCAGCAAAACAGTTGTGCCCCGTTGGTACGTAGTGGACGCCAGTGACGAGGTGCTCGGGCGTCTGGCGGCGCGCGTGGCGAACCTGTTGCGCGGCAAGCAAGCCACTGACTTCACGCCCTTTATGGATACCGGGGAGCACGTGGTGATCATCAACGCGGCCAAGATCCGGGTGACCGGCCAGAAGTTGGACAAGAAGGAATACCACCACTTTACGGGCACGCCCGGCGGCCTCAAGACCGCCACGCTGAAGACGCGCATGGTGAAACATCCCGACCGGGTAGTGAGGGATGCGGTGGAGGGCATGCTGCCGAAGACGCGGCTGGGCAAGCATCTGGGCAGCAAACTCAAGGTCTATTCCGGGGCCGAACATCCCCACAGCGCGCAGCAGCCGGTCGCCATCCAACTGACGAAACGGCGCGCGGGAGCGTAACTATCACCATGGCAGACAACGTGCAATTTCAGGCCACCGGACGGCGCAAGACGTCGGTCGCGCGGGTCATTCTGCGGCCCGGCAGCGGGCAGCGCAAAATCAACGGCAAAACCTACGGCGCATATTTCGGCACGCCCACGCGCGAGCTGCTGGCGAACCGTCCGCTGGTCATGGTGGAGCTGGCCGAGCAGTACGACGTCAGCGCCAACGTGTGCGGGGGCGGGGTCAACGGCCAGAGCGGCGCGGTGGCGCTGGGAGTGGCGCGGGCGCTGCTGCTGCTGAATCCGGAGCTGCGCGGCAAGCTGCGCGCGGCCGGGCTGCTCACCCGCGATTCGCGGATGAAGGAGCGCAAAAAGTACGGTCAGAAAGGGGCGCGCAAGCGCTTCCAATTCTCCAAGCGCTAAGACCAGGGCTTGGAATAAAATCCCGCACGGCGGGATTGCAAACTTTGTAAGGAGGGTACTTGGCATCCATTAGCATGAAAGAGCTGCTCGAAGCCGGGGTTCACTTCGGGCACCAGACCAAACGCTGGAACCCCAAGATGAAGCCGTACATATTCGGCGAGCGCAACGGGATTTACATTGTGGATTTGCAGAAGACGCTGAAGATGTTCAAAGAGGCTTCGGCGTACGTGCAGGAGCAATGCGCGCGAGGCAAGATCGTGTTGTTTGTGGGCACCAAGCGCCAGGCCCAGGATGCCATCGCCGAAGAGGCGGTGCGCGCGGGCATGTACTTCGTCAACCAGCGCTGGCTGGGCGGGCTGCTGACCAACTGGGTGACCATTCAGAAATCCATCACCCGGCTGAAGGAGCTGGACGCCATGAGCAGCGATGGCCGCTACGAGCAGTTGCCCAAAAAAGAAGTGATCAAGCTGGAGCGCGAGCGCAAGCACCTGGCCACCAACTTGAGCGGCATCAAGGAGATGCCGGGGCTGCCGGACGTGATTTTTGTGATTGACTCGAACAAGGAGGCGATCGCGGTCGCGGAAGCGCGGAGGCTAGGGATCCCGGTGGTTGCCGTGGTGGACACGAACTGCGATCCGAGCGCCGTGGACCACGTGATCCCGGGCAACGACGATGCGTTGCGGGCGATCCGGCTGTTCACGGCGCGCATTGCCGACGCTTGTGTCGAGGGGCGCAATTTGCATGCCTCAGGCGGACAGAGCAGCCAGGGCGGGGAAGCGGCGGCGGCGTTGGAAGGCACCGCTCCGAGCGCGGAGGAGGAGGACGCCGAGGCGCGCAAGGGCCCGGAGGCGTCCGTGGGCGGCTACGGCAATGCCCCGCAAGCGGCGCCGGCGCTGTAGGAACGACGGCACGATGAGCCCGACTATGGAAATCACCGCTGCTCAAGTGAAATCCCTGCGTGAGCGCACCGGCGCACCGATGATGGAGTGCAAGCGCGCGCTCAGCGAGACTGCAGGTGATATGGAGAAGGCCGAGGCAGTGCTGCTGCGCCAGGGTATCGCGGCGGCCGCGAAGAAAGCCACGCGCACCGCCGCCGAAGGGGCGGTGGGCAGCTACATCCACGCCGGCGGGAAGCTGGGGGTGCTGGTGGAGGTGGCGTGTGAAAGCGACTTTGTCGCCCGCACCGCCGAGTTTCAGCAATTGGTGCATGATCTGGCCATGCATATAGCGGCTACCGGCCCGGTCTGGGTGTCGCGGGATGATGTTCCGGCGGCCACGCTGGAGGCCGAGCGGGAGCGCTTGCGCGAGCAGGCAACGGCGGTCAACGCCGGCAGACCGGCCGCCATTCTGGACAAGATCGTCGAAGGCAAGCTCGCCAAATACTTTGAGGAGCACTGCCTCAGCGAGCAGCACTTCATCAAGGACGACAAGCAGACCATTCAGGAACTGGTGGCAGGCGCGGTGGGCAAGCTGGGGGAAAACCTCCAGGTGCGGCGCTTTTGCCGCTTCAAAATCGGCGACGAAACGACGGCCTGACGCGCGTATGGCCAACGCCTACCAGCGTGTGCTGCTGAAGCTGTCGGGGGAGGCGCTGGCCGGCGAACAGCAGTTGGGCATCCAGCCGGAGCGGATGGGCGCCCTGGCGGAGGAAATCGTGGAAGCTGCGCGCAGCGGGGTGCAGATTGCGCTGGTGCTGGGCGGGGGCAATTTTTTTCGGGGCGTCGCCCTGCAAGCCCGGCAGATGGACCGCGTGGCCGCCGACCAGATGGGCATGCTGGCCACGGTGATCAACGGGCTGGCCATGCAGGACGCGCTCGAGCACCGCGGTCTGGACACGCGGGTGATGAGCGCGATCGAGATGAACCAGGTGGCGGAGCGGTTCATCCGCCGCCGCGCCATCCGCCACCTGAACAAGGGCCGCTGCGTGATCTTCGTGGGAGGCACGGGGAGCCCGTATTTTTCCACCGACACCGCCGCGGCGCTGCGCGCCATGGAGATCCACGCGCAGGTGATCCTGAAGGGGACCAAGGTGGATGGCATCTACGACGCCGATCCGCGGCAGACGCCCGGGGCGGTGCGGTTCGCCTCCATCGAATACCACGAGTTCATCCAGCGCAACCTGCGGGTGATGGACATTGCCGCGGTGTCGCTGTGCCAGGACAACCAGGTGCCGGTGGTGGTGTTCAGCCTGCTTGAGCCCGGCAACATCGTCAAAGCCGCCCGCGGCGAGCCGGTGGGCTCGCGCATCGGGCCCGCCGTGAACACTGTCCCTGGAGCCGCGTTATGAGCCAAGCATCCAAGCCGCATGTTGCGGCGAGCGCCAGCGTTCCGGCGCTGCGCCCCGTATTTCAGCAACTGAGCCAGCGCATGGAGTCCACGGCCGGCGATTTCAGCAATTCGCTGGCGGCCATCCGCACCGGCCGGGCGTCGGTGCACTTGCTCGACACGGTGCGGGTGGAGTACTACGGAACGGAGATGCCGCTCAACCAGTTGGCCACCATCAATGCGCCCGAGCCGCAGATGCTGACGGTGCAGCCGTTTGACACCTCGGCGCTGGCTGCGATCGAGAAGGCGATTCGCGCCGCCGACCTGGGTCTGAACCCCGGCAACGACGGCAAGCTCATGCGCATTCCGATTCCACCGCTGACCGCCGAGCGCCGCCAGGCGCTGGTCAAGACCCTGCATAAAATCCTCGAGGCGCACCGCACCGGGCTGCGCAACATCCGCCGCGACGGCAACGATGCGGTGAAGAAGCTCAAGACGGCCAAGAGCATCAGCGAGGATGACGAGCGCCGCGCGCTCGAGGACGTCCAGAAGCTCACCGAAGCCGAGCAGGGCAAAATTGACGACATGGCGGCGGCCAAGGAAAAAGAGATCACCACGCTTTGATAGGCGCGGGCCCCAGCGCGGCTGCTGCGCCGCTGCTGGAACTGCGCAGGGCGAATTGGGGGCCGCTGGCCCCAACCCGGTTGCCGCGTTTCGTTGGCCGGGGCGGGGCTGTTTTTGCTTTAGGCGCGGGCGGCGGAGGCGGAGCCGAGGTCGAATTTGTCGCCGAGGCGCGGAATGCCGGTGGCGAGGCCGTGGGCTTCGAGATCGTGGGCAAGCACGGAGGCCGCCGCAGGCTCGCCGTGCACGAGTAACACCTTGGCGGGCTTGCCGCTGGCCAGCGCCCAGGCGAGCAGGTCGTCGTGGTCGGCGTGGGCGGAAAATCCGCCGATGGTGGTCACCTGCGCCCGCACCGGCACTGATTCGCCATAGATTTTCACTTCGCGGGCGCCATCAATGATTTGCCGCGCGGGCGTGCCCTGGGCGGCATAACCGACGAAAACGATACGGTTGGAGGCATCGGCGAGGTTGTGGTGCAAATGGTGGAGAATGCGTCCGCCGGTGGCCATGCCCGAGCCCGCCATGATGATGGCACCCCGCGCCTTGGCGATGGCCATCGAGCTTTCCGCGGTGCGCGTGAACTGCAGCTTCGGGAGCTGGAACGGATCGGTGCCCGCCGCCAGCAGCGCCTTCATCTCGGCGTTGAAATCCTCGGGATGGTGCTCGAACACTTCCGTGGCAGAAATGGCCATGGGCGAATCGAGAAACACCGGCGTGGACGGCGGCAGCGTGTTTTCCGCAACCATGGAGCGCAGGTAATACAACAAGTCCTGCGCCCGCTCCAACGCAAACGTCGGAATCACCACGTTGCCGCCCTGCGGCAGCGTCGCTTGCAGCGCCGTCCGGAACTCAGCCACCGATTCCGCCTGGGAGCGATGGTTGCGGTCGCCATAGGTGGACTCCATCACCAGCACGTCGGCGGGCGGAGCCGGCTCCGGCGGGTGCAAAATGGGCTTGTTGCGATTGCCCAAATCACCGCTGAACACAGCCCGGCGCCGCAGCCCGTTTTCCTCCAGCTCCAGCAGAATCCAGGCGGAGCCGAGAATATGGCCGGCATCGTGAAAGGTGGCCCGCACGCCGGGGGCAACCTCGCGGGGCGCGCCGTAGGCCATGGTACTTTGCATGAGTTGCAGCGCCGCCGCCACATCGCCGGCGTCATAGAGCGGCGGCAGATGGTGGCGCCGCGCCTCTTCCTGACCCAGCCCGGCGGCATCCTGCAGCACCAGCCGAGCCAAATCCACCGTGGCGGGCGAGGTGAGGATGGGTCCGCGGAAGCCCTGCTTCACCAACAGCGGAATGCGGCCGCAGTGGTCCAAGTGCGCGTGGGTGAGCAGCAGCAGGGAGACCTGCCTGGGGTCAAAACCGAACGGCTCGGCATTTTCCTCATGCAGCCGCCGGCTACCCTGGAACATGCCACAGTCGATCAGAATTTGTTGTCCACCGATGTGCAGCAGGTGGCAGGAGCCGGTGACGTCGCCGGCGGCGCCGTGAAAGCTAATGTGCATGCCCTGATTAGGCACGAAAAAAGGCGTGGGCGCCAGAGGCACCCGCAAGGGAGGGAATCAGAAGTGCTAACGTTTAGAGCCAAAGCCAATGTTGGCGCGGGGCCCGCGCCAACATTGGCTTATTTAGTGTTAGCAGACCCTAGACCAAAGCACCGCCCCCGCCACCACGGCGACTGCGCGGTTTGGGCCAGTTGGCGAGCTGATCAGGGGTCAGCAGGGCCTGGGCATCCTTGGTGGCCTGTTCGTTGATGGAGCGGAGCTGAGAGCGATCACCGCTCTGCATGGCCGAGGCCATGTCGGTGTAGGCCTTCTCGTAAATGGCTACCATTTTGGTTTTCTGATCGTCGTTCAGGGTGACCGCCTTGTCAATGCGGCCCACCTGGGCCTTGGCACGCTGGGCGGGCGACATCCGCTGGCGGCCCTGCATCTGGGCAGCGGCGGATGGGTTAGCGGGAAATGCCGGCGCGGCCATCGCCAGCATGGCGCCGCACGCCAAGGTGGCGGCGGCAACGAGCAGTTGTGAACTCTTCATTGGACCTCTCAATTGGGGCTGGCCAGGATAAACCCTGGCACCGGGATTGGGTACGAAATAGCTCACCCTTGTGTTACATTTCCGGCGTTGATGGCGATTAAATCCAGACGGCGGCAACCACGGTCAGCGTCAGCGCGATCTCGGCGACGGTCATCCAGCGCCCACCGCCCTCCAGCCAAGACATGGCCCGGCTGATTTTGTGCCTAAATCCGCGCCCCACTAGCAAATATATGCCAACCCAGATGAGGCTGGACAGAAGCGAGACCTCGATGAAGCGGCCCAGCGAAGTGCCTTGGAACCCATAAATAACATAGGCGGCGCTGCGTAAGGGCGGTAAAAACTTGGCGCCCAGCATCATCTCCGGCGACAGATGCCAGTGCCACGGGCGGAGGCCGATCCAGTGGATGAGCACATCCCGGCCGGCGCGGCTGAGCGCGAACAACACGAGATCATTGATCAGCATGCCCGCCACTCCGGCCAGGGCCATGCGCACCAGTCCGTACGCCTGACTCAGAGTCGAGGCGGCAAGGGCGATCATGGCCTCGCCGGGCAGACCCAGCCATGCTTCCACGCTGAGGGCGGCGACAAGTCCAAGAATGGGGTGTTGGCGGATGAAGCGGAGCAAAACGAGTACCTCTATTGTATTCCGCTTGCATGTGGACTGCCAAGCGCGCCACGCTGACCGGCGTGGATGGGCAGCAGCAGCGTGCGCAAAAACTCCCGTAGTGCCGCCGTCAATTTTGCCGGTGCACCCGAACTGCTACACTGAGAGCAGCGTTGCGTGCGCAGCGCAACTCCAAACTCGGGGAGGTTACGCCATGGCAGGTCGTTCGGGTCCGACTTTCCAAAAACGGCAAAAAGAAAAGCAGCGACAGGAGCGCCAGCGCGAGAAGGTTGAGCGCCGCTCCCAGCGCAAGCAGGACAAAGCCGCGGGCCTCTCGGGTGCAAACAACGAAATTGATTTCAGTTTCAATCCCTACGAAGGCATGGACGAGCTGACCGACGAGGTGATCAACCGGACCGTCGAGGAGCTGCTTCCCCCCGCGCACTCGGAAAACAACTGATGCGTTGATAGGCGCGGGGCTCGGGCGGCCTGCGGCCGCCCTCAGCCCGCTTGCAGCGGTCTGCGAGGGTGCCGCCTGGCCGTGGGCGGCCAGGCGGCTGCGACTTTCGCGCCGATTTTGCCCACGGTGCAAACGGCGGGGCCCCCTCGCGAAGGGGCCCCGCGCCAACCTTGCTACGGCGGGGGGCTGGTTTTGCTCTAACGCACGCGGCCGGCTTTAATGGCGGCGATCAGTTGCAGGGCTTGTGGCAGGCTGTAGCCACAGGAGGGATCCTGCACGCGGCAGGTGGCCAGCGACCATTCGCATCCGCAGGTGCAGGCTTGGATGTTGAGCTTGGCGAGGGCGAGCTGGCGCTGCGCGGGCGAAAGCGTCTTCAGTTGGGCAGCGATGCCGGGAATGTTGAGCGTGCCGACCTTGCCGTTGGGCGAGAGTGCATCCATGCGCGCCACCCGGACTTTGGTGGGCAGACCCAGCAGCGTTCGAACCTCGGCATTGAACACCGAGTAGGGGTTGGCGCCGTGATTGCGCTGCTGGAGCTGACCGTCGGGGCCAATCACCCAGGTCACGGGAATGGAATTGATGGGCCCAAAGCGCTTCTGCACGGCGGCGGAGGCGATTGCGACGGGGTAATTGATCCCCAAGGAGGCGGCCTTTTTGGCCACCACGCCCGCCGGCAGCTCGTCCACCGACATTCCGATGACTTGGAGTTTTCCGTTGTACTCGCGCTGCAAGTGCTCGAGTCCGGGGATCTCCTGGCGGCAGGGGCCGCACCAAGTAGCCCAGAAGTTCAGCAGCACCACCTTGCCGCGCAGCGCCGCCAGGCTGATATGTCGGCCGTTGAGCGTGGTGAACGCCAGGCTGGGTACGGGGCGCGGTGTTTTGAACAGGAACACTGCCGGCTCGGGCGCTTGCGCCGATGCTGCCAAAGTCAGCAGCACAGCCGCTGCAGCCAAGACCCACCTCCGACCGGTCTGCATATAGGACATTATATCCGCTTGGTCTGCCAGGGCGCCGTCTGGCCGTGGGCGGCGCCAGGCGGCTCCCGCGAGCCGCAAGTTTTTCAGAAGTGCCACTCCAGGCCGACGTCGGGGACCGGCATGTGATTCCACTGGCTGATGCCAATGAGGTCGAAATCCGGAAGGCGGTAAATGATGCCGCGGTACTCGATGCGAAGACTAAGCTGGGGGGTCAGTTTCCAGTCCAATCCCGCGCCGTAGTCTATGCCAGGGCGGACCTGCGGCCCGGAGCCGACCGTGTTGTTAGCGCCCACGGGGATGTAGTGAATGATGCTTACGCCACCGAGAAAAAACGGCCGGATCGAGCCTTCCAGCGGAATAGTGCGGACGTAGTCGAGGCTGTAGGTCTCCTCGGAGAACCTGACGCTGAGGTTGCTACCGTAGGTTTGCGTGGGCTGGGCAAAGGAGAAGCGGAATTCAAAGGCGTTGTAGTCGTTGCCGTGCACGCGCAGGCCGAGCTGCCAGCCAGCCACATTGGTCGTGCTGAGCGGGACGCCGCCATTGGATTGAGTAGCGGCAGCGGTCTGATAGGAGCCGGCGGCAAAAATGGCAAAGCGGCCGCCGAAAACCGAGGGCTGCTGCTGAAGCGGTTGCGGCACGTTGGAGGCTACCGGGGGGTTTACCTGCGCCCAAGCCCCTGCGGTCAACCCCAAGGCCAGAACCGCCAACCCGGCAAGGTGGCGCAGCCACCGTTTTCTGGAGCCGCCCTTCCGTTGCCACCCCAACGCGCAAGCGCGTTGGGGGCCCCGGCGCAGGTCGGGCTGTGGCCGGGCCGGAACTCCGCGCAGCGGAGTTCCGCTCGCCGGCAACGGAGGTTCGCTGGCGTTCAGGTCGTCTCCAAGTTGCAGCGTCTTGAGTAAACAATTCCGCATGCGGTGAAATCTCCCTCTCGATTGTACGATGGTACAGGACGCGGCCTCGCCGCCTTCCGTTTCGCCTATGTTGCCGTTGCGCATTGCCGCCATCGAGTTTCTCAACGCCGCGCCGCTGATGTGGGGGCTGGAGGCCGACGCGCGCTTTTCGATGGTGCACACGCTGCCGTCGGCCTGTGCCGACCGGCTGCGGGACGGATCGGCGGACCTGGGAGTCATTCCGGTGATCGAGCTGGCCCGCATTCCGGGTTTGGTGGCGCTGCAAGAGATGGGAGTGGCCTCCTGCGATGGCGAGGGCGCCGGGGCCGAGGTGCGCAGCATTCTGTTGCTGAGCCGCTGTCCGCTGCCGCAAGTCCGCACCTTGGCGCTCGACCGGGCCTCGCGGACCTCAGCGGCGCTGGCGCAAATCCTATTGCGCCAGCGCTTTGGCGCCGAATTTACGACCTGTGCCGGGGACGCGGACTGGCGGCGGGCGCTGGGGTTGGCGGACGCGGTGTTGCTAATCGGGGATCCCGCCCTGAGGCTGCGCATCAGTGGCGAGGCGACCGCGGCCAGCGGGGTGCAGGTGCACGATCTGGCGCTGATCTGGCGCGAATGGACCGGTCTGCCGTTTGTGTTTGCCCTCTGGGCGGTACGCACCGAGCCGTTTGCGGAAGCGCGCGGGTGGCTGCGGGCGCGGCTTTTGCAGGCGCTCGAGCAGGGTATCGCTGGCCGCGAAGAACTGGTGGCCACCTGGGCGCCGCGTTTGTTCCTTCCGCCGCAAGAAATTCGCCGCTACCTGACCGCCAACGTGGCGCACCGCATTAGCGCGCGCCATGTGCAGGGCCTGCGCCAGTTTTTCTCGATGGCGAGCGAAGCCGACTTAGTGCCGCGCCAAGCTTTGACCTCGCTGGTGACCGCATGATCGCCTATCTACACGGGGTGGTACACGAACGCCGACCCGCACGCGTCGTACTGGAGGTGCATGGAGTTGGCTACGAGCTTCAGGTTCCGGTGGGCACCTACGCCCAATTGCCGCCCCTGGGCGCCGAGACCTCCCTGCATGTTTACACGCATGTGCGCGAGGATGCGATGCAGCTGTTCGGTTTCGCCTCGCTTGCGGAAAAACAAATCTTTGAAAAGCTGATTACGGTCAACGGGGTCGGGCCCAAGCTGGCGCTGGCGATCTTATCGGGCCTGGCGCCGGATGCGCTGGCGGCGGCGCTGCACGCCGGCGACCACGCCCGCCTGACCAGCATACCCGGCGTGGGGCGCAAAACTGCCGAGCGCCTGGTGATCGAGCTGCGCGATAAAGTCGCGGCTCCGGTGGCTACCGGGGCGGGTGCGCCACCGGCGGGCAGCGGCGCGGTCACCGACGTGCTCAGTGCCCTGGTCAATCTCGGCTACGCCGAGCCACTCGCCCTGAAGGCGGTGCAGCGCGCTCACGCCACCCGCCCCGGCGCCAGTTTCGATGAACTGTTCACGGCCTGCATGCAGGCGCTGTAGAGCGAACCGCCCATTGCGAATTTCGCAGCCCTTCGCGCCGATTTTGCCCACAGTGCAAAGCAGCGCGACCCCCGCGATGGGTTGCCGCGTAAGGCTATTGGAGCGCCAATACCATTGACCCGAAGTCAATCGTAACGATCCGTGCCTGGTCGAGAAGGTCGTCCCCCAGGTTTCCGGCAAAGGCGAGCCCATTGTCGTTGGTGGTGAGAATGGGCGTGTTATGCAGCGGGAGTTCCAGCCCGGCCAGACGGAAGCGAAGCAGCGGCACGACAACCGACGAGAATTCACGGCTGCCGTCGACACCGGTCATGCGATGCTGCTGTTTTCTTCCGGCGGCGATCAGGCGCGGAAAGCGGGCGGCAAATTCCGCGGTCAGCCCGGTGGCCTGCGCACCGCTGTCCAGGGTGAAGGTGAGCGTTTTGCCGAGGACGACGGCTTGGGTTAAAATGCCCGATCCTTGGGGCTGAAATGCCAGACGCGCGGCGGTTGGCGGCACCGGCCACGAAAAGCCGCAGGAGAAGTTCTTGGCAGCCGGCCGCCAGCGGATCGATTGGAGAGCGATCAGGAGCGGCAGGCCGATAATGCCTTGCTGGCGAACCGGCAGGCCGTTGAAGGGCGGGGTGCTATCGGGGAGCACGAGGAAGGCCACGTTGGCAAGCTGGACCCGGCCGACGGTTACGGTTTTCGCTACAGCCACCTGCACCGGTGCGCTCTTGCCGGCGATGCCGCCGATATTCGCGACCACCTTCAACGGGGTCAGCCCGAGGCGGGCCGCAGCGGAGCGGCTAAGCGCGTCGATACCCGCTCCGGTATCGGCCACGAAGTTCGCACCCTTGGCATTGACAGTCAGCGGGAGTAACACGCCTCCTCCTTCGATCTGCATGGGAAACGTCGCCGCTGCGCGAGCAGTCACGGTTTGATCGGGGAGTCTGCCCAACGCTCGCAAAAGCGGCAGCATGCTGGCGGCATCCGGCGCTTTGGGCTGCACGGCGAGCGCCGCTTGCACCTGATCCAATGCCTCCCGATACCGGCCGCTGTGGGCGTACATGTTGGCGAGAAGATCGTGAGCCTCGACGGCATCGTGGCTGCGTGGGGCGTTGCGGATCACGGCGTTGAGGTCAGGGACAGCCGAGGCGGATTGATTGCGCATCGCCTCGACAGCACCGCGGTAGAGCGGAGGCGCATTCGCGTCACCTTCCACTTTTTGGATCAGCGCGAAGGGGCGGTGCAGATCATAGAGAGTCCTTGCCTTGCCAGCCCTGGACTGGCTGCTGGGCGCGGCGCTGGAGGCGACCAGGCAGAGGGCGAAAGCAAGGCAAAGGCGGCGCTGCATGGTGACGATTGTAGAGCCGATTTTGCCCACGGTGCAAAGCGCTGGCGCGCGCCGGGGAAGACGTCAAAGTGGTGATCAGTACCAGTATCGGAGCGGCCGAATCGCAGCCGGGGGATACGGCCGATACTTTGCTGGAGCGCGCCGACCGGGAAATGTATGCGGAAAAGAAGCGCGGGAGGGAGGTGGCGGCGGGACGGTGGCATGAGGATTGCCGTCAGCGACACGATAGCGCTGCTGCAGCGCACGCCCCAGGCCCTGGCATCGCTGCTGTGGGGCTTGCCCGATGTCTGGAGGCGGCATAATGAGGGCGGAGAGAGCTGGAGTGCGCATGGCGTGATCGGGCGCCTGATCCACGCTGAGCGCAAGTGGACTGGGCGGCTGCACCGCGTTCTCGAATTTGCGCGCATGCGTCCGCTTAATGTAAGCGAGTTGCGCGCTTTGGGATTGAAGCCTGCCGATCTCAACCGCCGCGGGTTGCACCCGAGCCTTGGGCCGGTGACGCTGGAGAACCTGCTGGCGAGCTGGGTGGCTCACGACCTCACGCATTTACATCAGGTCTCGCGCCTGATGGCGCACCAGGTGCGGGAGCACGCCGGGCCGTGGGAGAAGAACCTCGGCGTGCTGCACTGCAAGGGACACGGCGCAACCTAAGGCGCGGCTACATCGCGGGCGTGCCATCGGACCAGTGGCGGGTGGCGACGACGACGACGGTGACCGGGTCCGGGGCAAGCTGGCCGGCCACGCTGAGGGGCGAGCCGGGCATGTCGGCCCCAAGCTCTCCCGCCGTAACGGCGGGAACATAGAACATGATGTGGGCCAGGTTGCCGCCGGCGTTGGTGAGCGAGGAGTGCTTCGACAGCATGTAGGAGACGCGTTTGGCTCCAACCGCGGCAGCGAATGGGCGGCACGAGCGGCTTGGATGCCTGCCAGGATTCCCGCCTGGGAGCGGCGCGCCAGTGCAAGTTGTGTGAGCAGCAGGAGGTAGGGCAGTACCGATCGAGCGGCGGGGGTCTGATGGCCTAGGCGACCTTCTTCTGCGGCTTGTCGGCCTTCTCGCCCAGAAAGCGCAACAATGCGGCGTTCACTTCTTCCGCGTGCGTCCACGTGATGCAGTGTGGACCGTCTTTAACCGCCAGCCAGCGCGCTCCTTTGATGAGCTTGGCGGTGCGCAGTCCCGTAGCCGCGATGGGGAGGATGCGGTCGGCATCCCCTTGGATCACCAGCGTGGGCACGTCGAAGTGAGCCAGGTCCTCGCGGAAGTCCTCGTGCCAGGCGGGGACACACGCCAGGCTGGCGGTGGCGGAAGCGCTGGCCGCGAGGCTCCAACTGGCCTGGACGGCCTGTTCGCTGACACGCTTACCCAGGAGCAGGTCACTGTTGTAAAAATTCTTGAAAAACTCAGTGAAAAACGCGTAGCGGTCGGCCGCCACGGCTTTCTGGATCCCGTCAAACACGCTGGCGTCCACGCCTTCCGGATTGTCAGCCGTCTTGAGGAGGTACGGTGGCACACCGGAGATCATCACGGCCTTGCTCACGCCTTGTGAGCCATAGCGTCCCAGATAGCGCGCCACCTCGCCTCCTCCCATGGAGAAGCCAACCAAGGCGCAATCATGCAGATTAAGCTCAGTGATCAGCTTGTGAAGGTCCTCAGCGAACGTGTCGTAGTTGTAGCCTGTGGTTGGCTGGCTGGACTTCCCGAAGCCCCGGCGGTCATAAGTGATAACTCTGTAACCCGCATCGAGGAGAACGGGTACCTGCTTCTCCCAAGAAGCTCCGCTCAACGGGTACCCGTGGATCAAAACAATCGGGTTGCCCGACCCATGATCCTCGTAGTAAAGCTCCAGGTTGCCTGAATTCTCCTTGCCGACTGTAATGTAAGGCATTGTTTATCTCCATTTCTTGCGTCATAAAGAGGTTGCGCTATCCCAGGTGAGAGCGCAATTGGACCTTGGTATCGGCGGCCCACCAGTGGCGCAGGCCTTGCGGTAGCAGCGGCCGACGATGGTCGTCGCTCAGTCCGAGGGAGTAATGGCGTGGGTGACCGGAAGCCGCGGCCAGGGGAGGCGCGCGGCGATGTTGCGGGCGTACCGAAGCCGCCGTACACGAACGAATTTTGTCCTGGTCGCCCTGGTTCGGAGTGCGAGCTTCAATTCCCCGCAGGTTGCGCCCGCTGGACCTCAGGGCTCGTGCCAGCTTTGGCCAGGGTAGCCTGCAAGCGGGCCACCCCCTCGGCTGCCTGCCGGATATACATGTCGGCCACCTGCACCATGCCGGGTGTGGGAGCTCGAAATTGCTGGTCCACCTGCTTGCCGATGTTGGTCAGCCAGGCATGAAGCCCCGCGCGAAACATCAGTCCACCCTCGCTCGACTGGATGCGGAGATTCACCAGACCGTCGATCTGTTGGCTCAAGCTCGTGTAGGTTATCTGTGCCGCCTGGGCCGACGGCCCCGGGTCGGCCGCAATCGCCCGCGCCAGCTCGGCACGCACGGTCAACGCCTGGTTCAATGCCGTATCCAGGCGGTTTTCTGCAGCATAGATGCGCATCATTAACGCAAAGCGCTGCTGCAGGGCCGACTGCGAGGCGTGCAGACGCGGATCCAGCTTCACTACAAAGGACTGCTTCGGTGTCGTCGTGCCCGCGTAGGACAACTGGACGTAGTAGGTTCCCGGCACCACCTCCGGACCAATCGGCTCGGAGGCGCCGTTGACCGACCAGAGGACACCGTTCACATCCGTAGCATCCGGATAGCGGAGATTCCACTGAAAGCGGTTCATCCCCGGATGCAGTGCGACCGATGTGCGCGCGCGGCGGTTGTTGCGGGTGCGCTGGAATTTCACTGGCAGGGTAAAGAGGTCGATCACCTTGCCCGCAGCGCTGCTAAAGGTCAACGTCACCGGACTCTGATGGTTATAGTTTTCCGGCAAATGAAAAAACACCGTCGCGCCCGCGGGGGCATTGCGGCCGCCTGCTCCGGTGCCGCCGAAACTGAAGGCGCTGCGTTTCAGCAGCCACGCCTGCTGCGGCGGGAACACATACGGCGCATCCGAGGCGACGTTGGCTTTGCCCAACTGTTCCAGGAATTGCAAGTTGTCGAGGATCCAGTAGGCGCGGCCGAAGGTAGCCAGCACCACGGCGTGCTGTTTCGCCTGAATCTCGATGTCATTGACCCGCACTGGCGGTAAGTTGAGGCCGAGCGGCATCCAGTGCCCGCCGCCGTCGAGACTCATGTACACGGTTAAGGCGGTACCGGCGAGCAGCAGGTTCGGGTCATTGGCATCCTGGCGGATGCTATTGACGTATTGGTTGGCGGGCAGCCCGGTTGTGATCGCGGTCCAGTGTTTACCGTAGTCGGCGGTGTGGTAGACGTAGGGCTTCCAGTCGTTCCACATGTAGCGGCTGGCGGACAGGTAGGCCTCCCCTGGTTGCGTGTGCGACGGCTCGATGCAGGTGATGACGGCCCAATCCGGAAGACTCGGCGGACGCACGGCGCTCCAATGCGCCCCGCCGTCGGTGGTGACATGCACCAGGCCATCGTCAGTACCTGCCCAGATCGTCTGGCTGTTCAGGGGTGAAAACGCCACGGCGGAAATGGTGTCGTACATCTCCTCGCCGGTCTGGTCTTTGCTGATGGGCCCGCCGGAGCGGATCTGCTTGCTCTTGTCGTTGCGCGTGAGATCGGGGCTGATCTGCTTCCAGTCCGTGCCGCCATCCTGGGTCTCGAACAGAACGTTCGCGGCCAGCACCAGCAGATGCGGGTTGGTGGGCGAGGTCGCCGCCGCGTGATGATTCCAGCCCCAGCGGAACTTGATTTGCGATCCTGCCGAACCGTTCTTGTCAGACGGCCAGGGGCTCACTTCACGGGTTTCGCCGGTGCGGCGGTTGTCTTTCAAGTTGATGCTGAAATAGCCGCAGGAATAGGTGATCCAGGGCTGGGTGGGTGCGGGCACGACCCAGCATTCCTCGCCGCCCGCCACGCGCGTCCACACCGGGGGGATCAGCCCCGCGGCGACCGCGCTCGGCGCTTCGGATGAGCCCTCATCCTGCTGCGCGCCGTAAATGTGAAAGGGAAACTGATCGTCGAGATTGGCATGATAGAACTGACCGGTGGGCTGATTGTGCTCGGAACTCCACATCTTGCCGCCATCCATCGAAACGGTTGCGCCGCCGTCGTTGCCTTCGATCAGATCCTGCGGGTTGTCGGGGTTGATCCAGAACACATGATTGTCGCCATGCGGAGGCCGGAGCGGGATCAGGGTGCGGCCGCCGTTGTGCGATTCATAGACGCCAACGTTCGGCAGATAAATGGTATTGGCATCCTTCGGATCCACGTACACGCGGCCGTAGTAATAGGCGCGCTGAGAAATCTCCAGGCTGTCGTTCATCAGCGCCCAGCTCTCGCCGCCATCGGTGGACCGGAACAGGCCGCCGGGAAGACCGGGTTTGTAGTTGGCCTGAATCACGGCATAGACAACGTTCGGCTCGCTCGGAGCGACGGCAACGTCGATGTTGCCGAAGATGCCTTGGGGCAGCCCCGGCCGGTGGGTGATGTTAGTCCAGTTCGCCCCGCCGTCGGTAGTCTTGTAAATACCGCTGCCCGACCCTCCACTGGAAAGGCCCCAGGCACTCCGCCATACCTGCCATGTCGTGGCGTATACGACCTGCGGGTTCTGCGGATCCATCGACAACGCGACGGCCGCAGTCTGATCGTTGACGTAGAGGACCTTCTTCCAGGTCTCGCCACCATCGGTGGACTTGTACACGCCGCGCTCGGTGCCAGGCGCGAATACGTGTCCGAAAGCCGCTGCATACACGATATCCGGATTGCGCGGATCGACAACGATCCAGCTGACTACGCCCGTATCGGCCAACCCCATCTGCTTCCACGTTGTTCCGCCATCGGTGGACTTGTACACACCCCCTCTTCCTGGTCCAGCGGTCAAAACCGTGTTGCGGTCGGCGGAGTCGCCGGCTCCCACATAAATAATATTGGAGTTGGAGGGGGCGACGGTGATCGCGCCGATGTTGCCGGTCTTGAAATAGCTGTCGGAAATATTCTTCCACCCCAGCCCGGCGTTCTTGGTTTCCCAAACTCCGCCGCCTGCGGTGGCCATGAAATAAACGTTCGGCTCGCTGGCAATTCCGGATACGGACGTAACGCGCCCGCCAACGTACGGCCCCACGCTGCGCCAGCGCAGCTAAGTTGTAAGCCGTGAGGGCGACACCGATTGGGCGCTCGCGGCGAGCGCCAGCGCAACCGATAGGCCACAGCAGCCTAACGAAAGCCGATAGAGGAACTTCCGCAAGGACTTGTTTGTCATGATCGCGCTTCGCAACCTCATGCGGGCAAAAGTAACGCTGTGATAGGCGTCTGTCAACATAATTCGTGGCGATTGCTCAATGTTGGCGCGGGCCCCAGCGCGGCTGCTTCGCCCTGCTGGAACTGCGCAGGGCGAACTGCGCCGCGCGCCCCGCCTTGCGAACAGCGACAGCCCGACTCCTCGATGCTCGTCGGTCCCGCAGCTGGGACAGCGGCGCGTAGCTGAATGCGTATTCAACTACAGCCCCTTTCCCTTTCAAGTCCTCTCGCCGATTGCGGACAGGTTCGACGAGCGGGGCGGGTTCAAAGCGAAGCTGGTGGCGGGTTTCGTGGACGTGCGCCAGGCAATGAAGGTTGGGCACTCGCTGGCGAAACGGTTGCGGCAGCGGGTGTATCCGGTCGCAGGCGGGTACGAGGATTGCAGCGATGAGTTCCGGCGCGATAGGCGCGCGGAGTGGATCCCGTCACGCGCTGAAACGCCTTGGTAAATTGGCTTTGGTCGGCAAAGCCCGCGTCGAACGGCGCCGAAAGGCGCGGCCAAGGCACGTGGGCTCCACTCCGAGGCGCTCCGCTACCGCAATTAATGTCCAGTGTTCGGGAAACTCGTCATTTACGAGCTGCCAAACGTGGTCCAGCCATGGCGGCATGTGGGCGGAGGTCTTGCCACCGGCGCCGGGCGACCCGGGCACCGGTTCGCTGCTTGGCAGCGCGCCGCGCGACGGGTGGTATGGCCCCATGAACCAGAATTTGGACATGGCGGTCATGAAGAACACTCCGGTGAGGGCACTAGGTGACGCCGGCAGCTTGCAGTTGCGCGTGGAAGGATTCAATGTATTCAACGGCGTGGACTTCGAGAGCCCGAGCGCTAACATTAATAGCCAGACGTTTGGCTTTATTACCAGAGATTACCAAGGGACGGGCCGCATCCTGCAACTAGCGGTCAAGCTAAACTTCTGAGAGGAACCCATATGGCGAGCCAACTGTGCAGCAAAATCACTCGACTGAGTTTGGGCGGGATCGCAATGGTGGCGCTGGCGGTGCTTCCGGCGGTTGCGCAGAGCGTGTACCACAATCCGGGGCCGATGATTGGCGCGCTCATCAATGCGCCCTCGTCATTTACTGCCAATGTGAGCCCGAGGCGCGACAAGATTCTGCTCTACCAGCGGGTGCAGCTTCCGGATCTTTCCGTGCTGGCGAAACCGATGTTGCGGCTCGCGGGGCTGCGGATCAATCCCGCCAACAATGGCGCACACGCACCGCAACGCGAACGCAACTGGAAGCTGGTGGACGTGGCGAGCGGGCGGGAGCGGAGCCTGGATGTTCCGGCCTCGGCATATGCGGGCGCGGCCATTTGGTCGCCCAATGGCCGGCATTTCGCGTTTCTTGAATATGCGCCCCACACCGTGGAGCTGTTGGTGGGCGATGCGAGCACGGGCACGGTGCAGCGCGTGGGCTCGGTTGCGATCAACGCGACGATGGCGCCTTCGTTCTATCGCGGAGGCGGCGAGCCAGGTGAGGGCCCGGTCGCCTGGATGCCCGACAGCGAGCACCTGCTGGTGCGCCTGGTGCCCGGCCAGCGCGGCGACCCGCCGCGCGAGCCGGCAGTCGTCGCCGGTCCGGTAGTGATGCAAGCGCTCAATGACCCTGCCCCGGTGGCCACCTACGAGGACCTGCTGCACAACCAGTATGATGCGGCGTTATTTACCTACTACGCGACCTCGCAGCTTGCCTTGGTGGATCTCGCGGGTGGCAGCGTGCAGAACGTCGGCCAGCCCGGCATCTTCGCCACCGATGCGCCCTCGCCCGACGGGCGCCATATTCTGGTCGCGATCGAGCACAAGCCATACTCCTACCTGGTCAATCAGGATCAGTTTCCGCGCTTGGTCGAGGTCTGGAACCTGAAGGGGCAGGCTGAGTACAAGCTGGCCGACCTGCCGATGGCCGATCACCATCCCATACTCGGCGTGGCCCCGTTTCCGCGCTCATTCGGCTGGGAGCCGGCCGTACCAGCCACGCTGATATGGATGCAGGCGCTCGATCACGGCAATCCGCATGACCAGACCCGCTATCGCGATGCGGTCAAAGCGCTGCCAGCGCCCTTCCACGGTGAGGCCTTGACCCTGGCGCGCACGCACACCCGTGCCAGCGGACTGCAGTGGGGATCGGCGGGGGATTTGGGCATTGTCACGTCTCGCGTGTTCCGGACGGCAATGACGCAGACGCTGTTTTTCGATCCGCGAAAACCAGGCCAGGGAACCCGCGTCGCCTGGAGCATCAACAGCCGGGCGCAATATGACAACCCGGGGCGGTTCGTACAGACGACGCTCGCAAGCGGCATGAAGGCGGTGTTGGAGAACAACGGGAGCGTGTGGCTCACCGGGGTGGGCGCGTCGCCCGGCGGCGATCGACCATTCCTCGACCGGGTGAACCTCAGCACGCTGCACAAGCAGCGCTTGTTCCAGTCGCCTGCGGGCCAATACGAAACTGTCGCCGAGCTGCTGGCGCCGGACGCCTCGAGCTTTCTTACCGAGCGCCAGTCGGCCACCCAACCCCCCAACTATTTCGTGCACGGCAGTGGCGGCGTGGCGCGGCAGGTCAGCCATTTTGCCGAGCCGGCGGCGGTGGCAGCGTTCATCAACTCCATCCATGCGCGGCTGGTGAAATACCAGCGGCCGGACGGCGTACCGCTATACATGTACCTGTATTTGCCGCCCAACTACAAGGCGGGCGAGCGCGACCCGGCAGTGATGGTGGGATATCCGCTGGAGTACACCGACGCGCAGGAAGCAGGCCAGGTCACCGGCTCGCCCTATATGTACCCGGCGTTTCCCGTCTCGGGAGCTTCCTCCGGAGACACGGGCGGGCCACTCTATCTGTTGGCGGCAGGCTACGTAATCATGGACGCCACCTCGATGCCCATCGTGGGCACGCCGGAGGCCGTGAACAATCAGTTCGTGCCGCAACTTTTAGCTGACTGCAAGGCTGCCATCTCGAAGGTGACGGCCATGGGTTATATTGATTCGAATCGCGTGGGCGTAACCGGACATAGCTACGGTGCCTTCATGGTGGGCAACGTGATGGCCAACTCCAGCCTGTTTGCTGCCGGAGTGGCGCAGAGTGGCGCCTATAATCGCACCCTGACGCCGTTCGGGTTCCAGAGCGACCGGCGCACGTTTTGGCAAGCTGAGGCCAGCTACGAGCGGCTGTCGCCATTTTTCTATGCCAACAAGGTCAAGCAGCCCATTATCCTGGTCAATGGGATTGACGACAACAACACGGGCACGTTTCCGATCCAGAGCAAGCGCATGTACATGGCGCTGGAAGGGCAAGGAGCCACGGTGAAATGGATTCAGCTCCCCTACGAGGCGCATATCTACGTGGGGAAGCAATCCATTGAAGAAGTCGAGTGGCAGATGCTGCACTGGTTCGATCAGTACGTCAAGAATGCCAAGCCGCGGACAGGCGCGGCGGTGGCGACGAACTCGGGCGGGTAGCCAAACTGAGTTCTGGCGGAGAGGGGGGGATTCGCGCAACTCCACGATCGGATACGCACCAGGCCTTTGCGCGCGAAAGCTCCGAGCCGCAGATTAGGCAGGAGCTCATGATGCCTGCCGAAGACATCGCGACGATCGTTGGCGGGCTTGGATTCGCGCTGGTTCGCGAAAGCGATCATCAGTTTCACTTCTGTCGACTTCAAGCGTATCGAAGGCTGCCCGCTCCACCTTGTGACCTGCTCCACGTTTGTTAGCGAGGCGTGACCGGAGAACTGCCGGGTTCGGGTTGGTTGCTGAACCTTGAGGACGTCGACAGCGTGCTGCAGCACGGAAAGGCAGTTCAGGTCGGTGTGGGCAACCACGTTGGCGACGTTGCGATGAACTAACATCTCGTCCGGCGCGAGCCCGACAATCTGGTTGGCGGGAACGCGACTATCGGAGCATCCGATCCAGAGGAACTGAGGCGTCTGCTGGGTCTGAAGGCAGGGAAAAACTGCGAATCGCGGGCGCGCATCGCCTCTGCCCAAGCGGCGTTGTGGCGAGCGGTTGCTTCAGCGAGGGCACTCCAGCGTAAAGTTGGCGGCGCACAGGCGCCCCGGACCGCAGTCGCGGGGCCATAGGCATGCCGCCACCGGATGTATACTGGACGCGTTCGGCAGAGTTATAAGGGACATCCCGGGTTACCTCAGCGGCGCTAAAAAACATGCAGTCGGGCGCCCATGCCGGGGCTCTTAGAGAATTTCCGCATCAGTTCAGTTCTGGCACAGCACCGTTGTGGAGGACTGGTCAAAGAGGCACTCAAATATTTCCGGCTAGGTCCGGTAGCGCAAACGCAATGCCCTCTCCCTCGCGGCACACAGCCGTGTGGCTCTCGGCGGTGACCCTGAGCGCCGTGGTTCTGATATCGGGTCTGACCATCGGCCGTAGAGAGGTGGCGCCTATGGCCGGCTTGAACGCCAACGCGGCCCAATCAGATCCGGCTTCGACGGCACCGCTGGCCATTGCCACGCAGAGTCTGCCACCGGCAAGCAATGGCGTGAGTTATACCGTCGTGCTGGCCGCAACTGGTGGCACCGGAACCATTTCCTGGCGACTCACGGCAGGTCAGCTCCCCGCTGGAATGGCACTCAGCGCTTCCGGGGCGTTGGGGGGCACGCCCGCCGTGGATGGAACGTTTCCGCTGACCATCCAGGCGAGCGATACGGCGACGCCGCCCCGGACCGCGACCGCTCGCCTCGCGCTGGTATCCTCCGGGCCGGAGTTGGACCAATATGGCGGTCTTGCGGGAATTAGCGTAGGCGCTGGCACAGGATTTTTCGCGGTGAAAAAGGTGGGCTCACGCTGGGTGTTCGTGGATCCGCTTGGACATCCGTTTTGGCAGCTCGGTGTGTTCGACGTGAATTGGGATACTGAGACGACTGCCGCTTGGACCCACACCCTTAACAAGTACGGCAACAGCGAGTACACGTGGGGTTTGCAGGCGGTGCGGCGCCTGCAAACCTGGGGGTTCAACTCCACTGCCGAATATTCATCGGCCTACGTGGTGCCGGTTAATCAGTGGTTATCGTATGAGACCACGGACCCAATGCCCTGGGTGGATATTCTGCGACCCGAGTACTATAGCCTGATTGACTACGACCGGGATGCGCCGGGCCCGGTCAAGGATCTGGTCGCCGGTCTCGATCGCGAGTACACCAACTATCGCGGAGACACGCTGCCAGACGTGTACGACCCGAATTTTGCTGCCTGGACCAATGGCTACCTTGCGGCCAATACCAGCGCCGCCGAGGCCAAGTCGCCTTGGCTGATCGGTACTGCCATGGGAGACCTGGATAACCTATGGGGTTTTGGCGTAGGTCCGGACCTGCCGTCAGCAAACGGGTTCTCCTCCAATATTGGCTGGATCGCGCTGTGCACAAATTTCGCGCAGTCGAGTAACCCAAGCCCGGGCAATTCAGGGACGCCGGAGACCTATGCCAACACTGAGGTTTATACGAAACATGCGCTTATGAATTGGCTAGAAACCAAATACGGCACGATTGCGGCGTTGAACGCCGCATGGGACTCCAGTTACACCACGTTTGGGGATGCCGGCGGCTACGGCACCGGGAGCGGCCTGCTGGACGAGGACGGCCGAGACCCGTGGGTTGGAAATGACGATGTGTCCATGAGCACCGCGTCCGCCGGCGTCAAGGCTGACCTAAACACATTTTTGGGTATGTACGCGGATCAATACTTCTCTGTCGTAAACGCCGCGCTGCGCAAGTACAGGCCAAATCAACTGATCTTCGGGCCTGCTACCATGAACGGCTGGAACGGTGTCAGCCGTGCGCAGATTCTTCAAGCGGCGGCGCAGTATTGTGATGTGGTTCAGGCGAGCATGTACGATCAGCAGGTTTACGATCTCACCCTGAAAGCGGCTGGCGACCACCCGTTCGTGACTTGGACGGGCATGTACGCAAATCCTGACTCGGACATGTCCCATGATCCGGCCCATCGCTCGCCCGGCGAGTCGTACGCCACCCAAGCAGATCGAGGTGCCGCATACACGAGCCAGGTGGAGGGCGACTTTGCCTATACCGGGTCCTCAGCGGCGGGCGGTCTGGCGGGCAGCCAGAACGTTGTCGGCAGCAAGTATTGGGCGTGGGAGGACTCCAGCGGGGAAAAGCGCAACTGGGGGTTGATCACGCTCCTCGACAATCCTTACGACGGCGTCGCGGACACGATCGCCAAGGGCAGAGACGCATGGGGCTATCCGACAGGCGGTGAAACGTCGAACTACGGCAACTTCATTGGTTCGGTCACGCAAGCCAATCATGCCGTCATCAGGTCGCTGTTCGCGGCGCTCGGCGGGCAACCGCAGCACTAGTGCCTGAGTCAGAGGTTGGTTTCGCAACTTTGACAGAGTACGTGCGGCTTTTCTTGGGGGAAAGCCGTATACGGGGTGATTGGAAAATGCGGTGCATTTCTGATTCAGGACACTAGTGGCCTGTCCTTGCGAGAGATAAATCATAAAAGGACCCGCCGGGAAGGTTCGGCATATTTCCAGCGAATGGGCCGGGCGCGCTGGGCGCACAGGCGGATATGGTGCATGATCTCGCGGGCGAGGTCGGGGACAGAGGTGAAGACGCCGCGCGCCAGCAGCTTCGGTTGTCACTCAAAAACCGGCCATGCAAAGTCAGTTCAACCCCGGCCTCTAGAAGCGCCTTGCCAAGGCGAAAAATCGCATTCGGGCCTGGGGTTGACGCGGCGCCGCGAGGGTGGACTTCCTGGCCCAGTTGCGGCGCTGCTTCCGGCGGCGGCCCCGCGTGATAACAGCCTTCTGGACGCAGCCTTCCTTGCTCCCAGAATGCGCTTTATTATGCGAGACTCAATAGCGGTCCCACCGCCGGGGTGAAAATGCCACAATGTGCAGGTTTTTGCTGTTTTCCAGGCCGTCGGACGGCTTTGCCTAGATTAGAGCAAAATCAGCATTGCTGTAAGGCACGACTGGCAACCCAGAGCCAACTGCAATGACCCAGCCCATTCCACCCAAAGAGGAACTGCTCGCCGATGCTGCCCCGGAAATGCGCCGTGCCATCATTTCTGGCGTCCGCTGGACGCTGTGGCTTACCCTGCTCTCGGCTCCTTTCAGCTTCGGCACGAGCATCATTCTAGCGCGCGTGTCTCCCGAAGTGATCGGGACATTCGGCTTGTTGCAAATCTACATTGCCGGCGTGGCCGGATTTCTCTTTCTTGGCGGCAACGCGGTCCTCGTCAGATTCATTCCCAACCTGGCCGAGGGCAAGCGGGTCTCGTTCTTTGGGTCTTATTTTGCGGTGAATTGCCTGGCGCTAATCCCGTGGCTCATCGCGGTCACGCTGTGGCCACAGGGGCTGCGTTTCATTTTCGGCGCAGGCCATACAGGCACGTTCTGGGTTGTGCTGGTGTACCTCACACCGATCTACGTCATCTACTCGTCTTCCATTGCCGCGCTGAAGGGCATGTTGGACCTGAAATGGGCGGAGGGGTTCGACCGCATCCTGACCGTGGGCTCGTTCGCGGTTTACATCGGACTGTTCTTCGCAGGCCGCCGGTTTCTCACCCGCCATTACAGCGGCGTGATCTGGGGTGTGTACCTGAGCCTGGTGGCTGTGGTCGCGTTCTTGGCCCTAAGGAGGTTTCTACGTCTGAACCGGGGGTACGCGTGGCAGCGCCTGCAGTTCCATTTACCGCCGGGGTTCTGGCGATACACACTGAGCCTGCAGGGAAGCAGTGTCCTGAGCTTCTTCTGCGGGAAACTCGACTACCTCCTCTTGCTGTATTTCGGAGGCCTGGCGCTCCTGGGGAAATACGTGGCGCTGATGACCTTGTGCCTGCCGATTCAGAAGGTCGTCCAGTTCTTTTTGGACAGCCTTCTTTCCTCATTGACCAATGGGTTGGCTCGGGGGAATCTCAAATCCTGTGAGCAGATCACAGACATATGCATGCGGATTGTGGTTCCCGCCTCGCTACTGATGGCAGGGCTGATCATTTTCTTCGCGCATCCGATTATCTTACTTTTGGGGCCAAAGTACTTCGGCCTCGATCGCGCGCTGTGGATTATGGCGCCCTTTGTCATAGTGGAGGCGGTGGGGTTGATACCCGCAAACATCCTGAATGCGGCAGGGCGGCCGGAATTCAACGCCCTGGCCAGGGCACTGCGGATTGGACTCTTTCTGGTTCTGTTTTTCCCGCTCTGGCATCGGTACCAACTCGTGGGCGTTGTTCTCACCTGGGGATTTGCCGAAATCTTATGTCATGGGGTCGCTCTGGCGGCTGTGGTTGCGAAAGCACCCTTCCGCTTTCATTACTGGAAGACATATTGGCCTTCGGCGCTTTTATTGGTAGGGCTGCCGCTGCTGATGATGCAACTGCACGCAGCGGCTTCCATATACCTGCAATTCTGCTTTCTGCTGGCACTGGTTTATGCCTACCTGTTGCTTGCGGGATATACTCTGAAGGAAGTTCGCACGCTGTCACGTTTTGTCCTGCCCGACGCAGTCCGCGTAACGCTTCCGCGGCCGAGAAAATCATGATGATCAACTATGCGCTGCGCGCGCGCATGCATCAGAACGCCAAGAACCGGGGCACACCATGAGCAAATCCAACACGGCGACAGCCGCCGCGCACTCGCGTGCGCGGAACGGCATCGTGCGGGCCAGGGAAAAGGCGCAGCCCAAACCCTCAAATCCCAACTTCACGGACATCCCCTACCGTAAAGTGTCGATTTACTTCAGCCTGCAGCTCGCCAGGCTCGGTGTCACCGCGAATGCAGTTACTGTCTCTTGGATCTGCCTGGGGGTGATTGCAGACGTCCTGCTGGGCTCGTCTAACTACAGTGTGGAAGTCGTTGCGGCGGTGGTTTTGCAAATGTCCTATCTCCTGGACTTTGTGGACGGCGAGGTCGCGCGCCTCCAGGAGCAGCCGTCCCGGCGGGGTGTGTTTTTGGATCTGGCCGGGCACGCGACGGTCAAATGCGGGATCTTCCTGGGCATTGCTTATGGCGTTGTTGCCTCGTCGTGGTCCGTGGGCTATGTGCTCCTGGCGCTGCTGGCATGCCTGAGCCTTTCAAGCCTGTCCGTCCTGCCGACCATGGGCCTGCTGGCCGGCGTTTCCCCGTGGAAACCCCGCGCACGGCATGCGGCGCAGGAGCCTTCGCGGATTTGGCGGCGGCTTCAAGGCATCACCGGAATCCCGTTCGAATCGCCGGGGGTCTATGGTCTCTTGCTGCTGGCCATGGTGTTGCAGAAAACCGAATGGCTCTTGCTGTTCTACGGGATTTGCGGGCCTCTGAGGCTGCTGTTCGAATTTTCGCAGTATCGCTATGACCCGGCTGTGCCCGACGACGTGCATACCGGTGCGGAGTAAACGTGGTGGACTTCCGATACCGGCCGCGTGGTATATTATGCACCGTAGTGTCATTTGCTCTACGGTGGAGCGCCCACAGGCTCCGCCGCAGGTAGCTCCGATGCCCCGCCGCTGGCGCAGGGAGAGGGGTACAGGGAAGGGCTTATGTCCACGCAATCAACGCACCTCAAGGAACTCTTCCAGCGTCCCGGCCTCATTCGTCTGATTGGCGCGCATGATGCGCTCGGCGCGAAGCTTGCAGAGATCTCGGGATTTGACGGTGTCTGGGCCAGTGGATTGGAAATTTCTGCCGCGCGCGCCGTTCCCGACGCCAACATTCTCACCATGTCCGAATTCCTTGCCGCCGGCCAGGCGATGGCCAGCTCCGTGTCGATCCCCGTCGTGGCAGATTGCGATACCGGCTTTGGCAATTCCAACAACGTCATTTACATGGTGAAGGCGTATGAAGCGGCGGGCGTTGCCGCCGTCTGCATGGAAGACAAACTGTTCCCCAAGGTAAATAGCTTTATTCCGGGGCGGCAGGACCTGGCTTCGGTGGCCGAATTTGTCGGCAAGATCATGGCGGCGAAGAACGCGCAGCGCAGCTCCGAATTCATGGTGATTGCCCGCGTCGAAGCGCTGATCGCCGGCTGGGGGCAGGACGAAGCGCTGCGGCGCGCCCATGCTTACGCCGCAGCGGGCGCCGACGCCATCCTGATCCATGACAAGGGCAAAACGCCGGATGCGATCATTAAGTTCGCCAGGGCGTGGGACTTCAGCGCACCCCTGGTGGTCGTCCCGACGACCTACTACTCCATCACTGCGCAGGAGCTTACCGATCTCGGCATCAAAATGGCGATTTACGCCAATCACGGGCTGCGCGCCAGCATCCGCAGCATGCTTGAAACCTACGAATCCATTCTGGACACCGGCTCAACCGCCGCCGTTGAGGACCGCATCGCACCCATGAAGCTGGTGTTCGACCTGCAGGGCATGCCGCAATACAAGCGCGACGAAGAGGCGTTCGTGCGGACCCACGGCGGCAAAATGCGCGCGATTATTCCCGGCTCCGGCGATCACCTGAACGAATACTCGATGAAAGATATTGCCGCCGAGCTCCCCATGGGCATGCTCGACGTGCACGGGAGGCCGCTGCTTATGCGGCAAGCCGAGGTGATGAACCAGGCAAGCGTCCGTGACATCACCTTCGTCGCGGGCTACCGGCGCGAGAAAGTGGCCGTGGACGGCGTGAAAGTGGCGGAAAATCCGCGCTGGGCGGAAACTGGCGAGATGGTCTCCATTCTGGCTGGCGATCAGCCCGAGAACTACGAGGGCAAGTCGCTGGTGGCGTATTCAGACATCCTGTTTGACGGCGATGCTCTGGGGAAGCTTCTGAAGCGCGAAGAAGACATCGTGCTCTTGGTAGGCCGAACCCACAACCAAGCGCGGCATACCGCATCGCACAAGCTGGACCTGGTGGCGTTGGTCGATCCGGTGGTGAGGGTTCCGACCGAACGAGCGCTCGATTCGGGCAGTCCGGCGAGGGTGGCGCGTATTGGCAAGAACCTCCCCCCGGCCGAGGCAGACGGCGAGTTCACGGGGCTGGCGCTGTTCTCCGCCCAGGGCTGGAAGCGGCTGCGCGAGCGCTACGCGGAAGTTTCGCACCCCCATGCGCAGCCCGTTCACGACGGGACTTCCGCCGCCGCCACCGCACCCAGGCAAGAACCCTTCCATGAGGCCGCAGCCGCAGCCCGGGCCTCGCTGACGGATATGCTCCAAGAGCTCATCGATCAGGGGCAGCCGGTTTATGCGGTCCAGGTTTCCTCGGGATGGTTGGAAATTCATTCCTTCGCGGACTACAAGGCCGCCTGCGCCATGGTGACCCGGTAGTGCCGCGGGGAGTTGGCCAGTCTTCGGAGCAGCAGAGATGACTTCGATTCACAGCGCCGAATTTTGCGACACTCTCGAGGCACGCGGCTTCGATTTTTTCGCCGGGGTACCATGCTCGATCTTCAACCCGCTTTACCGTGAGCTGAACAAGCGCACCGGATGGCGCTATATTCCGGCTGTGCGCGAAGATGCGGCGGTCGGCATCGCGGTGGGTGCTTACGCTGCCGGCCGCCGGCCGGTGGTGATCATGCAGAATTCCGGCCTCGGTTACAGCCTGAACGCGTTCACGTCGCTGGCCATTATTTACGAAGTTCCACTGCTGGTGCTGATCAGTTGGCGCGGATACCAGGGCAAAGACGCGCCCGAGCACATTGTCATGGGCGCTTCCATGCTCGATCTGTTGCGCGACGTGGGCGTGCGCTCCCACATTCTGGGCGAGGGAGACGTGGTGGAAGAACTTGCGGAAGCGGAAAAATCGCTGGCGGAAACGCGCCGGCCGGTGTTTCTGGCGGTGCGCAGCGGAGTGCTCCTGTGAAGCGAATCGACGCAATCCGCTCGATCATCCACGTGCTGGACGGGGCCCTCGTTGTTCATGCGACGGGAATGATTTCGCGCGAGTCGTACACGGTGGAGGACCGGCCCGAAAACTTTTACATGATCGGGTCCATGGGCCTGAATTCGGCGATTGCACTGGGTGTGGCGCTGAACGCTCCCCGCCGGTTGGTCGTGATCCTTGACGGGGACGGCAGCGTGCTGATGAATATGGGTACCCTGGCCTCGATTGCCGAGCTGAAACCGGCAAACCTGATCCACGTGGTGCTGGACAACGAGAGTTATGCCTCAACCGGCGGGCAGCCGACCATCAGCGGCAAGATCAGCCTGGAACGCGTGGCCGCCGCGGCCGGATATGCCTACGCCGGCCGGGCCGAAAATGAGGCGAGCCTCGCGGGCGAGCTCGCCTGCCTGACGGCGCGGCCTCGCCCCGCATTTCTACTGGTGAAAGTGGATCCAGGCAACCATCCCGACCTGCCGCGCGTGAGGCATACGCCGCCGGAAATTCGGGAGAGGTTCGCGCGCGCCATTGCCGGTGCGGTGCCTGCATCGCCGAAATCCCGATCTTAATTAACTTTCGATTCTGACGAGGACCTTCCCGTGAACCCATCAGCGACTGACGTAACCTTTCCCGGTGACCGCATGGTTCTGATGAATCCCGGCCCGGTGATGGTGGATGAGCGCGTGCGCGCGGCGCTTACCCGGCCGGACATGTGCCACCGCGAGGCCGAGTTTTCTGCGCTCATGACTGCCGTCCGGGAAAAAGTGACACGGGTTTGCGGCGGCGGGCCTGAATACTCCTCCATCGTCATCACCGGCTCGGGAACGGCGAGCTTGGAAGCGGTGATCTCCTCTGTCATTCCCTCCGGCGGCAGGCTCTTGGTGCTCGATAACGGCCACTACGGTGAGCGACTGGCGGCAATTGCTGGCAGGCACCGCGTTCCCTGCGTCAGCATTGAACGCGGCTGGTCTCATCCGTTTGACCCCGCCCAACTCGAGCGCGCCCTGCAAGCGGACCCGCAGATCACCCACGTGGCCGTGGTCCACCACGAAACCAGCACGGGCATGCTGAATCCTCTGCACGCGATCGGGGAGATCGCGGCGCGGCACGGCCGTTGGCTAATCGTGGACGCGATCAGCAGTGTGGGCGGCGAAATCTTCGGTGTGTGCGAAGACAACGTCGCATGGTGCATCGGCACGGCCAACAAATGCATCGAGGGAATCGCAGGGCTCAGCTTCGTGACCGCACCAAAGAAGAACTGGGAAGCGCTTAAGGCGATTCCGGCCCGGACGTATTATCTGGATCTGTGGAAACTCTACGCGGCGCAGGAACACCAGAACGCGCCGCCGTTCACGCCGGCCGTCCAGGCTTTTTTCGCCTTTGACGTGGCACTCGATCTGATGCTGGAAGAAGGCGTGGGTGCGCGCCACCAGCGCTATGCGGCGTTGGCGGCACAGCTTCGAGCCGGGCTCGATGCGGCAGGATTTGAGCTGCTTCTGCCCGCCGAGCACCGGTCCAACACGCTCACCGCCATCTATTTGCCCGAAGGGATGAATTATTCCAGCCTTCACGACCGCCTGCGCGAAGCTGGTTTTGCGATTTACGCCGGACAGGACGCGCTCAAAAACCGGGTGTTCCGCCTGGCCAACATGGGCCAGATTACCGCTGCCGATATCGGCCGATTTCTCGACGCGCTGGGACGGGTTCTGGCTTCTTCGGCCGGCGGGAGGGCGGGGCTTGGGAAATGAACGCCGTCATTCTCGCCGCCGGCCACGGCAAGCGCATGCGGCCGTTCACCGACCAGCATCACAAAAGCCTTCTGCGCTTCGGCGGAGAAACACTGCTGGAGCGCCACATCCGCCTGCTCCACGCGGCGGGAGTCGGTGGCGTGTGGGTGGTCGCGGGGCACCTGGCCGCGCAGATCGAAGCCGCGCTGCAGCAGCTGCCGGAACCAGCGGCGCACATCGTCTACAACAACGATTTCCATTTAGGCAATGCCCTTTCGCTTCTGAAAGCAGCTGAAGTGCTGGCTGCGGGCCCGTGCCTCGTCATCGACGCCGACCTGCTCTATGATGGCCGCGTGCTCCATGCGGCGCTCGCCTCCAAAGGTGCCATCAGCGTGCTTACCGATCCCGCCCTGAACGATTCCGGCGAAGAGGTAAAAGTGGTGCTCAACGTAGGCGGGTCGGTTTGCGAACTGGCGAAGGCCGTGAGGAGCGGGGGGCGGATCGCGGGCGAAAGCCTGGGGATTTTTCGCTTCGGGCGCGAAGCGGCGCGGGCGCTAGCCAGCCGCCTTCCGGCGCTGATCGCGGCGGAGCCTCTGCTGGAGGTCGAAACCGCCGTCACAGGACTGGCGGCCGATTTCGATATTCGACCCGTCTCTGTCGCGGGACTCCCGTGGGTCGAAATTGATTTCTGGGACGACGTCGAGCGGGCGCGGAACGAAATCTACCCGCGCCTCTCCGATGCCGCAGCCGGCGCGCAGCAAGCGCCCGCCTCCAGCTGATCGCCCCGGAGGGACGGCTCGCGACCCCTTCCCGGCGAAGCGTCGTGTCAGGTGGCCCTCCGCCAACAGGAGCCAGCTGGCGTGGTTGCGAGGAGAAGGTTGGACAGAGCTAAGGCGGCGGCTCAATCCGGAGAAGTGCGCGCGATACGCAAGCATCGAGGTGCTACGCGAGCTTGCGAATTCCTACAAGCACGCCCAGATTACAACCAAGCACGGCACTCATCAGGCACTTACATCTTGACGCAAAGCACTCCTATGCGCCGATCCCAGAGAGTTTTGAGTGTTCCGGCCCCGGCCTTCGGGACAGTTCAGCCATTGTAAATCAGGCGGCGGCTGCCGCCGCCTGAGGACAGTTGCGAGCGGTTAAAGGCGACCGGTAGCCGAGGCGGCCGATCAGCCATTCGTGGTTGTAGCGATGGCGGAACTCGACCAAAGCCAGGCGGAGTTCCTCGACGTGGCGAAAGTGCCGCACCCAGAGGATCTGTTCCTTGAGGGTGCGGAAGAAGCGCTCGATGCAGCCGTTACCTTCGGGCTGGCGGACGAATGCTGGTGAGGAGGTCATGCCGAGGAAGGCGATCTCGGTTTGAAAGTGGTCGCTCATGTACTGCGAGCCGTGATCGTGCCGGAGTTTGAGCCCGGCGGCCGCACCGGCGCCGAAGGCGCCGAACTGCTCGCGCACGCCCTGGCGCAGCGGCTCCAGCGCCTCGAAGCGGCGCCTCGAAGCGGTCGAAGCGCTTGGAGGCGTGGATACCGACGCACTCGGAGTTGAAGTGATCGACGGCGGCGAACACGCAGACTTGGCCTTCCTCCGTGGTCACCGTGAGGGTCATGTCCGTGCCCCACATCAGGTTGGGCTCGGTGGTGGTGATGACGCCAGCGTGCTGGCGCGCCGGGGCCTGGGGCATGCGGTGGGGCGACAGCAGCCGGGCGGCACGCATCAGGCGCAGGACGCGCCCTGGAGAGGTACGGATCTGACCGGAACGCAACCGCGCCCAGAGCTTGCGGTAGCCCTCGCCGTGGAAGGGCGAGGCGGCGATGAGGGTCTGAATGGCTGCCAGAAGCTGCTCGTCGCTCCAGCGCGGCATGGGCCCGCGCCGACGCAGGGAGAGTACGCGCCGGGCGCGCTGGCGCGAGGCGTAGAAGCTGGAGCGTCACTCCCGATCAGCTCAAGCCATATATCGAGGCGGTTCACCATGACACGGAGCCGCGACCCATCGCAGAACAGATAATCGACCGTCTCCTCGCTGAGGACGCGAGGAGGACAAAGAGCTGCCGCACCACGAACCACCCAAGGAATTTCCTGCTAGATCCAAATCGGTCCACCTGGTCGCGCTCTCCGGGGAAATATAGGGCAGCGCGAATGCCCGCGAGGTCGACGATGTCCGCTGAGATGTCAGAGGACTTCGCGTAGGTCTTGCTTCTCGCGCGCTGTGGCAGCTTTGCTTCCAGGCGTGACGGTGATTTCGCGCGCGAGGTGACCATGGATCGGATTCCCGCTGCCTGGAGATTCGAATCGAGCGCTTGTGCGACGAGCCGAGCCGCTTGGTCGTAGTAGTCGAACTCCACCCGTTCCGTGCTCCTTGAACCAGGCGAGCGCCTCGGATGAGAGTTGCCTCATTGAGGCAACCCCGGTGGATGCAGCGGAGGCTCTTTTAAAATCGCTTCACGATCGAATTGCCCGATCTCTTCCCGGCGCGGACACCGCCGCCCGTTTCATGGCGATGATCGCCGTACAATTTGGGCTGCCGCACAACTTTCAAGAGGGTTGCCTCGTGGTACGACAATCATTCCAGTATTCGAAATCAGAATTCCTCTCTTTGAAGTCGTATCCGAATGGACCACAGAGTCCGTTCTAGCAGACGTCCCGAGCGCGGTCGGCATAACCCGTGCCTGGCAAGATCCCGGACTGGCACTTGAGGTGCGGGAGAATTGGCCCGAAAAGTTGAGCCTGCTGCGCAGCCGGAATTTCTCCGCAGTCCGGTTTCGTGACGAAATACAGAAGATCACGGCGCTTTCAAGCATTCCCAGCGCGCAAGGTCAGAATCTCTCTACTTTGCAGACTTTCTGGCGGAGAGGTACCATGCGGTTGAACCGTTCCGGGGTACCCACCCTCCCCCGTTGTTGGCGTAGAGCCCTTTGAAAACTACCGGAGGCGGGTTAAGGTACTATGCGGCTGAACCCCTCTCGGGGATCGGCCTCCCCCGTTGTTGGCGTAGAGCCGCGTAGAGCCCCCCGTTGTTGGCGTAGAGCCGACTTTCTGGCGGAGAGGGGGGGATTCGAACCCCCGGTACAGCTTTTGACCGTACAACGGTTTAGCAAACCGCCGCCTTAAGCCACTCGGCCACCTCTCCGTATCGCGCTAATTTGTTGATTTTAAAGCTAGTTGGTCAACATTTCGCGCTTCTGCTCGCCGAACCGATTTTCGGCCGGTGCTAGTTCTGGTGCCAGTTGGAATCGCGGACTCCGCTCCCCAGGCGTCGAGCTTCTCGACCGCCGCGAGCTTGTGCGCCGGCGCCAGATGCGCGTAGCGGCACGTCATGCGAATGTCCTTATGGCCCATCAACTCCTGCACCGTCCTCAAATCCACCCCTAGCATAACAAGCCTGCTGGCGAATGTGTGGCGCAAACAGTGCCAGGTGAACTTCGGGAGCTTCGCCGTCTCAACCGCCGTTTCGAACCACCGCCGCGGTATGACCATCCGCTCGCCCTTCTCGTTCACCATGGCCCATTCGGAAGTCCCGCTCCGCGCCTGCAACGTTTCGACCGCCCGTCGCGCCGCCTGATTGAGCGGGATGCCGCGCGCTTCGCCGTACTTTGAGGGCGGCACCGTCAGTGTGTTGGCCTTGAGGTTGATGGCGTCGCGCCGCAGCCCGTACTGCTCGCTCAGCCGCATGCCAGTTTGGAGCGCAATCTCGAACTCGGGCAAATGAGCGGCGGGGATCGCCGCCCGCAGGCGCTTTTCTTCATCGGGCGAGAACTGGTCGAGGTACCGGATACGGATATTGTTCTCACGGCGCGCGCGCACCATGCGCGCCGGGTTCTTCTCGACCTTCCCGTTGTTCAACCCGAGCCGGAAAATCAGCGAGAGCATGTTCCGGTAGCGGTTGACGGTGGCGGGGCTCCAGGTGCGCTCCTCGGCCTCTTTCGACAGATGCTGCTCGATCTCCTGTGGCGTGATCGAGGAAGCCGGACGCTTGCCGAACCATTTTCGCAGCAGGGCAGTTCGCGCGGCATCGTCGCCGTGGCTGCGATTGTGGGCCTTCGAGTATGCAAGCGCCGTGTCGGCCAGTTCGTCGAATGTCGGTGCCGGCGCCCGAAGCCGCTCGGGGAATTTGCGGCCTTCGAGGGTCGCTCCCTTTCGCTTGTGGTAAAGCTTGAGCGCATTGGCCTTGGTGCCGGCCTTCTCGCGACGAATGCGCCCATCAGCATCCGCGTAGCGAATCCACCACTCCCCCGAATTCGGTGGCCTTTCAAAGATGCCCCGAGCGCGCGCCATACTCCATTTTAACCCGCTGAAACGCGTGGAAATCGGCCAGCGAATGGGAGCTGGCGGCACTTGCGGGATTGCGCTCCCGGCCGACCCCCAATGGCGCTAAACTGACATGCAGCTGAAAGCTTACGCTGCCAGCCTTCCCATGGCACGAGCAGACCTTTTACGACGGCTTTTCATCGGCTACCAGCGCCGCGACGACCAGGCATTCCGCACAGCCGCTGCCGAGGTGATTGACGAGGAGCGCCGCAAGAGCCATCCGGTCCTCGCCAATGAGCTCGACAAGATCCTCCGCAACGGGAACGGCCACAACAGCAGCGATGTAAAAACGATGGTTCCGTTTCAGCCCACTCCGGCCGACGCGGACCGAAAAATGGCGCTCCTGGAAATCCGGCAACCGCAGCGGTTCATGAACGAATTGGTGCTGAGCGACGCTGTTTCCAGTACAGTTCAAAACATTATCCGCCAATTCCGAGACTGGGATGTCCTGGAGGCGAACGGGCTTTTGCCCACGCGTCGCGTCGCGTTTTGCGGCCCCTCGGGCTGTGGAAAGACGGCGATGGCTGAGGCCATCTCAGCGGAACTTGCACTGCCCATGGTGTACGTTCGGTTCGATACTGTAGTTTCTTCCCTCCTGGGGGAGACCGCCGCAAACTTGCGTAAGGTTTTTGATTACGCTCACCGCGGGCGCTGGATTCTGTTTTTCGACGAATTCGACGCCATTGGGCGGTCGCGGGACGATGCCAGCGAACATGGAGAGCTAAAAAGGGTACTCAACGCCTTCCTCCAAATCTTGGATAACTTCAGTGGGCGATCATTAGTTATTGCTGCGACGAACTTCGAGCAGGTTCTTGATCCAGCCGTTTGGCGCCGATTCGACGAAATCATCCGCTTCGAGCGGCCCACCGTTGTCCAAATAATGCAGCTGATTCGCAAGCGCTTGGCCGCGCTCGTCTTCTCGGATGACCAAGTCGAACAAATCTCTAGTCACTTGGCCGGGGCATCGTTTGCCGACGCGGAGCGGATCTGTCTCGACATCCGCAGGCAATGCGTTCTTCGGGGCGAAACTCGGGTCCAGGAAATGGATCTGAATCAGGCGCTGGCGCGTCACGATTACCGCGTCGCTGTTCTTCGCAAGGCTGAGGTTGCCGGCCCACCTGCGGTAGATCGAGACTGACCACACATGCCGATACCGCGCGGCGAAGGCCAAAATCTCCACATTCCTTTCGGTAAGGAGCCAGGGCTAGAGCCTCAGCGCCGTGGGCGCCAACCGCCACGCGCTGCATGGGCGCGCCCTGATGATCGCGCCCGCCACGGGCGTGAAATCGATGCGGAGATTGCGACCTCCGTTGCGCAGATCAGCCAAGGTCGGGAGGGGTCAGGGATCGACACTACCAACCTAATCGTCCTGGAATTTGAAAACGCTGGCGCCGAACTCAATCATGATTTGATCGAGAGGTTCGGTGCGCGAATTGTCGACGAACGGGAAACTCGCACCGCGTCCGGTCCACAATACAGAGCCGTCCTCCAATTTGCCACGGCGGGCGCAATTGAGCGATTTCGACAAGAGGTCGCCGCCTACCGGGACGGTGGGCCGGGGGAAACGCTTGCGCCCGGGCAGAGGCGAGATCTTTTCGACTCTCTCAGGCAGGTCCGTAGCCTCTCGCGCGATGATCGCATCGGAGACCGCCTCCGTATCCAAGAGGTTCCGGCGGTCGAACCGTTCAAGCTCGATGTCGATCTTTGGCACCCCGGCGATCAAGATCAAGCTCTGTTGATTGATCAGGATTTGCGCACTTTTTGCCGGCAGCGAGGAGGCCGTGTCGTCGACGACTTGCGGACCGAGAGCTTGCTTTTATATAAGATCGAGTGCAACCGTGAGTTGGCCGAAGCCCTTCTCAATTTGGACTTGGTTGCGCGCGCTGACCTTCCGCCACTCATCTCGACCGCGTACTGCAACCTAACCCAGCCTGTGAATTGGCCCAACCCTACGATACTCCCTGCCGACGGCGATCCAATCGCATGCGTGATTGATAGCGGAGTTGTCGCCGGCCACCCACTCCTCGCCAATTGGGTGATCGAGGAGCGCGATTTTCATACCGGCGAAGCCACCGCTGTGGACCTGAATGGCCATGGCACCGCGGTCGCAGGACTCGTAGCCTACGGTGATATCGCATCGTGCTTGGAATCGAACAGATGGGAGCCCAGGGTCAGGATTTGCAGCGCGAAGGTTCTTAGGAATCAACCCAACCTACTTCAGCCCGATCGGCCCGAGGCCGTTTTCCCCGACCAAAGCGATAAACGCATCGAGAGCGTTACCGAAGAGGCCATACGGTATTTTCATGGGCAAGGCTGCCGGGTCTTCAATCTGTCGGTAGGAGACGCGTCAAAGGTTTACTCCGACCAGCGGCAATTCTCGTGGGCGGAACTGCTCGATGACCTTACTCGCGAGCTTGACATCGTCATCGTCGTCTCGACCGGCAACAACAACCAACCCCAGATCCCAGACGTCCCGCATACTCGGGACCGTTTCCGTAAAGCAGTTCGGGAGCAGACGCTTCAAGATAGAGTGACCAGCCCTGCAACTGCTGCTTTAGCGCTCACGGTCGGATCGCTTGCCCGCTCCGAGGGCTTACCGGCAGGCACAATTGCGATGACCGCCGGTGCTCCCGAAGGTGGCCCGAGCCCATTCACACGCACTGGTCCTGGCTACGCGATGCGGCCCACCTCCAAGGGCATCAAGCCGGACGTTGTTGATTTTGGCGGGAATTTTGGCCTTCAGGCAATGACGCCAGCAATTAAACGCTGGGCCGAGCACCCGGCTCTCGGTGAGCCTAGCCTCCAGCGTGATTATGTGAATCGCGCTGTACGGATGTTTTTCGGAACATCATATGCCGCGCCGCACGTGACCCACGCTGCGGCTTTGGCGGAGTGTGCTTTGCGTGATGCCCTCGGTAACGCGCCGTCGGCTTGCCTGATTCGGGCTGCGGTTGGAGCGGCTTGCGCGATTCCCGCGGCACCCCGGGGTTGGTACACCGACGAGGGCAAACGGTGCAAGATGATTGGTTATGGCCGCCCGGTCCTCGAACGGATTCCATGGAGCACCGACAACGACGCACGCCTTGTGGCAATGGATGATGTCGAGGAAAATAAGTTCCATCTTTATCGCGTGCCGATTCCTGCCGACTTCATCGCCGTACCAGGGCCAAAGGGCATCACGATTGCATTGGCATTCGATCCGCCTGTGCGCGGCAGCCGGAAGATGTACATGGCCCGTACGATGTCGTTCTATCCAATGCTTGCGGTAACGATTCAAGATGCTCACGAAGCACTTTCGAGATTCGATGGTAACCAGGACGAAGAAGAAGAACCGAGGTTGCCTCCGGAACGGCAACTTCGGATGACGCCGGGCTCCCGGCGTGTAGCCTATTCTGCCCTTCAGGTTCGCCGCGCGGAATGGGGAGCCGAGGATGACCTGCCTGCGATGGTCGATGGTTCTGGCGAATCGGCGTTGACCGTTGCCGTGTTTTGTCAGCAGCGTTTCGCCACCGATCCCCTTGAAACCCGGCAACGCTACGGTTTGGTCGTGGACTTCTGGCACGCCGGACAGGAAACCCGTCTCTACGAACCGCTCCGGGCCAGAGTGAGACCGCGCCTCCGCCAGCAGGCCCGGATATGAATGGGGTTGGCCAACGCTCGTTCACGACTCCTAGCCGCCGAGCCCTGAGGGCGGTTGCTGGATCATTGGGCGGTAGCAACGCAATGTTGCTGTCACGCCCACGAAAAAAGTTGCGTATATCAAGGTCACGATGCGCGCAGGGGCGCCCGTGATCCAGTTCAAGGAGAAATAGCGATGACCGCTCGGTCCTGCGGTAGCTGCGGCGCGCCACACGTGACGCGCTTTGAGAGGGAGACCGTCTCCATCCAACATGCCGGTCTTTCCGAGACCGTCAAGGGGCTAAGCGGCTGGCGATGCGGTTCGTGTGATGAAGTGGAATTCGATGCCGCCAGTGCTCGCAAATACGCGCTGGCCGGCGACCGATTGGTGCTGCGTGCGAGAGAGATCGAGCGAGCGGAAATCCGGCGCATCCGCCGTAAACTCGGCCTCACGCAAATGGCGGCGGCTCGACTGACCGGCGGTGGTCACAACGCATTCTCGCGCTATGAGCGAGGCGAGGCCATTCCGCTGCCTGCCGTGGTGAACCTGTTCAAGCTGTTGGACAAGCACCCAAATCTGCTCAAGGATCTTTTGGCATCGTGACGGGTGGCTGAATTGATTGTTTGCATCCCGGTACATGATTGCAACCCAGCTGTGCCGCGTGAATTCCCCGGCCGTGTGCCATGGAGTGCCTCGTCGCCGCCCGCTACCAGGTCGCCCCCTCTCGCCACCGCGCATTGGCGGCGCCCTTGTGATCATGGTGGCTGGTGCGCCCGCCATGCTGTCTGAACTGTGGCGATTCCCGCGCTTGTGGCGTAATTCATACGCGCCGCCGCGTCCTGCAATTCGCTCGGGAAGATCGCCTTCCTCCGGATCGTCTTAAGGCAGCTCCTTAGCCGGCTAGGCACCGGCTGGAGATCACGGGAACGTCGTGGCGGGCGAGCTGAGCGACGGCGGCCCGCCTCACAATCTCTTCACGCCGTTCTTGCTGCCCTTCGACCAAGCCTGATTGTAGAGGGCGCCCATGGCATATGGGGCGGCTTGTTGCCGACGCACGGCTCGGTTGGCGCGAAGACGGGGCTGCTCTCTCGGCCGCCGCCGTTCGGCGGCGCGCCGCTGTGGTCATGGTGGATGGTGCAGACACCGAAGCACCTCCGGTGCGCGATCTGGTACGGATTCGTGTGCGGATCCGCATGCAGGTTTGCATGAAGTGCGGTGCGGATTCTTGACCAGATTTTGATCGCGTCCAGGCCCATGCCGGGAACGACTAGCGGTTCGGCGAGCGCCGAACCGCGGAACTTTGGCCCGTAGGGCCAAAGCCCGTCATTACGGGGTCGTTCCCGGCATGGGTCTTCCCTGGCTGCTTCCTCGCCAGCGCCTCCTTCCCGGCATGGGTCTTCCCTGGCTGCTTCCTCGCCAGCGCCTCCGCGCCCGGCTCCGCCTGGGCGTTAATCCCTTTCGGCGTCGGCGTTTGGCTCGCTACCGGTATTCGGGCATCGGGTGAGGCTGGCGGTGCTGCCCGAAGTGACGGCGACGACCTCAGGTGCGTTGGCGCGCGAACGACCGCCGAGAGAAATCCATACCGTCCGCCAATGATGACCGGCTCGAAGCGTTTGGCGGCTTCCGGCGCCCGTTCCCCAAGCCCCGGAAGCCTGCCGAGTGGGACCACAGTGTGAGAAGCCGAGAGAGAGCCCGCGCGCCATTTCGCAAAAAAGGCGTCGTATTCAGGGCCGCTATAGAGGCGGCGGAGCTTCAACAGTTCGGCGGCCTCGTCGTGATTGAGCCTGGTTTCCGCCTCCCACGAACGGTTCGTCAGTTCGAAAAACCGTCGCAGTTGGTCGTTGTTTGCCCCGGATTTTACCTTGGCGGCTTCGCCCCATATGCGGTCAAAATAGCGCCGCGCGGTTGCGGCGGCCTCGGTGCTTTCGGTCACATAAAAAAGCCGGAAGCGCGCGGCTGCGAGCACGGAATTGTACCGGCGAAGGAAGTTGGCGAAGCTTGAAACCGTGGCCTGACCGTCGTCCACGAAGCTGAAATTTACGGTGAGGCCGGGGGCGGCTCCCGTCAGGAAGATCGGATATTTTTCGATGAACCAATGCCGACATGGTGCGCTCGATCCTACCTTTCGGGAGGGATAGTCCACCCGAGGCAGTGCATCGGCAGCGACGCCAAACTGCGTGGTGAAGAACTGTACCTTCGCGTCTTCGGTCTCAAGGAACCGAGCGCTAGCGTGCGTCAGCACCAGGTCGAGCGCCATCAGGCGGGCCTTCATCAGCGCTGGGCCCCGGCCCTTCCGGTTGTTCGAATCCTCGATGCCGAGGGCGCGGTAAACGGCCTTGTGGGAGAGCCGGTACAGGAACCGGTTCTCGCCGAAAGCCACCGCCTGGCCGTGGCGGCCGAGCAGCTTCGAGATCAATACCTGGACGGCTTTCCCGTCACCCGCGCCGGCGAATTCGACAAAATGCCGCCGCTGGAAGACGCCCGAGTGCATCGCCACCATGCGCAGGAAGGCTGCTTCCCGTGGCGTGTAGCCCAGGCCGGCTAGCGGATTTTCGGGGTCATGCCGCATTGAAAATGCCTGGGTCCGTAGGTTATAGGCTCAGAATCTCCCCGACCAAATCATGGTCGTTGTTCGCGCCAGCGCCCAACCGCCCGAGGTCTTCCCTCGCGGCGTACACCACAAAGCCAGCCTGCTTTTTCTGCGCGATATGGTTGGCGTGGTAGGCGGCGGTCGCCAGTTCCAGATCGACCTTGGCGAGTTCGCCGCCGGGCTTTTCGTACTCGATTCGGAGATCGGGATATTGAATTTTCCCGTGCTGGACCGGCAACCGGTGCTCGTCGGCGACTTGCTGGATCAGGGCGCCGTCCGCCCTTCCGGCTCGGCCCTCACGACGACGCAGGTCTTGCAGGTACTCGCGCTTCAGCTCGAAATCGAGCGCCACGCGCCGCACGACTGCTCCCTGGCCGGCCAAGACGAAGGCATGCCGTTGGTACATGCGGTACAGGTTGCTGTCATGCAAAGCCTCCCTCGGCTTCACCATCTCGGAGTAGACGGTTTGGCTGCGGTCGAATTGCGGGCATCGCCGCAACGCGGATTTGCCGGCGCCGGTGAGCGAGGCGACGAGCACGCGGTCCTGACCAGTCCGGCCCTGGACATGCCGGCGTAACGCGTGGACCTCGATCAAATCTCGCCGCCGCAGCCCCTCGATCGCCGCCGGAAAACGGGAGCGGTCGCCCTCAAAATGCACCTGTTCCAGGTCGTCGAGCCGGACGACGCGGAAGCGGCCGATATCCGTCATGACCCGAGCCTCCAGTTCTGTTAGCACCGGTGATCGTGGAAGAGAAGCTCGGTCTCGCCACGGTGCGTGTCAATGAGAGTGAGACACCTGGGCCGGGAGTTTAAAGAACGTTTACCCCCTTGTTGGGCGGATTGATCCAGACTTGGGGGGGCAGGTCCGGCGGGCGCGGCGCCCGCC
>JBOGKQ010000001.1:0-211931 GCA_050747905.1 Terriglobales bacterium | reverse complement strand
TTCCATGCCGTTACACTGAAGATCGGGTAGGCCCAACAGAATCTCCGATTCGGTCAAATTGTTCTCCCAAGACTGTTTTACCAGTCCCGGGTTCCCGGCCTACCCCCCGTTGTTGATCAAGAGCCCGCGCTGAGGCGCCCGCGGTGGCATGCCGCTACAAGATGCCGATCAGCGGCCGCGTCGCCTCACGCCGCCCGCCCTGTACCGAGTCTGGCGCGGCGCCGAAACACCAGTCCGAGTATGACCAGGCCCGCGCCGAGCATGACCAGCGGCGCGGGCTCGGGGACCGGGTGCACCGGTGTGGCCAGAAACGAACCTTGGTCGTCTTCGCCGACGATCTGGCTGCTGTCGTTGATCCCGTAGGCGTAGGTCTCGCTCGCGTGCGGCACGCTGAACGTGCTATAGCTGCCGCCGTCGTCCAGGAAGCCCACGTAGGAGCCGCCGACGTTGGCGTACCCAACCATCTGGCCGCTGTCGTTGATCCCGTCGGCGTAGGTCTCGCTCGCGTGCGGCGCGCTGAACGTGCTATAGCTGCCGCCGTCGTCCAAGAAGCCCACGTAGGAGCCGCCGACGTCAGCATACCCAACGATCTGGCCGCTGCCGTTGATCCCGTAGGCATAGGTCTCGCTCGCGTGCGGCACACTGAACGTGCTATAGCTGCCGTCGTTGTCCAGGAAGCCCACGTAGGAGCCGTCGGCGTCAGCGTACCCAACGATTTCGCCCTTATAGTTGATCCCGTAGGCATGGGTGTTGCTCTCGCTGGGCACGCTGAGCGTGCTATAACTGCCGCCGTTGTCCAGGAAGCCCACGAAGGAACCGCCGACGACGGCGTACCCAACGATCTCGCCTTTGTCGTTGACTCCTGTGGCGAGGGTGCCGCTCGCGACCGGCACGCTGAATGTGCTATAGGTGCCGCCGTCGTCCAAGAAGCCCACGGCAGCGCCGCCGACGTCGGCGTACCCAACGATCTCGCCGTTGCCGTTGATCCCGTAGACATAGGTGTAGGTTGGGTCCGGCACGGCAATGGAAGTGAAGGTAAACGAGTCGGCGCGGGCTAGGGTGGCAAGGCCAACGGCCATGAGCGCAAGAGCTGCCACACGCGCCGCCAACTGTATTGCTGGTACGTACCTCATGCGCAAATCCTTTTCAAGCGAGATGCCGGCCCTCGGAACTAGAATCATGAGTTGCTGCCCGAAAGACGGCTACAGCAATGTGTTGGCAATTAAGACGCCATACCGGAACGATTGCAGCGCCTAGCCTTAGGCGGGCGCTGAACCCCGGGGTGGGCACTGCGCTGCACATTTCAGGAGGAAGACTGCCGGTTACAGGAAAACATCCCGCCGGGCGATTTTCTTTCGCAAGCATAAGCGGGGCGCGCGGCGCAAATCGCCCTGCGCAGCTCCAGCAGGGCGAAGCAGCCGCGCTGGGGCCCGCGCCAATATTTGATCAGGGGAGCCGGGGGCCGAGGCGGAAGCGCAGGGTGACCACTGCGGGGGTGTCCACCTGGGGACAGGCGGCCGGCAGGGGTTGGAATTGCCACTGAGCGAGTGCCTGTTCCGCCGTTGCATCCAAGCCGTAGCCGATGGGGTTCGGGATGACCACGCTGGCCACGTGGCCGTCCGGGGCGATGGACAATCTCGCCAGCACCGAGCCCTGGAAATGCTCCTGACGGGCGGCGTCGGAATATTTGGGATTGGGCTTGTAAATGGGCGCGCGATTCCTGCAGGCGGGTGCACGTGCCGAAAATTGCGGGGCGAATGACGGACGGGGCGCGGCCGGGGGTGAGGCCGCCTCGGGCAATTGAACCAGCAATGCCGCCGCGCGCCGCTCATTGTTGCGGCTGTAGCAAACAGGGCTGGCGCCGGAGGCACGGCATTCCTGGTCGCGTTGCGCCAGCCAGGCGCCTTCATCCTGTTCCGCTGCGAGGAGCGGCGCGCCCGCCCGCACGCTGGAGACTTCTCGCCAAGCTGCCGCCAAGTCCAGTTCCGAGGCTTCGCGCTCGGCCGAGCGGCAGCGCACCCAGGGCCCGGTGTTGGGGCCGGCGCAGCGGCCGGCTACATGCAGGAGGAGGTGGCGGCGGCGGCCAGCGATGAAGTACTGGGTCAGCACTGCGGGAATCTGGCAATTGGGCATGCGGCAGCCGGGCGGTCCGGAACGCGCCTGGACCTGCCAAGCGGCCAGCGCCGAGACGAAATCGGGCGGCAGTTGGGCGACGCTGGCTACCGGGTCGATTTGCCTGGAGAAGATCAGGAGCTGTTGGTCACAGCCGCCCGCCGGCCCCAGGCAGACGTAAACAGCACCGATGGCCTGATCCTGGGCCAAGTCCACCCAGAAGAAGCTTTGGGAGACGCCGCCGTCACGGCGGTAGCCGGCCAAATCCAGATAGCGGTTGTCGCGAACGACGACGCGACGGCTGGAGTTGCGCATTTGCGTCTGCACGCTGGCAGCGAGAGTGCGGTCGCGCCCCATGGCCAAACCCCAGTTGGGCACGCTCAGCTGCAACATGCGACTGAACAGTGGATCTTGCGCAGCGTCGCGCGCACGCCTGCCCGCATAGCTGCGCAGCCAGCCGTACAGGGAACTAGTCGGGACTTGGGCCACCGCCATGCCCGCCAGCGCGACCACAAGCAACAACCGGCACCAGCGCATGGGCGGAGTATAGCAGAAGCACGCCGCGACAGCGTCGCGCTGCCCGGCGAAGACGGGGGGCTCAATCCTGCTGGTACTGCCAAGATTCCAAAGCGCTTGCGCCACCCGCAGCCAGTTCGCTCCTCGCGCCGCAGCCGCGCTGGGGCCCGCGCCAACCTTGACCTCCTAATCTTGCAGGCCAATATTGCCGATGGAATGCTGCGGCGGGCTCCGCCTGGGCTCAGCCGCCCGGACTGCACGGTGAGCACATGAAAACCCTGCTTAATTTCTTCCGAGTGACCGCAAGGTTGCGGACCCCATTGGAGCGCAACCGCATTGTCGAGGAGCTATTGCGCGCGGCAGAGGAGGACGAGCGCAAGCGCGCCCTGCGCCCTGAAGCTGCTGGGCGCTCCTAGGAGGCTGGGGAACCGTCAGGTTCCGGGTATCGCGACCGCTCGTGCGGTCGAGCGGTGTGCGCGGCGCCATTCGCCCTGCGCAGCTCCAGCAGGGCGAAGCAGCCGCGCTGGGGCCCGCGCCCACATCGTCAGTCCGCTGCCAGGGTGATGTCTCCGCCCGGCAGCGAGGCCCATTTCTCCAGCAGCGCCAGCACGGCGGCGTAGTCCAGCTCGCCCAGGCCCTCTTCTTCGGCTACCGCGTAGACTTCTTCCACCGTTTCCAGCGCCGGCAGCTTTACCCGCAGCTCGCGCGCCTGATCCAGCATCAGATGGATGTCTTTCAGCATGAGCCGCAGCGGAAAATTCGCGGTGAAATCGCGCGCCGCAATCGCCGGCGATTTGTATTCGCTGACCCCCGAGCGCAGCATGGTCGCGCCCATGATCGCCAGCATTTGCTCGACCGGGACTCCCGATTTTTCCGCCAGCACCAGTCCCTCGCTCATGCCTTGATAAATCAGCGCAACGTTCAGGTTCATGGCCAGCTTCGTTGCCAGCCCCATGCCGTTGTCGCCCATGTGGAACACGCGCTGTCCCATGGCCTCAAACAGTGGGGACAGCCCCTGCACCGTCGCTTCCGGTCCGCCCACGATGAAGATCAGCTCACCCGCCTCGGCGCCCGCGCGCGAGCCCGTCACCGGGCAGTCCACCCACACCGCGCCGCGGTCACCCCATTGCGCCCCCAAGTCCCGGCTGGCTCTGGGCGAGATCGTGCTGGAATCGGCCACTACCAGCCCCGTCCGCGCTGCCGGCAGCATTTGGGCCGCCACTTCCTCCACCGCCGCCGTGTCGCTGAGGCACATCCATACCACGTCGGATTGTTGCGCCCCCTCCAGCGGCGAATTCACCCACGTGCAGCCCGTCGCTTGCGCCTTTTCGCGCGTGCGATTCCACACGTACACGGTATGCCCACTCCGCGCCAAGTTGGCCGCCATAGGCGCACCCATGATGCCGGTTCCAAGAAATGTGATCTTCATGTCCTACCTTTACGGTAACATCCACCACCCCGCCTGTGCCCGCAAAATCCAGAGGCGCCGCCACCTATAGCCGCGTATTCTGTTTAGGCTGTGATCGCCTGGATCAGCCTCCACGTAGCGGCGTTGATCTCCTACCTCGGCTACGGCGGCGTGCTGCTGCTGATGGCGGTGGAATCGGCATGCATTCCCTTGCCCAGCGAGATTATTCTTCCATTCTCTGGTTTCCTGGTCTCCACGGGCCGCTTCCGGCTTGTCTGGGTAGTTTTGGCAGGCACCGTTGGGTGCAACGTCGGCTCCATGGTGGCCTATGCCATTGGCTATTATGGCGGACGACCTTTTGCCCACCGCTACGGCCGCTGGCTGTTCATCGCCCCTGGCGACCTTGATCGTGCCGAATCCTGGTTCCGGCGCCGCGGCGATGTTGCCGTTCTGATCAGCCGCGTGCTGCCTGTGGTCCGCACCTATATTGCCCTACCGGCGGGAGTCGCCCGCATGCCCTTGATGCGCTTCCACGTCTACACTTTTCTCGGTTCTCTCCCCTGGTGCTTTCTGCTGGCGTACGCCGGCTTCCGTTTGGGACAAAACTGGCAGTCGCTGGCGCCTTGGATCCATGGATTCGACCTCGTCTGGGCGCCGCTTCTGGTTTTACTGCTGCTGGTTGCCATCTGGCACCACGCGCGCCGGTTTCGGGAGCAACTCCGCAAGCCGGGCGAAAAAATAACGAAAGGCAATGAATGACTTTATGGTCAGTAACGAAAGTGCTCTGGCTCTAAGGAATTTGGTCAGCAAACCATTTGGAATCTTAGCGGCCACAACTGCACGTTTTGGCAACCAACGTGCTCTGTAATGGACGAGACGCCCGATTTTAGTTTTTGAAATCAGGCACAAAGAGAGAGTCGGCTTTTCCGGGGGGAAGCGAGCCGGCTCTCTTTTTTTGTCTTGCGCCCAACCCGCCGCGGTCAGCATCCAAAGCTTGTTATGGTGCGTTTCTTAGCAGCTCTGGGCGCGCTGCTGATGCTGCCCGGCATGATTCGGGCGCAAGCGGTACCCGCGCGGGCGGTCTCGGGTCAGGCCATAGCGCTGCAGTTGGTTCAATCCCTGCAATCGCTACAGACGGCCATGGCGGGCCTCGATCCAGACCAGTTGCATGTCGCGAGCCGTGAAAAGGCCGCGATTACCGATGGCCAAGGCTCGGTGGCGCGCAATCTCGCGCAAGCCATGCCCGGCTTGCTGTCAGCGTTTCGCTCGGCGCCGGAAAATCTTGGTTCGGCCTTCCGACTCTACCAGGACGCCGAAGCCGTCGTTGCGGTGGCACAACGCAGCGCGGGCGTGCTGCCGGCAAGAGATGATGACGCCGGCGGAGCCGCCCTGCGCTCCAGCGCGGCCAGCGTTCGCGCCAGCCTCGACGCCCTAGGTTCGTGGATTGAGACCCGTGGCGGTGCGGACTACACCGCCCGACAATCAGCGTGCGCCACCAATTCGGTACCCGCCGCAGCCGCTGCAGCGCCGCCTCCCGCCACCCTGGTGATTAACGACGCCAACTCCACCGCCAAGCCAGCGGCCAAGAAGGCCGTCCCCACGAAGAAAAAAGCCGTGCCGACCATTCCGCACTCCTGATCTTTAATATAGGCGCGGGCACAGGCGACGAGAGCAAAACCAGGCGCGGCCCCCGAAACAGCCGCGCTGGGGCCCGCGCCAACATTCGTCGGCTGACTCAGGAAACCAGGAGCGGGCAACTGGCCTAAAATGAAGGAGTGTCGCCGCCCGCTTCCGCCAAGACCATCCTGATCCTCAAACCACGCGGGTTCTGTGCGGGCGTGGTGCGCGCGGTGGAAGCGGTGGAATCGGCGCTGCGAAAATTCGGACCGCCCATTTTTGTCCTCAAAGAAATTGTCCATAACCGCACCGTCATTGCCAGCCTGGAGGCGCGCGGTGCGGTGTTCGTGCCCGATCTGCGTTCCGTGCCGCCGGGTGCGCGCACGTTTTTCAGCGCCCACGGTGTATCTCCGCAGGTGTGGGCCGAGGCACGCGCACGCAACCTGCAGGTCATTGACGCCACCTGTCCGCTGGTGAGCAAGGTCCACAACGAAGCTCAGGAGTACACCCGCCGCGGCTACAGCATCGTGATTATCGGCCACCGCCATCACGACGAGATTATCGGCTTGCTCGGCGAGGTGCCGGAGGGCACGCCGGTGGTCGAAACCGTCGAGCAAGTGGATGAGCTCCAGCTTCCCGATCCCACCCGCGTCGCCTACCTTACCCAAACCACCCTCAGCCTGGATGAAACCCGCGCCATCATCGAGCGTCTGCGCGCCCGCTTCCCGCAGGTGGCGGCGCCCAAAGCGCAGGATATCTGCTATGCCACCCAAAACCGCCAGACGGCGCTCAAACGTATCGCCCCGCGCGTGGATCTGGTGCTGGTGGTGGGCTCGGAAAACAGTTCCAATTCGCTGCGCCTGGTGGAGGTGGCCGCCAATGCCGGCACCGCCGCCTACCGCATTGACGATGCCGAGGCTATGGACCCAGCCTGGTTTTCTGCCGTCAACACGGTTGGCCTGACCGCGGGCGCCTCCGCACCGGAGTCGCTGGTGCAGGAGGTGGTGGCGGCCTTGCGTCAGCGTTGTGGCTTCACCCGCGTCGAGGAAGCCGAAGGTATTGACGAGCACGTGCGCTTCATTCTCCCGGAGGCGGTGCTCGCCGGCTAAGGTTTCAGAATGGATCCATCTCATGCTTACCCACGAAGCTGATCTCGCTCTCCACAATCTGGCCACGCAACTGCGCATGGATTCCATCGAGGCCACCACGGCCGCCGGCAGCGGGCATCCCACCAGCTCCATGTCGGCCGCGGACCTGCTGGCGGTTCTGTTTTTCGAGGTCATGCACCTCGATCCGGTCCGCCCCGGCGATCCTGCGAACGACAAATTCGTGCTCTCCAAAGGCCACGCCGCGCCCGTTCTGTATTCGGTATGGGCCGAGCTCGGCCTGTATCCGCGCGAACATCTGCTCACGTTGCGCAAGCTCGATTCCAATCTCGAGGGCCATCCCACCCCGGTTCTGCCCTTTGTGGCCGTGCCCACGGGATCGCTGGGCCAGGGCTTGCCGGTGGGCCTGGGCATGGCGCTGCAGGCACGCCTTGCCGGAGCTGCGTACCGCACCTATGTCTTGCTGGGCGACGGCGAAACGGCCGAAGGTTCGGTGTGGGAAGCTGCCAAAGTGGCGAGCTTCTACAGCGTGGACAACCTCTGCGCCATCGTGGATGTCAACCGACTAGGCCAGAGCCAGCCCACCATGCTCCAGCACGACATGGAAGTCTATCGCCGCCGCTGGGATGCGTTCGGCTGGAACGCTATCGTGCTCGATGGCCACGATATTCCCCAGATCCGCGCTGCCTTCACGGCTGCGGCGCAATGCATCGGCAAGCCCACGGTGCTTCTGGCGCGCACGCTCAAAGGCAAAGGCGTGACCTTCATCGAGGACAAGAATGGCTGGCACGGCAAGGCACTGAAAGCAGGCGAGGAAGCCGATGCCGCCTTGGCGGAGCTGCGCTCCGGCTTCCGAGCCCTGTCCAACGGCTATAAGCCCTCGCCGCGCAAGCCCGCTCCCGCACCGGCGCCGCCGGCTGCACCTTCTGGAGCCGTTCCCGGACCCAACTATAAGCTTGGCCAGCAGGTGGCCACGCGCGAAGCCTTTGGCCAGGCGCTCGCCGTGCTCGGGCAGCGCGATGCCCGCCTGGTGGCCATTGACGGCGATGTTGAAAACTCCACCTTCACCCAGGATTTCCAGAAGCTCCAACCGGAGCGGTTTTTCGAAGGCTACATCGCCGAACAGAACATGACCGGCATGGCCATGGGCTTTGCCTCAACCGGCCGCATTCCCTTCGTTTCCACCTTTGCCTGCTTCCTCACCCGTGCTGCCGACTTCATCCGCCTCGCTGGGTTGGCGCAGTCCAATGTCAAGTTTGTCGGCACCCACGCCGGCATTTCCATCGGAGAAGACGGCGGTTCACAAATGGGCCTCGAGGATCTGTCCCTGTTCCGCGCCTTGCCTCAATCCATCGTCCTCTATCCCACCGATGCGGTCAGCACTTGGCGCGCCATCGCGCTGGTGACGGAAGCGAAGGGCCCTTGCTATGTCCGCGTCGGGCGTCCCAAATCTGCGGTAATCTACGACAACAACGAGCCGTTCGCCATTGGCAAATGCAAAATCGTGCGCCAAAGCCCGCTTGATAAAGTCACGGTGGTCGCGGCTGGGGTTACCCTCACCGAGGCGCTGACCGCCTGCCAGCGTCTGCAAGCCGAAGGTATCGCCATCCGCGTGATTGACCTGTTCAGTGTGCGTCCCATTGACCGCGAGGCGCTGCTAGCGGCTGCCCGTGCCACCCAAAACACGCTGCTCACCGTCGAGGACCACTACAGTGCCGGAGGCCTCGGAGATGCGGTGAGCGAGGCGGTGTCACCGGAGGGGGTGCGCGTGCTTCGCCTGGCGGTGGCGGGCGTGCCCCGCAGTGGCAAGCCCGAGGAGCTCCTGCACCGCTACGGCATTGACGCCGATGCCATCATCGCTGCCGTCAAGGCCCTCTGAAGCGGCGGCGCCGGCGTTTGCCGAGGTCGTCTTGCCGGTGCCGCTGGAGGGTGCTTTCACCTACTCGGTCCCGGCGGAACTGGCGGCGGCCGCAGGGCAGCCGGGATTGCGCGTCACCGTGCCCTGGGGCACGCGGCATCTCACTGGGGTGATTACCGCGCTGTGCACCCAGCCGCCCGCACACGTTCCCCGCGATCGCATTCGTCCGCTCGAAGCGGTGCTCGATGATACGCCGGCGGTGGACGAGGCGGTGCTGGAGCTGGTGCGCTGGACGGCGTCCTACTACCAGGCGCCGATTGGCGAAGTGATGCGTTGCGCTCTGCCGCCGGGCCCGCCCCATGCGCGCCTGCGCCCGCGGCGCCCCGCCGCGCCGGCGCAACCGGCCTGGGCGCCACGCCCGCGCGTGGGCGAGCTCAATGTTGGCCAGCGCGCCGCGCTGCTTGCGATCAACGATGGCGGCGCCCGCTCCCCGGCACTTCTGCACGGCGTTACCGGCAGCGGTAAGACCGCCGTGTATCTGGCGGCCATCGAAGCCGCGCTGGCGCGCGGCGAATCAGCCCTGGTGCTGGTCCCGGAGATCGGCCTTACGCCCGCCCTGTATGCCGACTTCGAGGATGCCTTTCCCGCCCTGGTCGCCATCTTGCATTCCTCCCTCGCCGCCGGCGAGCGCGCACGGCAGTGGGAACGGCTGCGTTCGGGCGCCGCGCGCGTGGCCCTGGGCACGCGTTCGGCCGTGTTCGCGCCCCTGGCGAAGCTGGGCCTGATCCTGGTGGACGAGGAACACGACGCCAGCTTCAAGCAACAGGAGGCACCGCGCTATCACGCCCGCGATCTGGCGGTCCTGCGCGCCCGCAGCTGCGGCGCCCGCATTGTGCTGGGTTCGGCAACGCCGTCGTTGGAAAGCTTCGCCCACGCGCGCGCAGGCAAATATCGCCTCCTGACCATGGCCGAGCGGGTCGAGCAGCGCCCGCTGCCTGCGATCCGCCTGGTGGACATGGGCGAGGAGTTCCGCCGCAGCGTGGCGGGGGAGCGACCCGGCCGCCGCCGCCCGGAGCCCCAGGACCTGCTGTCGGCGGAGCTGCGGGCGGCGCTCGAGCAGCGCCTCCGGCTCGGCCAGCAGTCCCTGCTGCTCATCAACCGCCGCGGTTTTGCCGCCGTGGTGTTGTGCCGGAGTTGCGGCGCGAGCGTCATGTGCCGCGACTGTGCCCTGGCGCTGACCTATCACAAACGCGCCGGGCGCCTGCTCTGCCATCTTTGCGGCTTCAGCCTCGAGCCTCCGCGCGCCTGTCCCGCCTGCGGCAGCGAGCACCTCTATTTTCTTGGCACGGGCAGTGAAAAGGTGGAGGAAACCCTGGTGGCGCAGTATCCCGCCGCGCGCATCGCCCGCCTGGACCGTGACACCGCCCGCAGCCGGCGCCATTTTGACCAGACGCTGGCGCGCTTCCGCGCCGGCGAGCTCGACATTCTGGTGGGCACCCAGATGATTGCCAAGGGCCACGATCTGCCCGGCGTCACCCTGGTCGGAGTGTTGCACGCCGACCTCGGCCTCGCGTTCCCCGATTTTCGCGCCGCGGAGCGCACTTTTCAGTTGCTCACCCAGGTGGCTGGCCGCGCCGGACGGGGCGGCGAACCCGGCGAGGTGCTGCTCCAGGTGATCCACCCCGGCCACTATGCCGTCGAGGCCGCCGCCCGTGGCGATTTCGCGGCGTTCTACGACCAGGAAGCCAACTTTCGCCGCTGGCTGCACTATCCTCCGTTTGCCGCCCTGGCCTGCGCGCAATTCCGCCATCGCAACTACGACCGCGTAGTCGCTTACGCCTCCCAGGCCGGCGGCTTTCTGCGCGAGCGCGGCTCCGCTTTCCCGGACATCCACATTCTCGGCCCCGCCCCGGCTGTCCTGGCCCGCGCCAAAACCCTCCACCGGGTTCAATTTCTGTTCAAGAGTTCCAGCCGCCGCTCGCTGCACGCCTTGCTCACCGAGCTCCGCCACTTCGCGCACACAAACAAGCTCCCTGCCACCGCGCTCGCTCTCGACGTCGACCCCCTCAATCTGTAGCCAGAACCCTTCGCGCGGGTCGCGCCGCTTGGCACCGTGGCCGCGCCAACCTTAGGTGGAAAGCGGCATGGGCACGAACGCCACCACAAACACCACCAGACACAACACCGCCAGCCACACGCGCCCGCTTGCGAGCGGTTCGGCTTCCGGCACGGACGGGTGCCGCACGCCCATCAGCGCAATGAAGGCGGCAAACACATACCACCCCGGCCAGTACACCCAGCCAGCCGCCACCAGCCCCAACATCGCCAGCCAGGAAACCACCGTATGCGTCCGCGCCGAAATTGCGTAGAGCATGTGGCCGCCGTCCAGTTGCGCACCCGGAATCAGGTTTAGCATGGTGACGAACAGGCCGACCCAGGCGGCACGGGCGAGGGGCGACAAGCCGATATGGCTGGCCGGCACTCCGGGATGCAGTTGAGCCGCCATCCAATCCACCAGCGGAGGCCAGCCAAAGTGCAGAAACTGATGCTGCCACAGCTCCGCCTGCGCCGCCGTCAGCACATGCGATTGCGCCAGCCCATACCACAGCAGGGGCAGCGTCAGCGCCAGTCCAGCCAGGGGCCCGGCGATGCCAATGTCAAAAACCTCCTGGCGGTCATTAAACGGAGCTTTGATCTTGATGAACGCGCCCCAGGTGCCGATCACCGTCGGTGCAGGCAGGAAAAGCGGCAGGGTCGAGTCAAGCCGGTAGTAGCGGCAGGCCAGAAAATGTCCCAGCTCGTGCGCCAGCAATATCGCCATGAGCGCCAAACTGAAGCCCAATCCGTGCCAGATCGCCGCCGGATGCCGCCACGCCCAGCCAAACGGCCACAGGTCGTCGTTAGTGAAGTAGGGCGGCAGGCCGCGCGCAAAGTTGAACTGCAGTCGCGCGCCGATGATGGTGGTGGTGAGTACGGTGATGGCAAACAGCGGGGCTGCCCAAGCCCAGCTCGGCCAGCGCGGCCGCGGGCGCTCCTCGCGTGGAATCCGCCACAGGCCCCACAGCAGTGGCGGCGGTGGTTCTCCGGAAGCGCTCACTGCGTCAATCTATGGCACTCATTTCCTTGCCCGGCCGGAAGCGGACGGACTTGCCGGGCGTAATCGCTACTTCGGCCCCGGTTCGCGGATTGCGGCCCACGCCGGTCTTCCGCGGCCGAATGCTGAACACCCCAAATCCGCGCAACTCAATACGCTCGCCTTGCTCTAGGGCTGCCTTCATTCGCCCGAATATAGCTTGCACTGCCGCTTCCGCCTGCACTTTGCTCAGGCCAGTGCGCTCCACAACCACGTGCACCAAATCCAGTTTGATCATCTAAGCTGAGTATATTCAACGGGATAGAGCCCGTCAACCCGGTACTTCCCTAACGGGGTGGCGGCACGATCCCATTGTGCGCGCGCCAGCCGGGCGCGGAGGTTCCCGCTGCTGCCGGAGGTTTTGCCCCGCGCCGCTCCAGCCCCGTCCAGGCGCTCGCTGCGCTTTGCTGCTGCAGCGGGTGCATGTCCATCGCCCGCCGCCGCTTTTGTCCCCGCCGGATGATCTGCCACGGAATGGTGGCCATGCCCAGCACGATGCCCACTAAAAACAACGCTACCGCAATGTGCGATTGGTAGCGCATCAGATCGTTGTGCAGCAGCTCAAACAGCGACTGCACCGCAACGCCGAAGTAGGCCAACACCGTAACCCAAATCGCGCCGCCAATCAGGTTGGTCAGCGAGAAGCGCCGCCGCTTGATGTGCAGCATGCCCGCCGCGAAGGGAATCATCAGCCGAAATCCCCACATAAACCGCGAAAACAGCAGCGCCAGAAATCCCGACCGCGAGCCATGCAGCCACTTCGAGACCCGCTGCCGGTGCTTGCTATTGGCCATCAGACTACGCATGCGGCCCAGAGCGCCGATTTCGTACATCAGCTCGTTGCCGCCCACGGTGACCCCCATGGCAATTCCGATCACCCAGCGCATGCTGAAGTATTGCGATCCCGCGCTGGCCAGGATCATGGCCGCCACCAGAGTGGCATCGCCCTCGATGATCAGCCCCAGCACCAGAAACGCGTAGCCGAAGTGGAGGAGGAAGTATTGCACGCAGTTGGGTAAAGAGCGACTATAACAGGATCCTACAGCACTACGCAAAATTGGAACTTGCTCTTCGCTATTTTACAAACTTTTACAAAAATCCACCGCGCGAAGCAGCCGCGCTGGGGCCCTCGCCAACCTTAGTGCCGAAACAGCATGCTCCGCTTTAAGGCCGATTCGGGAACATAACCTCTTGAAGTTTCATGGCCTTTCAGCTCGATCCCGCTCGCGCCGCGACGGCCCGGCGGGTACAATTGTCCCAACACCGCATCCGCCCAAGGGTGCGGATACGAGGTATTTATGTCGCGAAGCGTCAACAAAGCCATCCTGCTCGGCCGTCTGGGCAAAGACCCCGAGTTGAAATACACCCCCTCCGGTCAAGCGGTGACCAAATTCAGCCTGGCCACCAGCGAACGTTGGAAAGACAAAAGCAGCGGTGAGTTCCAGGAGCGCACCGAGTGGCACAACATTGTGCTCTGGTCCAAGCTCGCCGAAACCGCCAACCAGTTCTTGACCAAGGGTTCCAGTGTTTACCTCGAGGGCCGCCTGCAGACGCGGTCCTGGGAGGACAAAGAGAACAAGCACCACTACATCACCGAAGTTGTGGTGAGCGAAATGGTGATGACCGGCGGTCGTGGCGAGGGCAGTGGCCGCGCCGCTCACGCTGCCGCCGATGCCGCTCCGTCGCCCGCCGAGGCTCCCGCAGAGCGCTATAGCGGACCGGCCACGGAAATTACCGACGACGACATTCCTTTCTGAGGGACGATTGTTATTCGATTCGAGAATCTCAAGCCGCCACCGCTCAATCACCCCTCCTCGGATCTCGAGATTGAGGGCGTGCACATAGACCTGCATCACCACTTGCGTCTGGTGGGCCTGACTTACGGCATCGAGCCCACCAGCGCGACTTTGGGCTGGGCGGCGCTGGAGTCCCTGGTCGTCATCCGCGGTGGCCAGGCCACTCCCGTCAGCGGCCTGGCGCTCCACCTGATTGAGGTCACCCGCTTCGAGGTGGCTTTGGAGAATGAGCCGCCAGGCCAATTGGATTATTTCGAGTTTCTCAAGGACCCCGAACCCACGCTAAGGTTTTTCTTCGAGGGGGGCATACTGCGCATTGCCGCCGCCATCTGCCGTGCCGAATTGATTACGGGCAATGATGACGAGGATGACCTCGCCAGCGGCAGTTCTGAACTGTTACAGTAAGGTTCATGAGGCTGGCCGGGATATACCTGTTGCTGGCCTGCGGGGTTTGCGCCCAAGCCGTACCCTCGGCACCGAGGATGCAGGCACTTTTCTATGGCATGCCGGGTGCGCCTGCAGTGTCGAGCTTTGCCGAGCATGCCGGTGCGGTGGGTGTATTCGCGCCGCAAAGCTTTTCGCTGGACCGCTACGGCGTGTTGCGCGGCTCGGTGCCCGCGGCGCTCGCCGCCATTGCCCGCGCCCATGGCGTGCCCGTGATGCCGCTGGTGATCAACGCCGACTTCTCGCGCTACGGCGCCGAGCGGCTTTTGCGCTCTCCCGCCGCCCGCGATCGTGCCATCGGCGCGCTGCTCAGCGCCGCGCGCACGCAGGATTTCATCGGCTGGCAACTGGATTTTGAAAACCTGCCCTCCTCCCAGCGCCGTGCCTTCTCGCGCTTTGTCGCTGAAGTGGCCAGCGCCCTGCACGCCCACGGCAAGCAGGTGAGCGTGGCCGTCGCCGCCCGCACCGAGGATGACCCCGCCGCCTATGGCTACCGCACCTTTTCCGGCGTCTACGATTACGCCGCGCTGGCGCACAGCGCCGATTTCCTGAGCGTGATGGCGTATCCGGAAAACGACGGTACCCATCCGGGGCCTCTGGCCAGCACCCCCTGGGTCGCACAGGTTATCAACCACGTGCTGCTCTATGTGCCGCCGGAGAAGTTTTCCCTCGGTGTACCCACCTATCAGACCGACTGGATGCAGCGCCGCATCCGCATTCGCCTGCGCCGGCGTATTGAAGGGCACATCCGCCACATCTACCGCGTCGTCTATCGCATCTTTCACCGCAGCGGGCCCGTGTCCGCCTACGAAGACCTCACGTGGGACCCGGTGTTGGAGTCCTCCTATCGGATTACCGGTTCCGGCCATCATCGCCAGGTCACCTGGGTGGCGGATGCGCGCAGCTTTCGGGCCAAGCTGCGCCTGATTGCCGCCCACCACCTGCGCGGTTTTTCCGTCTGGCGCCTGGGCCTGGAAGACCCGGGCATCTGGGACGCGCTTCCCCCGGTGGACCGTGCGCCCCTGATCACCGACCCCGCCGCGCAGCCCCGGCTGATTCCTCACCCCGAGGTGCCGCACTCAGCGCGATCCGCTGCGGGTCTTCAGCAGGATGGGCGTGCCCTCGAATCCAAACGCGCGCCGGATTTGGTTCTCGAGAAAACGCCGGTACGAAAAGTGGAGGCGGCGCGCCCGGTCGAGAAACAGTACAAACTGCGGCGGTCCAACCGATACCTGCGAGAGGTAAAGTATGTGCGCCCGCTGGCCCGCCGGCACCGGCGCACGGGTAAAGTCCACCGTAGCCAGAAAGCGGTTCACCGCGGCGGTGGAAATGCGCTTGCGCCGCTCGCGCGCCACCCGCGCAATGGCGGCGTATAGCCTGCCGATGCCCGTACCCTCTTGCGCCGAGAGGAACACCAACGGTGCGAAGGCCAGAAATTTCAGCCGTTCGCGCACCCGTCGCGTGAACTCTTCCTGAGTCCGGCCCAGTTCACGGGCGCGATCCCATTTGTTGATTACTAGAATGCACGATCGCTGTGCTTCGACGGCATAGCCGGCGATGGTGGCGTCCAGGGTCAGTACCCCTGCCTCCTCCGGTGCCGCGCCGTCGAGCACCACCAGCGCGATGTCGGCCTGCTCCAGGTGCTTGCGCGCCATCACCACGCTCATCTTTTCCGTCATGAGCCGCGTGGTGCCCTTGCGCCGGATTCCCGCCGTGTCCACCACACGGTAGCGGACGCCGTCATGCTCCACGATGGCATCCACTGCGTCGCGTGTGGTCCCTGCCTCGGCGGCTACGATTGCCGTCGCCTCTCCGGTCAGCCGATTGAGCAACGTGGACTTGCCGACGTTCGGCCTCCCGACAATCGCCAGCCGCGTTTCCCGCTCTCCGGGCTGGCTTTCCGCTTCGGCTGCGGCCGGCAGTAACTCCACGATCTGGTCCAGCACGGCACCGAGTCCGGTTCCCTGCTCGGCGCTGACGGCGTACACTTGCTGCAACCCCAACCGGTAGAACGGCCCCAAACCGGCCTCTTGCAGCCGCCCCTCGATCTTGTTGACCAGCAGCAACACCGGCTTGCCGGTGCGCTGCAGCAGCCGGGCCAGTTCCAGATCGGGCCCGGCCAGCTCGCTGCGCCCATCCACCACCATCAACACCACGTTGGCGGCAGCAATCGCGGCCTGGGCCTGACGGAAGATGGCCGCCGGAATCGTGGCCTCCTCACCGGGAATCATCCCGCCGGTGTCGGCCAGCATGAACGTCCTCGCCCGCCATTCACAGCGACCCAAAATGCGGTCGCGTGTGATCCCGGGCTCATCTCCTACGATCGCCCGGCGTGATCGCGTCAGCCGGTTGAAAAGCGTGGACTTGCCCACATTCGGCCGCCCCACAATCACCACGTCGGCGTTTTTAGTCACCTGTCCATCATACCCAGCGCGCCTTCCGTCCCCGCCGCGCTGGGGCCCGCGCCAACCGCGGGCAGCTTCGTTTAGGACGGCCCCGGCAGGCTGGGCGCGTAGTAGCCCTTGCGCGTGCGCACGGTCACACCCTTGCGCAGCACCTTGATTTCCACCTTATGAAACTCGCCGTTGGGCACCAGATTGTCAGGGCTGTAGGCCACCACGTACTGGTGCCTCAAGTCGCTGAGGATGGAGGCGAAGGCGCCGCCCAAGTCGCTGGCCGAAATCGGAAAATACGACCGTCCGCCGGTCTCGCGGGCAAATTCCCTGAGCACATCATCGGATTGCGCATCCGAGCCGGTCGGCTCGGTACCGATGGTATAGATCACCGCTCCCACATTCTGCGCCATCGCCACGGCTTCGCCCTCGCTGTAGCGGCTCTGGTCGTCGGCGCCGTCACTGATGATGACAATCACGTTGCGCCCGGCGCCGGCTTCGCCCGAACCAAAGTCATTGTGCGCGGTGTAGAACAGCGCGTCGTACAGCGCCGTGCCGCCCGACGGACGCAGCGTGCTGATGGCCTGTGCCAGCGAGGGGTAGTTGTCGGTGAACGATTGCACCACGTGCAGCGACGTATCAAACCCCGCTACCATGGCTTGATCGCGCCCTTCCACCAGCACCGACTGCAAAAAATCAATCGCCGCGCGCTGCTCGAACTGGAAGCGCGTGCTCACACTCTGGCTGACGTCCACCAGCAGCGCGATGCGCAAGGGCAGGTTGCCTTCGGCGGTGAACTGCTGAATCTGTTGCAGCTGGCCGTTGTCGTAGACCTGAATATCCTTTTGGGTCAGATTGGGGAGAAAATGGCGGTGCTTGTCGAGGGCAATGAACACCAGCGGCACGGAGTTTACGTTGGCAACTATGGTTGGGGTTTGCGGCAGCGGCTTGGCGGGCTTTTGCGTCTGCGCGCCTTGTCCCATGCACCGCGAAACCGCCAAACACACAAAAACCGCTGCGGCTAAGCCAGACCTCACCATCTACCCCGATTATAAGCCCGCCGCACGGGCCACCTGCCTCTGCCGCAGCCGCTGCGCCAGCTCGTCCATTTCCGCCGGCAGGGGCGCCTGAAAATGCATCCGGGCGCCGCTGACGGTGTGGGTGAACTCCAGCTCGGCGGCATGCAGCATCACTCGTGCCGGCTGGTACTCTGCTAGCCCGGAGCCGGTCAGCTCCGCCGCTGCTCCATAAAGCCGGTCGCCCACCACCGGGTGCCCCAGCGCGGCCAAATGCACCCGGATCTGGTGCGTCCGTCCGGTGTGCAGCCGCAGCTCCAGCAGGCTAAAGCTCCACGCCGAACGCTGGCTGGGGGGCGTTGGCGCCGGCGGCGGAAAGGCCTCCAGTACGCGGTAGCTGGTATGGGCGCTGCGGGCGTGCGCGGCCGGGCGGCGCGTGGTCATGCGCACCCGCTGGCGCAGGTCGCGGCCGATCGGTAACTGGATTTCACCCGCCTGCATCCCCGGGATGCCATGCACCAGCGCCCGATACAGCTTGATCACGCTGCGCGCCTGGAACTGCTCGCCCAAGCGTTGATGCGCGGCATCGGTGCGCGCCACCACCATGACTCCGCTGGTCAGCCGGTCCAGCCGGTGGACGATGCCCGGCCGCTGCGGGCCGCCCCCGCGGGCTAGCCGCCCGTAGCGGTGCAGCAGCGCGTTCACCAGCGTGCCGCTGCCCACCCCGGAGCCGGGATGCACCACCAGCCCGGCGGGCTTGTCCAGCACGGCCAGTTCATCATCCTCGTACAGCACGGCGAGCGGAATCGGCTCGGCCAGCGCTTCGGCGGCCACCGGCGGCGCCGCTCCCAAGCCCGCCTGCACGCGGTCGCCGCCGCGCAATACCAACCCCGGCTTCCGTTGCTCGGCGCCGTTGACCCGCACTGCTCCCATCCGGATCTGTGCCTGCAAGCGCGCCCGGCTCCAATCCGGAACCTGCGCGCGCATAAACTGGTCGAGCCGTTCCCCTCCCGCCGCCGTCCACGTGCTCGCCGCTTCAGCGCCCATGTCTGGAGTTCCCCGCCGACCATCGCACCCGGCACCCAGCGCGCCCGCCTATGCGGCCGCGGCCGAAGCCGCCGTCCGGTGCGCCCGCATCGCCCATATCCCGAATGCCAGCGCGATCATGCACAAGCTGGTGAATTGGGCGTCCGTCATCAGCCCGTGGAACAGCATCGCCTGGGGTTCGTAGTAGCGCAGAAAATCAATCAGGAAGCGGAACACGCCGTAGGTTAGCAGGTACACCGCCGTAAGCTGTCCCTCGAAGGCCCGGTGCCGCGCCAGCCGCCAAAGAATCAGAAAGATCACCAGCCCGCCCGCTGCGCTCATCAATTGCGTCGGGTACAGCTTCACCCCCAGCGGCACCCCAACGGTGGCATTGGAGTAGGCGCTGTGGAAGGTGTAGCCGAAAAACCCCGTGGTCGGTTTGCCCCAGCAGCATCCCGCGGAAAAACATCCCAGTCGCCCAATGCCGTGGCCAATCGCCACCCCTGGCACCACGGCATCGCCCACCGCCAGCCAGCGCAAGCGCTGCCGGTACACGTACAGCGTCAGTACCACCAGCGCGCCCACCAATCCGCCATAGAATATACCGGCAGATTCCAAAAAGCTCCAGCTCATCAGGGCCGCCGGCTCGCGCACATAATAGTGGAAATCCTGAATCACCAGGAACAGCTTGGCCCCCACGATCGCCGCCAGCGCCAGATACACCGCCAGGTTGAAAATCTTTTCCGGATCCAAGCCGAAGCGCCGTGCGAAATGCCGCGCCACGTAAATGCCGGTCAGAAACCCGATGGCCACCAGCACCCCGTAGGTATGCAGCGTGAAATTGCGAATTTGCAACAGGATGGGAAACATGAACCTTCAGTGCGTCGACGCTGAGTCGGCGCTGCCGCCTCCACTTTCGCTCCGTACCGGCGTGTCCGCCGCCGCGGCCGCAGAATTGAGCGCTGCCGCTTGGCGCGACGGCTGCTGGCGCAGAATGTCCCACACCAGCAGCGCCGCCCCTACGCAGATCGCGCTGTCGGCCAGGTTGAAGACCGGCCAACTGTAATGGCCGACATAGACCAGAAGGAAATCCACCACGCGACCGTGCAGTACGCGGTCCATCAGGTTGCCGCACGCGCCCGCAACGATCAGCGCCATGGCGTAGCCGGTGCGGCGGGAATGGTTGCTGCGCCACAGCAGCGCCAGCACCACCACCAGCGCCAGGCTGGAAAGGCTGATCAGCAGGTCCCGGAAGGTTGGTGAGGAATATTGAAACAGCCCGAACGCCACCCCCGGATTTTCGGCGTGGACCAGGCGGAACAGGCCCGGCACCACAGTGTGGCTAAAGTCGGACGGAGTCCGGTCAATCAGGGTTTTGGTCCACTGGTCGGCCACAAACGCCGCTAGTCCCGCGGCAACGTACTCCCATAGGGCGCTGCGCTTCATACTAGCGCGCCGTTGCCTCCGCCAGCTCCGCCAGCGCCCGCGCACAGCGACCGCACAGCGCCGGATGCGCCGCATCCGCACCCACGTCGTCGCGGTAACTCCAGCAACGTTCGCATTTGCGGCCTGCCGCCGGGTGCACGCGCACGCCCCGTTCGCCCTCTCGCAATTCCACCTGCGAGACGATGAACAGCGCCGGCAACTGTGGGCGTTCCGCCTGCAGCAGTTCCAGCTCTGTTCCCGCCGCGCTTAGCTCCACCCGCGCCTCCAGCCCGGTGCCAATGCGTTTTTCCTGCCGCGCCCGCTCCAACGCCTTGAGCGCCTCTGCCCGCCATGCCAGCAAAGAGGACCAGCGGGCATCGTCCGCGTCGCTGCCCGCCAGCCATGCTGACACGTCCACATACGTTTCCAGATGCACGCTTGGGTGTGAGGCTTCGCCAGCATCGCTCAGCCCGGCATGCTCCATCTGCTGCCACACCTCATCGCAGGTGAAGGCCAGGATCGGGGCCGCCAGCCGTACCAGCACCCGCAGAGCGTGCCACAGCACCGTCTGGGCACTGCGCCGCTCGACGCTCCGGGGGGCGAAAGTGTAGAGGCGGTCCTTGAGCACGTCCAGATAAAACGCGCTCAGCTCCACCCCGCAAAAATCCGCCAGCAGCCGCCAGCCGCGGTGAAACGCATGCTCGTGATACTCGCGCTCGACGTCGCGCGCCAGGCGCGCCACCTGCCGCAGTATGTAGCGATCCAGGGGCGCCAGCGCTGCCACCTCCACTCGATCGCGCGCTGGCTCGAACTTGTGCAGGTTTCCCAGCAGGTAGCGGAACGTGTTGCGGACCTTGCGGTAGGCCTCTGCCAGCCGCTGCAGCAACTCCGGCGAGAGGCTGATCTCCTCGCGGTAGTCGCTGCTCGCCACCCACACGCGCAGGATTTCTGCGCCATAGCGGCCTAGGATCTCGTCAGGTTCAATGGCGTTGCCCAGCGATTTGTGCATCGTATGCCCGGCGGCATCCACCACCCAGCCGTGCGTCAGCGTCTGCCGGTAGGGCGCCGCACCGCGCATGCCCACCGCCACCAGTAGCGAAGATTGGAACCAGCCCCGGTACTGATCGCCGCCTTCCAGGTACAGGTCCGCCGGGAAGGGAAGCCCGGTGGCCGCGTTCAGCACCGCCGCCTGGCTGCAACCCGACTCGAACCACACGTCCACAATATCGTGCTCCTGCGCAAACGTTTCTCCTCCGCAGCTCGCGCAGCGGGTCCCGGGCGCCACAAACGCCGCCGCCGGTTTGGTAAACCACACGTTCGAACCTTCCTGGGCAAACGCCGCCACGATGGCGCGGTCGGTAGCCGCATCGCGCAAGTAGGCATGGCAGCCGCTGCAGGCCAGCACCGGGATGGGTACGCCCCAAACCCGCTGCCGCGAGATGCACCAGTCCGGCCTCTCCGCCACCATCTGCCGGATGCGTTCTCCGCCCCAGGCCGGCACCCACCGCACCCGTTCGATCGCCTGCAGCGCCTGCACCCGCAGGCTGGCAGCGCCGCTGCGCGGCGCACGGTCCATGCCGATGAACCACTGCTCGGTGGCACGAAAAATCACAGGGTTGTGGCAGCGCCAGCAATGCGGATAGGAGTGCTCCAAAGGTGCTTCCGCCAGCAGCGCGCCTACCCGCCGCAAGTGCGCGACAATGGCCGGGTTGGCCTCGAACACCTGCTGGCCGGTAAACGGCGCAGTCTCAATCCCGAAGAAACGCCCGGCTGCATCCACCGGGCAAACAACCTGCAGCTTGTATTTTTCTCCCGTGGCGAAGTCTTCCGCTCCGTGCGCGGGCGCGGTATGTACAATCCCGCTGCCCTGATCGGTGGTGATGTAGCCGGCCATCACGGCCGGCACCTCCCGCTCCAGCCACGGATGCTGGAACCGCACGCCCTCGATCTCGCACCCGCGGAAGCACGCCACAACCTCCGCCTCGCTCCAGCCCGCGCCCACGGCGTCGGAAGTTGCAGCCATCCGCGCTGCCGCCATCACGTACACGCCGCCGTTGCGGTGCGTTACGGCTACGTATTCCAACTCGGGGTGGAACGCCAGCGCCATGCTGGCGGGCAGCGTCCAGGGGGTCGTGGTCCAAACCGCCGCGTACAGCTCGTGGCCATCCAGACCTGCGGGCAGCTTCCCGCTGGCGTAGCGGTACTGCACCCACACCGTCGGGCTGGTGTGCTGCTTGTATTCGATTTCGGCCTCCGCCAGGGCCGTCTGGTCATGGATGCACCAGTACACCGCGCGCAACCCTTTGTAGGCAAATCCCTGTTCAATAAAGCCCAGCAATTGCGCCGCAATCGCAGCCTCGTAATCGTGGTTCAGCGTCAAATAAGGCTGGTCCCATTGCCCCAAAATCCCCAGCCGCTCAAACCCCTTGCGCTGCAAGTCCACGTACTTGCGCGCGTACGCCTCGCAGCGGTCGCGAATTTCAAGCGCGCTCATCTCTGCTTTGCGTGGGCCCAGCTCCTGATCCACTTTGATTTCGATCGGCAGGCCGTGGCAGTCCCAGCCGGGAACATACGGTGCATCGAAGCCCGCCATCGTCCTGGATTTCACAATGAAGTCCTTAACAACTTTGTTCAGGGCCGTTCCCAGGTGGATGGCGCCGTTGGCATACGGCGGCCCATCGTGCAACAAAAACACCGGCCTGCCGCGCCGCGCTTCCCGAATGCGCTCATAAAGGCCCAGTTCCCGCCAACGCTCCTGCCAGCCTGGTTCGCTGGCGGGCAGGTTTGCCTTCATCGGAAACGTAGTTTCCGGCAGGTTCAACGTGCTCTTGTATGCGGATCTGGCCACACTAAATTATAGCTGGCGGCTGCCAGCCAGTCCGGCTAGCAGCCGCAAGCCGCAAGCCGCAAGCTGGATTCCCACACAACCAAAGGACTCGCCGGGACAGTCTGAAATCCAAGTTGGGTCTCAATTTTCTAATCCCGGAACAGCCGCATCTCGCCCGGCGTCTGGTGCGAGCGCTCCGTGAATGCCGCCACCCGGCACCCCGGTCGGAACTCAAGCTCGACTCCAAACCGATCCCGGTCAAGGATATTTGGAGCCACGACCGCCGTGCCCGCCAGCGCCTCGCCTCGTTTGGCATAAACGTCGCCATCATCGCCCTGATCGCATTTCCGTTTTGGCGCAGCGTCCACATTGCTCCCAAGCAGGACCAAATAATCCTCATGCCCACCATTTTTTACCCAGGTCCGTCGCTGCCCAAAATGCGCCACTTGGCCGGTGGCGGCTCGCCCGTTCAACTTCCTACCCCGCCTGAGCTGTTGCCCTTGGCCGCCCAGGCCCAGCCCGTGGTCCAGCCCGTGGAGCTCATGCCGGCAACGGCCCAAGCCAACGTTTCACTGCTGCCGGTCGGCAATCCCGGTCCCATCGCCGGTCCGCCCGGCAGCAACGGGGGCCATAGCGACGCAGGCCCCGGCGCCGATCCCACCGGAGGCGGCGACTGTGTCAGCGGCCCCTGCCTCCCCGGTGGCGACATCAGCGAGCCAATCCCGATCTATGAGCCGCAGCCGGAGTACCCCGATGCCGCCCGCAGGGCCAAGTTTCAGGGCAGCGTGGTGGTGGCCGTGATCATCGGTACTGACGGCCATGTCTATCAACCTAAAGTCATCCAGCGCTTGGGTTTGGGACTGGATCAGAAGGCCTTGGAGGCCGTCAGTCTTTGGCGCTTTGAGCCAGCCCTGCGCCATGGTCATCCAGTTCGCGTGCTGGCCGATATCCAAGTCAATTTCAGGCTTTACTGACGTTTTCATCAGTTCCGCAACCCCGGCGTGCTAGACTGCGTATTAATAAGGGAAGACTAGGCACGCCCGTCTCCCAAAGGACCAGTTCGCATGGCCGATCAGCGTCCGGAATCGCCCGATCCGATCTTTCATCTCGACGAATCATCGCCGCTGAAGGAATTCTACGAGCGCTTCAGGGAGGTTTTCCGTCCGGAGAAAAAGCCGGAGTTGGTGCTCGAGTCCAAGCCGATCCCGGTTAAGGACATTTGGGCGCCGCGCAAACCGCTTTCCAGCCGCCTGGTCTCGCTCGGCATTCACGCGGCCATCATCGGCGTTGCCCTGCTGCCGTTCTGGCGCCCGGTCCGCAAGCAGATAGAAAAGGCCATGAACATCCAGGAAATCTTCGAGCCCGCGCCCCTGGCGCAGGTGCAATTGCCGAAGATGCGCCGCCTCTCCGGCGGTGGCATACGGCAAATTACGCCGCCGCAAGTGGTCCAGACTCCGGATCCGCATCCCATGGCGGTGACCCCCACGCTGCTCGCGCCGGTATTGACCACCGAGAACCTGCCCACTTTCGGTGCGATGGGTCCCATTGCCGGTCCGCCGGGAGTAGGCGGCGGACAAAACGGCGGTCCCGGCGGCATGGGCACGGGTCCGGGTTCACCGAACGGCAACTGTGTCAGCGGCCCCGACTGTGTGGACGCCGGTGAAGTCGCCTCCAGCGGTCCGGTCGTCCTCTACAAGCCCAATCCCGAATACACCGACGCCGCCCGCAAGGCGCGCTTTCAGGGCACCTGCGTCGTGGAGATCGTCATCGACAAGGACGGCCACGTCAGCAATCCCAAGGTGCTTCAGGCGCTGGGCCTGGGACTCGATCAGAAAGCCATTGAAGCCGTCCTCCGGTGGCGTTTCCAGCCCGCCCGCGACCGCAACGGCAGGCCCATCGCCGTGGTCGCCACCGTGGACATCAACTTCCGCTTGTTTTAACACAGCGCCAACATTGCCAGCTTTTGCGTGGCGCAGGAATCGCGGTTAACGTCCGGCCAGGGTGCCGGCGGGGGCCGGTTCCACGGGCGCGGTGCTGACCGCCGCCGCGCCGCGCCGGCTTCCCAATCGCCCTTGGAAGAGCGACAGAAATCCCGTCGTGAAGTAGCCCACCACGAACAGCAGGATAAAGGGTACCGTCAGATAATTTTCGAGCTGCCAGGCGTAGAGCGCTACCAGCAGGAACACCGTCCCCAGTGCCAGCTCCAGCGCCGGCGACCACCCCACCTTGCGGTTGTATTTCTTCTTCTTGGCCGCGCTCACCTGCCCGTCCGCACGTGTCTCGATGTGGAATTTGGGCGTCCGCTTGAACGAGCTCTTGATCCCCAGCAGCGCCTCCAGCACTGCCTGCGAGTTCGTCACCGTCAGCCCGATGCCGATCGCCATCACCATGGGGATATAGAACAGCGCCGAAAGCCATTTGCGAGGGTACAACTCGCGCTGCGACGCCAGGTAGAACGAGGAGATCGAGCAGGTCGAGGCGATGAACAACGGCAGGTCAATGTACAGCATCTGGAACCAGCCCTGGTAAAAACGTACGATCATGGCGGGCAGCAGCAGTGTGCACAGAATGATCATCAGCGGATAGCTGATGTTGTTGGTGAGGTGGCACCAGGCCTCAACCTTGTGGTGTGCGTCCACATCCTTGCGGCGCAGCAGCCGCGGCAGAATCTTTTTCGAGACCTGGATCAGCCCCTTCGCCCAGCGTGCCTGTTGCACCTTGAACGCGTTCATGTCCACCGGCAGCTCCGACGGGCACACCACCTGCGGCAGGTAGGTGAACTGCCAGCCCGCGAGCTGCGCCCGGTAGCTCAGATCGGTGTCTTCGGTGAGCGTGTCATGCTCCCACCCGCCAGCTTCCTCGATGGCCCGCCGCCGCCACACTCCCGCCGTACCGTTGAAGTTGAAATACAAGTTGGCGCGGTGCCGCCCGCCGTGCTCCATCACGAAGTGTCCGTCGAGCAGGATCGCCTCCACCCGCGTCAGCCATGAGTAGTCGCGATTAATATATCCCCAGCGCGTCTGCACCATGCCCAGCTTGGGATCGGTAAAGTAGTCCACCGTCTGCCGCAAAAAATCCGCTGGCGGCACGAAGTCCGCGTCGAAAATCGCGATCAGCTCGCCCCGCGCGAGGTTCATGCCGGCGTCGAGCGCGCCCGCCTTGAAGCCGTCGCGGTTGGTGCGGTGGATATAGGTGATGGGCGTGCCCTGCGCCTGTGCCCGTGCCACCGCCGCCTGCGCCACCGCCCGCGTCTCGTCGGTGGAATCGTCCAAGAGTTGAATTTCGAGCCGGTCGCGCGGGTAATCCAGCTTTCCGATCGTCTCCACCAGCCGATCCACGACAAACTGCTCGTTGTAAATTGGCAGCTGCACCGTCACTATGGGCAGCTCGGTGAACCGCTGCGCGGGCGCGCGCGCCTCCCGCTTGCGGTGCCGATAGTACAGAAACACCAGCGAATAGCGGTGAAAGCCGTACAGCGCTAAAATCCCCAGCACCACGAAATAGGGGATCAACAGCGCCATATCGAAGCCATTGGGCTGGTAGAGCGGCAAATTGGCCGGACCCACCGTAAACGTCCGGTTGAGCAACTGGGTGTGAATATAGTGCAGCAGCCCGCTTGCGCTGGGCGCCCCCGTCTGCCACGCAGCCGCGAGGAAAAGCGGCGCTAATGCTAGCCTAGGTATGCCCGTGGGGAACTTCGCCATTCGATTGCGCGTGCCGGCGCTCATTGCGCTTGCCTTCCTGCTGGAGGCTGTCTTTGCCGGGGTGCTGGCGCGGCAGCCGGGGCTGCCGCAGCTGCTGCTTTGGCTTTCCGTTGCAGGTATATTCTACCTGATCGCCGTGGGCATAATCGTGCGTACGCGGCGGGCCCCGCTGCGTGGCCGCCGTTCCCGGGTGCTGATTTTCGTCGCTGCCGCAATCTTTCGCCTCACCCTGCTGCCGCTCCAGCCCGCTGTTTCCCACCAGCTTTGGCGGTTCCATTGGGATGGCAAAATCGAGCACGCCGGCTTCAACCCGTACGTCTACGCCCCCGCCAATGGTCTGTTCAACCCCATCCGCACGCTCGCCGACGCCCTCGTCCCCAGCCCCACACGTGCCGCAACGCACCCTCCCCTGGCCGAAATCCTCCTCCATTGGAACTTCAATTGGTTCCCCAACCTACGCAGCGAAAAGATCCTTTTCGTCGCCGCCGACCTGCTGCTTGTGCTGCTGCTGATGCGGATGCTGCGCGATCGCCAGCTCCCGCCGGAATGGGCGCTGATCTACGGATGGTCGCCGTTGGCGGTGTTCGAAGTCGCCGGCAACGGCCATATGGAGCCGGTCGCGGCCCTGCTGGCGCTGGTGGCGTTGCACTGGGCCGGTGAGCGTGCCCGCACGGCAGGCGTGGCGATCGCCGCCTCGGCGCTTAGCCTTTGGTACGCCTTCGTCCTCGTGCCCCAGGTTCTGGTGGCTTCCGGCAAGCACTGGGTGCGGGCGCTGCGCTGGGCGATTGCCACTGCCGTCGTGCTCTCGCTGCCGTTCTGGTTCGCCACCCAGCGCTTCGTTCTGGGCGACATCGTGCTCAATCTCCGCGCCGCCGCAGCCGCGCCGCCGTTCAACGCCAGCCTGTACGCGCTCGCCCGCGCCTGGTTCGGAACGCACGCGGGAGCGATTCTGGCGTGGATCCTCACCGCCGCGGTTGTCGTGCTCGCCGCCGTGCGCCGCCTGCCGCCGCTGCGCGCGGCCACGGTCATTCTCGGCACCGTGTTGCTGGTCCTGCCTTGGGTTCAGCCCTGGTACCTGCTCTGGCTCCTGCCGCTGGTTGCGCTCTATCCGGAGCCCGCGTGGTTGTATTTTTCCGTCGCCGTCATCTGGGCCTATGCCATTGGCTCCCGGCACGCTTGGGTCGCGGTGGAGTACGCACCTCTGTATATGCTTCTTGCCTGGCAGAGCTGGCGCGGACGCACGCTTGCGTCCCGGACGATGGTGGCCGAATCGTGACGCGGGAACTGGTGCTGGCCTCAGCCTCGCCCCGCCGCCGCGAGCTGCTCGAATCAGCTGGCTGGAAAGTCATGGTGCGCCCAGCCAATGTGGATGAAACCCCGCTGCCGGATGAACCCGCCGCGGATCACGTGCTCCGTCTGGCGCGCGCCAAAGCGGCCGCGATTTCCACCGCGGAGGTTGTGCTTGGCGCCGACACCATCGTCGAGCTGGACGGCGACTTGCTAGGCAAACCACGCGACGATGCCCACGCCCGGGTCATGCTCACGCGCTTGTCAGGGCGCGCACACCACGTGCTCACCGGCGTCTGCCTCCGCCAGGGCGCGCGCGAGGCCGCCGCAGTCGAAACCACCCGCGTAGTTTTTGCCCCGCTCACCCCCGCTGAAATTGACGACTACATGGCCAGCGGCGAGCCCCACGGCAAAGCCGGCGCCTACGCCATCCAGGGCCGCGCCGCCTGCTTCATCCCCCGCATCGAAGGCAGCTACTCGAACGTAGTCGGCCTGCCCCTGGAGCTTGTCTGGCGCATCTGGTGCGACCTCGCCGCTGCCCGGCCCCGCCAATAGCCGCTGGCTGCCTATGCTACTTTGTGTGGCTTTTTCGACTTTCGCTAGAATTCCACCATCCGCGCCGTGAACTGAATCGTCCGCGATCCGCCAAACGCGCTGGTCGAAGGCGCAAACAGCGGCAGGCCCGCCGCAAACACCGGGTTCGCCGCGTTTCCGTAATAGCCCACCGCCTCCGGCCCGAACTCGCGATTGCCGTGGTTGGTGATGTTGAACACGTCGAGGAACAAGTCCAGATGCCGTCCCGGGTTGCGCTTCAGGGTGAAGTCCTTCACGAAACGGATATCGAGGTCAACCATCGGCGGTTGCCGCAGCGAATTCCGCCCTGCGACCTGGCCGTTGAGGATCGCGCGGTCGTTGAAATCGTTGCCATCGTTCTGGGTGTCGAAGCCGATGATGGGCGTGTAGGGCAGCCCCGACCGCGCCATGAAGACGGGGTTGATCTTGAACCCCAGCGGCAGCCGGTCGGTGCCGCTGATGTTGAAACTGTTGCGCACGTCCTGGTTGGCGTAACCGGCCTCGAGCCGCAGGTCTAACGGATCCAGCGCGGTGACCATGCCGAAGGGGCCCTGCTGGCTGGCATCGTCCAGGGTGCGCGCCCACGTGTAGTTGGCGGTCAGTCCCAGGCTGTAGGGCCCCGCGAACGAGGCCGTCGTGGCCCAGCCGTCGTAGCGCGAGTGCGCGCCGGAGTCAAAGCGCAGCAGTTGCCCCACGCCGGGCAGCGGCCGCGCGGCGGGGAAGATCGGCATCCCGTTGGCGTCCAGCGAGGGCGGATTGAGATTGGCCTCGACCGTGCGCTCCAGGTTCCAGGTGCTGTTGTGGGTATAACCGGTAGTGATGTTGATGCGCTTGCCCAACTGCTGTTGCAAGCTGGCGGCGGTTTGGAACGAGCGTGGGTTGCGGAAACCAGACGCGATGCCCACCGCCAGCGCCGCGGGTGGGGTGAGACTCGGCGGCGGCGCCGGCAGGCCATTGCCACCCGCCGCCAGAGTCAGCAGCGCGGGATCGAACACGCTGTCGGCGACCACTGCGTTGATACCATTGTCGGTGAACAGACGGTTGAAATACGAGGCCGGCGTGGGCGCGTCATACAGTCCCGCCGACACCCGCACCACCGTACTGGGTTCGGGGTTCCACGCCAGCCCCAGCCGAGGCTGCCACTGCCGCAGGTCGTCGGGAACCACGCTCGTTCCGGGGATGGCGGCGTTGGGAGAGGCCGGCTGTGGGTTCCACTGTCCATCCCAGCGCAGCCCCGCCGTCAGCGCCAGCGCCTCCGTGAGCGGGTAGCGGTCGTTGATGAAGAAGTCGCCGCGCCTCTCGGTGCCTTGGTAGAGCAGCGCACCCGGCGACGCCGCAAACGTCTGCTGGAAACGGTACGGATTGCCCGCTAGATAATCGCTGAGCGAGTTGTACGCATAGAGTCCGTTGAGGTTGGCCTGCTCGAACGCGCTGCCCGGATCTTCGGACCAGCCCCCCCCGAAGTTGATCAGGTGTGCGTGCCAGCTCAGCGTGGCCTCATCGCTCGCGCCGCGCTGGCCGGAAACGTAGCGGTTTTCCGCCAGCGCCCCGCCGCCAAGCACGCCAAAGCCGTTGATGGAAACCTCGGGCGCGCTGCTCGTGGGCATGAAGTCGCGCCGGTCGCCCGCCCATTGCGCCATCACCTGGTTCACCACCCCGCCCAGGGTCGAGGTCAGGTTCATGCGTGTCCAGTCGCTCTGCCCGGCCAGCGACATGCCGGCGCTGGCGGCGGTCCACACCTGCGTCGAGCCCGGATCGTAGTTGCTGAAGCGCACGTAATTGAAGTTCTCCTGCAGCGTCAGCACGGTGTGCGCGTTCAGGTCGAAGTCCACGCGCAGCGAGGCCGCCGTGGGCGTGTTGTGGCCGACGGTTTCGACCTGCTGTGCCACCAGGTTGGCCGGGATCGCGGTTGCCGGCGCCTGCGGCTGAAACTCGGTGTAATAGGGCACATCCGCCTCGTCGTGCTCCACGCCGAAGTAGTAGTACAGTTTTTTCGGGATCAGGTGGTACCCGATCCCCAGCCCGAAATCCATAACGGTGTTGTTGAGCGAATGCCCGAAAGCGTCGTTGCCCGACCACTCCCGCGGACGCAGCACGGCGAACTCCTCCCCTTGCAGCCGCGTCCGTCCGGGCTTGGTGGCCACGTTCAGGAATCCGCCGTTGGTGCCGCCCACATCGGCAGCGGCGCCGGCGTGGACCAGCGACATTTCCTGCACCGCCGTCTGGGGAAAAAACGGACCGCCATCTTTGGCGCCGCGCACGCCACCTTCCAGCGGATCATCGAAATTAAATCCGTCCACTTCCACCTTGGTCGCTGCCGGTCTCTGCCCGCTGACCGACAGTCCCTGGTCGGTGTCGGCGCTGTCGGCTGACAGCATCCCGAACTCGCCAAACTCACGTGAGCGGTTGGGCATGTAGGTCACCTTCAATCCCGCCACCGCATTGGTCACCTGCGGACTCCTTTTATCCACTCCCGGCGCCGCCGTTTGCCCCTCCACCAGCGCCGCCCGCCCCGTCACCGTCACCTCTTGCCCGGCCTGCACCACCTGCAGTACCAGCGTGACGCTCACGCTGCTGCCCACGCCCACGGTGACCCGCTGCGGCCGCGCCATCTTCAGCCCCGGCGCGCTGGCCTGCACGGCATAGCCGTCCGCCACCAACTGCGCCGCGGCGAAGGTGCCATCGGCTTGGGTGTGCAGCAGCCGCGCGCCGCCGATGTCATTGCCGACGACGGTGACGGTGGCGTTCGGAACGGCCTTGTGCTGCGGGTCCAGAACTACGCCCGAAATCGTTCCAGTGGCCGCTTGTCCACAGGCCACCGCCGCCAAAAGCATCCATAGCCACCCAAGGTTGCGCATTCTTCTAAAATAGGATCTTTACCACCACGAGGCGACTAGTAGTTCATGGCGAAGCGCAAGAGCCCGCGCCCACTCACGGCTGTCAAACTCGTCAAGACGATGGCTCGCGCCGACATCGGTACAGTTCCGGCCGTGGTGGTCGAAGTCCGCCGCAAGCCTGAAAAGCACAAGCGCGATCTCCGTCGTGAGCCTGATGCGGAATGACGGCGGGAGCATTCGAGCGCCCGTTAAGCCAGTTCTACTCGGCCACCCGCGCCAGCACCAGGGTAATATCGTCCGCCTGCGCGCTGGTGCCGCTCCAGTCCAGCACCGCGCTCAGCACCGTGTCCAGAATCTCTTGCAGCGGCTGCTCGCGGTGCAGCTCCAGCATCTGCAGCAGGCGCGCCTCGCCGAACTCCACCCCGTATTCGTTCTCGGGCTCGGTGACGCCGTCGCTCCACGCGGCCAGTAAATCTCCGGCTTCAAGCTGCAATCGCCCGAGCTCGAAACTCACGTCCTCGAACAGCCCCGCCACCATCCCGCCGCGCTCCAGCCGCCGCACCCCGCGCGCTCCGACGACCGCCGGCGGCAGGTGCCCGGCGTTAGTGTAGCGCAGCTCGCGCCGCTCGCTGTCGTAGACGGCATAGAACAAGGTCACGTACTTTTCCGGCGGTGTGGAATGATAAAGCTGGTAGTTAAGCCGCTGCAGCAGCCGCACCGGGTCCACCTCGCCGCCGGCGCCGGGGTTGACTTCTCCTCCGCCCCCGCCTGCCGCCACCCCCACCACCCGATCCGCCAGCGTGGGCTGGTAGGCGCGGACGGCGCTGACAATCGTGGCCATCAGGAGCGCCGCCGAAATCCCCTTGCCGGAAATGTCGCCCAGCGCCAGGCTGAGGCTGGTCGGGCTCAACTGCTGAAAGTCGTAGTAATCGCCGCTCACCACCCGCGCCGGCAGACACCGCCCTGCGATTTCCAGCCCCGCCACCCGCGGCCGCATGCGCGGAAACAACTGCGTCTGCACTTCGTGCGCGATCGCCAGTTCGTTTTCCAGATTCTGCTTCTGGCGCTGCTCGGCCAGCAAGCGTTCGATGGAGGCGGTCATAGTGTTGAAACTGTGCGCCAGCGCCGCCAGCTGGTCCCGCGTCCGCACCGGGATGCGGTAGTCGAACCGGCCGCGGTTGACGTGCTCGGTGCCCACATACAGGTCGTTGACCGCACCGGTAATGGCGCGGGTCATGCGGATGCCTGCCACCAGCGAAAAAAACTCGATGATCAAAAAGCCGATCGCCACCACCCCCAGCACCACGAGCGGCCAGCGTGTGCCTTCGGTCGGGGCCGTACTCCCCTGCAAGCTGGCGAAGAGTTGGTCGTTCAGCAGCGACGGCCGCGTAGTAATGGTGGCGATCAAGGGAGGGCTGGTACTGCCGGTTTCCCAGTTGCTGATCGGAATGAAGGCGAAGCTGCTGATGCTGATATCGAACATGCTGCTTGCCGCCGGCAGCGGTTGCTGGCTGTTCAGCGCCGGGGTGCCGTTGGGGTTGACGCTCCCGTTTGTGCTGCCAAAGCCCAGGCCCAGCGACACCCGACCCAGCGATTGCGACAGCGTGTCGAGATTGTGCGGGGAGAGCGCATACAGCGTCAGCACCTGCTCCGGCTGCAGGCGCTCGGTGGTCACGCCATAGCTGGCGATGGCGTAGCGGTGGTTGCGTGTAATCAGACCTACGAAACCCGGCTTGAGCCATGCGGGCGGCGTCCCGAACCGCTCCGAGGCCGGCGTCACCGGTTTGCCGCCGCGATAGAAAAACGACCGCACCCCGCCAAACCCGCGCGGAAAATAATAGCTGGCGTAGTAGCGGCTCAGACCCGGCCCATCCTCGACCCGGTCCGGGTGCAGGTCCAGCTCGTGCACCGTCAACGTGTTCACCGCACCCACGTTGTGGATGTGGTTGTTGAGTTCGTTTGTGAGCAGGTAGCTGGCGTACTGGCCATAAAACATATAGGCGCCGATGCCCAGCATGCCTGCGATGAGCAGCACCGGCACCACGCCCATAAACACATAGGCAAGAATGAGCCGGTTGCGCAGCAGCCATAGCGTCTCCGCGGCCAGCAGAACCACCACGCGGATCAGCAGCAGAAACAGCGCAATCGAGAAAGACCCCCGGAACAGGTCAAATCCCCCCAGGGTGGCATGGCCCCAAAATCCGGGGATGCCCAAGATGAGCGTGATCAGCCCCAGGCCCGCCGTAACCTTCAACAGGGCCGAGCGGCGCAGTTGTGCCCATAGGCGGCTGGTGCGCGCGCGCGCGTGCGCCGCCGAAGCTATCGGCGGCCCCGTCTGGTTCTCCGTAGGCACTTGAGGTCTAGCTTAGGATAGCCGCAGCCGCGAGTGGGAGGGTGGGTTCAGGAATGCGCCGCGGCAGGTTCCGGCCACTCAGCCGGAGGAGGGTGCGCGGCGCGGCACTGGGCGCAGTAGCCGCCCACTTCCAAGCGCGTCACTTTCAGCTCGAAGCCGCTGCGCGTGGCCAGCTCCAGTTTCAGCCAATCGAGCAGCGGCGTGGCACATTCCAGAATGCGTCCGCAAACCAGGCACGCCAAGTGCACATGGTCGCCGCGGGTGCGCGCCTCGTAGTAGTGCTTCTCGCCTTGCAGATGCATGAGATCGAGCTCATCCACCAACTGGTGCTTTTTCAGCAGCTCGACGGTCCGGTACACGGTGGCGCGGTCCACGTTCACGCCGCGCGCCCGCGCCCGCTGCAACAGCGCGCCCGCATCCAAGTGCTCGTTGGCTTCCTGGATCACTTCCACCACCGCCCGCCGCTGGGCCGTCAGCCGCACTCCTTTGGCACGCAGTTCGCACAGCAGCGAACGCCGGTCGAACGAATGCGCCATCAGCGGCGACGCGGATGCTTCCACGCCATTTTCCCGCCGTCCGGGCTTGGAGGCATCGCGGATGACGGCATCACAGAACATGAGATTAGTCTGCACCGCCGTGGTCTCGCCGTCAAATCAGAGCCAAATTAGCGAAGGTGCAGCCAGAGTGCGGGTGCGCGGGCGGCTTTTCTAGCGGCCCACGGCGCCCGGAACTTTGCGGGTGGCCCGGTGCAGAGCCTGCTGCACTTCGCTGTGCTTGCGCCCGTAGAAGAAGTAGATCAGCAGTCCAACTGCCAGCCAGATCAAGAACGCCTCCTTGGTCAGCGTCGTCAGTTCCCAGATCAAACCCACCGAGACCAGCACGCCGATGATCGGCACCGCCGGCACCCAGGGAGTGCGGAACGGCCGGTTCAAATCCGGCTCACGCTTCCGCATCGCCCACACGCTGGCGCAGACGATGGCGAAGGCAGTGAGCGTGCCGATGTTGGTCAAATCCCCAAGTACATCCACCGGGAAAATCGAAGCCACGATGGCCACCGCAATGCCCACGACCAGTGACGAGACGTAAGGCGTGTGGAACTTCTTGTGAATTTTACCCGCCCACCGGAACAGCAGCCCGTCGCTCGACATGGTATAGAACACGCGCGACTGGCCCAGCAACATCACCAGCATGGTCGAGGACAAACCGCAGATGGCGCCCACATCCACCAGGATGCTGCCCCAGACCACCCCGGTCGCTCGCACGCCGAGCGTTACCGGATCCGGCACATTGAGCGTGTCCCAGGGCACGATACCGGTCAGCAACCCGCCAACCAGAATATAAAGAACGGTGCAGATCACCAGCGAACCGAGAATGCCCACGGGCATGTCCTTCTGGGGCTTTTTGGCTTCCTGCGCCGCCGTGGATACGGCGTCAAATCCGATATAGGCGAAAAAGATGAATGCCGCGCCCTTGAACACGCCCGACCATCCAAAGGGCATGAACGAGGGTGTGGTCCAGTTGTGCACCGCATGCGCCCACCCGCGCCCATCCAAAAACATAATCGCGATGCCCACGAACACGAGCAGCACCGAAACCTTGATTATCACAATGGCGGTATTGATGTTGGCGGATTCGGAAATGCCGATGATGAGGATTGCCGTGACCATCAGAATGCCAAAAAACGCCAGGATGTTGAATGCGCCCACCGCGTGCGGCAGGGTGGCGAGAACGGCCGCCGGAGTGTGTTTGAGCGAGGTGACTGCCTGCCAGTAGCCTTGGTATTTCACCAGCTCGACACCGCGCGCCGCGGAAAGCGTGGGGGGCAGGCTCAAGCCAAGGCTGTGCAGCAGGCTGTTGATGTAGCCCGACCATCCCACCGCCACCGTGGCTGCCCCGAAGGCGTACTCCATGATCAGCGCCCAGCCGATGATCCAGGCCACGATTTCGCCCAGCGAAGTGTAACCGTAACTGTAGGCGCTGCCGGCAATCGGAATGGCGGCGGCAAACTCGGCGTAGCAGATGCCGGCAAAGGCGCTGGCAATGGCTGCGACGATAAAGCTCAAAATCACGGCCGGACCGGCATAGATCGCCGCCGCGGGTCCCACCAGCACAAAAATGCCGGTGCCGATGATGGCCCCGATGCCCAAGGTGACCAGGTTGAGGGGGCCGAGCGTACGCTTGAGGCCGCTTTTTTCGCCTTCCGTTTCCGCCAGCATGGCGTGAACGTCTTTGCGTGCAAGAAGGTTGAGGCTCATAAACTTTGTCCCTAGCTTAGCTCAGCCGCCGGCGCGGTGGTATTGGGGGGAGCGCCCCTGCCCTGCCTTCGCCAGATGAAATATACCGGCACTCCGATCAGCACCAGGATGAGGCCGCTGCCGGAATAGCGCGGAAACACCCACAGCACCACGGCGGCGAAAAACGCCGCCATCAGTATATACAGTGCGGGCAGCCAGGGATAGGCGATGACCTTGTAGGGCCGTTCCAGGCCCGGCTGTTTTTGGCGCAGCACGAAGAGGCTGCTGATGGTCAAAATGTAGAACAGGAACTCGGTAAACATCACGTAATTCAGCAGATCCGTGTAGGTGCCCGACAGGCAGAGCAGGCAGGCCCAGACGCCCTGGATCCAGAGCGCGGTGGCGGGGACGCGCAGGGCGTTGAGTTTCGCCGCCTTGCGGAAAAACAATCCATCCTTAGCCATCGCCTGGAAAACGCGTGGACCGGCGAGAATCAGGCCGTTGGTGCAGCCGAAGGTGGAGATCAGAATGGCCACCGCGATCAGCACGGCTCCCGCGTGGCCGTAGAGCACGCCCAGCATGGCCGAGGCGACGCGGTCCTCGGGCGCATGGGCGAGGTTTTGGAAGCGCAGCACCGCCAGGTAGGCCAGGTTGGCGAGCAGGTACAACGCGGTCACTGCAATCGTGCCGATGGCGAGCGAGAGCGGCAGGTTGCGACGCGGGTTTTGGATCTCGCCGGCGGTGTAGGTGACGTTGTTCCAGGCGTCGGAGGAAAACAGCGACCCGACCAGCGCCGCAAACACGGCCACGATGGTGGCGGTAGACACCAGCTTGCCGTGGGCGGCGCCCGTCAGGTTATAGGCGCCGTGGCCCCAAAAGCCGGCGAAGAAGTCATGCCCGAAGTGGGCGAAGTTGGCGGCTATCGCGGCGGCGTTGCGCGCCAACACCAGACCCAGCAGAATGAGCCCGACGAGGGCGGCGACTTTGGCGAAGGTGAACACGTTCTGCACCAGCGCGCCCAAACGCACCCCGCGGGTATTCAGCCAGGTGAGGAACAGAATCACCGCGATCGCCACCAGTTCTTCGGGGTTGATGCCCAGCCCGGCGATGTGTACCAAGGGGGTATCGGTGATCGTCCCCGGGTACATCACCCCAAGATATTTTGCGAAGGCTACGCAGACCGCCGCGATCGTACCCGTCTGGATCACCAGAAACAGCGTCCAGCCGAACAAAAAGCCCCACAGCGGTCCCAGCGCCTCGCGCAAGTATACATACTGCCCGCCCGCCTGGGGCATAGCCGCCGCCAACTCGCCGTAGCAGAGCGCCCCGATCAGGGTCATGACGCCGGTCACAACCCAGACCAGCATCAACAGCGCCGGCGAACCCACCTCGCGGGCAATCTGCGGCGAAACCACAAAAATGCCCGACCCGATCATGACGCCCATTACGATCGTGGTGGCGCTGGTCAGGCCAAGAGCTTTGACGGTGCCCGAGCCGGGGGCGGTTTGGGGAGAGGCGCGATCCGTGGCCATGAGGGGGCTTGTACCCTGGGAGGCTTACTTTCTACGGGACTATGGCATCAAACCCGAGCGAACGCAAGCAGGAATTGGCTCGCGGCGCTGAGCGGATCCTCCGCAGCCCACAGTCCGGAAATGACAGCTACCGCATCCGCCCCAGCCTGCCACAGCGCGGCGCAGTTCGCCACCTGAAGGCCGCCAATGGCCACCAGGGGAAGGGAAGTCATGGTGCGCGCGTGGCGCACAAGTTCGGGCCCCACGACCGGATCGGGCCGCAGCTTGCTGGCGGTCGCATACACTGGCCCCACGGCGACGTAATCCGGCATTTGGGCCAGCGCCGCGGCGAGTTGTCCGAGCGAGTGCGTGGAAGCTCCAATCATCCACCCGGGGTGCAGCCGCCGCACCGCCTCAACGGGCATATCTTCCTGACCCACATGCACGCCCGCCGCCCCGCACAACAGGGCAATATCAGCGCGGTCGTTGATGATGAGCCTGGGGACCACGCCCATCAACTGATCGGCCAGCTCAAGAAACGCGCGGTCCGTAAGCCGCTTGGCCCGCAACTGCTGAGTCTCCATTCCCAGCGCGGCGAACCCCCGCGCACACGCCAGCAGATCATGGCCTCGGGCTGCAGCTGCCTCAGCGTCGAGGATCGGATACAGCGGCTGCAAGCCCTGGTGTCCTGAGTCAGAAGAAGGTTGCACAACGGTGCCATCGGAAGTGCGTCTTGAACTTGGGGCAAAGCCGCAGGCGCGATGGCTAGTGGCCAGCCGCGGGCGGCAGCGTGCGCGCCTTCTTCTCCGGCATGAAGCGGTCCATAAAGGAGGTCGAAAGCCGCCCGGCGCGGAAATCCGCATCGGCCAGGATTTTGCGGTGCAGCGGAATCGAAGTCTCGATTCCCTGCACCACGAACATGTCGAGCGCGCGCTGCATACGCGCGATGGCCTCGTCGCGATCGTTGCCGCAGGCAATCAGCTTGGCCACCAGCGAATCGTAGTAGGGCGGCACCGTGCCTTCCACGTACACGGCCGAATCGACGCGCACACCGATGCCACCGGGCAGGTTCAGCGCCGTCACCTTGCCCGCCGAAGGCGTGAAGTTCACGGGATTTTCGGCGTTGATGCGGCACTCGATGGCATGACCGTGGGGCAGCAGGCCGGTTTGCCCTGCGGGCACGCTCAGAATGTTTTCCAGGTGCTCGCCGGCGGCGATGCGGATCTGCGCCTTCACCAGATCCACGCCGGTGACCATTTCCGTCACCGCGTGCTCGACCTGCAGGCGCGTGTTCATCTCGATGAAGTAGAGCGCTCCGCTCTTGTCCATCAAGAATTCGATAGTCCCGGCATTGGTGTAGCCGATGTTAGCCATCGCCGCGGTGACGACGGCGCCCATTTTCTGCCGCAGCTCGGCGGTGACGGGCGTGCCCGGCGACTCTTCCACCAGCTTCTGGTGCCGCCGTTGCACGCTGCACTCGCGCTCGCTCAGGTGGATGACGCGGCCGTGTTCATCGCCGAGAATCTGAAACTCGATATGGCGGGGCTCGACCACCAGTTTTTCCAGGTACAGGTCCCCACACCCGAACGCGTTGGCGGCCTCGGTCTGGGCGGCGGAAAAAAGCCCCGGCATTTCCTGCTGCGCGCGCACCATGCGCATGCCGCGTCCGCCTCCGCCCGCCGAGGCCTTGATCATCACCGGATAGCCGACCTGTTGCGCCACCGCCAGCGCCGCCGCCTCATCCGCCAGCACCCCGTCCGAGCCCGGGAGGACTGGCAGCCCAGCTTTCCTGGCGGCCGCGCGGGCGCGCTCTTTTTCTCCCATCAGCCGAACCACCTCCGGCCTGGGCCCAATGAATTTGATGTGGCTGGCTTCGCACACCTCGGCGAAGTTGGCGTTTTCGGACAAAAACCCGTAGCCGGGATGAATGGCGTCCACGTTGGTGATTTCCGCCGCGCTCACCACCGCCGGCACATTCAGGTAGCTGTCCCCCGGCCGTGGCGGTCCCACGCAAACGGCCTGATCGGCAAAGCGCACGTGCAGCGCATGCCGGTCGGCCTCGGAGAAGATGGCCACGGTCCGGATGCCCATCTCCTTGCACGCGCAAATCACCCGCAGCGCGATCTCGCCGCGGTTGGCAATCAGGATCTTCTTGAACATCGGCGGCCTTACCGGTTCGGGCGAAGTAGCAGCAGTGCCTGCCCAAACTCCACTGGCTGGCCGTTGGTCACCAGCTTGCGCACCACCGTGCCGGCGATCTCCGCCTCGATCTCATTCATCAGTTTCATCGCTTCAATGATGCACAGCACCTTGCCGGGCTCGACGCTGTCGCCCGACTTGACGAACTCGGCCGCGCCCGGCGCCGGCGATTCGAAGTAGGTTCCGACAATGGGCGAGGTGACCGTCACCAGCCCCACTTCCTCGCCCGTCGCTCCCGGGGGCGCGGGGGCGGGCCCCAGCACCGGAACGGGAGCCGCCGAGACAGCCGCGGCGGGCGCCGCCACCCCGCGCCGGATGCGGATGCGCCTTCCCTCTTCTTCCAGCTCGAACTCGTCCACCTGCTTTTCGATGAGGGTGTCAATCAACTTTCGGATAGCGTCAAGGTCCATGGAGTGTGGTTTCTGCGGAGGCATCGAGCTTCCATTCTAAAGAATAATGAGTTCCTTCGGTGTGGGCGTCAGAATTTCCGCCCCCGTGGGCGTCACCAGCACGACATCCTCGAGCCGCACTCCGCCCCATCCGGGAATATACACGCCGGGCTCGATGGTAATCACCTGTCCGGCCTTTAAGCGGTCCTTCGACGTGGCCGCCAGCCGGGGGCCCTCATGAATTTCCAACCCCACCCCGTGCCCGGTTGAATGCGGAAAATAGCGCCCATATCCGGCATGCTGCAAAACCCGGCGAGCAGCCGCATCCACGGCGGCGGCGGCCACACCGGCGCGCACGGCGGCGATGGCCGCCGCCTGCGCCTCGCGCACCGCCCGGTACACCGTCTGGGCTTTACGACCCGCGGCGCCGATATGCGGCGTGCGGGTCATGTCGCTATGGTAGCCGGCAAGCACCAGGCCGTAGTCCATCACCACAAATCCGCGCCGCGGCAGCGCGCGGCCATCGGGTTGCGCATGCACCATAGCGCCGTGCGGACCGCCAGCCAAAATCGTGTCAAACGCCAATCCTTCTGCTCCCGCCCGCCGCAGGCCAAATTCCAGCCAGCCCACCAGTTCGGTCTCCGCCATGCCGGGCCGATAGTGCCGCAGCGTGGGCAGAAAAGCCGAAGAGGCCAGCCGCACCGCCCGCCGTAGGGCCTCGATTTCAGCCGATTCCTTGATGGTGCGCAGCTGCTCAATCCAGCCGCTGCAATTTTTCAGGCCTTTGGCCCCACCGTCCCAGAGCCGCAGCCAGCGCGCCCGCTGCGCCAGGCTCACGTGCTCGAATTCCAGCCCCACGTGTTTGAGCTTTGCGGCTCGTCCCGCTGCCGCTGTCCACAGATCCCCCTTGGGCGGAACGTTCACGCTTGCGCCGCGGACCTGGTGACGCGCCTGCACACGGTAGCGGCCATCGGTAAAAAGCACCGCCCCGCGCGCAGCCTCCAGCACCAGCAAGGCGTTGGAGCCGCTGAACCCGGTCAAATATCGGATATTGGGCAAATGCGACACCAGCAGCGCATCCACCCCGCCGCGTCCGCAGCACATGTGCGCCGCCGCCTGCCGCCCGTGGTAGTCCATGTTGGCTATCCTAATCCCACCGGCTTCATCCGGCATCGGAACGAGGGATGCCGCTTGCCGCTTCGCCCGAAGATCTACAGCGCCACGAGCGCGCCTGCCGCGAGCGTGTGCTTTCCTACCGTGCCACGCGCCGCACGCGCTACGAGTGGCGCGTGGAGCGGGAGGCAGTGATGGCGCGCCTAAGGCCACATTCCGGACTGCGGGTGCTGGATGCCGGCTGCGGCATCGGGCGCATCAGCCTCGCCGCCCTGGGGGCCGGCGCGGAGGTGGTGGCAGTGGATTTCGCTTTCGCCCGCCTCCGCCAGCTCCGGCAGCAGGCGCCTGCTTGGGCGCGGCTGCGTGTATGCCAGGCGGATCTGACACGATTGCCCGTCCGGGCGGCGCAGTTTGAGGCCATCGTTTGCACGCAAGTGCTCGAGCATCTTCCGGGCGCTGCCGGCCGCCGTGCCCTGCTGGCCGCTTTCGCGCGCCTGTTGCTCCCTGGCGGCCGCCTGTTGCTGACGGTGTACAACCACAGTTGTGCTTGGCGCCGCCGCGGCCTGCCGCGGGAAGGCGTTCACGAGAGCGGCATCTTCTACCACTGCTACGAAGCGGATGAGCTGCGCTCGGAGCTGGCCGATTTCGAGGTGCTGGAGCTGTGCGGTGTCAGCAACCTCCTGCCCCACACCTGGCGCCTGTTTCCACTGTTGGGCCCTCTTGGCCGTTTCCTCGATCACCGTGCCGAAGGCAACCCGGCCGTGAGCCAGGACTGCGGCCAGCTCCTGCTCGCGCATGCCCGCCTGCGGGCTGAAGGCGCGACCCGCGCGAATGGGGGATGACTCCCTCATAAAACAGGCCTGAAGTGTGCCACTTATTGGTGGAAGTCGTTTAGATTCAGCAAGGGTCGTGGTGCCGCGCTTTGAAGCTCCGGGGCGTGAATTTCGAGACAATTGGAGGGCGCGATCACCGTATCCGGCCATCTGTCCAGCGGGCCGGGGTATCGGTTAGAGGCGGACGGGAGGCTAGGGGTTGCCTGCTTGGGACGGGGGCGAGAGAAGTTTCAGGTCAGGGCGACTCGGCCAGGAATTTCTCGGCTTCCATGGCGGCCATGCAGCCGGTGCCGGCGGCAGTGATGGCCTGGCGGTAGCGCCGGTCCTGCACATCGCCGCAGGCGTAGACGCCGGCAATCGGCGTCAGCACGTTGGCGGTGGTCAGCAGATACCCGTCGGCATCGGTGGGCAACTGACCCAGAAACGGCTTGGTGTTGGGCTCATGCCCGATACCCAGAAACACCGCCGCGGTCGGCAGCTCCCACTCCCGTCTGTTACCGTGGGTGGACTCCAGCCGGATGGCGTTGACTTCCTTCTTCGCCACATCGAGCACTTCGGTAATGCGCGCATTCGCAATCCAGCGGATCTTGTCGTGTGCCCGGGCCCGCTCGAGCATGATTTTCGATGCCCGAAACTGACCGCGGCGGTGCACAATCGTAACCGTGGTGGCAAAGCGGGTGAGAAACAGCGCTTCCTCCATCGCCGAATCGCCGCCGCCAACCACGACGATATCCTTGCCGCGGAAAAAGAACCCGTCGCAGGTGGCACAGCTGGAGACGCCGTGCCCGATCAAGGCCTGCTCGCTCTGCAGTCCCAACCAGCGCGCGCGTGCGCCGCTGGCAATGATCAGGGCGCGCGCCAGCAGGGGCTCTGCCTGGCCGTCAAGCTGCAGCTGGAAGGGCCGCAGGCCGAGCGTCGCCGCCACCACGTCGCCGGCGGCGAAGGAGGTGCCGAACGCGGCCGCCTGAGCACGCAAGTTTTCGATCAACTGCGGGCCCTGAATGCCTACCGGAAAGCCGGGAAAGTTTTCCACCAGCGTGGTCAAGCTCAGTTGCCCGCCCGCCTCATGGCCTTCGATGACCAGCGGCTCCAGCCCCGCCCGTCCGCAGTAAATCGCGGCTGTCAGCCCCGAACAGCCGGAGCCGAGAATCACCACATTGCGTGTCGTCGCCATAGTGTGCTCAACTGGTTAGACTAACATTCCACTCTCCGAAAGGATCGTCGCGCGCCATGCCGACTCCGTCGCAGCCCGGACTTTACGCTCACTTTTCCACGTCCATGGGTGATTTTGAGGCCCGCCTGTTTGAGCAGGAGGCGCCCCATACGGTGGCCAACTTCACCGGCCTGGCCGAAGGCAACAAGGCATTCACTGACCCCAAAACCGGCGCCCGGGCCCAGCGCCGCTTCTACGACGGCTTGATCTTCCATCGCGTCATTCCCGACTTCATGATCCAGGGTGGATGTCCGCTGGGCACCGGTACCGGCGGGCCCGGCTACAAGTTTGCCGACGAATTTCATCCCCGCCTCAACCACGCGCAGCCGGGAATGCTCTCCATGGCCAACGCCGGCCCGGGCACCAACGGTTCGCAGTTTTTCGTCACCGTCGCGCCCGCCACCTGGCTGGATCGCAAGCACAGTGTGTTCGGCCAAGTTGTCTCTGGCTACGACGTGGTGGAAAAAATCGCGACCACGCCGCGTGACAGCCGGGATCGCCCCAAAGCGCCGGTCGTCCTCGAGCACGTGACGATCGATCGCAGGGCCTGAGCCGGGATAACGCTCGCACCGCATGCCGCTTTCGCCCAAATGGCAGTTTAAGCTGAACCGCCTGCGCAACCGCTGGGGGGCGTGGAAGGCGAACGCGCGCCAGACCGAACAAGCGGTCACCGCCAGCAACAAGATGTGCCCTTCCTGCCGCGCCTTTGTGCCGCGCGGCAACGCCGTGTGCCCCTATTGCGGCCAGCGCCTCCAAGTGTTTGGCACCGGGCCCGCCGGCAAGCTGATGAAGCGCGCCATGCCGGGAACGGTCCCGGTCACCGGCATCCTCATCCTCATCAATTTCATTCTGTTTATCCTCGAGTACGCACTCAGCGGGACCTCGCTGCTGACGAATCTGTTCGCCTCCCCGAGCGCGGCCGCCACCCAGCGGTTGGGCGAGAGCGTGCCGCTCGCCTACCTGCTGCTGCCATCGCCGTTTCACAACCAATATTGGCGCTGGGTGACCGCCTGTTTTCTCCATGCCGGGGTGCTCCACATCGGTTTCAACATGTGGGCGCTGTACGACATTGGCCAGATCGTGGAGTCGTTCTACGGCGGCGCCAAGCTTTTGTTCTTCTATATGCTCACGGGCGTGTTCGGCTACATGGTGTCGAGCTATTTCGGTTTCCTCAGCCTGGGCGCCTCGGGGGCGATCTTTGGCATTCTGGGCGTCATGATCGCCTACGGCGTGCGGCGCGGCCACACCACGCAGGGCCGCCAATTGCGCAATGTCGCGGTGCGCTGGGCTATCTATGCCCTCATCCTCGCCTTCGCCATTCCGCACGTGGACAACGCCGCCCATCTCGGCGGGCTGGCCAGCGGCTTCGTGCTGGGCATGATCGTCGGCGACGATCCGCCGCTCACGGAGGAGCAGATACGCCGCTGGGCGCTAGTCGAAGGGGTCGTGATGGCGGCGATGGCGGCCTCGTTTTATCTTATGGCGCGCTAAAATCGGCGCGGGATGCAGCCAAGCGCTCACCCTGCATAAAATCCCGTCCCTTGCGTTCGGGCCCGAACACCACCACCAGCGCCACGGCGATGAGGATGATGACCTCAAACCCGCCCATCGCTTTGGCGTAACCGAAGTGATCGCGCAGCGCGTACTCAATATTGCTGGTCGGGGCGGCAATCAGAATCCCGATCTGATAGCTGAAGCCGGGCAGCAGCCCGCGCGCCGTCTCCGGAGCGAGCTCGTTCAAATGCACCGGGATGATCCCCCACGCGCCCTGCACGCCCGCCTGCATCAGGAACGCGGCCGCCGCCAGCAGCCATACGCCGGCGCCCAGCGCCCAGAACGGGACCACCAGCAGCGAAAGCGCTAGGGCCGCCAGCATGCTCCGGCGCCGCCCCCAGGGCTCCGATAGCAGGCCAAAAATCACCGCTCCGACCACCGCGCCGACGTTGTACAGCACTGCGATCCAGGCCACCGTGGCGGCGCCGAGGTGGTGCACGCTCGCCAGGAAATCGGGATACAAATCCTGGGTACCGTGGGAGAGGAAGTTCATCAGTGCCATCAGCACGATGAGGTAGGCGATCTGCTTGCCGTTGGCCGCCAGGGTGCGGAAAATTTCCCGCGTTGAGCCGGCGCGCTGGCGTTCCCAGGCTGCCGATTCCGGTACCTTGGCGCGCACGTACAGCGCCAGCAGCGCCGGAATCCCACCCGCCCAAAACATCGCCCTCCAGCCCAGCGTGGGCAGCACAAACCGCGCCGCCAACGCGGCCACCATATAGCCCACGGGATAGCCGCTCTGCAGCAGCCCCGACAAAATTCCGCGCCGTTTCCGCGGCGCCGCCTCCATCGCCAGGGCCGCCCCCACGCCCCACTCGCCGCCCATGCCGATGCCGAACAGCGCCCGCAGCACCAGAAACACGGAGTAGTTGGGAGCAAACCCGCACGCGACTTCGATCACGGCGAAATACACGACATTGGCCATGAGGGGGAGGCGCCGCCCGTAGCGGTCCGCCAGCAGCCCGAACAGCAGCGCTCCCACCGGCCGCATGGCCAGGGTCGCGGTGATGGACCAGAGGATGGCGGACTTGGGCACGGTGAACTGGCGCGCCAGCGTGCCCACCAGAAACACGACGACGAAGAAGTCGAACGCGTCCAGCATCCAGCCGAGAAACGCCGCTGCGAGCGCGTGCCGCTGGCCCGACATTACTCGTCCGATCCGTCGGCCAGGTTTTCGAAGCGCGTGAAGTCGCGCAAGAATGCCAGCTTGATGTCGCCGATGGGCCCGTTGCGCTGCTTGGCAATGATGATCCTGGCCATCCCCTGTTCTTCCGAATCGCGGTGATAGATTTCATCGCGATAGATGAACATCACCAGGTCGGCGTCCTGCTCGATGGAGCCCGACTCGCGCAAGTCGCTGAGGATGGGCTCATGGTTTCCGGTGCGTTGTTCCGGCGCGCGGCTCAACTGCGACAGCACCATCACCGGGCAGTTCAGCTCCTTGGCCAGCATCTTCATGCCGCGCGAAATCGCCGAAACCTCGAGGTTGCGGTTTTCCGTGCGTGCGCCGGCGCCCATCAGCTGCAGATAATCGACCGCGACCAGATCGAGCGTGCGGGGCGGATGTTGCGCCGCCAGTTCCGCCCCCAGGCGCCGGCATTTGGCGCGCACGGTGGCCAGGTCAATGCCGCTGGTGTCGTCGATGTAGATGGCCGCCTGTGCCAGCTTGCCCGCCGCCGCGGTGAGGGCGGAAATCTCGCTGCGCCCTAAAAAGCCGCTGCGCAGCGACCTGGCGTTGACGTGCGCCTCGGAGCACAGCATGCGCAGCACGAGCTGGGTTTTCGACATTTCCAGGCTGAACACGGCCGCGGTTTTGCCGTAGCGCAGGGCGGCGTTTTCCACGATGTTCATGGCGAAGCTGGTTTTGCCCATGGAGGGCCGTCCGGCGATGATGACCAGGTCCGCTTTCTGCAATCCGGTGGTGATCTCGTCGAGCTTCCGGAAGCCGGTGTGCAGGCCGCTAATCTCCTGCCCGTGGAGTTCGTCCAGGCGGGCGATCAGGTCGCCGGTGAGGTCGCCGACGCTGGTCAGCCCCTCCTGCACGCGGTCCATGGCGAGGGCGAAGATGCGCTGCTGCGCCATCTCCAGGACCGCCTCGCCGGTTTCGCCGGCCAGCACCGCCTGCGTCATCTCCTGGGCCACGCCCAGCAACTGCCGTTCGACGGCGCGACCTTTGACAATGCGGGCGTAGTGCTCGGCATTGAGCGTGCGCGGCAGGCCCTCGGTGAGCGTGGTCAGGTAGAGATGGCCGCCGGCCGCCTCCAGGTCGTGATGGCGCTCCAGCTCCTCACCCAGGGTAATGAAGTCCATGGCCACGCTGCGGGCAGCGAGTTCCCGCATGGCGCGATAGATCTTGCGGTGTGCGTCCAGATGGAAATCGTCCGGAGTGAGCAGGTCGGCGGTGGCGAAGTAATGGAAGCTGTCGAGGAGGATGGCGCCCAGCACCGAGCGTTCAGCGTTGAGGTTGGCAGGCAAACCTTTTTCGGCAAGCTGATCGGCGAGAGCCATGAGCGAGCATAGTACCGCCGAGCGGAAAAAATCGCATCCACAAAGTTTGCCCTGTGGAAAGTGTTGAAGCTGCGGAAAAAACGCCGCTGTCGTATTCTGAATGCCTTGCACCCCGTATGCCGTACACGCTGCAGTTCGTAGCCGTGCTGTTCGCCGCCGCCGTCTGCGCCGGCTTTCTGGGCGCGCTGCTGGGCGTGGGCGGCGGCATCTTCATCGTGCCCGCGCTGGTGCTGGCCTTTCATCTGCCGATTAAAATTGCGGTTGCGGCCAGCCTAGTCTCGGTGATCGCCACCAGCAATGCCGGCGGTTCCGGCTATGTCGAACAGCACATCACCAACCTCCGTCTGGGCATGTTTCTGGAAGTGTCCACCACCATCGGCGCCCTCAGCGGCAGCGTGCTGGCCTTGTACTTGCGCGAATGGATCATGTTGCTGCTGTTTGCCGCCCTGCTCGCCTACATGGCCTGGACGGCCTTTGTCACGCGCCACCAAGATGACAAACGCATCGCCGCCGGCACGTTTGCCCAGGCGCTGCCCGACGCCTTGTCCCGCCGCCTCGAGCTCAGTGGCCGCTACCACGATCAGGCGCTCGACCGCCAGGTGGACTACATGGTCAACGGTTGCGCCACGGGCTTGAGCATTTCCTATCTGGCGGGGGTGGCCAGCGGCCTGCTGGGCGTGGGCGGGGGCGTGCTCAAAGTCTCCGCCATGAACCGCTATATGAACGTGCCGATGAAAGCTGCCGTCGGCACGAGCAAAATGATGATCGGCGTGACCGCCGCGGTGGGCTCAATTCTGTTTTATCTCGCCGGGCTGATTCACTACTACGTGGTCGCGCCGGTGGCGCTCGGCACCACGGCGGGGGCGACGCTGGGCACGCTGGTGATGAACCGGCTCCGCTCAGTGGTGCTGAAGCGCATTTTCACCATCCTCATGCTCTATCTCGCTTACGGCATGCTGGTGAAGGCGCTGGGTATGCGCTTCGGCATCCATCTGCCGAGTCTGGGAAGTTAGCGCCATGCCCAAGCCCCCCGATCCGCCAAGTTCGAGCCGGATTTACGAAGCGCCGGCCAATGTGTACGTAGTAGTCTACAAGGCGCTGCTCTGGGGAATGGTGGCGAGCTCGGTCCTGTTCGCCGCGGGGGTGCTGCGCGCCCTCGGCCGGCATGAATCCATCTCGCTGGGGGCCGCCCCTGCGGTTTCCTGGGCGGGTTTTTGGCGCGGCCTCGCCCATCTCGATCCCACCGCGTTGATGGTGGCCGCCACGGTGATCCTCATCCTCACGCCCGTTTCCCGGGTGCTGGCCGCCTTCATCACGTTCTGGGGGGATGGCGACCGCAAGTTCGTTCTGGTGTGCGGCGCGGTTCTGGCGGTGATCATTTTGACCGTCATCCTCGGCCGCCTGGGCCTGCACTGAGCGCGGCCGGCAACGGACGCCCGCGGGCGCTCAGGGCGTCAGCAAGTTGCCGCGTGTAGTCGCCGGCGTTAACGTAGAAGAGCGTGCAGCCGGAAGCGCTTCAGCCACTGCTCAGTCTGTTTCTACTGTTTGTGGCCGCCAAACTCGGTGAAGAGGTCTTCGAGCGCCTGCGCCAGCCCGGCCTGATTGGCCAGATCGTCGCCGGCTTCATCGTGGGCCCCGGACTGCTGCATTGGGTGGCGCCCTCGCCCACGCTCGACTTCATGGCGGAAGTCGGCGTCATCTTTCTGCTGTTTGAAACCGGCCTGCACACCGAGCCCGAGGACATGACCGAGCACGGCTACGTCAGCCTCGCAGTCGGCTTTTTCGGCGTGATCACGCCGCTGGCGCTGGGATGGTTGTTTGCGGCTGCGATTGGCGAAAACGCGGTGACCGCGCGCTTCGTGGGAACGCTTTTGGTGGCCACCAGCATCGGTATAACGGCGAAAATACTGACCGACTTCGGGGCCCTGAACACCACTTTTGGCCGGGTCATCCTCGGCGCCGCCGTCCTCGACGACATTCTCGGCCTGCTGGCGCTGTCCATGCTCACCAGCTTCGCCACCTCCCAATCGCACTGGATCAACCTCCTGCTCACGGTCGTGTTCGTGGGGCTGTTTTTCATCGTGGTGCTGTTCCTGCGCCGCGAAGCTGTGCCGCGCCTGCGCCGCCGGCTGGGCCGGCTGCGCACGGCAGCCCCGCAGTGGACGTTCGCGTTGATCGTGCTGCTCGGCTTTTCCGCCATGTCGGCCTATATCGGCCTGGCCGCGATTATGGGCTCATTTCTGGCGGGTCTCTTTGTTAGCGAATCGGAAGAAATCGCGCCCGCGCTGCGCGCCCGAGCCGAAGCTGTGAGCAGCTTCGTGGTGCCGTTTTTCCTGGCCAACATCGGGCTCAAATTGAGCCCGCAGGCGCTGAAAAATTCACGCAATCTGGAGCTGATCGCCGCGCTAACCTTGATTGCCATCGTCGCCAAGCTGCTCGCCTGCGGGCTCTCGGCACTGCCGCTGGGCCGGCGCTCGGCGCTGCTGGTCGGCCTCGGCATGATTCCGCGCGGCGAAGTCGGCATTGTGGTCGCCACCGAAAGCCTGCGCATGCCCGCCATCCCGAGCGTCTACTATTCCATCGGCGTCGCCATGGCGGTGTTGACCACGCTGATCGGCCCTTTGTTGCTCCGTGCGGTACTGCGCCCGGAGCGCCCGCGGGCGGGTCCGGAAGCCCCGCGATCCGCGCCCTCCCTGCTGGGATGACTAAAACCGCGGGCAGGGCGAAATGTTGGCGCGGGCCCCAGCGCGGCTTCGCCGCGCGCCCCGCTTATGCTCGCGTCGGGTTGCCCGCCCTGCTGTGAGTGCGCAGGGCGGGTTGGGGGCCCTTGGCCCCAACCCGACGCTGCGCGTCGCTGGGGCCGCGCCTGCATGTTTCCCCGGGGGCGGGCCGCCGTTCCGAATTTCGCAGCCCTTCGCGTCGATTTTGCCCACGGTGCAAAGCGGCGCGACCCCCGCGACAGGTCCTCGCCCGGCTGGCGTCTCGACCCTTCCCAGGAATTAGAAGTGATGGGGGAAGGGTTGAAGGGCCGCCCGCTGGCGCTCACAGCGGGTAAGAGTCACGGCGTCTGGACAAGCTAAAGCGCCAGGACGCCGGCGCCGGCAATGGCATCGTTTTTCAGGGCGGCGAGGGCCTGATTGGCATGGGAAAAAGGGAATTTCTGAATGCGGGTGTTGACGCCGGCGAGCTGGGCCTCGGCCAGAAACTCGCGCCCATCGGCGCGCGTGTTGTTGGCCACGCTGCGTATCACCCGCTCCCGATACAGCCAGTTGTAATGGAGCGGGGGGATGCAGCTCAAGTGGATGCCGCCCAGCACCAGCGTGCCTCCAGCATCGAGGGCGCGCAGCGCGGGCGGCACCAGCTCGCCCGCGGGCGCAAACATCAGTGCGGCATCGAGCAGCACGGGCGGGGTGGCGGCGGCGTCGCCCACCCAGGCCGCTCCCAGCTCCCGCGCCAGGCGCTGGTGACGGGAGTGATCGCGGGTGCAGACGAAGACCTCGGCGCCACGAAAGCGGGCAATCTGGATGGCGATGTGGCCGGCCGCCCCGAACCCGTAGATTCCCAGTTTCGCCCCCGGCCAGGCACCCGGCGCGATACCGCACAGCCGCAGACAGCGATAGCCGATTATGCCAGCGCACAGTAACGGAGCCGCCTGCAGGTCGTCCAGTCCTTCCGGAATCGGATAGACAAAATCGGCGGCAGCGAGCAAGGCTTCGGCGTAGCCACCGGGCACCGTCCAGCCGGTAAACTCGGCGCGCTCACACAAGTTTTCCTGGTCCGCCCGGCAAAAGCGGCATACCCCACAGGTCTGGTGCAACCACGCCACCCCCACGCGCTGGCCCTGCCGGAGCTGTTCCACTCCCGTGCCCAAGGCAGTAATTTCGCCCACCACCTGATGGCCGGGGGTGACGTGCTCCCGCCTCAGCGGCAGTTCGCCTTCGACCAGATGCAAATCCGTACGGCAAATGCCACACGCTCGCACCCGCACCCGCACTTGTCCCGGCCCAGGCTCGGGTTCGGGGATCTCCCGCAGTTCCAACGGGTTTTGGCCGACGGGCGCCGGATGTGTCAAACTCCAAGCTTGCACACTGAAGACCCTTCCCGTTCCATCATAGAGGACCGGTTCGCGCGCGTGGTGGAGATTATGCGGCGCTTGCGCGCGCCCGACGGTTGTGCGTGGGATCGCGAGCAGACCTTCGACAGCATCCGTGCCAACACGCTGGAGGAAGCCTACGAAGTGCTGGAGGCGATCAGCGCGCGCAACTGGGAGGGACTGCGCGAAGAGTTGGGGGACCTGCTGCTGCAGGCCATCTTTTACGCGCAGATGGCGGCGGAGGCGGGTTATTTCACGCTTGCCGAGGTGCTCGACGAGCTGGCAGAAAAACTGGTGCGCCGCCATCCCCACGTTTTTGGCGACGCCCAGGCAGCGGACGCGACTGCGGCCCTAGCGCATTGGAACGCCGCCAAGGCGGCGGAGGGCAAGCGCGCCGACGCGTCCACGCTGAGCGGCATTGTGCGGACCCTGCCGGGGTTGGCTGAGGCTGGCAAGCTGGGCCAGCGCGCCGCCGGCGTGGGTTTTGATTGGTCAGGCGCGGCCGGCGTATGGGAAAAGCTCGAGGAGGAAATCGCGGAGCTGCAGGCCGCCGAGCGCGCCGGGCAGCCGCCGGCGCAGCTTGAAGAAGAGCTGGGGGATATGCTGTTTACCGCCGCCAATCTGGCACGCCATCTCGGGCTGGATGCCGAGGCCGCGCTCAAACACGCCAACCAGAAGTTCGCGCGGCGATTTCGCGCCATGGAGGAGCGGGGCGGAGGGGGCGCCAGAGCGGCGGAGGAATGGGAGCAACTATGGCGGCAGGTAAAGCAGAACGAAGCTCGGGCCTAGCGCCCGAGGTGATCATCCGGCCGCTGGAAACCGCGGACGAGATGGAGGCGTGTGTCGAGCTGCAGCGCGAGGCCTGGGGCTTCAGCGATCTGGATCTGGTGCCGCGGCGCATCTTCGTGGTGGCGCGCAAGATAGGCGGCCAGGTGCTGGGAGCCATGAACCGCGAAGGGGGAAGCGAACGCCTGGTGGGCTTCACCCTGGCTCTGCCGGGTCACCGACCCGGCCAAACCTTCTGGCATTCCCACATGCTGGCAGTGGCGGCATCACTGCGCAACCAGGGGCTGGGCCGCCGCCTCAAGCTCAAGCAGCGGGAAGCGGCATTGGAGCTGGGTCTGGAGCTGATTGAATGGACGTTTGACCCTCTGGAGATCATCAACGGCTACTTCAACCTTGGCGTGCTGGGCGCCATCGCACGCCGCTACCACGCGAACCTCTACGGCACCAGCAGCAGCAAGTTGCAGGCGGGTCTGCCCACCGACCGGCTGACGGCGGAATGGTGGTTGCGCTCGCCGCGCGTGGAGGCCGCGGCGCGGGGCGAGGCGCAGCCGGAACCCGTCTACGCCACGTCAGTCACGGTGCCCAGCGAGGTACAAATCTGGAAGCAGCAGAACGACGCGCGCGCGCTGGAGGCCCAGGTGAAGGTGAGGAAGGAGCTGTCGGCCGCCTTTGCCTCGGGTCACGCCGCGCTGGGTTACCGGCTGGAGCCGGGCGGGGGGACGTTCCTGGTGGGGCCGGGCGTGCCCGAGGTGAAGGCGTGAAAATCGAGCACATTACGCTGCGGGAAATCCGGATGCCGCTGGTAACGCCGTTCGAGACCAGCTTCGCCCGCATGCAGGAGCGGCGCATTTTGCTGGTCCAGGTCCGGGTGGATGGCGTCGAGGGCTGGGGCGAGGTCACCTGCGGCGAAGCGCCTTACTACAACCACGAGAGCACCGACCTGGCCGCCGTCGTGCTGAAAGATTTCGCCATCCCGCTCGTACTCGGCAAAACGTTCAACAGCGCGGCTGCGGTGGGGCGCGCCATGCAGCCCATCAAAGGCCACCGCATGGCCCGCGCCGGGATCGAAAATGCGGTCTGGGCGGCGCTGGCGGAACAGCAGGACAAGCCGCTGTGGCAACTGCTGGGCGGTACGCGCACCGAAACCGCCTGCGGCGTCTCCCTCGGCATCAAGGAATCGGTGGAAGAATTGCTGACTAGCATCGCCCGCGAACTGGAAGCCGGCTACCAGCGCATCAAAATCAAGATCAAGCCCGGCTGGGACGCCGCCGTGGTCGAGCGCGTGCGCGAACGCTTTGCCGACATAGCCCTCACCGCCGACGCCAACTCTGCCTACACCCTCGACGACAGCGCCATGCTGGTGGCGCTCGACCGCTTCCATCTGATGCTGCTGGAGCAGCCGCTGTTCGACGACGATATCCGTCTGCATGCGCGCTTGCAGCGGCAGATGACGACGCCGCTGTGCCTCGATGAGAGCATCCATCATGCCCGCGATGTCGAGCTGGCGGCGGAGCTGGGCGCCTGCCGCATCATCAACATCAAGCTCGGGCGGGTGGGCGGGTTTAGTTCCGCCCGCGCGGTGCACGACGCCGCGCAGGCGGTGGGCATGCCGGTATGGTGCGGAGGCATGCTGGAATCGGGAGTGGGGAGGGCGGCCAATATCGCGCTGTCAATGTTGCCTAATTTCTCGCTGCCGGGCGACATTTCAGCCAGCCAACGATATTGGGCGGAAGACATCATCGAGCCGGAGGTTACGGTTACGGCACGCGGGACCATCGCCGCCCCGGCCGGCTCCGGCCTGGGCTATGCCGTCCGCCGCGAGCGCGTGGAAAAGCTGACGGTCTGGAAGCTGGACTGCTAAGCGGGGGGAAGGGTTTTCCAGCCCTGCCAAGAGCGCCCGGCGCTGGGGCCGTGCTCGGTCTCTTCCGGGTAGACGGTGTCCGGACGCGGACCGGGCTTGACCTTTTCGAGCACATCGGCGACCAGCTTCTCGAGCTTAGGGTTGAAGCGGAAGCGGGTGGCGGCATCAATCACCAACGGCAGGGAGATCAACGAGCCTTGGGGATCGTAGGGACTCAGGACTTTGTGGACGACCAGTCCCTTGAGATCCAGCCAGCTTGCGGGCTGGCCATAAGCGGCCGAGAAGGCATCCGCAGTCAGCAGCTCTTCCGGGTGCGCCAAGAACCAGCGCGTGATCTTCTTGAGGGCGGGATGAGTGGTCAGGAAATTATCCAGCGAGATCCAGTCCATGCGGTCGTATGCACCGGCGTCGTTCATTGAGGGGCTCAACTTCAGTCTAAGGGAAGGTAGACTGGAACAGCAAGCATGCCCGAATTCATCCCTCCGTTTTCCCTAGCCCGCCAGAACGCCAGCGTGGGGCCGGCTGTGGCCGCAGCGGTGCAGCGGGTGCTGGCTTCGGGCCGCTACGTGCAAGGTCCGGAATGCGCGGCGTTCGAGTCTGAAGTCACCGCCGCCGCGCTCAGCGATGGCCGCCAGCCGGGGGTGGAGGCGGTTACCTGCTCCAGCGGCACCGATGCTCTCCATCTTGCCCTACGGGCGGTGGGCGTCGGCCCCGGCGACGTGGTGCTGACCACCGCCTTCAGCTTTTTCGCCACAGCGGGCGCCATTATACTGGCGGGAGCCAAGCCGGAGTTTGTGGACACTGACCCGGCCAGCTACAATATCGCTCCGGCGGCGCTGGCGGCGGCTCTGCAGCGGCCGCGGCGGGAGCGCATCGGCGCCATCCTGCCGGTGCACCTGTATGGCCGTCTGGCGGATATGCCGGCCATTCTGCACTTGGCCGATGCCGGTGAAATACCCGTGGTGGAAGATGCCGCCCAGGCGCTGGGTGCTTCCCTGGATGGCCGCCCCGCGGGCGCTTGGGGCGCCGCCGCCGCCTTTAGTTTTTACCCCACCAAGAATCTGGGCGCGCTGGGCGAAGGCGGCCTGGTCACCAGCCGCGATCCCGCGGTGCTCGACCGGCTGCGGTTGCTGCGCGCGCACGGCAGCCGACGCCGCTATGAGCACGAGACCATGGGCTGGAATGGGCGCATGCAGGAGATGCAGGCAGCCATATTGCGGGCCAAACTGCCGCATTTGAGGGGCTGGATCCGGCGGCGGCGCGAGATTGCCGCCCAGTATGAAAAGGGGCTGCGCGGCTTGGAGGGCATCAGCTTGCCCGAGCGCGTGCCTGGCCACGGTTTCCATCAGTACGTCATCGGCGTGCGCGACCGGGATGCGGTGCGCGCGCGCCTTGAAGAACGCCAGATCGGCACGGAAATTTACTACCCCACTCCGCTGCACCAGCAGCCGGCGCTGCGCGCGTATGCGCCCGGCGCGGCGCTGCCGCACGCCGAGGCGGCCAGCCGCGAGGTCCTGGCGCTGCCCATGTACCCGGAGCTGGAGAGTGAGGAAATCGAGCGCGTGATCGAGGCCCTGCGATGACGCGCATGATGAACCGCATGATCGTGGCCGACCTGCGGCGGCGGCCCACGCGCAGCCTGGTGAGCATCGCCGCGGTCGCCATCGAAGTCATTCTGATCCTGATGGTCGTGGGTCTGGTCCAGGGCATGATCAACGACCAGCGCAATCGCATCCAGGGCGTAGGCGCCGACATCCTGGTGCGCAGCGGCGCCAGTTCGGTCCTTGCCCAGTTGAGTGGCAATACCTTGCCCCTGAAGATGGGCGAGGTGTTTGCGCGCGTGCCGGGTGTGCAGGCGGTCGCACCCGTGGCAGCGATGCTGGGCCCTTCCGAAATGGTGATTGGCGGAATCAACCCGGGGCAGTTCGATGCCGTCAGCGGGGGTTTCCGGTTTGTCCAGGGGCATGGGTTCGCGCCGGGCAGCACGGAGATGATCGCTGACGACCTGCAGGCGGCGTCGCAGCACTATCACCTGGGCGAGGTCATCCGCATGCTCGGCCGGAACTTCACGCTGGTCGGGATTTTCGAGCATGGGATGGGCTCGCGCGTCTACGTGCCGCTGGACACGCTGGACGCGCTGGCGGGCACGCCCGGCCGAGCCTCGGTGTTTTATGTCAAGATCGCGCACGGCACGGACGTGCATACGGTGGTGCAGCGGCTGCGGGCCCTGGCGCCGGCGGAAAAGATCGATTCGATGCGCCAGTACCTGTCCCTTTTTACCGCGAGTACAATCTCGCCGGCGATCAACGTCTTCCAGCGGGTGATGATCAGCATTGCGGTGATCATCGGGTTTCTGGTCATTTTTCTCTCCCTCTACACCACCGTGCAGGAACGAACGCGCGAGGTGGGGATTTTGAAGGCGCTGGGCGCTTCGCGCGGGTATATTGTGAAGGGGATCTTGCGCGAGAGCGAGCTGCTGGCGGTCCTGGGGGTGATCGCCGGCGTGGCGATTGCCTACGGACTGTGGCGCTCCTTCACGCACATCTTCCCGACCTTGAGCATGGAAATGACCTGGCAATGGGTGGTTCTGGCGGCGGTGATTGCGCTCGTCTCGAGCGGCGTGGGCGCACTCTATCCCGCCTTCAAGGCCGCCGGCCAGGACGCCATTGTCGCTTTGGCTTATGAGTAACAAGCGCTACTTTGGCACCGACGGCATCCGCGGCGTGGCGGGCCGGCCTCCGCTTGATCCGGCCACCGTCTATGCGGTGGGGTTGGCGCTGGGTGACGAGCAGATCGCGCGGGGTAGCGGCGCGGGGACGGTGGTGATGGGTGAAGATACCCGCGAGAGCAGCGCCGCCATTGCCGCGCAGCTCGCCGCCGGCCTGGAGGCGCGGGGCTTCCGTGTAGCCCATGCCGGCGTGCTGCCCACCCCGGGCGTAGCCTACCTGGCGGCCAGCGGCGAGTTCTGCGTCGGGGTGATGATTTCGGCCTCGCACAATCCCTATCAGGACAACGGCATCAAGATCTTCGGTGCGGGCGGCTACAAGCTGCCCGACGAGGATGAGGCCACTATCGAAGCCGGCATCGAAACCTACCGGAACCATCGTCCCGCAACTCCGGCGCGGCTGCAGGCCGCGCCGGAGTTGCGCGCGGCCTATGTGGCCCATCTGGCCGAGCGCTTCCAGTACACGGATTTCAGCGCGCTGCGCGTCGTGGTGGATTGTGGACACGGAGCCGCCAGCAGCGTGATTGCCGAGCTGTGCGCCAGGCTTGGCCTGCGAGCCGACGTGCTCGCCGCGTGCCCGGATGGTCGCAACATCAATGCCGGCGTGGGCGCGCTGCATCCGCGCGCTATGGCCGAACAGGTGCGGGAACGCGGCGCCGATGCCGGCGTTTCCCTCGATGGCGACGCCGACCGCGCCATCCTAGCCGATGCCGCCGGCAACATCGTGGACGGCGACGGCGTGCTGCTGTTGGCGGCGCGGGAACTGCAGTCCAGCGGGCACCTGCAGCCGGCCGTGGTCGTGGGGACGGTGATGACCAACTTCGGCCTGGAGAAGGCGCTCTCTGCCGAAGGGATCCGGCTGGAGCGGACAGCCGTGGGCGACAAATACGTACTCGAGCGCATGCAGGCCAGCGGTGCCCGGCTGGGGGGCGAGCCCAGCGGGCACGTCATCTTTGCGGCCGAGGCCACCACCGGCGACGGACTGCTCACCGCCCTGCACTGTTTCGACCTCATGGCGCGGCGCCAGAGCTCGCTGCGGGCGCTGTGCCAGGGCTGGCAGGCACTGCCGCAGAAGATCGAAAATGTCCGGGTGGCGCACAAGGTGCCCCTGAAAGAGCTTGAGGAAGTACAGGCGGCGATCCAGCGTGCCGAGGTGGAATTCCAGGGGAGCGGCCGCGTGCTGGTGCGCTATTCCGGAACGGAGGCGCTGGCGCGCGTCATGGTCGAGGCCGCGGATGCCGAGGCGGTCGCCCGCCACACCCAAGCCATCGCCGAGGCGCTGCGCCGTGAAATCGGTGTGCGCACGGCCGCGGGGAGCTAGGACGCGACTGGTTGTGGCCGTCTATTGAGCCTTGCGACCGTATCTGCGCTGGAAGCGCTCGATGCGGCCGGCCGTATCCACCAGCTTCTGCTTGCCGGTGTAAAAGGGGTGGCAGTGCGAGCAAATTTCCACGTGGATATCGCCCTTATGGGTCGAGCGCGTAGCAAAGCTATTGCCGCAGGCGCAAACCACGAGCACCGGGTTGTAGGCAGGGTGGATCTTTTCCTTCATGGCGAGCCCCTAATTATAACGTGGCTGCAGGCGCCGGCGCAAGGAGCGGAACCCAACGTGCAGAAAGCCCAGCACGAAGCCGGCGGCGCCATAGAACAAACCGTTTTCCAGGGTCAGCCTCAAGGCCAGGCGGCCCATCTTGGTGGCCGTGGGATCGGCGGTCATCAGGCGGATGGAGGCCGGCCAGAGGCGCAGCCAGACCTGCGGATCCAGCCGGTAGTGGGTAAACAGGGAAAGAATCAGGAAAAACGCCACCAGAATCCCGGCTAGCGCGAACCAGAACGCCCACTGCACGATGGTCACGATGGCGCGCGCGCGCGCCGACAGTTGCGGCCCCACCGGTTGCGACGGCAGGAGCTTGTAATGGGGCTTGCGCTTGCGCGTCATGCAGGCATTGTAGTTCAGAAATATTCGAGCAGGTCTTTGAGCCGGGCCAAGGTCAGGCACCGGCAGCCGGGGGCGCAGACGCCGCTCACGGTTTCCAGCTCCAGCGCCCAGGTATGGGGGTGGGGAATGAGGATGGCGTTCATGCCGGCGGCGAGCGCAGGATTGATGTCGGAGCGGGGGCTGTTGCCGATCATCCAGCAGGAGGGGGGCGGGGCGGCGACGGCCTGCAGGCGTTCACGGAAGGCCGCGGGATTTTTTTCCGCCAGCACGTGCACGCCTTCCAACAGCGACGCAATGCCCGCCAAGGCGACCTTGCGGGTCTGCTCGGCGAAATCACCCTTGGTGAGCAGCAGGAGGCGGTGGCGGGACGCCAGAGCGCGCACGACCTCGAGCGCGTCCGGCAGAAATTCAATGGGCTTGCGGGCGATGGCGGCCACCAGCCCGGCCACGGCCTGGGCGGCGGAGGCATTCCAGAGCTGCGGCGCGAGCGCCTGCAAGGTGCGTTCGAGGGCGCGTTGAAACGTCACCAGGCCATAGCCGGCTTCGGCAATGGCGCGGCGCTCCTGACGGTCGATTTCCGCGCGGGCGGCGGCGCGGTCGGCGCCCGCCGGACCGAGCAAGGAGTAAAAGCGCTCAATCGCACGCTCGAAGTAGATGTTGTTTTCCCAGAGCGTGTCGTCGGCGTCAAGGAACAGCACCTGTGGGGGCGTGGTCATGGTTCGAGCAGGGCTTGGATGCCCGCCAGGTCGAGCACGGGGATGCCCAGCGCACGCGCCTTTTCGAGCTTGGAGCCGGGGTCGGCGCCCGCCACCAGGTAGTCGGTTTTGGGGCTGACGGAGCGCACCACGGTGCCCCCCGCCGCCTCGATGCGGGCCTTCATGTCCTCGCGCGAACACTGCTCCAGGGTGCCGGTCAGCACCAGCTTCTTGCCGGCCAGCGGCTGGGGGCCGCGCTGACGGGGCTGCTGGTGCGGATCCAGCCCGAGGCGGCGCAACCGCTGCACCAGATCGCAGTTGGCGGTTTCGGCAAAGAAGTCGTGAATGGATTGGGCGATGCGAGGGCCGACCTCCTCAACCTGCTGGAGTTCGGCCGGATTGCGCGCGGCCGCGGCCATGAGGGCCTCCAGGGAGCCGAAATGGAGGGCCAACAGTTGCGCCGTGCGCTCGCCGACCATGCGGATGCCGAACCCGTAGAGCAGGCGCCAGAGTTCGTTGGAGCGGCTGCGTTCGATTTGCGCCATCAGGTTGCGCGCCGAAGTCTCCCCCATGCGTTCCAGGCCGGCCAGGGTGCTGAGCTGCAGGCGATCGTACAGATCGGCCAGGTTCTGCACCCATCCCTGGGTAGTTAACTGTTCGATCAGCGCCGGCCCCAGGCCGCCGATATTCATCACGCCACGATGTGAAAAGTGGCGCAGCGACTCTTTGAGCCGGGCAGGGCAGTTGGGGTTGAGGCAGCGCAGCACCACTTCCCCGGGCTCGCGATGCACGCCGCCGCCGCACACCGGGCACTGGCGGGGCGCCGCATACTTCAGGCGGCGCTCGTGGCGGCCGCCGGCCTCGGCCACCACGCCCAGCACCTTGGGGATGACATCGCCGCTGCGCTCAATCCGGACGTTGTCGCCGATGCGGACATCGAGGCGCTCAATTTCATCCAGATTATGCAGGGTCGAGCGGCTGACGGTGACCCCGCCGAGCGCGACCGGCTCGAGCCAGGCGGTGGGCGTGAGCGCGCCGGTGCGGCCCACACTCATCACGATGTCTTGGAGGCGGGTCACCGCCTGGCGAGCGGCAAACTTGTAGGCGATGGCCCAGCGGGGAAACTTGTTGGTGGCCCCCAGCCGCTGGCGCTGCGCCTCGGCATTGACTTTGAAGACCACGCCGTCAATCTCAAACGGCAGCGCGTCGCGCCGCGGTTCGAGCCGCTGGAGGAGGGCGGTCGCGTCGTCCAAGGTCGGGCACTCGGTCCACTCGCCGACTTTGAACCCCGCCACCGCCAGCGCCTGCAGGGTGGCGGCCTGGGTGGGGTAGACCGCCTCTCCCTGCGCCAGCAGGGCATAGGCATAGAAATCCAGGCGGCGGGAGGCGGTGATACGCGCGTCGAGCACGCGCACCGCACCGGCGGCGGCATTGCGCGGGTTGGCGAATCGCGCTTCACCCTCCTCCTCGCGCTCCTGGTTCAGGCGCTGGAAGGCCAGGCGCGGCATCAGCACCTCGCCGCGCACCTCAAAGCCGGCTGCGAGGCCCGCCGCTTTCCGAGCGGCGGCGGGAATGACCAGCGGAATGGAGCGGATGGTCCGCAGATTTTCGGTGACCTCTTCGCCCACCAGCCCGTCGCCCCGGGTGAGCCCTCGCAGCAGGTGGCCGTCCTGGTAGTGAAGGGCCATGCTGAGGCCGTCGAATTTCAACTCGCCGATGTAGGCCACGGGGCCTTCCCCAGCGCCCTCGCGCACGCGGCGGTCAAACTCCGCCAGCTCGCCCGCGCTGTAAGCGTTATCGAGGCTCATGAGGGGGGAGCTGTGGTGCGCCTTCACCAAGCCCAGGCGCGGCTCGCCGCCGACGCGCTGGGTGGGCGAGTCGGGCGTGATCCATTCCGGGTGCGCCTTTTCCAGCGCCTGGAGGCGGTGCATGAGGACGTCGAAATCGGCATCGCTAACCTCGGGGCGGTCTTCGACGTAATAGAGGTGTTCGTGGCGGCGGATTTCGTCGCGCAGGCGCTCCATCTCGACCCGCGGATCTGATGCTGGCTTCGTCATCTCCCGGCTTTCTGTAATGGTATTCTGCTTGGCAAACGCTATGGATATTGTCACCAACACGCTGGTAGGAATTGCGATTTCGCGGGTCTTTTTCAAGCGCCGTGTCGCCTATGCCACCCTCGGCCTGATTGTGGCCGTTAACCTTCCCGACATCGACATTCTTTACAGTTGGCCGGGCATCCGCTACCTGGAATATCACCGGGGCGCGCTGCACTCTGTCTGGATGCTGCCGGTGTGGGCGCTGCTGGTCGCCTACGGGCTGCGCCGCCTAGCGCAAGCAAGGCGGCGCACGATTCCCGGCTGGGGCATGGGCTTTCTGCTCGGGCTGGCGGGGGTGGGCGCGCATTTGCTGCTGGATTGGTGCAACCCGTATGGGGTACGGCTGCTGGCGCCGTTGAGCCAGCGCTGGTTCGCGCTCGACTGGCTGCCGAGCTACGACCCCTGGCTGTGGCTGCTGCTGGCTGCCTTTCTGGCGTTTCCGATGTTGCTCGATTTGGTTACGGCTGAAGTCGGCATCCATGAGCGACCGGCGCACCGGGTGAGCGCCGCCCTCGCGCTGGTGCTGGCGGTGGGCTGGATCGGGCTGCGAGCGCGCCAGCATCAGGCCGCCACGGCCATCCTGGCCAGCAACAATTTGAACGAGATCTATGAAGACCAGACGCCCGTCAGTTGGGCGGCCTTTCCGATCACCAACTCGCCGTTTTCCTGGAACGCGGTGGTGAATTTGCCGCGCAATTATCTGGTAGCCGAGGTCTCTTCCCCCTGGGATACCAGCCAGGTGCAGGTCACGCCGGAGCGCAGCTACATCAAGCCGCCGCCCAACGCAGCCGTCACGGGGGCGGAAGCCTCCCCTACGGGGAGAGTTTTTCTCTGGTTTGCGCGTTTTCCTTACGCCAGCGATCAGCGGGAGGCGAACCTTTCGCTGGTCTCGATGACCGACATGCGCTATGCCGAGGGCTATCGGCAGCCGCAAATCCACGCTGACGTGACGCTCGACGGCGCGATGAAGGTCGTGGCGCAGAGCTTCCACTGGTAGGTGGGGCAGAGGGCTACTGCCCGCCGCTGGGCTCACCGGCTTTGGCGCTGAAGCCCTCAATGCTGCCATCCTTCATGCTCAGCATGAACGGCACATTGGGATCGGGCGGGTTGGGCTTGAACGTGTCCACCAGGCCCTGCACGGTCACCTTGTCGCCCACCTTGGGCCGCTTCGTCTTCAGCGGCTGGAACAGGGTAACGTGCAAATCGCCCTGGGCAGCCGGGTCGGTACCGACCGCGATGGTCACAGCCTTGTCGCTGATTTCGGTGACATAGCCGCTGAGCTCGAAGCCCACGCCCTTGACGGACTTCCATTCCTGGGAGGCCAGGGTGGGCTTGAGCAGCCGGGCCTTGATTCCCGCAAAGCTGTTGGGCGGCGGCAGTTCGTTGGCCCGCTTTTCCAGTTCCGCCTTGTAGGTGGCCAGGTTGGCCGCGTTTTCCATGTCCACCTTGGACAGGACCTTGAATCCGGCGGGCGGGGTAGCATTTTTCCTGGCGGCGCTGATGACGTCTTGCAGGCCGTCAGCAGAGCCGTGATAGGTGCTATAGACGGTATTGAGGTAATTGGCGATGGCGGTTGTGCTGGGTGAAAGCACCGAGGCTTTGGCCAAATAGAACACGCCGTCGTTGTAGTCAGGTGTCTGCTGGGTGACCTCGGCGATCCCCATCCAGTAATAGGGCAGCGGTTGGGTGGGGTTTTTCTGTGCCACCGCGCTGAGGGTGGCGATGGCCCCGCTATAGTCTTTCAGGTTGAGTTGGGCGAACCCTTTGGCCTTGCCGAAAATGAGGCCGTATTGCGCCTGCTGGGCCGCCGAGGCGTTGGACAGCATTTGATCGCCGCAGGTAGCTGCCTGGAGCAAATTCTGCATTTTCGACTCCAAGTCGGGCTCGCCAGGCTTGGTCAGGTTAGGGGCGAGAAAGGAGACGATCACGTCGGCGGCCAGCAGTTGGTTGGCTTCGGCGTTGGGGGACTTCAACACCTGCGCGGCGGTCTGCAGCGCTTCCGGTTGGGTCGCCGGGGCCCTGGCCTGGGCCTGCATTTCCATCAGCAGGGCGTCGTTTTTGTAGTCCGAATCTGGGTATTTCTCGACGAACGCAGCCGCCAGCCTGGCCTTCGCCGCCGCTCCCGTCGCAGTTCCAATGGCGATCAGGTCGTTGTATTCAGGACGCCCATGTTTCCATACCTTCTTTGCCGCAGCGGCAGGCGTAGGGCAGGCGGCAGCCTGGAAATAGGCGGCGCTGGTGGATGGGGGGGCAGGCGGCACCGCGGGCGATGGTACGGCCCAGCAGGTAACGGCGAGCGTTGCCACAGCGGCGAAGGTTGTGGACAGCTTCATAATCTCTCCTTGAGCAAGGCTTTTCCTAAGCGCAGGATTATAAAATAGTCAAAGGTCGTCCGAAGCGCAAGTTTCAGGCCATGAATTTTGGATGCCCCGCAGGCCTGTTGGTCGCACTATGCCAGAATCCCCATTGCAAGGGCAAGCAGCAATTGTAACCGGAGCCAGCCAAGGCATTGGCCGGGCCATCGCTCTGCGCCTGGCCGCCATGGGCGCCACGGTGGTCCTGGCCGCCCGCAACTCCACCCGGCTGGCGGAGGCAGTGGCGGCGCTGGCCGCCCAAGGCTATTCCGGCCGGGCTGTTCTCACCGATGTACGTAGCGAAGCAGCGGTGGGGGCGCTGATTCGCAGCACGCTGGACGCCTTCGGCCGAGTGGATATTTTGGTCAATAACGCAGGCATTGGGCAGTTTAATGCCCCGCTGCACGAAACTCCGCCCGCAGTCTGGGCCGCGACGATGGAGACCAATGTCCGGTCTGCATATTTCGCCATCCGGGCGGTGGCGCCGCACATGATCCAACACCGGCGTGGTCATATCATCAATATCGCTTCCCTGGCGGCCCACAACCCGGTGCACAATGGCGCGGTATATGCGGCCAGCAAGGCGGCACTGCACCAGTTGTCGGTATCGGTCGCTGAAGAGCTGCGCGGGCACGGTATCCGCGTCAGCCTGGTATGCCCCGGGTCGGTGGATACCGACCTTTCGCCGGATTTAGTCGGCAAAAAGGACCGCGGCAAAATGATGCGGGCGGAAGATGTCGCCCACGTGGTGGCGATGTTGGTTACGCAAGGCGCGCAAAGCTTCGTGAGCGAAGTGCAGATGCGACCGACGCAAAAACCCTAAGCGCCAACCTTAAGTGCAGCAAGCTGACCAGGCGCCAGCCGAGGAAATCAGTATGGCAACTCTGGAGGAGCATCGCCTAAAATCACGGCGTGGATATCTTGCTCGGCATTGACGGCGGGGGAACGAAAACCGAGTATGCCGTGCGGGCGCGTTGGGGCGGTGAGATGGTGCGCATCCGCGGTGGAGGCAGCAGCCTGAGCCGGGCGGCGCCCGAGGCGGTGGCGGCGAAGCTGGAGCGGGGGTGCCGGGAGGTGCTGGCGGCGGTGGGGGCTGAGGCAGGTGAGTGCGTGGGGGTGTGCGGCGGGTTCGCCTCGGCGGGTGCAAACCACGGTTGGTATGAGGCTGAACTGCGGCGTCTGCTGCCGCGGGCGCGGGTGCAGGTGATGACCGATGCCGAGCTGGCGTGGAGGGCAGCGAGCGGGGGCAGCGATGGCCTGGTGGTGATTTCCGGCACGGGCTCGATCGTTTGGGGTGCTTATGGCGGGAGGCAGGCACGCGCGGGCGGCCAGGGCCCCGGCCAGGACCCGGGCAGCGGCGATTGGATCGGCAGAGAGGCGGTACGCGCGGGCTTAGCCGCGGCGCCGGCGGACGGCAACTTTGCGGGGTTGGTGCCGGAACTGGCCGCGCTCAGCTCGCCCGCCGGCGAGGAGCTATTCCGGCACGCCGGGATTGAGCTGGCCCAGTTGTTGCTGGCGTGCACACGCGAGCTGCAGTGGAGCGCACCGATAGTGTTTTACGCGGGCGGGGTTTTGAATCACGTTCCGCAGGTGCTGGCGGCGCTGGCTGGCGCCTGGCCGCATGCGCTGGCCGCGCTGCCGCGCCCGCCGGTCGAGGCCGCGCTCGGGCTGGCGGGCTGAGAGGCCATGCTGCACCCGCTTGATCTCTGGGTTATTTGCGTTTACCTGGCGGCCATTACCGCGTTTGGCATCTGGCTGCGGCGCCCCAATCCCTCGTTGCGCGACTACTTTTTGGCGGGCGGGCAATTACCCTGGTGGGCGATTTCGTTTTCCATCGTGGCGGCAGAAACCAGCGTGCTGACCATCATCAGCACGCCGGGGTTGGCGTTCAGCGGCGACCTCGCCTTCCTGCAACTGGTGTTTGGCTATCTGGTCGCACGCGTGCTGATCGTTTGGATTCTGATTCCGGCGTACTTCCGCGGCAAGCTGCTCACCGCCTACGAGTTGATCCAGGAGCGATTTGGCGCGCGCGCGCGGACCGTGGCAGGGCTGATCTTTCTGGTGGGGCGCTCGCTGGCCGAGGGGGTGCGGCTGTACGCGGTGGCGATTGTGGTGGACGTGATCCTGCATCACCTGCCGGTGGGATGGCATGTCCACCTGAGCCCGGTGGCGGTGCTGGCGCTGGTGGCGGTGCTGACGCTGGCGTACACATTCGAGGGCGGATTGCGGGCGGTGGTGTGGACGGACTTCATCCAGATCTGCATTTACGTCGCCGGAGCGGTGCTGAGCCTGATCCTGCTGCTGCACGCGCTGCCACAGGGGTGGCACACGGTGACCGCCGTCGCCGCCAGCCACGGCGACAAGCTGCGCATTTTTCATTTCCGTTTTTCGTGGACCGAGACCTACACGTTTTGGTCAGGACTGCTGGGCGGCACGTTTCTCACCATGGCGACCGACGGTACCGATCAGCTCATGGTGCAACGGCTGCTGGCGGCGCGGAATCAGCGGGAGAGCTCGGGGGCGTTGCTGGCGAGCTGGATCTTGATTTTTTTCCAGTTTGCGTTGTTTCTGGTGATCGGCGTGGCGCTGTTCGCCTTTTACCAGACCCATGAGCTGCACCTGGCGGCGGGCACCTTCGGGCGCTACGACAGCCTGTATCCGCAGTTCGTGGCGCAGCATTTGCCCGAAGGAGTCGCCGGGCTGGTGCTGGCGGCGATTCTGGCGGCATCGATGTCAAACCTGAGCGCGGCGCTGAACGCGCTCAGCTCGAGCACCATCGTGGACTTTTACCGGCCGTTTGTAGGCAGCGCCCGCAGCGAGCGTCACTATCTGTGGATGTCGCGGCTGGCGACGGTGGGGTGGATGGTGGTGATGGGTCTAGTGGCCTACGCGAGCCGCCACTCGCGCTCGGTGCTGGAATCGGGCTTGGCGATCATCTCCTATCCGTTCAGCGGGCTGCTGGGTATGTTCTTGCTGGGCACGCTGACCAAACGGGCGACGCAGACGGGGGCGATTACGGGCCTGGTGGCGGGGATTGCGGTCACGCTGGTGCTGGCGCGGCTGGGTCTGCCCTACACCTGGTTCGTGGTGGCGGGTACGGGGGTGACGTTTGGGGTAGGGTATGGTATCAGTTGCTGGCAAGCCCCGCCGGGCGAACATGAACACCTCGCGCACAGCCGCGCCCACGACGAGCACTGACGGTCTGATCCGGGCGCTGGGACCGTGGGAGAGCCTCGCCATGGTGGTGGGGACGCTCATTGGGACGGGGATTTTTTTCGTCAGCAAGGACATGATCCAGGCGGTGCACAGCATCGGCTGGATTCTGCTGGCGTGGGTGGTGGGGGGATTCCTGTCGCTGGCGGGGGCGCTCTCGTATGCGGAGCTGGGGACGCTGCGGCCGCAGGCGGGGGGCGAGTACGCCTACATGCGCGACGGGCTGGGGCCGCTGTTCGGATTTCTGTTTGGCTGGGGGATGTTCTGGATCGTGCGCCCGGCCTCGGTGGCCACCATCGGCGCCGGCTTTGCGCTGGCGGCGAGCTTTTTGTGGCCGGGGTTGAATCAACCGGCGCTGTTTGGCTGGAGCGCGCTCAGCGGCATGCACCTGATGGGGGCCGGGGTGATCGCGCTGGTGACACTGGTCAACTACTACGGTGTGCGCCACGGGGGTGCGGTGCAGTCGCTGTTCACCGCGCTCAAGTTGCTGCTGGTGGCGGGGCTGACGGTGGCAGCGTTTGCGTGGGGGCAGGGGAGCTGGGCGCATTTCAGCCAACAATTGCCGGGCGCGGTGGGCGTGGGCGGTTTCGCCACGGCGCTGGTGGCGGCGCTGTGGGCCTACGACGGCTGGAATGACCTCACGCTCGCGGGCAGCGAGATCCGCAATCCCGGGCGCACCATTCCGCGGGCGATGATGGGCGGCGTGGCGATCGTGTTCCTGTTTTACGCAGGCATCAACCTGGCGTATTTCTACGTGCTCACGCCGGGGGAAGTAGCGGCGTCGAACAACGTGGCTGCGAGCATGGTGGCGCGCTTTCTGGGCCATAGCGGGGGGGCGCTGGTGGCGGTGGCGATCATGATTTCGGCTTTTGCCACGCTCAACTCCTCGATTTTATCGGGTGCGCGGGTGCCGTTCGCCATGGCCCGCGACCGGCTGTTTTTCAAACGCCTGGCGCACGTGCATCCGCGCCACCACACGCCCGACGTATCGCTACTGATTCAGGCGCTGTTCGCCATGGGGCTCTCGCTGAGCGGCACCTACCAGACGCTGTACACGCTGACGATATTCGCCGAATGGCTGTTCTACATGCTGGCCATAGCCTCGCTGTTCGTGTTCCGGCGGCGGGGGGAGCGCGCCCCCTACGCCAGTTGGGGTTATCCGGTGTTGCCGGCGGTCTTTATCGTCGCGGCGGCGGCGATTTTGTGCGTGACCTATTGGCAGAACCCAGGCTACTCCAGCCTAGGGCTGGCGATCATCCTGGTCGGCGTGCCCGCCTACGTGTGGTTCGCGCGGCGGCGGAGGGAGGCGGTTACGCCGCTCTAGGGTGCAAGGTTGGCGCGGGCGCGGGCGGGGGCGAGGGGGAGGGTGAGGTAGAAAATGCTGCCGCCTTCGGGGCGGCGCTGAGCCCATAGGCGCCCGCCCAGGCGCTGGCACAGCTCGCGGCAGATGGCCAGGCCGAGGCCGGTGCCGGCGGGTTTGCCGGTGAGAGTATCGCCGAGCTGGTGGAACTTTTCGAAGATGTGCTCCTCCTCGCCGGGGGGGACCCCGATACCGGTATCGGCGACCCAGATCAGCATCTCTCCGTTGCCGGTGCTGGCGCCGATCACGATGCTGCCGTGGGCGGTGAATTTGAAGGCGTTGCTGAGCAGGTTGGTGAAGATTTGGCGCAGGCGGTCGGGATCGGCCTCGACCAGCGGCAGATCCTCGGCCACCTCGCAGCGCAGCTCCAAATCCTCTTGCGCCGCCAGAATCTGGAACACTTCCACGGCTTCGCGCACCACGTCGACGAGGCCGACGGGCTGGGGGCGCAGCTGCAGGCGCCCGGCTTCGATGCGGGCCAGATCGAGCACGTCGTTGATGAGGCGGGAGAGGCGGCCGGTCTCGTTGTGGATGATTTCGAGAAACTCGCAGCGGGTGGCGGCGTCCTCGTCAGGGTAGCGCAGCAGGAGCTCGGAAAACGACTGAATGGAGGAGAGCGGGGTGCGCAGCTCATGGCTGACGCTGGCGAGGAACTCGCTTTTGAGGGCATTGGCGCGGACCAAGTCCGCATTGGCGCGCTCCAGCTGGGCGGTGCGTTCGCGCACCAGGCGCTCGAGGTGGTCGCGGTGCAGCCGGAGCTCTTTGGAGGTGGCGTTGAGATCGCGGTTGGCGGTCTGCAGCGCCTCGGCTTGGCGGTTGAGCATAAGGGAGAAGCGGGTCACGCTGAGGCCAGCCAATCCGTAGACCAGTGCCAGCACGGCGACCAGGCCGAGGAGGGCGGCGGGGGACAGCGGGTGACGCAACCAGCCGGCGCGGTGGGCGTGCAGCAGGGCAAAGCAGGCGGCCGCCACGGCAGTGAGGCCGAGTGCGGTGCGGCGCGGCAGCACCATGTGGGCGTGCAGGATGGTGACCAGGTAAAACAGCAGTGGCAGCCAATCGCCGCGGCCCAGTCGGACGGCGATCAGGGTGATCAACGCCAGCTCGCAGATGAAATAGCCGAACTCAATCAGGTTGAGGCGGCGCTCGTCCGCGGCGGCATTGCTGAGGCGGACGAAGCCGCACGCCAGCAGAAACCAGAGGCCGAACAGCGCCACCGCCAGCCAGGGCAGCGACCAACCGAGCAGGCGCAGCGAGAACGCCAGCGCCAGCAGCAAGGCCAGCGCCAACTCGCGATATTGGTTGATATAGGCGAGGCGGAGGCGCGCCTCGCCCAGTCCGACGGCCATCGAATTACCCCTCCCGGGGGATACCGGGCGCACGCGCGCGGTAGCCCACGCCGTAGACGGTTTCCAGCCAGTCGGGAACGGCACCGAGTTGTTCGGTCAACTTCGCCTTGAGCCGCGCGATGTGGGCATCCACGGCGCGCTGATAGCCGTCGTAGGAAAATCCCCAGACCTGAGCCAGCAGATTTTCGCGCGTGAACACCCGGCCGGGGGCGCGCAACAGCAGCCTGAGCAAGGCCAGTTCCTTGGGGGTGAGGCGCACCGTGGTGTCGTTTACGATGAGGCAATGGCGGGCGCAATCGAGCAACAGCGGGCCGAGGCGGATGGGCTCGGCGTCGGTGTTGTCCAGCGTGCCGGCGCGGCGGCGCAGCGCGCGGATGCGGGCCTCGAGTTCGGCGGGCGAGAACGGCTTGGCAAGGTAATCGTCGGCGCCATACTCCAGCCCGGTGATCTTGTCGGCGTCCGAGCCGCGGGCGGAGATGATGATGATGGGTAAATCGGGGCGGTTTTCCCGCAACTGCCGGCACAGATGCAGCCCATCCAGCTTGGGCAGCATGACATCCAGGACGACGGCGCAGTAGTTATGCTGCAGGGCCTGTTCGAGCCCGGACTCGCCATCCGCGCAGCAGGTCACGCGGTAGCCCTGGCGCTGGAGCTGGAAGGTGATGCTGCGCTGAATATGGCGATCATCCTCGACCACCAGCAGCCTAGGCTCGGCGGCCGCGGCGGGCGGTGGCGTGCCGGCTTCGACGAGGGGCGCGGACGGATGCATCATGGCTTGTGCCACCAACCCCGGGGGCTGCTCTGGTTAGATTAGACCTAGTGACAGCGGGATGTAAATTCCCTCACACAGGGGGTGGAGTTGATGACCTAGGCTCCGGCATAGAGGGTGAGGAAGGCCAGTTCGGGCGGTGCGCCCACCCGCATGGGCACAATGACCTTCCCCAAGCCGCGGCTGACATACATCCGAGTTGCATCGAGACTTAAAAACCCGGCGGGCAGGAACCGCTGATACAGCGGCTCGGCAAACGCGAACTTGATCTGGCCGCCATGGGTATGGCCACTCAGCACAAGATCCACGCCACAGCGCGCCGCCGCCGCCAGCTCCATGGGGTTGTGAGCGAGCAGCAGGGTAAAGCGATTGCGGGTAGGGCCGAGGGCGGCGGCCATGTCGGGGTGCTGGCGGGAATCATCCACCCCGGCAATCTGGAAGACGGCGCCGTGGTGATGCAGCAGCCGGTGCTGGTTGCGCAGGACCTTGATGCAGTTGCGGCGCAGCGCTCGGGTCAACGGGTCGGCGCCGGCGCGGAAGTCATGGTTGCCGAGCACGGCAAACACGCCCAGGGGGGCCCGCAGCCGCCCCAGCATTTCCGCGACCGGCTCCATGAACACCGGCGACTGGGTGACAAAGTCGCCGGTGATGGCGACCAGATCGGGCCGCTGGGCCTGGGTCAGCTCGAGCACGCGCAACAGGGCCTCTGGGGAAAGAAACAGGCCATAGTGGATGTCCGAGAGGTGGGCGATGCGCAAGCCATCCAGGGCGCGGGGCAGGCGTGGCAGCGGGACTTCCAGGTGGGTGATTTGGGGATCGCGGGCGCGCGGACGCCGTTCGTAGAGCAGGGTCTGGACCTTGCGCCAGGAGTTCTGGCGCAGCGCGCGGGCCCGCAGGCGGGGGCTGGCGGGGGGCGATTTCTTAGCGGCTTTCATCGCCGCTTGCCGGACCCACGTCCCGTCAAGGGGTGGGACAACTTCTTTCCGGATGGGCCCGCGCGCGGGAGGGGCCGTGGCCGGGCGCTCGGGGGGGCGCCTGGGGGTTGCCGGGGGGAGAGCGCAGGGCGGGGCAGCGGCGGGACGCGCCCGGCAAACAAATCGTCAAAGGCGGCGAGCAGGGGCGCGTGCAAGTGACCATTGCTGGCCAGAATCGTGGGGCTGTGGAGATGATGCGGGTGGCCGCGCATATCGCTGACTTGCCCGCCCGCCTCGGTCACAATCAGCGAACCGGCGGCGACATCCCAAGGCTGGAGGTTGAACTCCCAAAAGCCGCCGAAGCGGCCGCAGGCGGTGTAGCACAAATCCAGCGCGGCCGCGCCCAAGCGGCGCATGCCGTGGCTGACGAGGCTGAAATGCTGGTAGAAGTGGATGTTGGGATTGTGCTGGCGCTTGCGCGAGGGGAAACCGGTGGCCAGAAGGGCGCCGGAAAGGCGGGTCGTGCTGGCGACGTGGATGGAAGCGCCGTTGCGCCAGGCGCCCTGCCCGCGCAGGGCGGTGAACATTTCATCGAGCGGGGGGTTGTAGACAACGCCGGCGACCATGACGCCACCGCGTTCCAGCCCCAGCGAGACTGCAAACAAGGGCAAGCCATGGGCGAAATTGGTGGTGCCATCGAGAGGGTCCACGTACCAGCGCGGGCTGTCGCCAGTGGCTTCGGTGCGGGTGCCTTCCTCGGCGATCATGGCATGGCGGGGGAACTGGTGGCGCAGGCGCGCGGTAATGTGGGCTTCGCTGGCGCGGTCGGCGGCGGTGACCAGGTCGGCCTCGCCCTTGGACTCAATCCGCACCCGTCCCAAGTGACCCATGAGGATGGCTCCGGCTTCGCGGGCGATGGCGGCGGCGGTGTCCAGGAGCTGTTTATCGTCCATGCGCACCCGTGGCATCATCGTTGGCGCTAGGGGTGCGCTCGGTTTCGAGCGCCTGCAGCAAGCGTCGGAGCTTGCGCTGTCGCGCTGCCAGCGTGAGCACGTAAACCATCAGCACGATCCAAGCCACCGAATAGGCAGCCACCAGGGAACCCATCGCTACACCTCCTGCGCCAGCAAGCGCTGCTGCCGCAGCGTCACCAGGCGCGCACGCGTGAGTTCCTGGCGATAGCGCAGCCACACCAAGCAAACCGCCAGCGCCAGAAACGCGGAAAACGAAAGCCCAAACGCCACCCACATGCGCGGCGCCATCCCCGAGTTGGGTCCGCCGAACACCACCGGCGAGGGGTGCTGATTGCGCCACCACCGGATGGCCATGTAATCAATGGGCACGTCCGCGGCAAAAAACACCGACAGGACCGCCGCCAGCCGGGGTTGCAGGGCTCCGGGTGGGGTGAGTTGCCGCAAGATCAGGTAGCTGGCAAACATAACCCACAAGGCCAAGGTCAGGGTCAGCCGGGGGTCCCAAACCCACCACACGCCCCAGGCCGGATGGGCCCAGATGGGACCGGTAATCAGGTTGATGGTGAGGAACGCCAGCCCGACCTCGGCGCACGCCAACGCCAGGGCATCGGCCCGGCGCGAACGCCGGACCAGATAGGCGATGCTGGCCAGTGCGTTCCCGATCAAGACGACAAAGGCAGTCATGCCCGCCGGTGCATGGTAGTAAAAAATCCGGTAGGTGATCGCCATGCTGGCTTGCGCGGGCGAGCTGGAGGTGGCGACATAGATGCTGGGCGAGGCGATCAGCGCCCACCAGAGCGCCAACAACAGCAGCGCGAGGGTGGCGGCAAACGCCCAAGTGGAGCGGGCAAGCAGACTCGAGTGGTTAATCAATATCCAACACCATATCAGCGAGGAGCAGCCCGAGACAGGAAAATATCACGTCATAGCCGACGAGCAGCTTCAACCAATAGTTTGCCACTCCCACGCCCGACAGAAAAACGCCGGTCGCTTCCACCATGGCTAAAAGGGCGGGAATGGACACCGGCAACAGCAGCAGCGGCAGCAGCAGGCCGCGCTGACGGGTGTGGACGCTCATGGCGGAAAAATAAGTTCCGTTGGCGGCCAGCGCCCAGGTGCCGAGCACGGTGGTGAGGGCAATGCCACCCCAGTGGGCATGCGCGGGGGCGTTGAACAGGATTGCGAACAGCGGCACCAGGATGATTTCCAGCACCAGGATGACGGCAAGGCTGGAAAGGAATTTGCCCGCCATGATGGCGGAGCGAGAGGCGGGGCTGATCTGCAGTCCGGTCAGGCTGGCCTCGCCCGTCTCGCGGAGAAAGGCGCGGTCGAGGGCGACGAGAGAAGCGAACAGGAAGGCGATCCAGAGCAGTCCACCACCCGCGCGCAGGGTGAGCGCAGCATCGGCATTGAAGGCAAAGCTGAAGATGACGATCACCAACAAGGCGTAAAAGCCCATCGCCAGCAGCGCCTCGCGCGTGCGCAGCTCGATGCGCAGGTCGCGAGCGGCGACGGCGGCGGCGACTTGGCACGGCCACCATTTGCCGGAGGGAGGCCGGACGGCGCTGGCGGGCAGCGGAGGCCGAGGGGCGCAGGTGGCGTTGGGAGGTTGTGGCGTGCTGAGGGACTCAGGCAAGCGCAGGTCGGCGGTGCCGGCTGGCGCGCTGGCGCGCTCGGGCCGGCCGGCCGCCGGCGTGCTCAACTGGCCGCGGATGAGCGTCAACTCGCCGTCGGCAAGGCCGGCAACTTGTTCGGGGTTGTGGCTAGTGAGCACAAGCAGCATGCCCGAATCGCGCAGCTCGGCCAGACAGGCGCGCATTTCCGCCACGGTAGGCTGATCCAGGCTGGCGAAGGGTTCATCCAGGAGCAGCAGCGCCGGCTGGTGAAGCAGGCAGCGGGCCAGCGCCGCCTTCTGGCGCATGCCCTGTGAGAGCTCGCTGACGCGGCGCGGCGCCAGGTGGCCGCCACGCACCTGGCGCAAGGCCTGCGCGGTGGCGGCAGCGCCGTCGGGCAGGCCGAACAGGGTGGCGTAGAAGCGCAGGTTTTCCGCAACCGTTAGGTTGGGGTGGAGCAGACTCTGGTGGGATAAAAAGCCGGTCTGGCGGCGGGCGGGGGCCCTGCCAGCCGCGGCGCCATCCAGGATGACGGTGCCGCTCGAAGGGCGCAGAGCTCCGGCGAGAATGCGCAAGAGTGTGCTTTTACCAGCGCCGTTGGCGCCCCAAAGCGTGAGCAGGTAGCCGCGCTCGCAGGCAAAGTTGAGGCGGCGCAAGACCACGGTGTCGCCAAAAAAACGGCTGACGTGCTGACAACTGAGAAACGGCAGGGCGGGAGCGGGGCGAGGGGATCCAAGAGGCGGGCACCAGGCCGGTTGGGCCTGGTCGTCAAGCTCAGCGGATTGAGCGCGGGCCAATCCTCGCGGTGCTTGCATGTCGCCCCTTTCCGAGAGGGGGTCGGTCCGGTGAAATTGCGTGGCTCTGCCCCTAGTTCATGGTGCCGGCAGAGGTGCGCGGGGCCATGCCGCTGGCGCGCACGCCCCGGGGCTCGTACTTGGAGGCGCACTTGGCCTGCACTCCCGAGGCGCGAAAGGTGCCATCGGGCAGCAGGTGCCCGGCAGCGACCGCCTGGGCGTTGTTCACGAAGGTGTCGGGCAGTGGATCGGTGCCCACATAGGCGACCGGCAACACGTGTCCGCCCTGGGTGATTCTAAATGTAGTTTCCAGCACGCCCGCCTGCATTACGTCCTTGCGGATACTGCCGGGGACAACGTCGCCCGAGACGCGCAGGTTGGTCGCGTAGGCCTGGGTGCGCGGCATGGCATCGAGTTCAGTTACGGTAACGAAATAGGCCTTGGAGTCGCGCACGCCGGTGAACGCCAGCCAACCGAGCGTGGCCAGAATGAGGGTGATCAGGATGCCGAATTTCCAAGTCGTAGGGCGCATCAGAGCACCCCCTAGTATAGCAGCCTACCTGCGGGCAAGGCGATCCATGCGCGCCGACAGCGCAGCGCGGGCCTGGGCGTATTCCAGTTCGGAAATGCTGCCGGTGTGGCGGCGAACTTCGAGCAAGAAGAAGTCGTCTTTCAGACTCGCCAGGTCGTCCCCCGGCGCGGCGGGCAGGGCCGGGACAGTCGCCGCTGGCGGGAGCGCGGCGGGGGCCAAGCTCAGCGCCGGCGCGGCGGCGGACGGTGCACGTTCCGAGCGCGCGAGCAAGACCCCAAAGCCGGCGGCGGCGGCGAGTGCCAAAAGGATGAACACCGTCCATTGATTTCGTTCCAGCAAAGTAGAAGTGGGCACCGTACCCACGGCAGTGGCCGGCGGCGGCGTCGCGGCCTCGGGGCTGGCGCTGGCACTGCCGCCGGCGCTGGCGCCTGCGGTGGCATCGCCGGGCGCGGCCTGGGCTACCTCAGGCGGGAGGGGGGCGTCGCCGGCAACATTGAACGTCAGGGTTGCGGCAACCGGCCCGCTGGCAATGCCGTAGACGTTGTAACCTTGCTGCTCGCCCACCTGAGAAAAGCCGGCGCCGGTGAAGGTCATGGCCTGCGGCACGTAGACCTCGAAATGGGCCGGCACGAATACCGGGGTTTCGGTGATGGCGGCCTGGAGGCCGGCGTAGGGGACGCGGTAGGAAATCTGGATGCGGGTTTCGCCAGGCCGCAGGGGCGAGTCCACGCGATAGACGTTGTGGTTGGCGGTGGGCAGCGCGGAGCGGGCCAGCGGCATTTCGTTGGGCGCCACCACGCGCACCATATCCACATGCGCGCCCGGGGGTACACGGAACTGGAACATGCCGCCCTTGGCGGCGAGGGTACGCATGGGCTGCAATCCGTTTTCGACGCGGTACTCGTTGACAATCGCCAACTGGCCTTGATCGGGTTGCAGCACCATGATCTCGGCATCGACGCGCAGCAGCTTGCTTTCGTGGCTGACGCCATAGACGCTGACGTTGGTTTCGGACTGTCCCTTGGAGACCTTGGCAAAATAGGGCACGCCCTGGTAGTTGACCTGCACCATAAACGGGCCGGGCGAGTTTTCACTGAAGCGGTAATGGCCCTGGGCGTCGGTGGTGGACTGGCCCACCTGGTTCATGTTGTCCTGCAACTGGATCAGCGTGACCGAGGCATTGGCGAGGGGCGTGCCGGTGGTGAGGTCGAGCACTGAACCGGCCACGTTCTGGCCGGCCTGCGCGGCGACGCACACCGCCAAGGCGGTCCAAAGCAGGAAAATTCTAGGCATACGAAAATTCATTGGGCGCGCAGGGCCGCCACCACGCCAGCGGCTTCGCGTTCCAGCATGGCGCGGGTGCGCTCAAAATCGGTGTCGGAGAGTTTGCCCGCCAGATGCTCAAAGTGCAGGTCCTTGAGGTTTTCATAGGCCGCCTTTCTGCGCTCCTCGAGCGCCTGGCGCAGGGCCTCGCGGCGGCCGCCGGGGTCGGGCTCGGGCTGGGCGGTGAATACCCAATAGCCCACGGCACAGGTCAGGATGAAGCAGGCGGCGGCGATCAGCGGCACGGCATGACCCTTACAGCTCGCGCTCCAGCTCCGCGGAGATCTCGCTGCGAATCCGGACTTCGTCAGCACCCGGCGCGGCTGCAGGGGCCGGTTCAGGCTGCTGCCGACCGCGGAAACGCTTAACAACATACAGAACCAGCAGCAAGCCCAGCCCGAGAACCACCCAGGGCAGGACCCAGGCGGTCTGGTTGAAGCCTACATGGGTGGGGTTGGCCAGCACTTCCGTGCCATATTCCTGTACGAACGACTGCAACACCAGTGATTCAGGCTCCGCCAACCGCGCTCGCTGGCGGATTTCGGCCTGCATCTGCACTTTAACGGTGCAGTTCAGCGTGGAGCAGGTCAGCGCGCCTTGTTGGCAGCCGCAGGTGCAGATCAACTGCTTGCCGATGCGTAGCGCGCGCGGGCTGAAGGGGGCATCGCCATGCAGGGCGGCGCTGCCGGTGAGCAACAGCGCCAGCAGGATGAAGGCGACCGACTTAGCGCGCAAGGGTCACCTCCGGCGGGCGCGGAGCATCGGCGGCCTCGGCGCGTTCCCGCAGCGGCGCGGGTCCGGGTTCGTTCTTGCGGCTGGGCAGGAGCGCAATGAGAGTTCCGAACACTACCACCAGCGTGCCAATCCAGATCCACATGATTAGTGGTTCCAGATACGCGTGCAGGACGGGAACGTGCGTATTGGCGTCATCACCGGCATAGACCAGATACAGATCGGCGAGCGGGCGGGAGCGGATGGCGACCATGGATTGCGCCTGGCTGCTCGCCTTATAGAACCGGCGGGAGGGATACATGGTGGCGATGGTGCGGCCGTGCTGGCGTACGGCGATGATTTCGGCCTCGGAAGAGAAGTTGGGGTTGTCGTCCTGGGTATAGGACTGCGACACCAACTGGTAAGGACCGATGCGCATGGTGCCGTGGAAGGGCATGGGCGCTTCCACGCTGTGGTTGAAGGCCGAGCCGGTGATGCCGATGGCCATGAGGATGATGCCGACGTGGATGATGTAGCCGCCGTAACGGCGGGTGTTGCGCATCGTCAGATGCACCACGGCGGCTGGCAGTGACCGCCCGCGTTTGGCCAGCACGCGCGCTCCGCGGCCAAACTCCATGGCGATGGTGACCAGCACGAAGGCGCACAGACCGAACGAAACCAGCGGATAGGGATCACGCAGGCCGGCCAGCAGCAGCGCGAGGGAGGTGGCGAGGCCGCACAGCGCCGGGACCAGGAAATTGCGGCGCAGGCTGCCGAGCGAGGTGCGGCGCCAAGCGAGCAGCGGACCGACGCCGGTAAGAAACAGCAGGAACAGGAACAGCGGAAGGTTGATGCGGTCGAAGAACTCGCGGCCGACCGTGATTTTTTCTCCCTGGATGGCCTCCGACAGCACCGGAAAGATGGTGCCCCAGAGGATGGCGAAAGCCGCCACCAGCAGGATGAAGTTATTAAACAGAAACCCGCTTTCGCGCGAGACGGTGGATTCGAGCTGATTGTCGCCCTGAAGCGCCGAGCGGTTGCGGAAAAACACGAACAGACACACCGCCGCCAGCGCCACCAGGAAGACGACGAAGTAGTTGCCGATGGCCGACTGGGCAAACGCATGCACCGAGCTGACGATGCCACTGCGGGTGAGGAAATCGCCGAAAATGGTAAGGAAAAAGGTCAGAAAAATCAGACCGACATTCCATATCTTCAGCATGCCTCGTTTTTCCTGCATCATCACCGAATGCAGGAAGGCGGTGCCGGTGAGCCAAGGCAGAAAGGCGGCATTTTCCACCGGGTCCCAGGCCCAGTAGCCGCCCCAGCCCAGTACCTTGTAGGCCCAGTAGCCACCCAAGACAATGCCGACGGTCAGAAACGCCCAGGCGATCATCGTCCACTGGCGCGTCACCTGAATCCAGCGGTCGCCGGGCATGCGCTTAATCAGTGCGGCCAGCGCAAAGGCAAAGGGAATGGCAAAACCGATGTAGCCCAGATAGAGGATCGGCGGGTGGATATCCATCTGCGAGTACTGCAGCAGCGGATTCAGTCCGCTGCCGTCGGCGGGCGTGCCGACCGGCAGGGTCAGAAACGGCGAAGCCACGAAGTTGTTGAGCAGCAGGAAAAACGAGGTGATGGAGGCGAGAATGACGGCCACCAAGGGCCGCAGTTGCGGATGCTTGCGGCCGCTGGTCAGCAGCGCGACAAAGCCGTAGCCGGACAGCAGCAGCGTCCAGAACAGCAGTGAGCCTTCCTGCCCCGACCACAGCACCGCAAACTTGAAATAGAACGGCAGCGCACGATTGCTGTGCTCAGCCACGTAGGCCACACTGAAGGCGTTATGGAAGATCAGCCCCAGTAGACAGATGACCGCCGCCAGGACTGCGGGGAAGATCATCAGGTAGGCGCGCTCGGAGCTGGCCACCATGCGCAGGCGGCGGGTGCTGAGCCCCACGATTCCGGCGAGCGCGGAATAACCGGCGAGCACGAAGGCGAGCAGGAGGGCGTAAGCGCCGAAGATCTGCATGGGTGGTGCTGCGGCCGGAGCGACTACTCAGGTCCGGAACCTTTATTCTAGAGCAAAGCGTTCCGCCGTGCATCAGCGGGGCTGGTTTGGCTCTCTAGCCGCCGCGCGGGCTCAATGCGCACGGACGAGCAACAGCGTCTGATCGTCCGTCTGCGGGCCAAAAGAGCGAGCCGCAGCCGTCATGGTTTGGACCAGCTCCGGCAGCGGCCGCTGCGACGCCTGCCGCAAGACGGCGGCCAGGCCGTCCAGTCCGAACTCGCGCTGGCCATGGTCGAAAATCTCGACCAAGCCATCGGTGAACAGGGCCAGCACGTCGCCGGGGGCACAGACGAGCGGAACCGACGCGAAGCTGGCATGGGCGAACATGCCCAGCGGGAAATTTTCCACCTGGATGGGGGTTACCTCGCCGGTGGCGGCATGCCAGTGCAGCAGCGGCGGGTGGCCGGCAGCGGCATAGCGCAGTCCGCCATCGCTGGGCATCAGGATGGCGGCGGTGACGTAGCTTTCCGGCGGCAACAGGCTGGCGAGCACGGCGTTAAGCCCGGGCACCAGGTCAGCACATTCGCCGCCGCGGGCCGCCAGCCAGGTCCGGACCGCGCTTTTCACCACGCCCATGAGCACACCGGCGGACACGCCGTGGCCGGCGACATCGGCGATATAGGCGAGCCAGCCGCTATCTGACTCAATGACATCGAGCAGGTCGCCGCCCACCTGGCCGCTGGCGCGCGAGGTGCCGCAAAACTGATAGCGCCCGAGCTGACGGTCAACGGCGGGCGCCAGAGCGCGGTGGATCTCGCCCGCGAGGTTGACCTCGGTTTCCAGGCGCACATGCCTACGCCCTTCGGTGCCGACGAACAGCAGAAACAATACGTAGCCGAGGACCACCACCACAATCGCGGACACCGAAGCGAAGCCAGCCGGCAGGGTGTAGAAATTGCCGGAGCGGGGTGGCCAGAGCCAGTCGTGCAGCGACGGCCATCCGACGAATACGGCCAGCGCCCAGACGATCATCCACGGATAGTTCTCGCGGGTACCCAGCCAGGCAAAGCCAGTGCCGATGATGCCGGAGTACATCGCCGCTTCCAAGGCGCCGGTCCAGGGCACGGTCGCGCCAATGTTGCCAATAAAGCCAAAGCTGGCAAACAGGCAGAACGCCGCCGCCAGGAACATCGCAAACGCGCCCGGCGACAGGTTGCGCCAGAAGCCCATGCGGCGGCGGCGGCGATCATTCCAGCTCATCGCCAGCCATCATACGGGATTTTGAGCGCGCCCGCAGCCGCTTCAATGGCCGGGGTGCAAGTGCGCGGCGAAGAAACGATCCACGCGGTGCCAGGCGTCGGTGAGCACGAAGGCGCGGTCGAAGTAGTGGAACTCACCGGGGTACATCATGAACTGCACGAGGTTGCCCTTGCCGTCCTTGAGGATGCTGTCGAGCAGCAGGGTGGTCTCCCAGAAGGGGACGTTGACGTCGGCGGTGCCGGCCAGAATGAGCAGCGGGCGCTGGATCTGGTCCATGCGGGTGCTGGTGGCGGCGCGGGCGTAGCCGTCCGGGTTCTGCTCGGGCGTGCCCATGCGTTCGGCCATCCATCCGGAGTGGTAGGGATCCTTGTAGTACCAGGCTGGATTCACCAGGCCGGCCACATCCACGGCGCAGGCAAACAGGGTGGGCTGGCGGGTGATGGCCATGAGGGTGAAGTAGCCGCCGTAGCTGAGACCCCAGACACCGATGCGGCTGGGATCCACAAACGGCAGTGTTTTCAGGTAGCCTGCGGCGCGGCGGGCGTCAGTGGCATCCTCGCCGCCGACATCACGGTAGACGGCCTCGCGCCAGGCGCGGCCGTAGCCGATGCTGCCGCGGTAGTCGGGCGCGATTACGACGTAGCCTTGCTGCAACAGGTATTGGTGAAAGGCGTAGTAGATGGCCTCGTTGCGGTCGGTGTGCCAGCCGTCATAGTTCTGGTTAACGCCGTCGGGATGGATCCAGACGATGGCCGGGTGGCGCTGGCTCCTATCCATATGGGGCGGGAGGAACAGCCAGGCGGGCACGGAGCGACCATCGGCGGCGGGGTAGTGAATCAGCGCCGGTGCGACGAAGCGGCGGGCGCGCAGGGCTGGCGGCATGGATTCGGTCAGGCGGTGCGGCGTAGCGCCGGAGGAGGAAATCACGAACAGATCGCCGGAGTGCTGGGCATCGGCATGCTGGTAGACCAGGTAGGTATCGTCGGGGGACCAGACCGCGGCGATATTGGTGCCGCGGCCGTGGGTGAGCCAGGTGAGGGTGGCGTGGGCGGGATCGCCGTTCAGGTGCACGATGCCGAGCTGGCGGTCGCCGGGACGGCCGGGCTGGGTGGCGTCAAAGGCGATGCGGGTGCTGTCGTGCGACCAGCGCGCGCGCCAGCAGGCGATGGGGCCGTGGGTGACCTGCACGGCCGGACCGCCCGAGGCAGGCATGACGTAGATCTGGTCCCAGCCGCTGGTGTCGCTGCCGAACAGAATCCATTGGCGGTCGGGAGAGATTTGAAACGCGGCGTCGCGGCCGAACATGCTGAAGAATTTGTCTTCCTGATCGGTGTGCACGGCGCGGGGCGGGCCGCCGTTGGCGTCGAGGAAATAGAGGCTGCGGCTTTTGGAATCCGGGGCGACGATGCTGGTGAGGAGCGTGGTATTGTTCAACCACTGCGCGCCATAGGCGCCCGGCGGCACCTGAAGTTTGACCGGCAGGCCGCCGGAGACGGCGGCGGTGTAGAGCTGGCCGGAGGTATAGCTGGTGACGCGGAAGATGATCTTGTTGCCGACTTCCGGGGCGCTGAAGTTGTGTTCCTGCGGGCCGCCGCCGAGCAGGTAGGCGAGGCGGCGGCCATCGGGGGAGAGCCCCAGCAGCCGGGCGTGGGCGGGGAGCAGGATCGCTGCGGGCGGGAGCCGGCGCGGTGCGGCGGCGCCGGGCACGAGGACGGGCGCGCCGGGGGGTGCGACGTTCACGCGGTAGCGGCGGTAGACGCCGCCCTCGTCCCAGGTGAACGTGATGCTGCGGCCGTCGGCGGACCAGCGCGGGGCGGAGGGGTACTTGATGGCCACGACATCGGCGAGGGTGAACGGTGGCACCGCCGCTTCTTGCGGCGCGGCCACCTCTTTCTGGAGCTGCCCTCGCGCTGCCACCCCGACGCGCAAGCGCGTTGGGGGCTCCGGCGCCGACCGGGCGGTGGCCGGGCCGGAACTGGGCGCAGCGGAGTTTCGTGCGCCGACAACGGACGTCCGCGGGTGCTCCGGGGGTCTCCCAGTTGTCGCGAGCAGGCACGGGGCGGCGAGCGTCAGCGCGGCCGGGATGAATAACAGACGGCGTGGGGACATGGCAGAGAGTGTATCTTTTTTCCTGACTCTCAGTGGCCGGGGAGCATCTAAACGGGAGACGCGCATGAAAACTCCACTGCCGCTCGACTGGCACCAGGTGCAGGCCCAGGAGCAGGCGGCGTTGCGGCCCGAGGGTGGCGGCGCGCCGCTGGCGGCGCTATGTCTGTCCGGCGGCGGCATTCGCTCGGCGACGATGGGCTGGGGGGTGTTGCAGGAACTGGCGGCGCAGGGGCTGCTGGAGGCGTTTGACTATCTCTCGTCCGTCTCCGGCGGGGGCTACATCGGCTCCTGGCTGACGGCGTGGAAGCAGCGTGCCGGCGGCTTGGAAGCCATCCTGCCGGCGCTGACGCCGGAGGCACGGCCGCCGGCGGCTGATCTGGATCCGGTGGGGCATCTGCGCGCCTACAACCGCTACCTGGCGCCGCGCGGGGGCGGGTTTGGGGTGGATACGTGGACGCTCGCGGCGATCGCGATGCGCAACGTGCTGCTCAATTGGCTGGTATTCATTCCGCTGCTGCTGCTGGTGCTGCTGCTTCCTCGGGGCGCGTTCACGCTCCTGCGGCTGGGCAGTGCGAGCCAGGCGGCGGCGCTGCTGGTGGCGGCGCTGGTGCTGCTAGCCGTAGGCGGGGCGGCGATACTGCGGTTTTTGCCGAGCGTGGGCGGGGAGAACGCGAGCCGGCGCCAGTTTCTGTTCTGGGTGCTGCTGCCGCTCAGCCTGGCGGTGGTCCTGGGCAGCGGCTGGGTGGCGCAGGGGTGGCCGGTCCTCGCCGTGCACTGGGGTGCCTATGTCACGCTGGCGCCGCCGGCGCTGATGGCCGGCCTCGGCCTGGCAGGCGCGCTGTTGGTAGGACTCTCCAGCCAGGCGCTGCACACCCTGGACCGGGAATGGATGGCGAGAGCGGGCGCCGAGTGCCTGCTGGCGGCGGTGGTGTGGCTGGGGGCCTGTGCCCTGGTGCTGCTGGCGCCTCAGGGGTTGGCGTGGGCGGGGCGGGCAGCGCTGGCGGCGGCGGTGGGAGTGGGCGGACTGAGCGGCTGGCTGAGCGCCGCCGAAGGCTTTCGCAGCGCTGCCACCACACTCGAAAGCGAAGCCGGCTGGGGGTGGCTGCCGGGGGCGGCGGCGGTGTTTTTGGCGCTGGTGGGGGTGGGACTGGTAGTGCTGACGGATGGGCTGCTGGGGCAGGGGGGGCAGCATCATGCGGCGGTGCTGCTGGCCACGTCCTGGCAGGCGGAACTCATGCTGGCGATCGTACTGTTCGCCTTCGCCTGGGTGCTGGCGCGGTTCATCAACATCAACAAGTTCTCGCTGGCGGGTATGTACCGCGACCGTCTGATCCGCGCGTACCTGGGCGCCAGCATTCGCGCCGCCGTCAACCGCTTTACGGGGTTTGGGACGCGCGACGATTTGCCGCTGTGCGCGCTCGACCCCCGGCTGCGACCCTTTCCGGTTCTGAACCTGACGCTCAATCTGGTGAGCGGAGAACGGCTGGCGTGGCAGCAGCGGATGGCGGAATCGTTCACCGCCTCGCCGCTGGCCTGCGGCAGCGCGGGTGTGGGCTACCGCCCGGCGGCAGCGTACGGCGGCAAGGGAGGGATGACGCTAGGCACGGCGATGGCGATTTCCGGCGCCGCCGTGAGCCCCAACATGGGCTACCACTCCTCGCCGCTTGTGGGCTTCGTGATGACCCTGCTCAACGCCCGACTGGGCGCCTGGCTGGGCAATCCCGGCCCGGCCGGCGTGAAGACCTGGACCAGCTCGGGGCCGCGCTCAGCCTTTGGCTGGCTGGCACGCGAGGCGCTGGGGCGCACCAGCAACCGCAGCCGCTATGTTTACCTGTCCGATGGCGGGCATTTCGAAAACCTCGGTTTGTATGAAATGATCCGGCGCCGCTGTCAGACAATTCTGGTGGTGGATGCCAGCTGCGATCCCGATTTCACCTTTGAGGATCTCGGCAACGCGCTGCGCAAGATCAGGATAGATTTCCGCGTGCCCATCACGTTCGCCGCCGGCCAGGAAGTCGAGCAGATGCGGCGGCGCAAGCAGCGAGCGGTGGTGGCGACGATTCAGTACTCGGTGTTCGGAGAGGGATCAAGCGACGGCGTGTTGATCTACTGCAAGCCGATGCTGGTGGGCGACGAAGTTCCCGACGTGGCCAGCTACGCCGCCGCCCATCCGAGCTTTCCGCACCAGTCCACGGTGGACCAGTGGTTTGACGAGTCGCAGACGGAAAGCTACCGCATGCTGGGCATCGCCACCGCAGCGGCGGCGGCGCCGCACCTGCGCGCGGCCCTAACGGCGCCACGGGCAGCGGGGGCATAGCGGGCAACTGCGGCTGCGGGCGCCGCAGGGTGGAATTAGCAAGCCGAGGGTTCCGCGGTGCTACAGCGGGGCTGGTTTGGCTCTACGGTTCGAGGTGGGGACTGGCGGCGGACGAAGCGGGGGTGACCGTGACGGTCTGACCGGGGCGGAGGTCGTCGTCGGCGGCGGCCACCACGCGATCGCCTGGGTGCAGCGCGCCAAACACCTCAATGTTGTCGCCGTCGGTGAAGCCGGTGGTCACATCCACCCATTGCAGACGCAGATCGGCGCCGATGCGCTCGACCAGCGTCCGTTCGCTGCCGCGCACCACGGCCGTGGCGGGCACAAACAGCGACGGCTGGGCACGCTGGAAGCTCCAAGCGACGCGCGCGAACATGCCGGGTGCGAGCACCAGGCCGGGATTGGGCACGTCCAGCTCAATCGGCATGGAGCGGGTATCGCGGCGCACACTGTGGGCGATGCGTGCCACCACGCCCGGGAAGCTGCGGCCGGGCTGGCTGGCCACCGTAAACGGCAGGCGCACGCCGATCGGAATACCCACCGCGTCGGCCTCGGGCACATCCACGGTCAGGCGCAGCGGATCGATCTGTTGCAGTTCGAACAGGGCGGGTGCGCTGGGCCCGGCGAGGCCGCCCACGCTGGCGTCCCGTCGAATGATGACGCCATCGAAGGGCGCGAGCACGCGCAGATAGCCGCTGAGGGCGGTTTGCGAGGCGAGGTTGGCGGCGGCGGCTTGTTCGGCCGCCTGGCGCGCCTCGACTTCGGCCTGGCCAGCGGCGACCGCGTGCTCGGCGATCTGGATATCGTTGCCGGCTACCGCACCCGCTTCGGCGGCGGCGGCGCCGCGCAGGCGCTCGAGGGTGGCCTGGTCGCGCTGCAGAGTCGCCTGGGCCTCGAGGTGCAAGGCGCGGGCCGACGCAAGCTGGTGCACCGCCTGGGCGCGCTTGGCGCTGAGGTCGGGCGCATCTAACACCGCCAGCAACTGCCCGGTGTGGACGCGGCTGCCGCGGTCCACGTACAGCGTTTGGATAAATCCGGGTACGCGAGCCTGCAGGGTGGCGTCCTGGTAGGGTGCCAGTTCCGCCGGCAGCAGCACGCGCAGGCGTGGCCGTGCGCTGCGCACCAGCGCCGCGGTGACGGCGCGCAGGCCGACGGGCGCGCCGGCGGAAACCGGGGAGGAGTGGGCGTGGCGGCAGCCCGTCCACAGCCCCGCGGATGAGGCCAACAGCAGGGACAGGATGGCATTACGCATTGGAGTCCTCCGGTTCAACGTCGAGCGCGGGGGAGCGGTCATCGCGCCTCCGCATCAGGGCAAGGTAGGTCGCAGGCATGACCAGAAGGGTGAACACGGTGGAAGCCGCCAGTCCGCCCATCACCGCCTGTCCGAGCGGCGCGCTTTGCCCGCCGCCGGACTCCCAGGCCAGGGCCATGGGCACCATGCCCGCAATCATGGCGCTGGCGGTCATCAGGATGGGCCGCAGGCGCAGGCCCACGCCCGCCCGCGCCCCCTGTTCGGCCGCCCGCTGCCGCCGTTCGGCTTCGGGCAAGCCCGCCAACTCCGCGTAGGCGTGCTTGCGGGCGCTCTCGGCCATGGTCACCAGCAGGATTCCGTTGGCCACCGAAATACCCACGGCGGTGATGATGCCCATGAAGGATTCGATGTTGATGCTGGAGCCAAACGCCCACAACAACAACAGCGCGCCCGCCAGCAGCGCCGGCACCGCGGACACCACGACCAGCGCGAGGCGCCAGGACTGAAAGCTGGCCGTCAGCAGCAGCAGAATCGCCACTACGGCCAGCACCAAGCCGGATTCGAGCCCGCTGAGGGTTTGCCACATCGGCAGCACCTGCCCCACCACCTCGACGCGCACGCCCCGCGGCGGGGGCGGCAGTTGCGCCAACGCGCGATTGACCGCGCCCGCGGCTTGGCTGAGACTCGATCCCTGGACGTTGGCGGTGAGGCTGACCATACGCTGCATGTTGAAGTGGTCGTATTCGCCAATGACCTGGCCCAGTTGGGCTGTGCCGACATCGCCCAGCAACAACGGCCTAGCGCCGCGGCCGCTGGCCAGAGGAATGGCGGTGACCGCATCGAGGCGGTTCATTTCCGCCGGCGGCATGAGCACCTGCACCTGGTAGGTCAGCCCGGTGGCGGGATTCTGCCAGAAGTCGCGCGCTACAAAGCGACTGGAGGCGGTGGCTTCGGTGAGCGAGCGGCCCACCCCCGCCATGGTCATTCCCAAGTCGGCGGCGCGCTGGCGGTCCACATCCACCAGCACGGCGGGATAGTCGTAAGGCTGGCCATACTGTAAGTCGCGCAGCATGGGTAGAGGCGTGAGAGCGGCGCGCACCTGTTCGGCGTAGGCATGATCGGCGGACATATCGAAACCGGTGATCTGCACGGCGACCGGGGTGGGCGAGCCGAGATTCATCATTTGGCCGATGATGTCGCCGGCCTCGAAGTTAATCGCGATCCCGGGTAACTCGCGGGCGAAGTCCTGACGGAGCCGGGCCTGGAACGCCGCCAAGCGGATGCCCGCGCCAGGACGGAGGGCCACCTGCATGACCGCCTCTTGCGGTCCGCTGGTCCAGAGATAAATGGTGTTGATGGGATAGGAGCGCGGCTGGGTGCCAACGAATCCCAGCGTGGTTTCGACGTTGCCGGGGCCGGCCTCGCGGTTGACGAGGGCCAGCGCCTTGGCATAGGCCACCTCAGTGCGCTTGAGGCGCGTACCCGCGGGCGCGCGCAAGCGCAGTTGGAACTGGCCGGTGTCGGCGGTGGGGAACACATCCGCGCCGACCGTAACGGCGATGGCGGCGGCGAGCGCCGAGGTTGCGATCAGGACGAGCGGCAGCACCAGCCGGCGACGGCGGGCCACCGCGGCGGCGGCGTTTTGCACGGCGCCGCGGAAGCGCTCATAGCGGGCACTGGGTGCGGTGGGGTGCTGATGCTGATGGCGAAACTGCGCCACCGCGAGCACCGGCACCAGCGTCAGCGAGAGGGCGAGGGAGGCCAGCATGGCGAGGCCCACCGCCAGGCTGAGGGGCACGAACAGCGAGCGGCTGATGCCCTGCATGAACAGGGCCGGCAGAAACACCGCCGCCACCGCCAGCATGGCCAGCACCTGTGGACCGAGAATCTCCAGCCCCGCGGTTACCACCGCCCGCGCGGGCGGTTCGCCATGACCGAGGTGGGTGTGGATGTTCTCCATCGCCACCGTGGCCTCGTCCACGAGGATGCCGATGGCGAGCGCCAGCCCGCCCACGGTCATCAGGTTGAGACTCTGGCCCAGCAGCCACAGACCTGCGACCGCCGCCAGCAGCGCGAACGGAATCACCACCACAACGATGCCGGCGCTGCGCCCGTCGCCCAGAAACAGCCAGATCACCAGGCCGGTCAGCCCCGCTCCCAACAGGCCGTCCACCAGCAGCGCGGTTAGGGCATCGCGCACGTAGCTGGACTGGTCAAAGGCGAACTCAACCGCAACATCCTCGGGCACCTGCTCGCGCATGCGGGGCAGCGCCTGCTTGACCTCACTGACCACGCGCAGGGTGGAGGCGTCGGCGTGCTTGGTCACCGGGATGTAGACCACCCGGCGGCCATTCAGCTCGGCGTAGCCGGAGACCACGTCCGCGGCATCCTCGATGGAGGCGACATCGCGCAACAGGACTTCGCCGCCCGCCTGGCCGTCCGGCTGTGGGGCACGGCCGGCGCCCAGGCTGATGGGCATATCCAGGAGCTGCTGATAGGCGGGGACGACGGTGTTGGCGTGCACGATGCGGTTGAGGTCACCCATGCGGGCGTTGCCCGAGGGCATGACAACGTTGCCCGCCACCACCGCCTTGACGACATCGTCGGGCGAAAGCCGGCGGGCGCTCAGGCGCGCGGGATCGAGGGTAATGATGACGCTGCGCGGGTTGCCCCCAAAGGGCGGCGGCGCCGACACGCCCGGCAGTGAGGCAAACAGCGGGCGCACGCGCGTTTGCGCCAGATCGTCGAGTTCGGCCTGGGAGCGGTTCGCGCTGGAGAGTATGAGATCGCCAACCGGCAGGCTGCCAGCGTCGTAGCGCATCACGAACGGCGGCACGGTCCCGCTGGGCATATACGCGAGCGCGCGGGCGATGTAGGAAGTGGTCTCGGCCGCCGCCTGGCTCATGTTGGTGCCGGGATGGAAGGAAAGCTTGATCAGCCCGATGTTTTGGACCGAGCGGGACTCGACCTGTTCGACGCCGGAAACGAAGAGAAAATTGGCTTCGTAATAGTTGACGATGTAGCCTTCCATCTCCGCTGGCGACATGCCGCCGTAGGGCTGGGCGACGTAGATCACGGGCGCGTCCAGTTGCGGGAAGACGTCCATGGGCATGCGCAGCACCGCCATGGCGGCCAGCGCGGCAACGGCCAGCACGGCGACGGCCACCGTCAGGGGACGGCGCAAAGCGGCAGCAATGGGGTTCATCTCAGTGGGCTCCGGCGGCAGACAGCACCGGCTGCAGATCGCCGGCCGCAAAGGCGGATTCCAGCAGCGCCCGCCACAGTTGCAGTTGGCCGAGCGCGTTGTCGGAATCGGCCTGGGCGAGCAGTTGTTCGGCGTTGGCGAGGTCCACCAGGCTGGCGAGGCCGGTTTGATAGCGGACCTTGGCCTGCGCCTCACCGGCGCGCGCGGCGGCCAAGCCGATGGGCGATTCCAGCGCGACGGTGCGTGCCGCGCTCCAGTCGGCGGCGGCTTTTTGCCGCGCCATCTCCAATCCCGCCTCGACTTGGAATTGCCGCGCCTTGGCCTGCGCGAGTTGCGACTTGGCGACCAGGGCCTGGGCGCGCTGGGCGCGCCAGCGGGTAAAGGAAAAATCCATACCCAGGCCCACCGCCCAGTTGCCGGCGGTGGTGGGGGCCAAGCCGGCGGCGCCAGGGGCGAAGTTGGCCGCGGCGAGGATGCCGCTACCGCGTCCATAGGCGCTGGCGAGCGCGTACCAGCGCGGCAGCGCTGCCCGCGCGACTTGTTCTTGCTGCGCGGCGGCGGCCGCGACCGCGTCCCGGCGAACGCGCAACTGCGGCGGCGCAGCCGTGGCGACCGCGGGCGCGGCCGGGAGCGGGCCGGGCAAGGCCGCGAGCGACGGCAGCGGCTGGCCGGGCGCGAGCCCCAGGGCCTCAGCGAGGCTGGCCTGTGCCGTACCCAGGTCGCGCAGGGCATTGCTGGCACGGATACGGGCCGCGGCCAGTTCGGCTTGGGCGCGCGAGCTATCGGCGCCGGGACGCAACTGCTGACCCACCAGCGCGTCCACGATTTTGGCCAGCTCTTGCCAGCGGGTACCATCCACCGCGGTGACGCGCACCTGCTGTTCGGCTGCCAGCAGGTTGAGGTAGGCATCAGCGGCGTGCGCTCCGACTTGCAGCTTCACGACCTCCGCCTGATCACCACTCTGGCGCGCTAATTCCTGGAAATAGCGGAGGTTGGCGGCGCGCCGTCCGAAGTCGGCAATCTCCCACGAAAAATAAAGGCCGGCGGCGCTGGTCCAAGCGCTGCGCTGGGAATAATTCACGGCGGGCACGGTGCCGCTGATGCCCGGAAGCGGACTGGCAAAGGAAAGGCCGAGCGTGGCATTGTCGGTGGCGCGGTCCCACTGCGCCGCAACTCCCGCGTTGGGCAACATCTGGATCTGGGCCAAGCTGGCGGTTGCCGCGGCCGCGGCCGCGGCCTGCTGTGCCGCGCTCAGGCCGGGATATTGAGCCCAGGCCGTGGTGATGGCTTGCGCCAGCCCCAATGGGGGAGGGGCCGTTTGGGCGGCCGCCCAGACCCCCAAGCCGAGTAGTGACGCTGCAGCCACCGCGCCTAACCTCCACATGAGGAATAGAACGCCCAATAGGTCCCACAGGTTACGTTAATAGAACACCCGCAAGGAAGGCGGCATGGGTTCGGCCGGCGTCAGGCGACCCCGGCCTGGGCGCGGCCGCGAGGTACGTCGAGCACGGCCCGCACCTTGGCGGCGAGCACGGAAGGGGCAAACGGCTTTTGGATAAAAGCGACATTCGGTTCCAGGGTGCGGTGCTGGGCGACGGCCCGATCGGGATACCCGGAAGCGTAAAGTACCGCAATGCCGGGCCGCAGCCTTTGTATCTGGCTCACCAGACGGCGGCCGTCCATTTCGGGCATGACCACGTCGGTAATGACCAGCTCCGGGCTGGGTCCGGATTGGTGCAGCAGGCGTAAGGCCTCGCTGGGCCGCGCCGCCACCAGCACGCGATAGCCGTAGCTCTGCAGCGATTCCTGCATCAGGTCGCGCACCGCATCTTCATCTTCCACCACAAGCACGGTTTCACGGCCGCGCGGGACGGGGGCAGCGGGACGGCGATGCTGCATGGCATCGGTGGCGGTTTGGCGGGGCAGGTAGACCTTCATACTGGTGCCCCGGCCCGGCTCGCTGTAGACGCCGACCGTGCCGCCGCTCTGTTTGGCGATGCCGAATACGGTGGCCAATCCAAGGCCGGTGCCCTTGCCTACCGGCTTGGTGGTGAAAAAGGGCTCGAAAATGTGGCTCTGCGTCTCCGTATCCATGCCGGTGCCGGTGTCGCTGACCGCCAGCATGACGTAGTCGCCGGCGGTCACGCCGGGATGGCCGGCGGCATAGCGCTCGTCGAGTTGGACGTTGGCGGTCTCAATCGTGATGCGGCCGCCGGTGGGCATGGCATCGCGGGCGTTCACCACCAGGTTCATCAGGACCTGGCCGATCTGTCCGGGGTCGGCGTGCACGGCGCCCAGCCCGGGATTGCACACCGTCGCCAGCTCGAGGTCCTCGCCCAGCACCCTGCGCATCAGGGGATCCATTTCCTCGAGCACGGCGTTGAGGTCGAGCTGGCGCGGTTGCACCACTTGCTGGCGGCTGAAGGCCAGCAACTGCTGGGTCAGCGAAGCGGCGCGCTCGCCCGCCTGGCGGATGCTGGTGACCTTGGTCCGGAAGCTGTTGGGCGCCGCCGGCGTGGAGGGTGGCTCGGGGTGCGCCAGGAGCAGCATGTCGCTATAACCGTTGATCACGGTGAGCAGGTTGTTGAAGTCGTGGGCGATGCCGGCGGCCAAGCGCCCCACCGCCTCCATTTTCTGGGCTTGCTGCACCTGGGCGCGCAGGCTGCTGCGCTCGCTCACATCGGCGATGGCCAGCACCGCGCCGGCGAGCTGGCCAGCGCGATAGAGCGGACTGGAGCGAATGTCGGCGGGGAAGCGAGTGCCGTCGGCGCGCCACAGGGGCTCCTCGTCCAGGTTGACCGAGCCGCCGCCAGCAATACTGCGCACCAGCAGGCACTCCTCGGCCAAATAGGGCTGACCATTGGCGTGGGTATGATGCGCCAGCGCGTGCATGGACTTTCCCACCACCTCAGCCGGCGAGGACCAGCCGAGCTGGGCCGCCGCAGCGGGGTTGCACCAGTCGCAGCGGCCCTCGAGGTCCAGGGTGTAGATGCCTTCCTTGGTGGAATCCAGCAGCGTCCGTACCCGTTCCTGCTGTTCGTGCAATTCCCGCTCGGCGCGCCGGCGGGCGGTCACGTCATGCAGAAACGACAGAAACGCCGGCTCCCCGTGCCAGTCGATGGGCTGTGCAAAGACTTCCGCCTCCAGCGGTTCTTGACTCTTGGTGTGATAGCGCCAGAGCCAGCCCTTGGCGGGCTGTGCGCCCGCCACCACAGCGCGGACGCGGGCGTGGTCCTCGGTGGGGCGGACATCGAGCACGGTCATGCGCAGGAACTCTTCGCGCGTGTAGCCGAACTCGCGCACCGCGCTGTCGTTGACCGCCAGAAAGCGCAGGCTGGCGACGGAGAATATCCACATGGGCTGGGGATTGTTCTCAAACTGCAGGCGATAGCGTTGCTCGCTGGCGCGCAACTCCAGACTGGCGATGCGGTTCATGGTATCGCGGCGGTCGAGTTCGTGGGTCATGAGCCAGAGCAAGGCCGCGCCGCAGGCGAGGGTTCCGTAGACGATCACCATTTCCGTGACGCGGGCCGTCAACGTGTAGCCGTGAGCGCGCGCGGAGTTGAGCGCCACCAGCAGCACCGGAAACACCAGGGTTGCGGGCAGCAGCCGCCGCATCACCGAAGCCGCCGCACCGTCTTCGAGGTAGAAGCTCACGGGGCGATTTTGGGGCCAGGCGGCCATCCAGGCGCCGGCCAGCAGCAGCACCGCGACCGAGGTGGCCAGGGTCATGGGGTGGGCGGGAGGAGCGATCACCCTGGTGGCGTCAAACAGGTAGTCGAGCAGCATGGCGAAGCCCACGAAGGCGACAAACATGTCGGCGGTGACGGCGAGCTTGGGCAGCAGCGGTTTGAGCAGCAGCGATGCTCCGAGCACGGCGAAACAGAGGTGATTGGTGACCGGCAAGAAGGGGTGGCTGGGCCAACCGCCCCGGGGGACGACGCCCACGCACAGCAGGAATGCCGCGGCGGGATAGCCAGTCCAACGCGGTAGCCGGAACAGTTGCGGCCCGCGCGCCGGCATCAGCGCCAGCAGGGCCAGGGCGGCCGCCGGCAGCGCCGCCGCTGCCAGCCAGGGCCCCAACAGCCGCGTGTCCGCGGCCCACAGAGCCACGGACGCCAGGCCCACCGCGGCGGTGGTCAGGCGCGCCGCCAGCTGCCAGGTTCGCATCTGCTCCGCGGCTCCGCTGGTGGGCGGGCACAGGCCTGAGATCGGCTTTGCCGCCGGGTGTCCCGCTAGTGCCTGGCGCTCGTGCATGCTGGACCTACCCCGCCATCGGCGCGGCGGCGCGGTGCTCGCGCGTCTGCTTGATGCGGTACATTTCCGCATCGGCGGCGTGCAGCAGTTCTTCCGGCGTCGCGCCGGATTCCGGATACATCGCGAGTCCGAAGCTGCCGCGCAACTGCCGCTGCGCCAGCACCGGGTCGTCGTCGAGCGCCGCCTGGAGCCGTTGCGGAAGCTGGCGCGCCGCCTCGGGATCGCACGCGGGCACCAGAATGGTGAACTCGTCGCCGCCGTAGCGGGCCACCACGCTGCTGCCGCGGCTGCGCTGTTCCAGCAAATGCGCCACCCGTACCAGGATTTTGTCCCCTTCCATATGGCCATAGTGGTCGTTCAGGGGCTTAAACCCATCCAGATCCACCAACACGATCGCGAAGCAGGTCTCGCCCAAGCCGGGCTCGACGACGGCGGCACGCGCGCGCCGCCACTCGGCCTGCAGCGCATCCATGAAAAAGCGCCGGCTCTTGACGCCGGTGAGGCTGTCGGTGATGGCCTGCTGCTGCATTTGCTGGAACAGGGTGGCGTGGTTGAGGGCCACGGCGATCTGGTCGGTGAGGGTTTGCAGCACCAGCACCTGGTCGGAGGGAAACCCGGCCAGGGCATGACTTTCCAGATGCAGCACGCCCAGGGTCTCGCCCGCGTAGCGGATGGGCAGGGCCAGGCCGCTGCGCGAATGCGGACAGCGCGCCCAGTCGTCGAAGCTGGCTTCGCCGCTGCGCGCGGGAAACATCTGAGTAGCGCCACTGGTGGCGGCCCGGCCAGCCAGGCCCAGACCCCAGGGGAGGCGGTCGTCCACGGCCGGGCCCTGGGCATGGTCGCCGGCAACTGCGGCCAGGCGCAAGCCGGCGCGATCCGCGGTGGTATCCAGCAACGCCACCGCGACGTGGTCGTAGTGAAAATCGCGGGCGATGCCGCCCACGACGGCTGTCAGCATTTCTGCCGGGCTGAGCGTGGAAATCGTGAGGCGGGCGATATGGTTGAGAAACGCCTTCTGGCCGGCGTCGCGCTGCACTTCGGCAAACAGGCGGGCGTTGTCGAGCGCCACGCCGGCTTGCGCCGCCAGAATTTCCAGCACGTGCAGGTGGCCGGTGTCGTAGGCGTTCTCCCGCTCGTTGGTCTGGACAGCGATCACGCCGCACACGTCCCCCTGGAGCAGCACCGGCGCCCCCATCCAGGTCTTGGCGGGGGTGCCGCTACGCGCCAGGCCATGTTCGCGCAGGAACCGGTTCAGGTCGCGAGTGATCAGCAGCGGCTGGCCGGTGGCAATTACGTGCTCGGTGAGGGCGTGGGTGCGGGGCCGCGTGCGCGGCGGGCGGCGCTCGCCATTTTCCACCTCAAAGTCAAAGCGGATCACGTCGGCGTCGAGGTCTTGGAAGGCGACATAGAAGCAGCGCACGTCCATGAGCTTTTGCAATTGGGCATGAATGGTCTGCAACAGGGCATCGGCATTCAGGAAGGAACTCAAGGCGGTGCCGATGTGGGTCAGGATTTCAAACTCGCGGCTGCGGCGTACCGACTGGCGGAACAGTTGGATCTGTTCGGCTCCGGCGGCGGGCGCGTGCGCGCGCTGGGCAATGACCCAGAGCATCGCCCACGACAGCAGCACCAGGCCGGCAGGGGCCAAGGGCGTATCCGCGGGAAACGCAGCGGCCAGCAGGGCGGCCCACAGCCCCACGGCCAGCGCCAGCAGCCGCAGCGGCCAGCTCCCACTCGCCCACAACAGCGCCACCACCGCACCCAGCAACAGCAACAGCGCGGCCAGCGGCAGCGGTGAGGTCCACAGTGGAGACAGTACCGCGGCCACCCCCACGGCGGCGATGGCCCAAGCCAGGAAGCGCCAGCGCGGATCGAGCCGGCGCGGCCGCGCCTCGCAAAACAACTGGCGAGCGCTGAACAGCAACACTGCCGCATCCAGCAGCGCACAGGCACCCGCCACCCGCGCCGCCCCGGCACCAGCTTGAGGAGCCGCGTTGAGCAGGGTTTGGCGCACCAGCAGCAGCAGCCAGAAGCCCGTCCAGCCGCGCAGGCCGGCATCGCGGCGGCTGAGTTGCACGTAGGCAAACACCGGCAGCGCCAGCGCACAGACCGCCAATGTGCTCAACGATAAGGCCATGTTCTCAATGCCTGGACCGGGAACGGCCGGGTCCCAACCGCGCTCACACCGATGGCCGAAGCCTGCAGCCCTCGCCTTTGCTATCGTCCAATTCCGCCAAGTACATTACCCGCGGGTCAGGGCGGCGGCAAAAAAGCCTTCGCTGTCCCATTCCCCCGGCAGAATGCGCAGATAGTTCCCGGCGCTGAGCCGCGCCGGCGGCGCCAACAGCTCGCCAGCCGCCGCCAGGGCATGCAGCAGGTCGGCGATGGCCTCGAGCCGCAGTTGCGGCTGCGCCGCCAGCAGCGCGGCCAGCACCTGCGGCCCCTCTTCCGGCTCCAGGGAGCAGACACTGTAGACCAGCCGGCCGCCGGGCGCCAGAGCCGCGGCGGCGCGGCCCAGCAGGGCCAACTGCAGGTGCGCCAGCCGGGCGGGGTCTTGCGGCTGCAAGCGCCAGCGAATTTCTGGATTGCGGGCGAGCGTGCCAGTGCCCGTGCAGGGCGCATCCACCAGGATGCGGTCGAAGGCGAGCGTCAGCGGCAGCGGCCGGGAAGCGTCAGCGACGACGACGGGAACGGCGCTGCTGGCGGCACCGAGCCGGCGGCGCAGCAGGCGGGCGCGCAGCCAATGGCGTTCCAGCGCCACTATCGCCGCCTGGGGAGCGAGCGCGTGCAGCAGCGCGGTTTTGGAGCCGGGCGCGGCGCAGGCGTCCAGAACCCGATCGCCGGGGCGGGCAGCGAGCAGATGCGCGATCAACTGGGAGGCTTCGTCCTGCAGGAAAATCCGGCCAGCGCGCGCGGCGGCGGCGGCGACTGCGGCATCGGCGGTGCCGACGCGGCGCGCCGAGCGCAGCAGCCGCGCGGGCGCGCTTCCCACCTGCGCCGCGGCTGGTCCCCAGCAGGCTTTGGGGGGCGTTTGGTTGCCGTACTCGGCCATGGCGGCGGCGGCCTGAGGGCCATAGTGGCGGCTCCAGCGTTCGAGAAGCCAGGCGGGGTGGGAAAACTCGGCTTCGCGGCGCCGGGCCGGATCGCGCTCGTTGGCCAGCAGTTGCATCACGGGGGCGCGCGGCAGGTGCCGCAGGACCGCGTTGACGAATCCCGCCGCCTTGGGGCCGCCGGCCTTGGCTAGCTCGACGCTTTCGTGCACCGCGGCGGAAGCGGGAATGCGGTCGAGCCAGCGCAGCTGGTAGGCGCCGAGGCGCAGAGCGGTCAACGGCAGCGGCGGGATGTGGGCCACCGGGCGCCGGGCGCCGCGCTCGATCACGTAGTCGAGCGTGCCACGCCAGCGCAGCACCCCCATGACCAGCTCGGTGGCCAGCCGCCGGTCGGCAGGCGCCACGGCTTGGGCACGCCGGCTGTGCAGCAGGTCGCGGGCATAGCCGTGCTCCTGCTCGACCAGCAGCAAAACCTCCGAAGCGAGTTGGCGCGCGAGCGAAACCGCCATGCTTCAGCATGGCATGGGAGAATAACTCGATGTCTGCCGCCGACGTTTACGTCATCACCGGAGTCGAGCCGGAAATAGGCGCGTACGCCATGGCGCGCTACAGCCGCTCGGCGCTGTCCATGCGCGACAGCATCCGCGAGTTGGATCAGCAGCAAGCCGAAAAATTCCTGAATACCTTTTACTTCCGCTATGGCCACCGCTCCATTGCCGATCTTGCGCATCTCAGCCTGGCGCTGGAGCGGCTTTCGATGCTGGCGGCGATCGAGGTGGCCGATGAAGCGCGCTGGGATGGCCAGGAGCGCTCGACGCGCTACCAGCAATTCGCCCAAAGCGGATTTGTGACACCGCCGGAGCTGGCGGGCAGCCTGGAGTATCCCGACATCATGGCCGCCCTGTTTGCCGCCTATGGCGAGCTCAGCGTGCGTATGAAGTTCTACCTGGGGGAGCAGCATCCACGCCCGGAGGCGATGAATCCGGAGGCGTACGCGCGCGCGCTGGGCGCGCGCGCCTTTGATTTCGGCCGCTATCTGCTACCGCTGGGGGCGGCGACGAGCCTGGGACAGATCGTCAGCGCGCGCACGCTCGAGCAGCAAATCGTGCGGCTGCTGTCGTCGCCGTGGGCCGAGTGCCATAACCTGGGAGAGGCGTTGAAGCAGGCGGCCAGCGCGCCCGGCGCGACACCCACGCTGGTGAAGTACACCCAGCCCAGCGCCTATCTGATGGGTTCGGCGCGCGAGCTCGCTGCCGCCGCCGCCGAGGTGATGGGCGGCCTCGCCCCCGATTCCACTCCCGGCGTGCACCTGGCGCCGCCGGCGGCGCTGGAAGTGGAACTCGCCGCCTCGCTGCTCTATCCATATTGTCACCACTCCTACCGCCAACTGCTCGATGCCACGGGCGCGCTCGCGGCAGGGCGCCGGGACGAGCTGCTGGCGCTGGGCCAGGCGCAGCGCGGCGGGCACGACGAGTTGCTGCGCGCCTATCAGGCGGGCCAGGCGTTTGCGTTCGATATCCTCATGGATATCGGCGGCTTTCGCGATCTGCACCGGCATCGCCGTTGTGTGCAACTGCACCAAGGCTACGATCCGCGCCACGGCTTTGCCACGCCCGACGCCGTGGAGGCTGCTGGCGCCGGGAGCGACTATGCCGCCGCCATGAGTGCCGCCGGGCAGTGGGCGCGCCGCCACGGCGCCGCTGGCGCCTACGCACTGCCACTGGGTTACCGCAAGCGCAGCCTGTTCAAAATGGACCTGGCGCAGGTGGCATACATGGCCGAGCTGCGCACCGGCGTGGGCGGGCATTTCTCCTACCGCCAGGCGGGGTGGGCAATGTATGAGGCCCTACGGGAGCGGCATCCGGCTCTGGCGCGAGGGCTGCGGGTCACCGACCCCAGGGCTCCCTTTGATCCGCTGCAGCGATGATCGCCGAGGCCGCGCCTGCGCATTTCCCGGGGGCGTTCGCTGGGACGCTGCCCGCGAGGGGCTGGTTTTGCTCTAATAGATCGCGCCGCCGGGCTGGGAAGAGGTGATGGCGCCGGCGCGGACCGTGAGGGTGTAAGTGATACCCAGGCCGCGCCAGGTGGAGAGGTTGAAGCGCTGGCCGGCGGAGAGGCGGCGGACGGCGACCGGGCCGAAGCTGAGCGGCTGGCCAGCGCGGCAGACGGAGGGCTGGCCGCCAGCGGAGATCAGATAGACCGCGCCGGTGCCGGCCGCGACCGCCCTGCCATTGCCATCCACCAGCAGCGCGGTGTGCTGATCCACGCCCACGCCGTAGATGACCGGCGCCTCGCCGGCGGCGAGAATGCGCGCCATAAACACCAGTAACCGGCCCAAGCGGTTGCGGGCGTGGAAGTGAGTGTCGGTGATCAGGCTCCGCAGCGCCGGATTCGTCAGAAAATTCCGCACCACCACCACCTGGGGGTCAAACGGATCGGCGAGCGCGGCGGCGGAGGTGAGGTTGGGGCCATGGGGGCGGTCGTGCTGGGCCGAGTAGGCGAACTCGCCCAGCACCGCCAGCCCGGCGCTGGTGCCGCCGAGCGGCACGCCGCGGCGGATGGCGCCATTGAGCCCGGCTTCGACGGGCGTCCCCTGCCAGCTGTTGACGTAACGCGACTGGTCGCCTCCGGAAATAAAAATCGCCGACGCCTCGCGGATGCGCCCGACTACAAACGGCGCCGCGGCGGCCGTGCGGCTGGGAATTATCAGCGTCGCGACCGAGTTCAGGCGTGGGCAGAGCTTCTCGATATAGGGGTCGTAGGCGCCACTGCCGGAGGCGCGCAGCACGAGAAAGTCGCCGCCGCCGGCGCGCCGGCACATCCATTGAAACGCCTGGTCGAGGTCGGTGCCGCCGCCCATGAGGGCAAAGCCGGCGCGTGGCGCGCCGGCACGATCCGTCTTGTTCCCCGCCCGTCCGTAGCGGTACGGGGGCGGCGCCTTTACCGCCGCCCCCAGCCCCAGCGCGAGGGCGGCCACGGACGCCAGCAGCAGCGCCCTGGGCACGCTAGTTTCCTGAGTCCGAGGAAGTTTGTATAACGGTGGCAAGAGAAGTGCGGCTTTCTTGGTGAAAAGCCGCATGCGGGATGGCCCGAAAGTTCATCGAATTTCTGACTCAGGACGCTAGGTAGCCGAGCTGGGTTCGACCGCAGTGGCCGTGCGGAAGGGAATCGCCAGCCGGTTCCAGCAGTTGATGGCGATGACCGCGTAGGTCAAGTCCACCAGCACCTTGCCACTGAAATAGCGGGAGACCCAGTCGTAGACCGGCTGCGGAACATGATCCTGGCTCAGCAGCGTCACCGCCTCGGCCCACGCCAGCGCGGCGCGCTCGGTGGTGGAAAACAGCGTAGACTCGCGCCACACGGCGACCGCGTCCACCTTCTGGGCGCCTTGGCCGCGTTTGCGGGCGTCGCGGGCGTGCATGTCCACGCAGTAGGCGCAGCCGTTGAGCTGCGAGCAGCGCAGCTTGACCAGTTCGAGCAGGCTCTGGTCAAGGCCGCACTCGTTGACGTACTTCTGCAAGCTCAGGATCGCCTGGACGCCGCCGGGCGCGGCGAGGTTGTAGTCCAGTCGCGGCGCGGGGGATTGTTCGTGTTCCGAATGCATGGTTCAGGCCTCCTCATCCCCAGTATGGCCACGTTCGGCCCGCGCCTTGGCGACGATTTTTTCCGCCTGCGCGGCGGGCACCAGATCATAGCGCGCAAACTGCATGTGGAAGCTGGCGCGCCCCTGCGTCTTCGAGGTCAGATCGGACTGATAGCTCAGCATTTCCGCCAGCGGCACCTGGGCGCGGATGAACTCGCCGCGGTTGCGCGATTCCAGGCCCTCGATGCGGCCGCGGCGCGCGTTGAGGTCGCCGATCAGGTCGCCGGCAAACTCCGGGGGCGACTCCACCTCGACCGCCATGATCGGCTCGAGCAGCACCGGGCGCGCCGTCTCCATGGCTTTTTTGAACGCCAGCGAACCGGCAATTTTGAACGCCATTTCGCTCGAGTCCACCTCATGATAGGAACCGTCGTACAGGGTTACGCGGAAATCCACGACGGGATAGCCGGCCAGATAGCCGCGCCGGGCGCTTTCCACAATCCCCTTTTCCACCGCCGGGATGTAGTTTTTGGGGATGGAGCCACCAAAGACGTCATTTGCGAATTCGAACCCCGCGCCGCGCGCCAGCGGCTCCATGCGGATCCAGCAATCGCCGAATTGGCCATGGCCGCCGGTCTGTTTTTTGTGCCGTCCCTGGACGTCGGCCTTGCCGAGGATGGTTTCCCGGTAGGCCACGCGGGGGGCGTGCAGCTGCACGTCCACGTTGTAGCGTTGCTTGAGTTTGGCGACTGCGATTTCAACGTGCTGCTGTCCGGTGCCGCCGAGCAGGAACTCCTGCGTTTGGGGGTCGCGGGCGAAGTGCAGCGCCAAATCTTCCTCCAGCATTTTGTGGAGCGCGAGCGACACCTTATCCTCGTCGCCGCGGCTTTTGGCGGCGATGGCGAAATGGATAGCCGCCTCGGGCCAGGCCGCCGGCGTGTAGGCGATGGGCGCTGCCTTGTCCCCCAGGGTGTCGCCGGTGAGGGTGTCCTTGAGTTTCGCGACCACGCCCAGGTCCCCGGCGTGCAGCTCGGCCACGGCAAGCAGTTGCTTGCCTTGCAGCACGCTCAGATGAGCAAACTTTTCCGCCGTGCCGGTGCGGAAGTTGACAACCGTCTCATCGCTTTTCAGCCGCCCCGAACGCACCTTGAACACGCTCAGCCGGCCGGCGAACGGGTCCACGATGGTCTTGAAAACCTCCAGCGACAGCGTGCCGGTGCTGCTGACCGGGCGGGTCAGTGGTTGTCCGTCGTTTCCGGGCAGGTGTCCGGGCGCCGGCGGCGCTTCGCCGGGATGGGGGGCGCAGGCGGTGCAGAAATCCAGCAGCGCGTCCACGCCGATATTCTGTGCGCCGCTGGTGATCAGCATCGGCACCAGGCGGCGGCCTCGGATGGCGGCGCGCAGCCCGGCGGTGAGATGTGCGGGGCTGAGGGTCCCCTGATCGAAGAACTCCTCCATCAGCGCGTCGTCGCCTTCGGCGATCAGCTCAACCAGCGCCTCATGTCCCAGGCGGGCCGCCTCGTCGTCGGCGGCGTCAATGGCCGCAGCGCGTCCCTTGCCGTTGCCGCCGGGAGTGTAGAGCCGCGCGCCCATCGCCACCAGGTCCACCACGCCCTGGAAGCCGCGCTGGGCGCCGACCGGCAACTGCACCGGGCAGAGCGTGCGGCCGAAGCGCTCGCGCAGCGCCGCCACGGTGGCTGGCAGGTCCGCGTGATCGTGGTCGGCGCGGCTGAGCACGGCGATCAGGGGCAGTTGCCGCCCGGCGGCCAGTTCCCACAGGCGCGCGGTTTGCACTTGCACGCCGCTCGCCGCATCCACCACCAGCAACATGGTTTCGGTGACATGCAAAGCCGCCGCGGCTTCATGAGCGAACAGGTTCTGACCGGGCGTGTCGGCGAAGTTGAGCTTGCAGGAGCTGCGGTCCGGCGCGGGCCATTCCGCGACCGCCAGCCCGGTCCAGATGCTATGGCGGCGCAGGATTTCCTGCTCGTCAAAGTCGGTGACCGCAGTGCCCGTGGCCACGCTGCCCAACTGCGGGGTGGCTCCGGCGGTGTACAACGCGGCTGACAGCAAGGTGGTTTTGCCGCACCCGCCGTGCCCCGCCAAGGCGAGGTTGCGAACGTGGAGGGTATCGAAAACCTGCATGTGCCCAGATCCTCCCCGACCCCCGAAAACGCCATGCTAGCACAGAGCGGCAACGTCGGCCGACGGCGGCACCAAGGCAGCCGGTCAAAATGAGAGTGGCGGGACAGGACCCGAGAGCGGCTCAGCATGCGCACGCCGCAGCCTCAAGGCAGCCGCGGATTGACCGTGCCGGGTGTGGATGTGGTGGAAACCCTTGCCGCGGAGGTCAACCGGCCGCTAATCCAGCAGGCTTTGGGCCGCAATCAATGCGTGTAGCGCTCACTTCAGCGCCTTCGGCGTGAACAGGGAGTCGAGAAAGGGCGCAAAGCTGATCTGGGTGTAGTATTCCTGCTGGAGCCGCTGTGGCCCTTGGTAACGGTCCACGGAAAAGGCGGCTTCGATGCCGCCGATTGAAGCCCAGTTGCCGTAGACCACCGACTCGATGTAGCGGCCGCCGGTGTCGGGGTCGGTGCGGGTCCAGCGCACCCGTACCGGCAGATGCGTATCGAGGGCGAAATCGAGGGTGGCCGAATCGCCGTCCTTACTGGTCAACAACACGGTGTCCACAGGCGCTTCGTCGAAGGTTCCGTTTCCCTGGTCGAGCATGAGGGTAGCCGGATCGGAGGCCCAATTCTTGAGGATCACGTCCAGCGAGTGCGTGCTGACGGCGTTGTAGTTGCTGAGAGCGCGCGGCAGCATCGGGGCAACCCCGCGGAAGGTGATTTCCCACCCCTTGCCGCCGGCATAAATGTATATCACATTGCGCTTTTTAGTGAGTTCGAGGCGCTCGTCGGCGGGATAGCGGAAATAGGACCAGAAGCGCGTGCCGGCGCCGTTCATTTCCCCGGCGGAGTTGAACGTGTAGAGGTACCCTTCGCCGCTGCGTTCGTTGGCTTGCAGGTACATGTCGCCGCCGAGGGCGGCGATGGCGGCGGCGATGGCACGGTGGGCGGCCGCAATGGCGGGTGTGGTCTGAGATTGGCGGGGGGGGCCAAGGGGCACATGGGGCGCCAGCCACAGGACCAGCAACAGAACCGGGAGGCGGAGCAGCATAGCGAAAGTTTAGAGCAGTTCCAGACTTGGTGGAGCGGACTCCGGGCCGGGCTCGTACGGCTCTTCTTGCTGACAGCAGGCGGAAATTTCAGGCTGGGGTGAGGCCGGCCATTTTCTCCACCAGTTTTTTCAGGCCGAAGCCCGGAAACGAAATCGTCAGCTTGCTGAGCTCGCCCTCGCCTTCGATCTGCAGCACCGTTCCCACGCCGAATTGGGCATGACGCACGCGCACGCCGGGGCGCAGCCCGGCCGCGCTGGTCCGAGCCTTCGCGCCTCCGGAGGCGGGTGGAGAACCCGCGGTCGCGGCGGACGCCTGGGGTACAGACGCGCCGCCGCGGCCGGATGGGTTACCAGACGCATAGCCAGACTGGCGATCAAAAAACTGGTGAATGCTTTCCACCGAGTTGTAGGTACGACGAAAGCCCCCACCCGCGGGTTTCCTCATTTCGTGGCTGAACCCGTGCTTTCCATATCCCAGGCCTGCGGGCGAGGTGTCGTGCAGCAGCTCGGCGGGAACTTCGGCGAGGAAGCGGGAGGGGACGGTGGGTTCGTAGCTCTGGCCGCCAAAGCGGCGGCGGCGGGCGGCGTGGGTGAAGACCAGTTCGCGCCGGGCGCGCGTCATGCCGACATAGCAGAGCCGGCGCTCTTCTTCCAACTGGGTGGGACTCTGGAGGGTGCGGCTGTGGGGGAACAAGCCCTCTTCCAGCCCCGCCAGGAAGACCACATCAAACTCCAACCCCTTAGCCGCGTGCAGGCTCATCAACTGGACCGCGGCCTGGGCATCGTAGTCGTCCTGATCGCTGACCAGGGCGGCGTGATCCAGAAACGCGGCCACGGTCTCGTTACGGCTGGCGGCATCGCTGGCGGCGTTGATCAACTCGCCGATATTTTCCAGGCGGGCTTCCGCCTCCGGCGTATCCTCGGCCTGGAGCAGGCGCGCGTAGCCGGTGCGTTCGACCACCAGCCGCAGCAAGGCGTCGGGCGCGGTTCCCGCGAGCGCGGCGGTGCGCAAGGCGGCCATCAGCTTATAGAACTCGGCCAGCGGCGTCAGCGCCCGCGCCTGCAATTCGGCACCGCCCTCGAGCGCCGTCTCGACCGCTTCGATGCAGGTAGCGTTGCGCTCGAGCCGCAGGCGCTCGATTTCCTCGACGGTCACCTTGCCCACGCCGCGCGGGGGGGTGTTGATGATGCGCAGCCAAGCCATGGAGTCGGCGGGGTTGATGGCGGCGCGCAGATAGGCGAGCAGGTCGCGCACCTCGGCGCGCTCGTAAAAGCTAAACCCGCCCACCACCTTATAAACCAGATCGAGTCGCCGGAGTGCCTCCTCAAACAACCGCGATTGGGCATTGGTGCGATACAAAATTGCGGAGGTGGCGGCAGGCTCGCGCTGCCGGAGGGCGCGGATCGCCTCGGCGACCCACACCGCCTCCTGCTCGGAATCGGGCGCGAGACAGTAGCCGATGGCTGCGCCCGCGGCTGCCTCGGTCCACAGTGTTTTGCCCTTGCGCTCGTGGTTGTTGGCCACCACCGCCGAGGCGGCCGCCAGAATGTTTTTGGTCGAGCGGTAGTTTTGCTCGAGCCGGATCACCGTCGCGCCCGGGTAGTCGCGCTCGAAATCCAGAATGTTGCGGATGTCGGCGCCACGCCAGGAGTAAATGCTCTGGTCCTCATCCCCGACAACGCACAGGTTCTGGCTTTGCTGGGTGAGCAGACGCAGCAGCTCGTATTGCGGGCGGTTGGTGTCCTGGTACTCGTCCACCAGAATGTAGCGGAAGCGCTGGTTGTAGCGGGCCGCCGTTTCCGGGCTCTGGCGCAGCAGGCGCTCGGTTTCCAGCAGCAGGTCGTCAAAATCGAGCGCCTGCGCCTGGCGCAGTCCGGCCTGGTAGCGTTCGTAGACCACCGCCAGACGCTCGGATTTGGGATCGGCAGCCCGCTCGGCAAACACGCGCGGCGACCAGCCGCGGTTTTTGGCCGCCGAGATGCTGCCGAGTACAGCGCGGGGCGAAAACGTTTTGTCATCGAGCCCGAGGCTTTTCAGGACGAGTTTGACCAGCCGCAACTGGTCGTCGTCGGCGTAGATGACGAAGTCGCGGGTGCCGCCGATGGCGGCATAGTCACGGCGCAAGCTGCGCACGCAAAAAGAGTGAAAGGTGGAAATGTGGGGCTGCGCGTAGGCGTCGTAGGGGAGCAGCGCGGCCACCCGTGCCTGCATTTCCTGCGCCGCCTTGTTGGTAAACGTCATCGCCAGGATGGCGTCGGGCGGGGTACGATAATGGGCGATGAGGTGGGCGATGCGGTGGGCGATGACGCGGGTTTTGCCGCTGCCGGCGCCGGCGAGGATGAGTAGTGGCCCAGCCACCCGCTCGACCGCGGCGCGCTGCTGAGGGTTGAGGCCGGCAAGCCGGGTGGGGGCGACAGTGGCCACAGGATATTTTAACAAGCGGCGAGGGGCGGCCCAAGGGGCAACGGCATGTACCTGGTGTATTCCATCCTTTTGGCGTTGGGCCTAGGCGCCATGGCACCGCTGCTGTGGCTGCGCAACTCCCCCGACGGACGCTATACGCGCTTTCTGGGTGAGCGCTTCGGGCGGCTGGCGCCGCTCGCGGGCGGCGCCGGAGGTCAGCAAGGCGCTATCTGGCTGCATGCGGTCTCGGTCGGGGAGGCGTTGGCGGTGGAGCGGCTGATCGCACAACTGAAGTTACGGTTTCCCCAGCGTCCCGTGGTGCTGTCGGTGACCACAGCAACGGGGCGCGCCGTGGCTACACGCCGTATTGCCTGCGACCGCATTTTTTATTTCCCCCTCGATTTTCGGTTTGCCGCGCGCCGGGCGCTGAGTGCGCATCGGCCGGCGCTGGTGCTCATCGCCGAAACCGAAATCTGGCCCAACTTCCTGATGGAAGCCGAGCTGGCAGGAGTGCCGGTGATGTTTCTCAATGGCCGTATCTCGGGACGCAGCTACGCCCGCTATCGCTTGATCCGGAAGCTGCTACGGCCCACGCTCGGGCGCGCCAGCGCGTTTTTGATGCAAACCCGGACCGACGCGGAACGCATCTGCGAGCTGGGGGCGGAGGCGGCGCGGGTGCAGGTGGCGGGGAATTTGAAATTCGATTTGGTGCCGCCGGAGCAGCCGCGCTTTCTCGCGCAGATCCGGGCGGGGCTGGCGCGGGCGGGCATCCGCCAAATCGTGGTTGCGGGCAGCACCATGGCGGAGGAAGAGGCCATGCTGCTGAGCATCTGGGGACGGCTCGGCAACCCGGAACGGCTGTTGGTCCTGGCGCCGCGCCATCCCCAGCGCTTTGCGGCCGTAGCGGCGTTGCTGGGTGCGAGCGGCCTGGCCTGGACACAGCGCTCGCGCTGGGAGGGTGGGGAAGCGGCGCTGGAGGCAGGTGGCGTCTTGCTGCTGGATTCTCTGGGCGAGCTGGCATCGGCCTACGAGCTGGCGACGGTGGCGTTTGTAGGCGGAAGCCTGGAGCCACACGGGGGGCACAACCTGCTCGAGCCCGCCTATTGGGGCGTGCCGGTGACGTTTGGTCCGCACATGGAAAATTTCGCCGCCATTGCGGAACAGTTCCTCGCCGCCGGGGCGGCGCACTCGGCGGCCAGCCAGCTCGAGCTCGAGCACATCTGGCGGCGGCTGTTGGACGACGAGGGTGAGCGGGTGCGGGTGGGCGCGGCCGCCCGGGCGTTGCTGGAGTCGCAACGCGGTGCCACGACACGCGCGCTCGACGCCATTGCCGCGCTGTTGCCTGCGGACGCGAGCGTACAATCAGGAATGTGACCTGGAGCGATTTTGAAATTACCGTTCTGACCGAACCGCCCTGGCCGGTACCCGCGGGCGCGGGCGCGGGGCTGACACTGCTGCTGCGGGAGGCCTTGCAGCGCGCCGGCGGTGACGTCGCGCAGGGTGAGGCGGGCGGTCAGTTATGGGTATCCGATCGCTGGCAGGCCGAAATCGTGGCCGGGGGGGCGCGTTGCGCGGAAGAGGCTCCCTTCGAGCGCGGCCACCATCTGCTGGCGCGCATGGCGGAAGCGGCGGCGCGAGCGGCGGGTGGAGAACTGCCGCGGCCGGTGCTGTCGAGCTTTGAGGACCTGGCCACGCGCTCGCCGCTGGCACTGCTGCATTATTTGGCCGGGCGCGCCGCTCAGGGCGCGGAGCGGATGCGGCAGTGGCGTCGCGCCTTCGAGCTCGATCCCGCGCTGGCGGCGGTGCGCGCCGGACTGGCGGGCGAACTGCTGCAGGCTTCCAACCCACAAGCTGCCGCCGCGCTGCTGGCCGGGGGTGGCCTCCAGGACGGCTTTGCCGCCGCGGCGCTAGGGCTGGGGTTGTGGGCAGCGGGTGAGAACGAGGTCAGCTTCGAGCTGCTGCAGTCAGCGGTACGCACGAATCCGGAACATGCGCTAGCGCTGGCGGCGCTCGCCAGCCTGCTCGCGCGCCGCGCCCAGAGCGCAGCCAGCGGAGGGAGCGAAGCGGGGAGGGAAGCCTGGGACGAGGCGCTCCTGCTCGCCACCCAGGCCACGCAGTTAGCCAGCGACGATTTCCGCACCTGGGCGGCGCTGGCGGAAGTGCATCGCGCCGGCGGCGACTGCGAGCAAGCGGGCTTCTACTACGGCTTTGCGCTGCGCCTGGAGCCGGCGGCACCGACCGTGCTCAAGGACGCCAGTGCCTGCTGGCTGCAGGCGCGCCAGCCGCAGCAAGCCCTGCCGCTGATCGAGCGCGCCCGCGCGGCCGCGCCCGGCGACGCGGAAAACGCCGGCAACCTCGCCTTTGCCCATCTGCTGCTGGGCGACACCCCGGCGGCGCTCGCCGCCGCGCGGCAGGCCGCCGCGCTCGGGCCGGGCGATGCCCGCCTGCATATCCTGCACGGCGAGGTGGCACTCAAAGCCGGCCGACGCGAGGAAGCGCTGGGCGCCTGGGCGCGCGCCGCCGAGCTCGAGCCCGGCGTCGTGATCAACCCTGAAGGCGGGAATTTGGGACTGGAGGCGTGATGAGCGGCAACGCGGTGCTGGATATTGAAATCAGCGTGGAGGAAGCGGCGGCGCGACGGGCGGCGGGGGAAGCGCTGGCGTTGCTTGACGTGCGTGAGGATTGGGAGTTCGAACAGGCGCATATTGCCGGCGCCGAGCACATTCCGCTGGCACAGCTCCCGCAGTACCTGGAACGTTTCCAGAACGAGCGTGCGGACGAGGAGATCATTTGTTACTGCCACTCTGGCCGCCGCAGCCTGACGGCCGCCGACTGGCTCCGCCGCTCGGGTTGTTCGCATGCGCGTTCGCTGGCGGGCGGCATTGACGCCTGGAGTGTGGCCGTGGACCCGGCGATTCCGCGCTACTGAAGGGCGCGGATGCCTGCCCCTGGCGCGGTGCGCACGGCCACTCAGGCTGCCGGTTCGCGGCGGGAACGGATGGCTGCGCTGGTGCGCATGGGCTTGCTCGCCGGCTCGTTCGACATCGGCGAGAACATCATCTTCAACGCGTTTCGTGGCATCACGCCGGCCATGATATTCCGCTACATTGCCAGCGGCGCCCTGGGCTCAGGCACCGCCGCGCGCTGGGGTTGGATGGCGGTGGGGCTGGGGGTGGTCTGTCATTACGGCATCGCCACGGTCTGGACCGTGGCGTTTTATGCCGCCAGCCGCCGGATGCGGTTTTTGTTGCGGCGCCCGCTGTTGTGGGGACCGCTCTACGGAGCGATCGTCTACGTGTTCATGACTTATGTCGTTTTGCCGCTGTCGCGCGTGCCGCGGCTGGGGCCGACGCCGCTGGCGACGCGCATCAGCCTGATCCTGGCGTCGCTGTTCTGCGTCGGCTACGCGATTGCACTGCTGGTCGCGCGCGACGCAAGACTCACTGAATAGCCATGGGGACCGAGGCGATGTGCCCGTCCCATTCGAGCGTCAGCTTGTGTGGCGCGAGGATGTAGCGCAGGCGTTCGATCGGCAGCGGGGGAACGCTCATGTCCATGGGCGTGCGACCCAGATCAAGTTTGGGCTTGTAGGTCAGTCCCCATTGGCCGGTCTGCTTGTTGACGATCAGCTGCCAATGGCCGGGGTCGGAGACCAGCACAAAGAGCGTATAGTTGCCCGCGGGTACTTGGAGATTGCCCAGTTGCAGGTTGGCATCGGTGTGCAGCGCCGTAGCAGCGTTGGCGCCGGCGCGCCAGACCGGGTAGGTGGGATCGCGGGACAGCAATCCGCCGGCGCCGAAAATCTTGCGGCTGCGCACCGAGGGCGCGGAATATTTAATGGTGATGGTCTGGCCGTGGGAGCTGAGCTGCACCTGCTCGGGCGGGCTGAGGGGGGGTTTCTGAGCCAGCAGCGCCGTCGAGGCGCTGAGGGCGGTGATCAGGGCCGCGAGTGCCAGGAGCTTCCTCATGGGCTTCAGTGTAGCCTATATTCCTGCGCTCGACAGGGCAGGCACAGGCGTACATAAAGGGCAGAGAAGCGCGGCCTTGGTCCAAATCTCCGATCCAGAGCAATTCGCCGGACTTGTGCGCGAGCACCAAGCCATGGTGTACAGCTTGGCGCGCCGCATTTTGGGGGATGAAGCTGATGCCGAGGAGGTAGCGCAAGAAGTGTTTTGCAAGTTGTTTCAGTTTGCGGAGAGGCTGGAATCCGACCGGCACGTGCTGTTCTGGCTGCGGCAGGTGGCCACCCGCCAGGCGCTCGACCGCTGCCGCCGCCGCAAGCTGCGACCCTGGGTGGGCCTGGAGGACGCTCCCGAACCGTCCGCGCCCGCGTATGCGGGTGATCCCTGGCGCGGGGCGGCGCTGCGTGCCGCCGTCAACAGGCTGCCGGCCGCGCAACGCGCGGTGGTGGCGCTGCGCTATCAGGAGGACCTCGATCCGGCCGAAATCGCCCGCCTGCTGCGGCGGCCGCTGTTTACCGTCAAAAGCCAACTGCAGCGCGCGCTGCAGCGGCTGCGCGCGGAAATGGAGGTGTGCCCGCGCACCCCAGAAAGGATAACCGAACTATGAATTGGGATGACGAACTGCGCTCCGCCCTGTGCCGTCAAGATCCGCCCCGGGACCTGGCAGCACTGGTGCGGGCGCGGCTGCGCGCGTCTGGCCCGGCGCCGCGCCGCGGCTGGGGCTGGGCGGCGGCCGTGGCGCTGGTCCTGGTGGTAATTCTGGGAGGAGTGGGTGTGCAACGCTGGCAGATGGCGCAACACCAACGCCATGCCCGCGCGGATGCGCAAGAGCTGGTCGCCGCCTTGCGCCTGGCCTCGAGCCAGTTGGCGGCGGTGCGCGCGCGGGTGCTGCGCACGCCCTGAGGACTGGCGCGTATGGTCAGTGTGATGACAAAGACGCGAAACCATTTCCAGCACTTGGCCCTGTTGCTGTTGCTGGCCGCACCGCTGGGGGCGCAGCAACCCCGGCTCGAAATCCATTTGCCCACGCTCGCCGCCCGCGCCAGGCAGGTCAGCGACGTCACCCTGGACGGTTCCGCCCTGCGATTGGGGATGGCCTTCCTCAACTCCGAGGACACGGGCCTCAACCAGGATGAATTGCGGGCACTTTCCAAGCTGCAGGGGATCTATGTAACGAGCTTCGAGTTCGAGCGCGCGCCACGACTCAGCGATCCCGCACTGGCCGCCATCCGCAAACAGTTGCAGGGGCCAGGGTGGTCGCGCATTGTCAGCGTCCACTCGACCCGGCACAGCGGCGACAACGACAATGCCGAGATTTACCTGTGCACCGCCAAGGACGGCAGCATTCTCGGCATGGCCATCCTCAACCGCGAGCCGGACGAACTCGACATCGTCAACATCGTCGGTTCGATCACCCCCGACGAGATCACCAAGCTGGGCGGTAACCTCGGCATCCCGAAGCTGGAAAAGTCCGGCAAAGGAGGTAACTGATGTGCCGCGGAGTCCTAATCGCCGCCTGTCTGGCCTTCTCCCTGAGCGCCACCGGTCAGAGTTTTGGCACACTCGCCCACCGCATCGGGGTTGCGCTGGAGGCACAGCCAGTTCACCCCAGGCTGATCGGCTTTTTCACGTTCTTCACGCCCGTCCGCGTCGCGGTATATACCACCAGTTCAGAGCAGCCGCTGGCGGCGGCGGCGGCGACGCTCGGTTCCGAGTGGCAGAGGATTGTTCGCACGCGCGCACGTGACGGGGAAGAATCCCTCATTTACGTGCGTCAGGACGTCAAAAACTCCTTTCGGATGTTGATTTTGAACCACGACGGGGACGATAACCAGGTGCAGATTCTGGCCCTCAGGGTCAAGCCCCGGGATCTGCTACGCCAAATTGACCAACACCGCGGGAATCCGTGAAACTTTTTCCATCCCGGCCGGTATAACCGCTTATGAAGATCGGACGCGGCTCATTCGGCTCCAGCCTCGCCTGGACCATGGTCATTCTCATGGCGCTGGGCGTGGGCGCGACCACGGCCATGTTTTCGGTGGTCAACGGCGTGCTGCTCAAGCCGCTCGACCTACCCCATCCCGGCCAGTTGGTGATCCTCGGCGAGACCGTTCCGCAACAGCCCGCCAGCTCGGCAAAATTTGCCTACTTCGACAGCCCTGCAGCCTATAGTGCCTGGACGCAGCGGGCCAGCGACTTCACCGGCCTTTCGGCGTTGCAAAGCAGCACGGCTGCGCTCACCGGCTCGGGCACGCCGCAACTGCTCTACGGCGCGCGGGTTACCTCCAACTTTTTTTCCGTGCTGCAAGTGCGTCCGGTGTTGGGCCGCGCGTTTGTGCCGGCCGATGCCACCGCTACCACCCATCCCATGATCATCACCGATCGCCTTTGGCGCGGCCAGTTCGGCGCCGACCCGGGAGTGGTCGGGCGCGTGGTAGGGGCACCCGGACATCAGGCCACGATCGTGGGCGTGCTTCCGCCCAGCTTCAAGCTTGGCGGCGGCTCGCTGGGACCGATGCTGGAGGGCGAGCCCACCCAGTTTTTCCAAGCCTTTCGCATTGATCCAAAAGAGGAGAGCCGAGACACCATCTTTACTGACTTCAACTACCACGTTATCGGGCGTCTGAGGCCCGGGGTTACACCGGCGATGGCGCTGGCGCAGCTCAACGCCATCCAGGCCAACCTGGCGCGCAAAGCCCATCAGGGACTCGGTCTGGGCGCCACGGTGACCACCGTCCTGGACCACACCGTTTCGGCGGCGAAGCAGCAGCTATGGTTGCTGATGGGCGGGGTGCTGGCGGTGCTGCTGGTGGTGTGCGTGAACCTAGGCGGCCTCTGGGTGACGCGGATCGCCGACCGGCGGCGCGATTGGGCCATCCGCACCGCCTTGGGGGCAGCGCCGGGACGGCTGGTGCGCCAGGTGTTGGGCGAGAGCGTCCTGCTGGCGGTGATCGGCGGCCTGCTCGGCATTGCATGCGCTGCCCTGTCGCTGCGCTTTCTGGTAGCGTCCGCGCCGGCCGATATCCCCCGTCTCGACCAGGTGCATCTGGACTGGCGCGTTCTGCTGTTTGGCCTCGCGCTTTCGGTCCTCGCGGGTCTGATTACCGGTCTGGTGCCGGCCCTGCGGCTCAGCCGTGCCGATCCGCAAAGCTATCTCAAGGCTTCCGGCGCGGCCACCACCGCCGACCGCTCCAGCCTGCGCTCGCGTCAGGGCCTGATTGCCTTGCAAGCGGCGCTGTCAACCCTGCTTTTGGCCGGCGCCGGTCTGCTCGGACTGAGCTTTTACAAGTTGATCCACCAGCCCACCGGCTTTAGCGCCCAGCATGCCGTGGCTGCCGACGTGGTACTCACCGCCTACAACGACACGCAGCGTTTTCGAATCTTCCAGCGCCTGGGCACCGTCGCGGCCGCCATTCCCGGCGTCACCGCCTCCGGTGAGACCTCGCACCTGCCCCTTCGCGGGGAAACCTGGATTGACGACGCCTCGGTGCCGGGCAGGACCTATGCCCCCGGTCAGCAGCCCTCCATTAACGTCCGCTTCGTCAGCCCAGGCTATTTCGCCGCCGTCGGAATTCCACTGTTGCGCGGGCGCGATTTCACCGCCAGCGACAACGCCAATTCCCATCCTCAGCCGGTCATTCTGGCCCGCGCCACCGCTGTCCTGCTCTGGCCCGAAGACGCCCGCGATCCGGAGTCCGCGGTCGGCCGTCCGTTCCTTGCCAACGGCCAGCCTGCGCAGGTGGCCGGCGTGGTGGGCGACGTGCGCGCGGCGCTAAAATCGAAGCCGCCGGCGATCGCCTACATCACTCTGGCGGGCGGCTTTCCGATCGGCCACGTGGAAGTTGTGGCGCGCGGCCCCATGCCGACGGCGGCGCTGGAAGCTGAGCTGCGCCGCTCGATTGCGGGCGCCGCGCCCTTGGCGCCCATTCCCAAAATTGGACCCTTGGCCAACCTGACCAGCGAGGCGGTGGCGCCGCAGCAGTATCAGCTTACGCTGCTGCTGCTGTTCGCGGTGATGGCGCTGGTGCTGGCGGCGATCGGCGTCTACGCGCTGGTGTCGCACAGCGTGGCGCGGCGCAGCAAGGAGTTGGCGATCCGCATTACCATGGGGGCCGGTGGGGGTGATATCTGGGGGCTAGTGGTGCGCCAGGCGCTGGCGCCGGTGATTGCCGGCGTGATTGCCGGGCTCATCGTTGCGGTCGCCGCTGGACGCCTGCTGGCTTCGATGCTATTTGACGTCAGCCCCGCCAGCCCGCCGGTGCTGGCCGCAGTCGCGCTTGCCGTGCTGCTGGCGGCGCTGGCCGCTTGCCTCTGGCCCGCGCACCGCGCCACCCGCACCAACCCGCTGGGCGCCCTGCGCTCCGAATAGCGGTTGAGACGGTTGCCCGGCCACCTCATTATTGCGAACTGGCCGGGCTGGTTGCTCTGGCCGCGGTAGGGGGGGTGATCGTGGTCCAGGGGTAGGCGATCATGTCGCGTAGCTCGGGCTGCTGCCAGTCATACTGCGGATGCGCTTTCAAAAACGGCGCCGCATAGAAGCTGTCGCCGCAAGGATGGCCCGAAGCCGCCCAGAACGATAGATTGGACGCCATGGCGGCATCGGTGGCCTTGCCCTCGACTGCACCCTCGTCGTCGTAGGGTGGATGCGTGTCCCCGTGCCCGCACAGCGTGCGCGAGTCCGGATTGACCTTGTTCAGGATCACGTCAAAATGGTCGCTCTCGAACTGTTTGGCGTCGGCGACGGTGATTTTGCCCTTGTACTGCTTCATCAGCTCGAGCCAACGCACGTGCCGGGCGTTGTCGCCGTTGCGCTTGTCGTTGAGCTTGAAGCTGGTCTCCTCCCTGGTCAGCCTGGGGCTGACGGGAAAATTGGAGCCCACGAAGAAGCCGTTCTTCGAGGTTTGCAGCGTGACCACCTTCAGGCCCAGCTCGAGGTCGGCGATCTCATTGTTCTTGGTGTCGCCCACCAGCCAGTTGTTGGCATAGCCGCCGTTGTTGCCCGCCTCCATGATGTCAGCGAACTGCTGGATCGAGGTGGCGTACTGCATCGCCTTGCGCGCGCGCACGAACTCGGGCACGGCGTTGAAGTTGTAGCCATGGAAATCGCTGATCGTGGTTTCGGTGATGATGATGCCCGCCGCGTTGATGCCGAAATCATCGGCGCTGTGGATCACTCCCGGCACGCCATCCATAATGAAGTGCTCGCCGTGCTGCGGCACGATGTCGTAGATGATGTTCCAGCGCGAGCCTTCCATGTAGGGCGACCAGTTGTTGTGCGCGAGCACGATCTTGCCATCGGCGGTGTAGGCGCCGGTGGCAACGAAGGCGCTGCAATGCTCGCCGGCATTGGGGTAGTCGAGCTGGGCGACGGTCTGTTTGGGATGCACCTTATTCCACTGTTCGAGGAAATAGCTCCATTCCTCGAAGGCGTTCATGGCCGTGATATCCCAAACGTCCACGTGCCCGCCGTGCGCGTCCACGCCGTCGGCGATGCCCTGCAGTTCCTGCCGGTACTCGGGTTCGACATACGGCCACATCACATCCTTGGCCTCGGTTCGGAAAAAGCTCCAAGGGCGGTGCGAGGCATGCGTCTGCTCGAGCTTCACCACATTCAAAAAGTCCTCGATCCTGGGCTCCAGCAGATAGCCGTTCTGGAACCCGATCTGGCTGGGCGTGCCTTGCAGATGCACCGAGGTCCAATTGTTCTGGGGCGGGCGCATGTAAGCGCCTGCCAGGCGTGGATCGGTGGTGGCGGCGGGCTTGGAGCCGCTCGAGGTGCAGGCCGCCATGACCACCACTGCGGCGAGCAGAAAGCCTAGAAAACGACGCATAGTTTGGTCCCCCGCCGCCACTTTACTCCAAATCCGCCGCGCCAGCCATGGGAAAATAGGCCGACATGAGCGATACCGCCCCGCGCCCTTGGACCGCCGCACTGACCGGCGCGGTGGCCTTGTTCGTGGGTCTCGGTCTGGCGCGCTTTGGCTACTCTCCCTTGATTCCTGCGCTCGTGCACGCGGGCTGGTTCCGGCCAGGGGCGGCTGATTTTCTGGCCTCGATCAACTTGGTTGGCTATCTCGCCGGTGCGGCGCTTACCGGGCACTGGTTGTCGCACCGGCGGCCCGGCGGCTGGCTGAAGGCGGCGTTGTTGCTGGCTGCCGTCAGCCTCGCCGCGTGCGCGCTGAACTGGGGGTTTGCCTGGTATTTTCTCTGGCGGCTTTTGGCGGGCATTGCCGCCGGCGTGCTCATGGTGCTGGCCGTTCCGACGATCCTAGCGCAGGTTCCAGCGCGCTCGCATGGCCGCTTGGGAGGACTGATTTTTGGCGGCGTCGGGCTGGGCATGATTTTTTCCGGCGCCGTCATCCCCTCTCTTGTCCAGGTGGGCCTGCCTGCCACCTGGCTGTTGTTGGCGTTATTGGCACTTCTGCTGACGGTTGCCACGTGGCCCGCCTGGCGCAGCACCCAGTGGGCCGGTGCTACTCCCGGCGCCACCTTGCCGTCGCCGCACCTTCACACGGGGCGCGCGGCGGGTGCGACAGCGCTGGCGCTGTTGATGGCCGCCTATTGTTGCAACGCCGTCGGTTTTGCGCCGCACTCGCTGTTCTGGGTGGACTACATTGCCCGGGAGCTTCACCGCGGCCTTGCAACCGGGGGCCGCTTCTACCTGCTCTTTGGCATCGGCGTGACCCTCGGGCCGGTGCTGGCGGGAGCGCTGGGCGACCGCTTCGGCCTACGGCCAAGCTTTGCCTGCGGACTGGGTCTGGAGGCGTTCGGACTGGCCATGCCTCTCTGGGGGACGGGCACGGTGCTGCTCGCCGTTTCCTCGCTGCTGGTGGGCGCGGCCGGCATGGGCGCCACCTCACTCGCTTCCGCGCGCACGATGGAGCTAGCACGTCCCGAGCGCCGCACGCGCACCTGGGGGGCCATGACGTTGGCGTTTTCCATCGCCTACGCCGCCGCCGGCATGGGCGATGCCGGGCTGTATGCGCACTTCAGCCGCTACCAACCGGTATTTGAACTCGGCGCGCTAGCGCTGGCGTTGGGTGCGGTGCTTGCCGCCTTTGCCGGTTAAAGCAGTTCCCAACTGAATGTAGTTGAGTGGACGAGATCGCGTGCGGCTTTTCCTGGAGAAAAGCCGCAGGCAGTGGGCACGAAGCGGGTTACGCCAAGGCTGGAAACTGCTTTTAGGAGCGCTGCACGCCGCGCATTTCGGCCACAATGGCTGTAAACAAGCGCTGCAGCGCCTCATCACTCAGCGGGCCTCCGCGGGCATGGTTGGCGGCAGCGATGTTGGCCATGACGGCGGCCTCCCGGCTGGGTTCGGCGATCGCCAGTCCGCGCGTGCGTTTTTCGGCGCCGATAGCGAGGGCGCATTCACAGCGCTGGTTCAGCATCTCAACCAACTGGCGGTCGAGTGCGTCAATGCGGGCGCGCCAGTCAGCGATTTCCATGCCGCAGTCCTTGTAGGAACGCCTTCGCGGCCGTCGCTTCGCGGCCGGGCGCGGCGGCCAGGGTGCGCACCAGCGCCGAGCCCACAACCGCCCCGTCGGCATAGCCGGCCACGTCGTCGATCTGGCGCGCGTCGGCGAGTCCGAAGCCGACCGCAATCGGCAGGCGGGTATGGAGCCGCAAGGCGGCGACCAGGGTGCGGGCATCCTCCGCCGGGGGCACGGCCGCGCCGGTGACTCCGAGGCGGGAAACGGCATAGATGAAGCCGCTGCTGGCGGCGGCGATGGCCGCCAGGCGCTCAGGGGTGGAGGTGGGGGCGGCCAGAAACACGGTATCCAGGCCCACCGCCCCCATGGCGGTGCGGTAGGCGGCGGCTTCTTCCGGAATCAGGTCGGTGATGAGCACACCGTCGCAGCCCGCCGCCGCAGCGTCGCGCGCCAGCGCTTCGAGGCCATAGCGCAGCACCGGGTTATAGTAGCTGAACAGGAGCAGTCCAACCTCCGCTTCCCGGCGCACGGCGCGGGCCAGCTCGAGCACGTCCGCCAAGCGTACGCCCTGAGCCAGGGCGCGCTGGCTCGCAGCCTGAATGACGGGCCCATCGGCGACAGGATCGCTAAAGGGTACGCCCAGCTCGAGGATGTCGGCACCTGCCTCGGTCAGTGCCAGCGCGACGGCGCGGCTGGCGGCGAGCGAGGGATCGCCCACCGTGAGGTAGGGAATGAGGGTGCAGCGCCCACGGGCGGCAGCGAAGATCTTGGCGAAGCGGCTCATTCTGCTTGCCGGGCGTCCAGCCGCAGCTCCCGCTTGAGGATGTCCATGTCCTTGTCGCCGCGGCCGGAAATATTGATGATCACGCTGTTCTCCGATCTCATGTCGGGCACCCGGCGCCACGCTTCGGCCACCGCATGGGCCGACTCCAGCGCCGGAATGATGCCCTCGAGGCGCGCCAGGCGCTCGCAGGCCGCCAGGGCGGCGGCGTCGCTGGCGGCCACATACTCGGCACGCCCCAGATCATGCAGCAGTGCATGCTCGGGGCCCACCGAGGGATAGTCGAGACCCGCCGAGATCGAGTGAGTGGCGGCGATCTGCCCATCCTCATCCTGCAGCACGTAGGAAAACGTACCCTGCAGCACCCCCGGGCTTCCGCCCCCGGGCCCGGCCAGGAAGCGCGCCGCATGCAGTCCCAGCTCGCTTCCCTCGCCGCCCGCCTCGACGCCAATCAGCGCGGTGCCCGCGTCGTTGCGGAAAGCATGAAACAGTCCTATGGCATTGGAGCCTCCGCCCACGCACGCAATCAGGGCCGACGGCAAGCGCCCTTCCGTCGCCAAGATTTGCGCCCGCGCCTCGCGTCCGATGCAGGCGTGAAAGTCGCGCACCATGGTGGGGTAGGGATGGGCGCCCAGCACCGAGCCCAGCAAATAATGGGTGTGGGTGCAGTGCGCCACCCAATCTCGCATGGCTTCGTTGATGGCATCCTTGAGGGTGCGGCTACCGGAATGCACGGGGCGCACGTCGGCGCCCAGCAGGCGCATGCGGGCCACATTAAGCGCTTGCCGCGCCATATCTTCAGCGCCCATATAGACGATACACTCGAGGCCAAAATGCGCGCACACGGTGGCCGTGGCGACGCCGTGCTGGCCGGCGCCGGTTTCGGCAATGATTCGGCGTTTGCCCATGCGGCGCGCCAGCAGCGCCTGCCCCAGGCAATTGTTGATCTTGTGCGCCCCGGTGTGCAGCAAGTCTTCGCGTTTGAGATAAATGCGCGCTCCGCCCAGTGCGGAGGTCAGCCGCGGCGCAAAGGTGAGCGGCGTCGGTCTGCCGGCGAAATTGCGCAGCAGATCGTCCAACTCAGCTATAAAGCCAGGGTCCTGGCGAGCCTCCTCATAGGCTGCCGTCAGCTCCTCGAGGGGATGGACGAGCGTCTCAGGCACATAGCGGCCGCCGTAGCGGCCAAAGCGTCCAGCGCTGTCGGGGGTGGAGGTTGGGGGTACGCTCATGCGGCTGTGCTCCGCAGCATGCGCCGGGCGGCGCGGCAAAAGGCCAGGATGGAGGCGTGATCCTTAATACCGGGCTGTTGTTCGACGCCGCTGGCCACGTCGGCACCGCCCGCGCCCGAGCGCCGTACCGCCTCGCCAACCGTGGCCGGGGTAAGGCCTCCGGCAACCATCAGGCTAGGCGGCCGCATCCGGGCGGGGGAGCAGGCCGCCAAATCGTGTGCGAATTGGGCCGCAGATTCCCAGGCGAAACTCGTGCCGCTGCCACCGGAAACGCCGTCGGCGGCGGCATGGTCCAGCACAAAGCGTTCCGCCACCGACGCCCAGGCGAGCGCCGCCGGCGCGCCTTCCGGCATGGCGACGGCGCGCCAGACGGTGACTTGGCCGGTGAGCGCGCGTGCCTCGGCGGGGGTGTACGCACCGTGCAATTGCACCGCATGGAGTCCGCAGGCGAGGGCGACTGCCTGGATTTCCGCCACCGGCGCGCCCGCAAACACGCCTACCCGCAGCACCTCGGTGGGAAGCTCCGCCGCCCACGCGCGCACCTGCTCGACGCTGGCGCGCCGCGGCGAAGGCGCGAACACAAATCCCAGCGCGGACGCGCCCGCCGCGCAGGCTGCTTGGGCGTCGCTGAGGCGGGTGAGGCCGCAAATTTTGACCTCCGGGAATCGGCAACCAGCCAGCAGTTGCGCCAGCGCCGCGCCAGGATCGGGGGCTTGCATGAAGCCTTCACCGATGAGAAAGGCGTCAAAGCCAGCCGTCGCCATGCGGGCCAGATCGGCGGGGGTGCGCAAGCCACTTTCGGCCACTCCCAAAGCAGCTGCGGGCAACTCTGGGCCGAGTTCCGCGGCCACGCGCAAGTCTACGGTCAAGCTGCGCAAGTCGCGATTGTTAACGCCAATGCAATCTGGCTCTGCCGCGCGGGCGCGCTCGAGCTCCTCCCGGCTGTGGACTTCGCACAGTGTGGCCAGACCGGCCTGCCGCGCGATGTCCACCAATTGCCGCAGCGAGCCCTCATCCAGCAGGGCGGCGATCAACAAGATGGCGTCGGCGCCTGCCCAGGCGGATTCCCATACCTGGTACAAGCTGAAAATGAAGTCCTTGCGCAGAATGGGCAGAGTAGTGGCTTGGCGCGCCGCCTGGAGGTAGTCCAGCCGCCCGTCGAAATGAGGTTCCTCAGTGAGCACCGACAGCGCACGCGCGCCGGCGGTCTGGTAAGCCAGCGCCAGCGCAGGCACCGAAAACGCTTCCCGCATCCGCCCGCGCGAAGGCGATGCCCGTTTCAGCTCGGCAATGACTGCCGGCTGACGCGCGCAACGCAGACCCGCCACGAAATCGCGCCGCTGGGGCGGATGGTCGTGCAACTGCTTTTGGATCTGGAGCAAGGGCAGGCGTTGCTCGGCCGCGGCCACATGGTTGCGGCGGAGGCGCACAATTTGTTCCAGGACCGAAGGCAGGTTGGCGGGGCTGGACAGCATTCATTTAATCCTACCAGCCTCGATATGACCGCTGTTTCAGTGGTGCGAGCCACTGCGGAACGGGGGAGCTGGTGGTAAGCTTTGGATAAGATGTCTGCCGCTCCGCGTGTCCTGAAGCCCCTCCTCTGGCTGCTACCCTGCCTTGCTTTTGCCTTGACGATACCACTGGAGGCGCAAATTGTCGGCCAGCAGAGGGTGCCGCAAGCGGTGGCGCCGGAGGCGTTGCACGCCAGCTCCGGCGTGGGCGCCTCCGGAAGCTCGGCGCAGCTGCAAGCCAATATCGACTTTGTTCTGGGCAAGTGGGATGAATTGCAGGCCGAAGCGCACGGCGGCCACACCTACATCGAAGGCGCTCTGCAGCACTACCACGCGGCCGTGGATGCCGATCCCAACTCCGCCTATATTTCGTCGCAACTGGCGGATCTACTGTCGCGCCTGGGCCGCACCTCCGAGGCGCTCAGCCTGGCGCGACAGACAGTGGCGGGCCATCCGCAAAGCATTGCCGCGCATGAGGTGCTGGGCGAGATCTACCTGCGCGAGCTCAGCAACGCCCCGCAACCCATTACCGACACTGGCGCTGATAGTGCCATGGCGGGCGCGGTGGAAACCTACGAGGCACTGATCCGCCTTGACCCTCACCACGCCAGCTATGTCGTGATGTTGGGGAAACTCTACGGCGCGCAGGGGAAATCGGCGCTGGCCGAGCAGCAATTCCGCGCCGCCCTAGCCGTGGATCCAACCAATGTGGACGCCGTGGCGAGCCTGGTGCAGTCGCTGTCGAGCCAGAACCGGCTGGACGAAGCCAGCAAAGAAATTGACGCGCTGCCGGAGGTGGCCCGCGGGGCGCAGGTGTATGCCAGCCTTGGCGACGCTTATGTGAGCCATCACCGCTATGCAGATGCCGCCGCCGCCTATCGCCATGCGGTGGCAGCCGATCCCCAGGACCCGGAGTTTAAAAAATCCATGGCGAGCGCACTGATGGATAGCCGCAACTACCCCGACGCGCTCACCGCGTACGAGCAACTGCGCCAGCAACTGCCCGACGATGGTCAGGTGGCGCTGCGTTTGGGGCAGCTCCAGATGCAGATGGACCAGCTCGATGCGGCTCGCACTAGCCTGACATCCGCCGCCAAGCTGCTACCCTCCGATAATCTCGAAGTCGCCTATGCCACTGCGCTGCTCGACCAAAGCCAGGGCAAGGACCAGGTTGCGGCGCAGGAGCTGCAAGCGCTCGTGGCCCGCAAGACTGCGGCGGCGACGCAGAGCATTTTCCTGGCGCAACTGGCGCGGCTGGAGATGCGGATGGGCAACGACACGAGTGCGCAGGCGCACTTGGAGCAGATGGAGGGCTTGGGCGCCGGATATCGCAACCGCGCCCTGGGCCTGGAAATACAACTTTATGCCGGACAGCACGACTATGCCCATGCGCTGGCGGCTGCCAAGGCGGAGCTGGCGGCGGCGCCCGACTCGCGCTCGTTGCAGTTGACTTACGCCAACTTGCTGGCAGCGTCCGGACAAATCGCCGCCGCCCAGAACGCTCTGATGCCCCTGCTGCGCGGCAACGAAAGCGACGGGGAGATCTACCTCACCCTCGGCCAGGTGGAGATGCAAGGCCGGAAATGGAGTCAGGCCCTTGCCGACACTCGCAAAGCCGACAGCCTGGCATCTACGCCCTCCGGCCATGCCCTTGCGGTGCGGCAGTTGGGCGCCATCGAGGCCAAACAAGCCAATTTTGACGCCGCCGAAGACAGCTACCGCCGCGCCCTGCAGCTCGAGCCCGGGGACGCCGAAACCCTGAACGATTTGGGCTATCTACTGGCCGAACGAGGCGTGCGCTTGCAGGAGGCGCTCGGCTACGTGCAGCAGGCTGTCGCCCAGGACGGTCACAACGGGGCCTATCTCGACAGCTTGGGGTGGGTCTACTTCAAAATGAATCGCCTCCCCGAAGCCGTCAGCAATCTCGAACGAGCCACCGAGTACGCCCGCCACGACCCATCCATTCTGGACCATTTGGCCCAGGCGTATGAAGGCGATGGCAAGCTGGAGCAGGCGGCCAGCAGTTGGACGCAGGCGCTGGCGTTCCTCAAGCCCGACTTCGGGCAGCGAGCCGATCAACAGCGCGAGGAAATTCAGAAGCGCCTGGCGGCGGTCAAGGTTCGCATCGCCCAGGAACGCCAACCATAAGCCTTTAGCTGGCGCTGGGGCTGCCACGGTCGCTTCCTTTGCGCCGCTATGCCAAAATGGCGGGGTAGCGGAAGCATACGAGGACAGCATGGCGGTTAACATTCGCGCAAAACTGGAAACCGAAACCAAGCAACTCGAGCACGAGTTAACGGTGGAGTTGCCCGCCGAGTTGAAGCGCGCCGTGGCACTGGGCGATCTGAGCGAGAACGCCGAATACCACATGGCCAAACAGCGGCAGGAGTTTGTGAATGCGCGCCTGGGCCAGTTGAAAAAGCGTCTGGCGGAGCTGGCGCTGGTGAACGTTGACAACATTCCCCACGATCGGGCCGCCTACGGCTCGGTCGTGGTGCTGCACGATCGGGATAAAGGCGAGGAGGTCGAATACTACTTGGTCACCAGCGAAGAAGCCGACGTGTCCCAGGGCCGCATCTCCACCTCTTCTCCCATTGGCCGCGGCCTTATGGGAAAGCGGCCCGGCGACGAAGTGCGCATCCAAACTCCCAATGGCCTGAAGGAATTCGAAGTGCTCAAGCTGCAGACTATTTACGAACGCGAACAGGCCGAGGACGCTACCCAGTGACCTACACGCGTGCCATCGGAGTTGGCTGCAGATACATTCTGGACAAGATCGTCCGCTCGCTGGCCTTAGCGCGCATCAACCCAAACGTTTTAACCTTCATAGGCCTGGTCATCAACATTGTCGCCGCGGTGCTGTTTGGCTATGGGCTGTTTTTTACCGCGGGACTGGTCATTATCCTGGCCGGGATTTTCGACATGGTGGATGGCCGGGTGGCGCGCTACACCAACACAGTCAGCTACTTCGGAGGTTTTTTCGATTCGGTTCTGGATCGCTACTCCGATCTGGCGCTCTATTTCGGTCTGCTGGTCTATTACGCCACGATTGACCGCCAATTCTATGTGGTGCTCACAGCGGTGGTCATGACCGGCTCGGTGATGGTCAGCTACGCCCGCGCGCGCGCCGAAAACACCATCAAGAGCTGCAAGGTCGGCTTCATGGAGCGGCCCGAGCGGATCGTGCTGGTCATCATTGGGGCGCTGTTCAACCGGATGGCGGCGTGCTTGTGGGTGATTGCGGTGCTGAGCAATCTCACCGTCATCCAGCGGATTCGGCACACGTATTACGCTACGCGGGAGATGGACCGGCGACGGGAGAACTCGCAGACGGCAGTGGGGAACTGAAAAGTAGATTTCAGCTTTCGGTTTTCAACTCGGCGGTCAAGGCCGCAAGCTTTTGCTCCAATTCGGCAAGTTTTTGGCGTTCGCCCGCCACTACGGCGGGGTCGGCCTTGCGGGTGAAATTCGGATTGGCCAGCAGGGTGCGTTTGTGCTCGACCTGCGCCTGGAGAGTTGCCCGTCCGGCGTCTTGGCGTGCCGGGGAGGGTGGGGTGCGCTTGCTGCCGCGGCCCTGCATCAGGGCCCGGAAGTAATCCTCATCGAGCGTGCTTGCGTGGTTGTCCCCACCCGCCTCGCCGCTGCGGACGGCGGTGACGCGGGCTTGCAGCGCTTCTGCGCGCGCCTCGGCGATGGCATCGAAGGCGGCCGGGTCGGCCGCGGGAAAGGCAGCGAGCGCGATCGAGGGGGCTGGCTGGCCCTGCTGATGGAGCGCCGTCCACAACTCCTCGGTGATGAAGGGCATGACGGGGTGCAGCAGCCGCAGAGCGCCATCGAAGGCGGTGAGCAAATTGGCGGCGGCGGTGGCCCGCTCCGACTCTTCGCGCAGGCGCAGTTTGGTGATTTCCAGGTACCAGTCGCAGAACTCATGCCAGAAGAAGTGGTACAAGGTGTCGGCGGCATCGTGGAAACGATAGGCGCAGAGGCTTTTGTCCAAGCCGGCCGCTACGGCGTTGAGGCGGGAGAAGATCCAGCGATCCACCCAGTGATTGCCCTGGGCGCGCAAGGCTTCCGGGCTGCCGGCGAGGGCAGGGACGTCGGCCTGGTTGGCGCTGAGAAAAATAAATCGCGCCGCGTTCCAGATCTTGTTGGCAAAGGCGGCGTAGCCCTGCATGCGATCTTCGGAAAGCGCAATGTCGGTGCCGGGGGCGGCCATGGCGGCCAGAGTGAAGCGAACGGCGTCGGTACCGTATTTTTCTGTGACCAGCAGCGGGTCAATCACGTTGCCCTTGGTCTTCGACATCTTCTGCCGTTCAGCATCGCGCACGAGCGCGTGGATGTAGACTTGGCGGAAGGGGGCCTGACCGGTGAAATGCACGCCCAGCATGAGCATGCGCGCCACCCAGAAAAACAGGATGTCGAAGCCGGTCACGAGCAGCGAGGTGGGATAAAAATCGCGCAAGTCCGCAGTCTTGTCCGGCCAACCCAAGGTCGAAAACGGCCACAGGCCGGAACTGAACCAGGTATCGAGCACATCCGGGTCCTGCCGCAGAGCACCACCGCAGGCAGGGCAATGCGCCGGGGCCTCGAGCGCCACCAGCGTCTGCGGGCAAGCATCGCAGTACCAGGCAGGGATGCGGTGACCCCACCAGAGTTGGCGCGAGATGCACCAATCGTGGATATTCGCCATCCAGTCGAGGTAGTGTTTGGCGTTGATGGCGGGTACGAACTCGACTTCGCCGCGCTCGACCGCCGCCACCGCCGCTTCCGCCAGGGGCGCAATCCGAACGAACCACTGGGTGGAAATGCGCGGCTCGATCACCGTGTGGCAGCGCTGGCACTGCCCCACCGCCATGGCATGCTCGCTGACCGCGGTCAATAAGCCCGCGGCTTCCAGGTCGGCCACGATACGCTGGCGCGCCGCAAACCGATCCAGCCCGGCATAAGGACCGGCGGCTGCGGTCATTTTGCCGGCCTCGTCGAGCACCGTCAACTGCGGCAGGTGATGGCGCTCCCCGGCGGCAAAATCGTTAGGGTCATGGCCGGGGGTGATCTTGACCGCGCCGGTGCCAAACTCCGGCTGGGCAATCTCGTCGGCGATCACCGGCACCTCGCGCGTGGTGAGCGGCACCCGTACCCGCTGTTGCACCAGGTGCTGGTAGCGCTGATCGCCGGGGTTTACCGCGACCGCCACATCGGCCAGAATCGTTTCTGGCCGCGTGGTGGCCACCTCGATGAATTCTCCGGGAGCAGTGACGAGCGGGTAGCGCACGCGGTAGAGCTTGCCGGTGACCGCCTCATGCACCACCTCGAGGTCGCTCACCGCCGTCTGGCAGCGTGGACACCAGTTCACCATGTAGCGCCCGCGATAGATCAGCCCTTCGCCGTAGAGCCGCACGAAGACCTCGCGCACCGCCCGCGACAGCCCTGCATCGAGCGTGAAGCGCTCCCGGCTCCAGTCGCAGGAGGCACCGAGACGCTTCATCTGCTGCTCAATGCGGTTGCCGCTGTGCTCTTTCCACGCCCACGCCGCCTGCTCAAACGCGCTACGCCCCATCGCCTGCCGGCTCTGCCCCTGCGCCGCCAACTCGCGCTCGACCACCATCTGGGTGGCGATGCCGGCGTGATCAGTGCCGGGCAGCCAAAGCACGTTTTTGCCCCGCATGCGCTCCCAGCGCACCACTACGTCAATCAGGGTGTGCTCGAGCATGTGACCCATGTGCAGCGAGCCGGTGACGTTGGGCGGCGGGATCACCAGGGACCAGCTGCCGGGTTGGCCATTGGCGGCCCGAAACAGGCCGCGCTCGACCCAGGAGCGCGCCCAGCGCGGCTCGATGGTCTGCGGCTCGTAGGCTTTGCTGAGTTCAGGAAGCACGCGTCCCAATTATAATCGGCGCATATGGCGGGCACGATTTTGCTGGCCGACGACAACCCCCACGCGCGCCGCATGGGAAGCGAATACCTCTCCGATCTGGGCTACCGGGTGGTGACCGTGCCGGAGGGCACGGCCGCGCTGGCAGCTCTGAGCGAGCCCGATCTGAAGCTGGTGCTAGTGGATGCGATGCTGCCCGGCATGCCGGCGGCGGCAGCGGGGGGCGAGCTCGGAGGCATGGAGCTGTGCCGGCGCATCAAGGAACACCCGGCGTGGCATTCGATACCGGTGCTGGTGATGTTGGGAGCCTTGGCCCAGGTCGCACCCGCCGCACTCGCCGGCGCCGATGGCATCCTGCGCAAGCCGCTGTCTTCGGCCGGGCTGGAGCGCTGGCTGGGCCGCACCCCCGCCGGCGGCACGCCCGCGGTTGCCTCCGCCGCCGAGTTACTGGAGCGCGCCGTGAGCGCGGCCGCCCTGGCGGGTCTGAGGGACGGCGCATGAACGGCAGCGATACCATCGTGGCCGTGTCCACGCCCCCGGGACGCGGCGGCCTGGGCGTGGTGCGCCTGTCGGGTCCTAAGGCACGGACGGTGGTCGAGGCGATGTTGGGGGGAGTGCGTCTCGAACCCCGCCACGCGACCTGGGCCCGCTACTGCGATAAGGGCGGCAGCTTGCTTGACGAAGTGGTGGCCATCTGGTTCCAGGCTCCCCATTCCGCAACCGCCGAAGATGTGGTGGAAATTAGTGCTCACGGCGCTCCTGTGGTGCTGCATGCGCTTCTCGAGGATGCCTGCCGGGGGGGCGCACGCCTAGCCGAGCCCGGCGAGTTCACCCGGCGCGCCTTTCTCAACGGACGGCTCGACCTCACGCAGGCGGAGGCGGTCGGCGACTTGATCGCCGCCCAGACGCTGCTGCAGGTGCGCACCTCCGCGCGGCAGATGCAGGGCTCGGTGGCGGCGCTGCTGCGGCCTCTGCACGGGCGGCTCACCGGGCTGATTGCGGGTCTCGAAGCCGGCATTGACTTTGCCGACGATGATGTCACCGTAATTGCCGACGAGCGCCTGAGTGAGGGTCTGGCCGAGCTGGCAGAGTCTGTCCGGCAACTCGAAGCAGGCTTTCAACGGGGCCGCACGATACGCGACGGGCTGCGTTTGGCGCTCCTGGGGCGGCCCAACGTGGGCAAATCGAGCCTGTTTAACCGCCTGCTGCGGCGGGAGCGGGCGATTGTGACGGCGGAGGCGGGCACCACGCGCGACCTGGTGGAGGACAGTCTGGATTGGGACGGCGTTCCGGTGCAACTGGTGGATACCGCGGGAATCCGCGAGCCGGAAGGCGAAGCTGAGCAGGCCGGCATTCAGAAATCCTGGCAAGCCGCGGCCGACGCCGATCTGATTCTGGCGGTGTTTGACACCTCGCGTCCGCCGGCGAGGGAGGACGAGCAGCTACGCGGACGCTTGCGGGAACTCCCGCAGGCGATCGAAGTGTGGAATAAACAGGACTTGCCCGGGGCGCCGGGCTGGGCACCGGGTGGCCCTGCCTATGCGGTTTCCGCGCTCACGGGCGCGGGCTTAGAGGGGCTGCGCGCCGCCGTGCGCCGGCTGGTGTTGCCGGAGGGAGCGGGCGAGGCGGGCTACATCACGGTCGCCCGCCACGCCCAGCAATTGCGTCTGGCCGAAGGATTTGTTACCCGCGCGTGGCATGCGGTCGGTTCGGTTCCGCATGAAGCGCTGCTGGTGGACCTGTATGAGGCGCTGCACGCGCTCGATGCCATCACCGGCCAAACCACGGTTGAGGATATACTGGGGGTAATCTTTTCTACCTTTTGCATCGGCAAGTAAAGCCCGTAACGAGTCGAGGGATCAAGGCATCTACTAAGGAAGGTGGCACGTGTCCTTACGCAGCAACTGCGCACCCATGCTTCTGGCAGTATTCGCTCTTGCGGGGCTCGTGCGAGCCCAGCAAACTATGCAGACAGCTGCCGACCCCCAGGCGGAGGTCGAGGGCATCCCGGTCGCGAATGCGAAAACCGCCAAGAAGCTCAAGGCCGAGGACAATGTGTATCTCATCGGCCACCGCGACGTCGGCAAGGGACTGGACTTTTACAGCCATCAGAAGGAAATTGCGTTGGGACAGTCGCTGGCCCAGCAGGTACTGCAAAACAGCAAAGTCATCACCGATCCGGTGGTGAATGAGTATATCAACCGGCTGGCGCAAAACCTGGTGCGCGACTCTGATGCCAAGGTGCCCTTCCAAGTGCACGTGCTGCAGGACGACACCATCAACGCCTTTGCGCTGCCCGGCGGCTACTTTTTCGTCAACAGTGGCATCATCCTCGCGTGCAAGGAGGAGGACGAGCTGGCCGGCGCCATGGCCCATGAGATCGCTCACGTGGCCGCCCGCCATGGCACCCGTAATGCTACCAAAGGCGAATTGATGAGTTTGCTCACGATTCCGGCGGAGATTCTGGCGGGGCCGGGTCTGGGGGGGCTGGGCGCAGAGATGGGCGCCAGCGCCATCATTCCGCTGCAAATGGAGCGCTTCACCCGAGGTGATGAGCAGGAAGCCGACTGGCTGGGGACGCAGTATCTGTGGAAAGCCGGTTACGATCCCTACGGTTTGCCCCGAGCGTTCGAGATTATTGAGGCGGAGGAGAAACAACAGCCTGGGCTGATCTCGCGCCTGTATGCGAGCCATCCCGCCACGGCCCACCGGATCGCCATCACCGAGCGTGAGATTCAAACCATCATCCCGCCGCGGCCGTCGTATGTGGTCACAACCTCGGAATTCGCGCAGGTGCAGGCGCGGCTGCGGGCGTTGATCAAGTCCAAGGTCGAGACCGGAGTCACCATTCCCGGCGGTGTGCCGGCGCCGCAGTCGGTTCCGAATCCGGGAGGCCCGCCGGTGATTCGCTACTGATTCCGAATTGGTGTGAGCCGGAATCGTGCGAAAATTTAGCTGTGGCCATTTTGCCCCTGCAGTGCGTCTAACTGAAGCATGGAGATTACCGAGAGGTCAGAAATGATTGGGAGCACGAATCAATTGCAGAAGTCGTTGACGGAACTCAAGCGCGAGCAGGCGCGCCTGCAGGAAGCGATTCGCATCCTGGAAGAACTGGTGACCGGAGCCAAGAGTAACCGCCTCAGCCCTGAGGGACGGGCCCGCATCTCCGAAGCCGCCAAAAAGCGCTGGGAGGAGCACCGCCGCAAGGCCGCCAAGGTGCCCGGCCGTAGCCCCCGTGCGCACACCGGCGAACGCCACGCTGCCTAAGGGCGGCGGGTGCGCCCGGAGGGGCTGCGGTGGACCACCAGGTAGTTCTTCCAGCGCGCGTATTGGGCGGACGTGAGGATGCGGCGCTTCACTAACTCTCGCTTGGCGCGATAGGGGCGGCCCGCCACCACCGCCGCCACCGTACGCGCATCAATCCCCGGCAACTGGCGCAAGGTCGAGGCGGGCACTCGGTTCAGGTCCCATTTCCGGCGTTGCAGGGTGCGTGCGCGCTGGAGGTGAGCTGGTGGGGGATCTACGAGGGCCGGATCCGCAGGGACGCCGACCGCTGCCGGCGCCTTCGCCACTTGGACGGCAAACACCTGATACGGCTGTTGGCAACCCGCCAGTAGCAACCCCAATCCGATCACCCCCGCAATTGTGCGAGCGCGCATGGGTACAGCGTGCACCTCTCATCCCCGCGCCGCAATTCCCCCGGCTGTGGGGTGCTGCCGCCGAGGAGACGCTAGCTAGTTGTTTTCTTCCTTGAGCGCTTTGTAGCCCAGCAGCCGCTCGACGCGCTTAGGGATAGGCGGGTGGGTCGAGAACAGCCCGGCCAGGAACGCGCGCGTTTGCGGCTGGATGATGAACAGATGCGCGGTTGAGGGCGAAACGACCATCGGCTGCCGCTGCGCGGACACTTCGAGCTTTTCCAGCGCGCTCGCCAGGGCCTGCGGATTGCCCGTCCACTTGGCACCCGAGGCGTCGGCAGCGTATTCGCGCGAGCGGGATATCGCCAACTGGATGAGCATGGCGGCGAGGGGCGCAATAATCATCAGCGCCAGCGCGCCCAGCGCGCCTCCCTCGCGGTCATCGCTGCCGCCGCCGAAGCCGCCAAACAGCGCCGCGTAGCCGACAAAACGGGCAATCAGGATGATGGCGCCCGCCAAGGTGGCGGCAACCGAGCTGATCAGGATGTCGCGGTTGCGCACGTGCCCCAACTCGTGTCCCAGCACACCCTCGAGCTCCTCATCCGTGAGCAGGTTCAAAATCCCGCGCGTGACCGCGACCGAGGCGTGCTGGGGGTTGCGGCCGGTGGCAAAGGCGTTGGGCGAGTCGGTGGGAATGACGTAGACCTTGGGCATGGGCAGGTCCTCGCGTCCGGTCAGGCCTTCCAGAATCCGGTAGACGCCAGGAAGCTGCTCGCGGGTCGCCGGTTGCGCGTGGCTGCTCTTGAGGGCGATTTTGTCGCTGTAAAAATAGGAGACGAAGTTCATCCCCGCGGCAAAAATCAACGCGAGGATCATACCCGCACCGCCACCCAGCCAGTCGCCGATCAGCAAGAGCGCGACCGTCAGCGTTGTCATCAACAAAGTGGTTTTGAATATCTGCATGTCAGTCCTTGGCCACGGCCGCGGCGGCGCGGATGAACCGCAGTTCCTCGCCGTTGGGAGCCACGACGGCCTCCACTTGCTCGCCGGAGGAGACCTCTCCCTTAAGGATTGCACTGGCCAGCGGATTTTGCACCAGCCGCTGCAAGGCGCGCTTGAGCGGCCGTGCCCCATACTGCGGATCGTAGCCCTGGCGCAGAATCAAATCGCGCGCCGCCGGAGCCAGTTCCAGTCCGATGCCGCGCTCGGCGAGAAGGGTGCGGAGCCGCGCCAGCTGCAGCTCGACAATAGGCTCCAACTGCGCCCGATCGAGGGCGGGGAAAATGACCACCTCATCCACGCGGTTCAGGAACTCGGGCCGGAAATGGGTGCGCAGCTCCTCCATAACCTGGCTGCGCGCCGCCGCGGTAACGCCTCCGCGCAAGTACTGGCTGCCGAGGTTGGAGGTCATGATCACGACGGTATTGCGGAAGTCCACGGTGCGGCCCTTGCCGTCGGTCAGGCGTCCGTCGTCGAGAACCTGCAGCAGGATGTGGAACACGTCGGGATGGGCTTTTTCGATTTCATCGAGCAGCAGCACGGCGTAGGGACGGCGCCGCACGCGTTCGGTGAGCTGGCCGCCCTCCTCGTAGCCGACGTAGCCGGGCGGGGCGCCGATGAGCCGCGCGACGGAGTGTTTTTCCATGTATTCGCTCATGTCGAGGCGGATCATGGCGTGCTCGTCGTCAAACAGGAACTCGGCCAGCGCCCGCGCCAGTTCGGTTTTGCCCACGCCGGTGGGGCCGAGGAACAAAAACGATCCCACCGGCCGGTGCGGATCGCCCAGCCCGGCGCGCGAGCGTCGAATGGCATCACTCACCACGCCTACGGCTTCGTCCTGTCCGACGACGCGCTGGTGCAGCCGCTGTTCCATGTGCACCAGCTTCTGCTTTTCCCCTTCCATCATGCGGGTAACGGGTACACCCGTCCATTTCGAAACCACCTGTGCAATTTCCTGCTCGCCCACTTCCTCGTGGAGCAGCCGGGCGGGCTGATCCGCCGCGCCGACGTGCGCCGCAGCTTCCAGCTTGCGGCTGGCGTCGGCCAGCTCGCGCTCGAGCTGGCCGCGCTGGCCGTAACGAATTTCGGCGACCCGCTGGAAGTTGCCCTGGCGCTCGGCCTGCTGTTCTTCGATTTGCAGGGCGTCGAGGCTGGCCTTGAAGTCGCGCACCTTCTGGATTTCGTCTTTCTCGTTCTGCCAGCGCGCGCGCAGGGCACCCACCTGCTCGCGCAGGTCGGCGACCTCGCGCTCGATCGCGCCGCTGCGGTCTTTCGAAGCCCGGTCTTTCTCCTTGGCCAGCGCCGTCTGTTCGATTTGGAGCTGCGTAAGCCTCCGTTCCAGGGTTTCGATCTCCACCGGGCGGGAATCGAGCTGCATGCGCAGCGCTGCGGCCGCTTCATCCACCAGGTCAATGGCCTTGTCGGGCAGAAAGCGGTCGGCGATATAGCGCGCTGAAAGGCGCGCGGCGGTCACCAGCGCCGCATCCTGAATGCGCACGCCATGGTGAATTTCGTAGCGGTCCTTGAGGCCGCGCAAAATCGCCACGGTATCTTCGAGCGTCGGTTCGCCGACGTACACGGGCTGAAAACGGCGCTCCAGGGCAGCATCCTTTTCGATGTACTTTTTGTATTCGTTGAGCGTGGTGGCGCCGATGGCGCGCAGCTCGCCGCGCGCCAGCGCGGGTTTGAGCATGTTGCTGGCGTCCATGGAGCCTTCGGCTGCGCCGGCGCCGACCAGCGTATGGAGCTCGTCAATGAAGAGGATGATTTCCCCCTCGGCATCCTCGATTTCCTTGAGCACGGCCTTGAGGCGGTCCTCGAACTCGCCCCTGTATTTGGCGCCCGCCACCAGCGCTCCCAAGTCGAGCCCGACCACGCGTTTGGTCTTGAGCACCTCGGGCACGTCGCCGGCGATGATGCGCTGCGCCAGCCCCTCGACAATGGCGGTTTTGCCCACGCCCGGCTCGCCCATCAGCACCGGGTTGTTCTTCGTGCGGCGCGATAACACCTGGATCACGCGCCGGATCTCCTCGTCGCGGCCAATGACCGGGTCCAGCTTGCCCTTGCGCGCCAGCTCGGTGAGGTCGCGAGCGTAGCGCTCGAGCGCCTGGTAGCGCCCTTCCGGGTTCTGACCGGTGACGCGCTGGCTGCCGCGGATGGCCTGCAGGGCGGTCAGCACGCGCTGCGGGGTGACTCCGTGGGCGGCCAGCAGCCGCGCGGCGTCGTCGCTCTTGAGATCAAGGATGCCGAGCAGCAGATGTTCAGTCGAGACAAAATCGTCCTTGAACTTGTCGGCATGGTGAAAGGCGGCCTCCAGCGCGGCCGTTAATTCATTCGAGAGGCCGCGTTGCACGCTGGTACCCTGGACTTGGGGCCGTTTCGCCAACTCGCGCTCAAGGTCCGCGGCCAACCCGACCGCCTGGACGCCCAGCCGCTGAAGGATGGGCGCAATGACGCCGTGGCGGTCCGCCAGCAGCGCCGAAAGCAGGTGCAGCGGCTCAATGGCCGCCTGCCCGTGCTCGACCGCCAAGTTGCGCCCGGACTCGAGCGCCTCCTGCGATGCCACGGTCAACTTGTCGAATCGGATTGCCATAAAATGCTCGCCGCCTGCCGCTTGCGGCTCGCAGCCTGCATCCCTTTCACCGATAGCGGGTCCGGTTGCCAGCTGCCAGCCGCAAGCTGCCCACGTTACTGCACTTGCACTTGAATCTGCTTCGGCTTGGCTTCCTCGCGCCGCGGCAACATCAGGTGCAGCACGCCGTCGGAAAGCTTGGCTTCGATCGCGGCCGGGTTCACAAAATCCGGCAGCAGGAACATACGGCTGAAGCTACCATACGGCCTCTCCACTCGATGGTACGCCTCCGGGCTCGCCCCTAGCTTACGCTCGCCCTTGATGGTGACTGTCTCGTGGTCCACTTGAATGTTCAGCTCCTCGCGCTTTACACCCGGCAGATCCAGGTCGAGCAGGTAACCCTGCTCGTTTTCCACTACATCGGCCCGCGGCGCCCAGTCGCCAGGACTGCACGTCGCCCTCTGTCCCTGTAAAACCAAAGTGGTCGTCATTTGAATTCCTCCGCTCATTATCTTATAACAGCACAAGCATAAAATATGAGCGTTATATTGTCAATATAAAAAATACATTTGTTTTCTATGACTTACTAACTTCTTTTGGACTGCGGCAACTTGGAAGCGCCGTGGGCGCCGGCAGAAGGGCGGCTGTGGCGTCGCTTCAGCGCGCTTCGGCGATGACGCACTTCAGGTACGCTGATTCCGGAAACCCGAGGACCACGGGATGGTCCGAGGCTTGGCCGCGGCGCTCGAGGATGCGCAGCTCGCGGCGGGCGTCGCGCGCGGCGGCGGCCAATATTTCGAGCAGATGGGTCTCGCTGAGATGGTGGGAGCAGGAGCAGGTGACCAGCAGGCCGCCGGGGGAGAGCAGCTTGAGGGCGCGCAGGTTGATCTCCTTGTATCCGGCGGCGGCGGCGGCCAGCGCGGCGCGTGATTTGGCAAACGCGGGTGGATCGAGGACCACGGCATCAAATCGCTGGCCGCGCTCGTCGTAGTCGCGCAGCAGATCGAAGGCGTTGGCTTCGACCCAGTCAATCGCCGGGAAGCCGTTGCGCCCGCCATTGCGCTCGGCCGCCTCCAGCGCCGGCCGCGAGCTGTCCACAGCCTGCACCTCCAATCCGGCCTGAGCCAGGGGGAGTGCGAAGCCGCCTTGATACGTAAATACATCGAGCGCACGGCGGCAGCCGAGCGCGTGCGCGTAGCGGGCGGCAGCGGCCCAGTTTTCGCGCTGGTCGAGAAAGCCCCCGGTTTTCTGGCCCTCCAGTAGATCCATGCCAAAGCGCAGGCCGTTGATGTTGACCTCGACCGCCGCGCTCGCGCCGCGCAGCAAGCCCGTATGCTGCGGCAGCCCCTCCTGCAGCCGCACGCGCGGATCGTTGCGTTCGACGATGACGGCAGGGTGGAGCAGGGCGTCGAGATCTTGCAGCAGCTCGGGCTGGCGCGCCGCCATGGCCCAGCTCAGTGTCTGGACGACCAGCGCCTCGCCGTAGCGGTCCACGATCAGCCCCGGCAGTCCATCGCCTTCCGACGAGACCAGGCGGCAGGCGTCGCTGCCGCACACCAGCTTGCGGCGGTAGTCGAGGGCGGCCTCCAACCGCGCCCGGAAAAATGCCCGGTTGGGCACGGCGCCGGGGTCGCGGCTGAGCAGCCGGAGCTGGATTTTGGACTGCGGGCTGCGGTCGGCCACGCCCAGCTCGCGGCTGCGGCGGTCGCGCAGGCGCGCCGTGAGCACCTCGGCGGCAGGCGGTGCCGGTTCCCAGCCCAGAATATCGCCGGCGTAGACCCAGGGATGGCCGCCGCGGACGCGCTCGGCGCCGCGGTCGTTGAGGATCGCGGCGGACGGGTCGGCTGCGGGCGCACTCACCTCAGGCGTACAGTCCGCGCAAGCGGATGGCGGTGGCGACGCGGTCAATGGCCACCATGTAGGCGGCGATGCGGTTGTTCACCTGGTGCTTTTCGGCATACGAGACCAAGGCGGCGAAGCTGTCGTCCATGATCTCCTGCAGGCGCTCGTTGACCTGCTGTTCCTTCCAGAAGTAGCCCTGCCGGTCCTGCACCCACTCGAAGTAGCTCACGGTAACCCCGCCGGCGTTGGCCAGAATGTCAGGGATGACAAACACGCCTTTTTCCTGCAGGATGCCGTCGGCGACGGCGGTGGTCGGGCCGTTGGCGCCCTCGCACAGAATGCGCGCCTTGATCTGGGCGGCATTGCGGCTGGTGATCTGATTTTCGGTGGCAGCCGGCACCAGGATGTCGCAGTCGCGCGTGAGCAGCTCGCGCGGCGGCAGCATCTGCGCGCCGGCAAAGCCCTGCAGCGTTTTTTTCTGTTCCTTATGCTGCAGCAGCGCTGGAATGTCGAGCCCCTTGGGGTTGAACACGCCGCCATCGTACTCATCCACACCGATCACCTGGTAGCCGTCGGCGGCCAGCAGCTCGGCGGCGTTGCTGCCCACGTTGCCGAACCCCTGGACAATGACGCGCGTGGATTTTTTGTTGAGGCCAAGCTTGGCGATGGCGCGGTCGCAGACGAACTTGCAGCCGCGGCCGGTGGCGGCCGGGCGGCCGGCGCTGCCTCCCAGCGCGAGCGGCTTGCCGGTGACCACGGCGGTCGAGGTCTGGCGCATGTGCATCGAGTAGGTATCCATGACCCAGGCCATGATCTCGGCGTTGGTGTTGACGTCGGGGGCGGGAACGTCGCGCTCGGGTCCGATGAACGGGATCAGCTCGGCGGTGTAGCGGCGCGTCATGCGCTCCAGCTCACCGCGCGACATGATGCGGGGATCGCAGATGATGCCGCCCTTGCCGCCGCCAAAGGGGATGTTGACTACGGCGCATTTCCAGGTCATCCAGGTGGCCAGGGCGCGCACTTCGTCGAGGGAAACGTCGGGCGCATAGCGGATGCCACCCTTGCACGGTCCGCGCGCGTCGCTGTGTTGGACGCGGTAGCCGGTGAAGACCTCGATGCGGCCGTCATCCATCTGCACCGGGATGTGCACGGTCAGCTCGCGTGCCGGATGGGCGAGAATCTTAGCGATACCCTCGTCGAGGTTCAGCTTGCGGGCGGCGGTGTCATAGCGGATCGTCTGCGCCGCCATGGGATTAAGTTCTGCGGCGTCCAACGACACCTCTTCAGTCACTGAGCTCATGGGATCTCCGTGGAAATTCGATAGCAGTCTTCAATCAGTATAGGCGAACCGCCCTGGCGGGCGAATCCAGAGGGATGGGGGCGGCGGCCGCCAGGGCGCGGCTGCTTTCTGTCCAGCGCCAGTGACGCCGGTCGCGCAGCAGCCTCTGCACCAAGGCAGTGTGCAGGGCGTGCCCGGCGCGGTCGGCGCGCACTTCGGCCTGCAGCGGCGCCCCCAGCAGTGCCAGGTCGCCGATCAAATCCAGCATCTTGTGGCGGACAAATTCATCCCGGAAGCGCAAGCCGCCGTTGACGACGCGTTGATCGTCGAGCACTACGGCATTGTCCATGCTTCCGCCGCGGATCAGGCCCTGACGGCGCATTGCGGCAAAGTCCGCCAAAAAGCCGAAGGTCCGTGCCGGCGCCAGCTCACGCCGGTAACTGTCGGGTGTCAGCGTCAGGGCAAACTCCTGCTTGCCGATCACAGGATGGGGGAAATCAATGCGGTAGTGCAAGCGGTATTCGGGGCACGGATAAATGCCGATGAATTTCTCCCCCTCGCGCAACTCCAATGGTTCGGTGATCTCCAGCACGCGCCGACGCCGTGCCTGGCGCTTCAGTTTGGCAGCGGCAATCATTTCCATGAACGGTGCGGCGCTGCCGTCCAGGATGGGCAGCTCCAAATTATCCAGCTCCGCCACCACGTTGTCTACGCCCGCGCCCACCAAAGCCGACAGCAGATGTTCGGTGGTGGAGATGAACACACCTTTTTTCATCAGGCTGGTCGCATAGCTCACCTTGGCAATATTGGCCGAGCGGGCTTCGACCACAAATCCGTCGAGATCCACGCGCCGGAACTGAATACCACTGCCCGCCGGCGCCGCCAGCAGTCTGAGCTGGGTACTGGCGCCGCTGTGGAGTCCAATCCCAGTGACCGAGACCGGCCGGGCAACCGTGGCTTCCGAGGGCATCGCTTTCATGCTGCCATAGCATCAGAGTCGCCGCTAAGCCATTTTGTTGCAGTGACTTAAACGCTACATGCGGATCACGATTTGTGGTCAATCAGACACAAGCCGTTGAGATGGAGCTATCATACTTGTGCGGTTTGATTCGACGAGGTGCTATCCGTGGCGGCCGCGCGCAGACGAGTCAAGCCAAACGGTGACGGGTCCCTGGTTAGTCAGTTCGACGTCCATGTCCGCCTGAAAAGTGCCGCTGGCGACGGTCACGCCCGCCGTCCGCAAGCGCTCGATCAAGCCCTCATACAGGGCTCGCGCCTCGTGGGGGCCAGCAGCGGCGTCGAAACTGGGCCGCAAGCCGCGCCGGGTGTCGGCCAGCAGCGTGAATTGCGAAATCGCCAGCACCGCGGGCGGGTGCACTGCTTCCAGCAGTGAGCGGTTCATTTTGCCAGCACCATCCGGCCACAGTCGCAAGGCGGTGATTTTTTGGCACATGTAGTCGGCCTCAGCCCCGGTGTCGCCGCGGGCGACCCCGATGAGCGCCACATACCCGGCGCCGATTGCGCCCACCACGGAACCCGAGACCTGCACCCGGGCCGAGGTTACCCGCTGCAGCAGCACGCGCATGACTAGAACCTGTCCGGTACAGAGTGGAAGCGCTGCACACGCTTGTTTTCTGGGAGGAATAACGGTACAACCCATGTTGACGCGGGCCCCAGCGCGTGCGGCGCTGTAAGCGGCGCTGGACCGTGGAGCGCCGGTTCGCCTGGCTGCCGTGGTTCCGCCGCCTGGTCACGCGCTACGAATACGACGCCGACAACTTCTTCGGCATGCTGCAGCTCGGCTGCATCTTGATCGTGCTGAGGCACGTATGACGCTCGTGAATTATCGGACAGGTTCAGTGAACATGACGCTGTGGACCGTTGGGATACATGGAAGAATCGAGCGGTTTGCGGTTGGCGAATCCTTCCTGCAGACCGTGCCAGTGGGCAATGGCGTCTTCGCCCCGCTTCCAGCACAGCAGCACCATGCGGCCTTGCAGCAGGCAGGGAAAGTCGAGCAGACCCTGATCGAGGTCCTTGAGCTGTACGCCGCTGGAGACGATTTCCCGCACTGCGTCCTCGAGTTGCTGCGCAGTGTGATCGCGCTCGGACTTTAAACGGCTGCTGTGGATGGGGTCCACTTGCACGCCGCCGGCCAGCAGAATGTGGCTGATCAGCGCATGCATCTCCTCATCGAGTTCCTCGAGGCGCTGGTGCGCCCGCATGGCGGATTGCAGCAGGCTGTCGAGCAGCGGCAACAAATCCTGCGCTTCGCGGAGCGTAAAGGTGCGCTCGACGCTCACGGTGCCTCTCTGGTGGTGGCGGTGGCAGCCGGGGCGGCGGGCGCAAGTTCGAGCATGCGGTTCAGTGCCACCCGCGCCCATTGCTTGACGTCTTCTTTCACCTTGACGCGGTTTACCACCTGACCCTGGGTCAAGTTGTCCAGCACCCACGCCAGATGCTGCGGCGAGATGCGGAACATGGTCGAACACACCGGGCAGCCGTCGTTATCGAGCGGCGCAATCCATTGCTCGGAATAGCGCTTCGCCAAGCGGTGAACCAGATGCAACTCGGTTCCAATGGCCCAGCGTGATCCCGGGGGCGCCTGAGAAACCTGACGGATGATGAAATCGGTCGAGCCCACCAGGTCGGCTTTCGCCACCACCGCAGGGCTGCATTCCGGGTGCACCAGAATCTTGAGGTCGGGTTGCTTGGCGCGCCACTGGTCCACGTGCTCGGGGCGGAAGCGCTGATGCACCGAGCAGTGGCCTTTCCACAGCAGCACCTGCGCCTGCGCCAGCGCCCCGGGCGCATGCCCGCCCCAGTCCTGACGCGGGTCCCAGGTCAGCATCTGCTCCTGCCGCAGGCCCACTTTGACGGCCGTATTGTGCCCCAGGTTCTGGTCGGGCAGAAACAGGACTTTGGGCTTGCGGGCAAACGCCCAGCGGAACGCGGCCGGCGCGTTCGAGGAAGTACAGACCAGCCCGCCTTGTTCGCCGCAAAAGGCCTTGATGCGGGCGGTGGAGTTCATGTAGGTGATGGGCAAAAACTGCTCCGCGAGGCCCAGCTCTTGTAACTGCTCCCAGGCGTCCAGCACTTGCGGATACTCGGCCATATCGGCCATCGAGCAGCCGGCGTTGAGGTCGGGCAGGATCACCTGCTGATGCTCGGCGCGCAGAATGTCGGCGCTTTCAGCCATGAAATGCACGCCGCAGAAGATGATGAACGCGGCCTCCGGATGCCGCATGCACTGCTGCGCCAAACGCAGCGAATCGCCCTGGTAGTCGGCGAAGCGGATGACTTCGTCGCGCTGGTAATGGTGCCCGAGGATCAGCGCGCGGCCCGCCAACTGCGTCTTCAGCTCCGCAATCCGCCCCTCGAGCGCATGGTCGGGGTAGCGCAGGTAATTGTCCAAATCACACTTGGATTCGGCCACGAGCGGCATGTTTCATTCTACCGCGCTGCGGCTTATGCCTCTCCGGCGGTGAGCGAGCCGCCGCGCTTGTTCTTACGCCAGTACAGCACCAGTCCGCTCAGGATCAGCACCACACAGATGCCGATCAGTTTGACTTCGAAGGCGATCCGCGAGCCCGCCAGGTCGTCGGGCGGAATGAGCGAAATGACAATGGACAGCAGCGTAATCAGCAGCCCCAGCATGCCGCACACCCACACCCCGAACTGCCCTAGGGGGATGAGCGCGTGCCCCTCCTGGCGACCGCGTTCGGGGCGGTGGCGCAGCCGGATGATCGCCAGGAACATGTAGACGAAGGCGATGAAGTACATGACGTCGGTTGCATCCACCAGGAGCTGGTAGGCGCTCACCGCGCTGGCGCCGCCAATCTGGCTGACGATGAGCAGGATCGCCGCCGCCCCACCCTGCACCAGCATCGCCACCCAGGGGGTGCGCCATTTGGGGTGAATCTTGCCGAACGCGCGCGGCAGGTAGCGGTCAATGCCGGCTGCAAACGGCACCCGCGCCACCCCCGCCACGGTCGTGCCCACCCCGCCGATGTTGCCCACAAACAGCAGTGTGGCCATGATGATGGCGATCCACGCCAGCCCAAACTGCCCGGCTGCAGAGGTCAGCGCCTGAATCGCACCCGCGCGTAGGTCCACCTGCCCGGGATGCAAAATCGCCAACGTGCCCATGGTGCCCAGCACATAGGCCGCCACGATGCCGACGGCGGAGATGAAAATGCCATGCTTGAGCGTTTTTTGCGGGTTCCGCACCTCTTCGCTCATGAAGCACACCACTTCCAGGCCCGAGAAGGCAAATGCGATCTGGGCCCAGTAGTTGACCGTGCCCCAACTGAAGTGTACGTTCATGCTGGCGGCGGTGAACTGCGTGGCCGAGCCGTGGCTGGCGGCAAACCAGACGCCAAACGCCACCAGCAACGCCAGCGGCACGTAGGTGCCCACCGCGCCCACGTTTTCCAGCCACTTGCCGATGCCCACGCCCACGATGTTCAGCCAGATGGCGAGGCCCAGGATGACCAGCGATCCCACGATGACGAACAGCTTGTTGGTGGCCAGCAGCGCGTACTTCGGGCCGCCCATGTAGGCCGACATGGCCACGCTGGCGTTCAGCAGCGCCGGGAAGTAGACGATGCTGTAGGTCCAGTAGGCCCAGCCGGAGACAAAGCCGTGGAAGGGGCCAAAGGCCTCGTGGGTCCAGGCGTAAATGCCACCCACGTGGGGATAGCGCGTTGCCAGTTCGGTGATCACCAAGGCGGAGGGTACAAAAAATAGCACCGCGGCTGAAAGCCAGAGCCCGACCGAGCTCGGCCCGGTGTGCGCCGCCGTGGCCACCCAGCGCGGCCCCAGCACCGCGGCGATATTGAACAGCACCACATCCCACAGACCCATGGCGCGTACCAGCCCATGCGGCTGCGAATCCAGCGCCCCGCGTCGCGTCGGTTGCATGGCCAGCAGGATACAGGATTCAGGCCGGCGCGAGGAAGCGCAGACCTTCTCGTTCCAGCCCCAGACGCACCGGAGTTACCCCGGCGGCTTCGCCATCGAGCTGCAGCGGCCGGCCGGCGGTGGCGACACTGAGCGCCTCGGCCGCCAGACGGCGCACGCCGGGGGCGCGCTGCAGGCCCACGCTGAGCAGCGCCAGGGCCTGCAGGGGCAGCAGGCGCGGCGCACCCGTGAGCGCCAGCGCCAGCACGCGCTCGCCGGGCGGCAGCGGACCCAACCGCAGCCGCCCGGCATAAAAGCGTGTCAGGCTGAACAGCAGGCCATCGGCGCTGCAGGTTACACCTGCGTATGTGAGCGCCAGGGGAGCGGGAAAATACTCCCGCCAGCGGGTGAGGGCGTGGGCGCCAAAGGCGAGCTTGCCCCAGCGCAGTTTGACGGCTTCGTCCATGCCCGCCACAAGGGCGGCATCGTAACCCACCCCTGCAAGGGCGAGAAAATAGCGCCGTCCGCTGCTCGTATCCGCCGTTCCCAGCGGCAGGCGCCGGCCGCCCTGCTTCCAGGCCCGCTGCAGCCATTGCGCCGCCGCGCGCGCCGAAGCAGGGCAGCCCAGAGCGTGCGCCATGATGTTGGCTGTGCCCCATGGAGGCGCCACGCCCAGCAGCGGGATGGGCTGGCCGCGCGCGGCGGCCGCCGCCAGCGGCTGCAGCAGCGTGTGCAGCGTGCCATCGCCGCCGCAGGCCACGAGCACGTCGCACCCGGCCGATAATTCCAGCTTTGCGGTGATTTCAACGCGCCAACCCTGCTGGCGCAGAGCTGCGAGAAGCTCGTCGAGCTGCCGCCGCCGCCGCTGGGGACGGCGTCCGGCTGCGGAATTGAAAATGACAACGGCTCGCGGCGTGCTCAGTAGCTACGCTGCCGCGCGCGCCGCGGCGCTGTGTTCCAGCGCGGCTTGGCAGGCCGCATACAGCCCGAACAGCACGCAGGAGTACAGCAGGTCGCCCGCCGCCGCCGTCCGGTAGAAGGGAACGCCCATGGCGTAGCAGGTAGCTAGACCGCTCCAGGTGTGCGGGTACATGGCGCCTGACATCCACACACCAAAGTTGGTGACCAGGAAAAACAGGGTCGAGCAGATTACCGTGGTGCCCAGCAGCCGCGGCAGCTTCACCTTGCCCTTCAGCAGCAGCAGCGCCAGGCCAAGCACCAGCAGATAGCTGCCCCAGGTGAAGTATTGATCCAGACCCCCTGGGGCGTGGTAGACCCACAGGTTGAGGGCGAAATCGCTCGCCATGAGCGCCACCAGCGGTACCCACAGGCGCCGCGCCTTCATGTAGCAGCCCGCCAGCAGCAGCATGGCAATCACGGGCGTAAAGTCCCACCAGTGGGGCATGAACCGCATTCCCACCGCCCCCAGTACGAACAGTACGATCAACATGGCTGCCATTTCCCTCCCGGTGCCAAGGATAACGCGCTTTTTACTCGATGCCAACCCAAAATTGCCGGCTGGCCCGCCGTACGGTGCCGGTTTGCCCTTTGTTTTCTTGCATTTCGATTTGGCACCGCACGTGTATGGAAATGGTTGAGGTCAATCCCATGCGCTCTCGCAAGCCGCAACTATACGGGTGGATCGCAGTGGTGGTGCTCGCTGGTCTTTGCAGCCTGCCCGCTGCCGCGCAAACCGCAGCAACCAACCCTGCCCAGCAAACCAGCCAGACGGAGGCGACTGCCCCGGCCACGGCAACGCAGAAGCCTCCGTTACAGCCGCAGATCCGGCAAGGCTTTTGGGGCCGTTTGAACCCCTTCGCCCGCAAAAAGTACGTGCAGAACCAGCTAGCGCCGGTTCGGGACCGCGTCAACGAGGTCAGCGGCCTGACCGACGGCAACGCCAAATCCATTGCCGATCTCGACGCAGAAACCAAGGCCGGTATTGCACAGGCGAGCCAGCAGGCGCAGCAAGCCAATGATGCCGCCGACGCTGCCACGCAGCAAGTGCAGCAAACCTCATCCAAAGCCGACCAGCTCAACCAGCAGGTCGCCAGCGTGAACACCAAAGTGCAGGGCGTGGATCAATACCGCGTCACCCAGCAAGCGGTGTTGCACTTCAAGCGCGGCCCGAGCGGGCTCAACCCTGCCACCGAGCAACAGCTTGACGGGTTTTTGCAGAACCTGAGTTCTGACAAGGGCTACGTGGTCGAGGTGGTTGCTTACTCGACCCGCAAGGGACGCGCCGGCGATGCCGCCAGCATGGACCTGGCCAACACCGTGGTCCGCTACCTCGTGCTCCAGCACAACGTGCCCCTCTATCGCATCTTTACCATGGGCATGGGCAACGCCAGTCCGGCAACAGCGCAGATGGGCGAGGCGGCATCCTCGCGCGTCACCGCTGGAGGCACGGTGGAAATCAAGATTCTGGAAAACAGTCTGGCGGCCAGCAGTACCAGCGCAAATTCCGGCTCATAAGTTTGTCCGCATGAGCTGCCAAAGCTCCCGGGGGCGCCGCGTGGCGCCCCTGTTTTTTTATGTGCCTCTCGAAGGCATATACTTGAAAACATGAGCGAAGCTGTCATTGTCAGTGGAGCGCGGACGCCGGTGGGGCGTTTTCTAGGAGGCCTGGCGCCGCTGCCAGCGCCGCGGTTGGGAGCGATTGCGGTGCGCGAAGCAGTGCGGCGTGCCGGCCTCAGGCCTGAGCAAATTGACGAGTGCATCATGGGAAACGTGGTGCAGGCCGGCATCGGCCAAAACCCCGCCCGCCAGGCCGCAATATTCGCGGGGCTTTCACCGCACGTCGCCGCCATGACAATCAACAAGGTGTGCGGCTCCGGCCTGAAGGCGGTGGGACTGGCGGCGCAGGGAGTGCTGCTGGGAGAAACCGAAGTCGTGGTCGCCGGCGGGATGGAGTCCATGTCCAACTGCCCCTACCTGCTTCCGGGCGCGCGTCAAGGCTACCGCATGGGCGATCAGAAGGTGGTTGACTCGATGGTGCACGACGGCCTCTGGGACGTTTACGAAGACTTCCACATGGGCAACACCGGCGAGCTGGTGTCAGAGAAATATCACGTCAGCCGCCAGGAGCAGGATGAGTTCGCCCTCCACAGCCACCGCAAGGCGGTGGCGGCGATGGAAGCCGGCTATTTCGACTCGCAAATCGTGCCGGTCGAGATTCCGCAGAAAAAAGGCGCACCCGTCGTGATCAGCAAAGACGAGGGGCCGCGCGCCAACACTTCGATCGAGGCGCTGGCGGCACTCAAGCCGGCATTCAAAAAAGACGGCACCGTCACGGCTGGCAATGCTCCGGGCGTCAATGATGGCGCCGCCGCCGTGGTGGTCACCACCGCGGACAAGGCGAGGGAGCTGCGGCTCACGCCGATATTCCGCATCGTGGCGCAGGCGGTGAGCGGCATCGAGCCGAGATGGGTGCTGATGGCGCCGGTGGAGACGGTGCGCAAGCTGTGGGCCAAAACCGGCTGGCAAGCCGGACAGGTGGATCTCTACGAGCTCAACGAAGCCTTTGCGGTGCAGGCGGTGGCGCTCATCCGCGAGCTCAACCTGCCCCCCGACCGCGTCAACGTCAACGGGGGCGCAGTGGCGCTCGGCCATCCTATCGGCGCCAGCGGGTGCCGCGTGCTGGTGACGCTGATGTTTGAGCTCGAACGGCGCCAGGCAAAGCGGGGCATCGCGGCGCTGTGCCTGGGCGGCGGCAACGCCGTCGGCATGGCCATCGAGCGGTTGTAGGAGCGGAGCCGATCATGGAGTTCAACACGGTGGCAGTCGTAGGCGGCGGCACCATGGGCAACGGCATCGCCCATGTGCTCGCCAGGTTTGGAGTCAACGTAGTGCTGATCGAGGTTAATGCGGGCGCCCTCGGTCAGGCGCGCGCCAGCATCGAGAAAAATCTCGGCCGCGAGCACAGCAAGGGCAAAATCGAGGAAGCCGCGGTCCGCGCCGCGCTCGACCGGATTACGTTCTCGACCGACGTCGCCGCGGCCGCTCCCGCGCAGTTGGCCATCGAGGCCGTGCCCGAGCGGCGCGAGATCAAGCTGCCATTGCTGGCGCAGTTGCATAAGATCCTCGCTCCCTCAGCGCTGCTCGCCAGCAACACCAGCTCCATCTCGATCACCGAGCTGGCCGCCGCCACCGGACGCCCGGACAAATTTGTGGGCATGCACTTCATGAATCCGGTGCCGATGATGAAGCTGGTCGAGGTGATCCGGGGCCTGCAAACCTCCGATGCGACCGTCCAGGCGGTGCATGATCTGGCGCTGCGACTGGAAAAAACCCCAGTCGAGGTGCGCGACTATCCCGGTTTCATCTCCAACCGCGTGCTGTTGCCCATGATCAACGAAGCCATCTACTGCGTCATGGAGGGGGTGGCCAAACCCGAAGCGATTGACGAGATTATGAGGCTGGGCATGGCGCACCCCATGGGCCCGCTCACGCTGGCCGATTTCATCGGCCTCGACGTCTGCCTGCTCATCATGGAAGTGCTGCACGCAGGCCTGGGCGATGCCAAGTACCGCCCCTGCCCGCTGCTGCGCAACATGGTCGCCGCCGGCTGGCTGGGCCGCAAATCCGGCCGCGGCTTCTACCAGTATTAGAGCCAAACCAGCGTTGCTGTAGCGCGCGTGGGGCAAGCCGCTTTGCACCGTGGGCAAAATCGGCGCGGAGGGCCGCTTGGCGCCATGATTGCAATGGCTACCGACCGCACACGGCCCTTGGGGGGCGAACCCCCAACCAGGCCCCTTCCCCGCACGCTTGGTGGTAGCCGTGGCACAGAACTCGCGACATTTGTCATCACGTCGCGGCGGAACGCGATCACCTCGGCTCTACAGAGCAAGAGTCGGGCGGGAGCAGTTTACACCGGAGCCCGGGGTACCCACCCCCCCCGTTGTTGGCGTAGAGCCAGCCCCCATGAACATAAGGGGAAGGAAGTCTGGCGGAGAGATGGGGATTCGAACCCCAGATACCCTTTCGGATATACACGCTTTCCAAGCGTGCGCCTTCAGCCGCTCGGCCATCTCTCCGCAGGGGGCGCGGTGGTGGTTTCAGTATAATCTGCGCCTATGCGCATCGTAGGCGGGGAGTGGAAAAGCCGGCGGCTGCGTCCGCCTGAGGTGGGCGGGCTTCGGCCTACCTCCGACCGGTTGCGCGAGGCGTTGTTCGACATTCTCGGTCCGGCGGTAGCCGCGGGCGGCTTTGTGGACGCCTACGCGGGCACCGGCGCGGTGGGTCTGGAAGCGTTCAGCCGCGGGGCGCGGCCGGTGGTATGGGTTGAGGCAGCGTCAGCGGTGGCCGCGTTGGTACGCGCCAATCTCGCCGCGTTCGGTGCGGGCGCTGATCCGCAGGCGGTAGTGATGGCGCGGCACCTGCCCCAGGCGGTGAGCGCCCTGGCGCGGCTGCCGCTCCTGCGCGCGGCCGGGGGCGCGCAGACGCTGTTTCTCGACCCTCCCTACGATGACAGCACGGCCGTGGAGCGGCTGCTGCGTGTTCTGGATGCCGAGGGTGGCGTGCTGTGCCCGGGCGCCCAGGTGATTGCCGAAACCCGCTGGCAGGCGTCGTTGCCCGAACGCGTCGGCCGCTGGCAGCGCCAGCGCCTGCACCGTCAGGGGTCAAGCCAGCTCGCGTTTTTTCGCGCGGCGAATATTTGACTCGATTTTGCCGCTGCCGTCAAGCGGCTGCGGCGTTGGAGGGCGCCGTCAGCGCCGGGGCTGGTTGTTTTCGCTGCGCCACGGGTGTATCCAATAACTTGGCCATGGATGTGAACGCCCAACTCGGTTCCCCTCTGTCCGCGACGCCGCGCGCCGCGGGCGCGGAAGCGCCCGAGCAGGAGGCGGCGTTTTTCTTTGGCCTTTTCCTGCGCGGCTACAGCTACCAGGAGTTGCGGCAGGATATCGAAGTGCCCAAGGCGGTGCAAAGCGAATGGCGGCGGGCGGGCGCGCGCGACCCCGGCTTCGCCACGCTGGCCGGCCAGATGCTGGCCTATCGCCGCTGCGTGCTGGCTATTTTTCAGTCTTTGGTGGCGGCGGAGAGCCCGATCCAGTAGGCTCGCCCGCCTGGATGAAGTCCCATCCACCGCGGCCACACTTGTTGCGGCACTCGGGCAGAACCTGCCCGGCGGCGAACTGGCCAGGCAGCTTGCACACGCTGCACCAGTAAATGCCCGCCTGCGGCGCGGCGACTCCGGGTTTCAAGGCCATTCCGACTCCTCCTGTTTCATTCTGCCATGGCCGCCAGCAGACCCTGGCTGAGCGCGGCAAAGCTCGGCACGCTCCAGTCAGGTGGTTGCAGGCGCAGGCTCTCGGGCGCGAAGCCATATTCCACGCCTACGGTCCACACCCCCGCGTTGCGGCCCGCCAGCACGTCCACCGACGAGTCCCCGATCATGACCGTCTCGCGTGGCTCGGCCTCACACTCCTCCAGCAAGACGCGGATGCCCTGGGGATCAGGTTTTTTGGTCTTGAAGCTGTTGCCCCCATACACCGCGCGGAACAGGTCCGCGATCCCCAGGTGCGCCACAATCTCGCGGCTGGGCCGCACCGGCTTGTTGGTGAGCACGGCCAGACGCGCTCCCGCTGCCGCCAGCGCGCGCAGACCTGCGCCGACGCCGGGATACAGTTCAGTGCAGTCGAGCTTGTGGAGTTGGTAGTACTCCAGGAACAGCTCCAGGGCGCGGGCGCCAAGCGCCGTCTGCGCGGCATCGAGCGGCGGTGGCACTGGGGTAACATCAACTGACGCACACAATTTCTGCCGTCCTCGGCCCCGAGGCTGATGGGGCGCGAGCGGCGCGCGGCTGCGGTCGGGCGGTGGCGCCAGGCCCAGTGATCGCTGCATGAGCATGGCCGCGCCATCGCCCACGTAGTGGCCAACGGTCTCCTCCGGCAGCGGCGCCCGCCCCAAGGCTTCCAGCGCAGCGTTGACGCTATGCACGAGATCGGCACGCGAATCAATCAGGGTGCCGTCCAGGTCGAAGATGAGCAAAGCCTTCCCGCGTCGCAGCCCCGGCCGGACTGCGAACTGGCTATGGGCAGCGGGCAACGGGCGAGTTATTTCTTTTCTTCCGCCGTGGTCGAGGGCTTGGCGGGTTCCTGGGCCTTGGCTTCGGCCATGGATTTTTTGAATTCCCGAATGCTTTCTCCAATGCCGCGGCCCAGCTCAGGCAACTTCTTTGGGCCGAAGATCAGCAAGCAGATCACCAGGATGATGATCAGGTGCTCAGGTCGGAAAATGCCGTCAAACATGGGTACACCTCGGGCCACCCAAGGCCGGCACGAGTGGCACTTCGAGTATACCCCATCGGCGGGGATTGACCGCACGGACGACAAAACGCTATCATTAGCACTCGTGACTGGTGAGTGCTAACGACCCTCGGCGGATGCACCGGGCCGGGCACCCCAGACATTTTTGCTAAGGAGAACCATTCATGCCCAAGGTAAGGCCGCTACACGACCGCTTGCTGGTCAAGCGGATCGACGACAAGGAAACCGTGCGCGGGGGAATCATCATTCCTGACACCGCGAAGGAGAAACCGCAGGAGGGCGAGGTGATCGCCGTCGGCAAGGGGAAGGTGACGGAAGAAGGTAAGGTGCTGCCGCTCGATGTGAAGGAAGGCGACCGCATCCTATTCGGCAAATACTCGGGCAGCGAAATCAAGCTAGACGGCGAGGAGCTGCTCATCCTGCGCGAAGAGGAAGTGCTGGGCGTGCTCAGCAAGTAACAACCCAGGAATTGGAACGAAGGAGAATCTACGAAAATGGCAAAACGAATTGTGCATGGCGAAAGCTCGCGGCAGGCGATCCTGCGCGGGGTGAACACCTTGGCCGACGTGGTGAAGATCACCTTGGGTCCCAAGGGCCGCAACGTGGTGATCGAAAAAAAGTTCGGCTCGCCCAGCATCACCAAGGATGGGGTGACGGTGGCGAAGGAAATTGAGCTGCCCGATCTGCTGGAAAACATGGGTGCGCAGATGGTGCGCGAGGTGGCATCGAAGACCAGCGACGTCGCCGGCGACGGCACCACGACCGCGACGGTGCTGGCGCAGGCGATTTTCCGCGAGGGCGTGAAAAACGTCGCCGCCGGCTCCAACCCGATGGCGCTCAAGCGCGGCATTGACCAAGCGGTGGCGGCGGCGGTGGAAGCCGTGAAAAAGATGTCCAAGCCGGTGCAGGGGGAAATGATCGCCCAGGTGGGCACGATCAGCGCCAATAACGATGCCACCATCGGCGGCATCATCGCCGAGGCGATGAAGAAGGTGGGCAAGGACGGCGTGATCACGGTCGAGGAGTCGCGCACCATGGAGACGCTGCTGGAGGTGGTGGAGGGCATGCAGTTCGACCGCGGCTACCTGTCGCCCTACTTCGTCACCGACCCGGACCGCATGGAAGTGGTGCTGGAGGAGCCTTATATCCTCATTCACGAGAAAAAAATCAGCTCCATGAAAGACCTGCTGCCGCTGCTGGAGCAGATTGCGCGCGCCGGCAAGCCGCTGCTGATCGTCGCCGAGGATGTCGAGGGCGAGGCCCTGGCCACGCTGGTGGTGAACAAGCTGCGCGGCACGCTGCACGCCGCCGCGGTCAAGGCGCCAGGATTTGGCGACCGCCGCAAGGCCATGCTACAGGACATCGCCGTGCTCACCGGTGGCGAGTTCATCAGCGAGGAGCTGGGCGTCAAGCTGGAGTCCATCCAGTTGAGCCAACTCGGGCGCGTTAAGAAAGCCGTGATTGACAAGGACAATACCACCCTGGTGGAGGGCGGCGGCAAAACAGCCGAGATCGAGGGACGGGTGAAGCAGTTGCGCACCCAGATTGACGACACCACCAGCGACTATGACCGTGAGAAGCTGCAGGAGCGGCTCGCCAAGCTGGTGGGCGGCGTGGCCGTTATCAAGGTCGGCGCGGCCACCGAAACCGAAATGAAGGAGAAGAAGGCCCGCGTCGAGGATGCCATGCATGCCACCCGCGCCGCCGTCGAAGAGGGCATTGTGCCCGGCGGCGGGGTGGCGCTGGTGCGTGCCGAAAAGGCAGTGGCGGCGCTCAAGGTGTCCGGCGACGAGAAAATCGGCGTCGAGGTGGTCCGCCGCGCGCTGGAGGAGCCACTACGCCAGATCGCGCAAAACGCCGGTCTGGAAGGCGCCATTGTCGTCGGCAAGGTGCGCGAGTCGAACGATCCCACGTTCGGTTTCAACGCCCAGACCGAGACCTACGAGGATTTGGTCAAGGCCGGGGTGATTGACCCGGCTAAAGTGACTCGCTTCGCGCTCCAAAACGCCGGTTCCATTGCTGGCCTCATGCTGACCACCGAAGCCTTGGTGGCGGAGATTCCGGAAGAAAAGAAGGAATCCGGCGGCTCCGGCGGTCCCGGCGGCATGGGCGGCATGGGCGGTATGTACTAGAGCAGTTCCCGACCAGCCGTGGCCCGGCGGATCGGAGCGCAGGCGGCTTTTCCCAAAGACAAGCCGCCTGCGCCTCGCCGAAGTGGGTCACGCCAAGTCTGGAGCTCTGTCAGCAATCAGCTGTTCGCTCTCATTCGGGCGGTGGCACCCTCGCGGGTCCACCGCCCGTATTTATGGCATAACCTGCAGGGGCGCGGGCGTCTCCGCAAGCAGGCATGCCGGAAGTCGGTCTGGTTCGGCTCGCTGCGACCGCGCGCTGGGCCTCGCCAACATTGCTCTCCGCTGGGTCTCAGTTTCAATCTCTACCGGCTCCGACCGTCCTCCTACCTCGGCGGAGGATGTCAACCGAGCCAACGAGCTTCCGGAAAGAGGTGGCCGTGCCACGCTGGAGCCACTGCGGTCGCCGCTTGGCGCGCGGGCTTGGCCAGCGTGAGGTAAGCATAGCTGGTCCCCAGTGGCAGCGGATGCAGGGCTAGCCACGCAGCCACCCGGCGCTCGCATGCATCCAGCCACGGTACGGCTTCAAAGTAGGGGTGGCCGAAGTAGCCTTGATATTCGACTACGTCATACCCCAGGGAGGTAAAACGTCGGCACTGCCGGCGGCTGGGGCCGCGGCACCAGGAATAGTGGGCCGGAAACTTGGCGTGGCGATAGCGGTCGCGCGGCTGCACGCGCTTGAGCAGCCAACTCGAAAATCGCTGCGAGACCACCCGGTTGACGAGGAAGGGAAGCGAGTACAGAGTCGGGAAGCAGTGCAGAGCCAGGCCTCCGGGCGCCACGAGCTCCAGTACGTTGCGATGAAACTGGCGGCCATCGGGCATATGCTCGGCCACCATGCGGCTGAATACCAGATCATAACGCTCCCCCTGCCAGGTAAAGTCGCGTGAACCAAGGTCGACGTGCACGCGCCGCACCCCCGCCGGTGCCTTCGCCAACTCCTCCTCCGAGATATCTACGACGGAATAGTCGAGGTCGTATCGGCGGCAAAAACTGGCGCTCAGCATCGGGTTGGCGCCGCCGCCGAGGTCAGCGATCCGGTGCGCGTTCCGGCTCACAATGCGCTGTTGGACCAAGAGCTCGAAATCGCGGCACAATGGCTGGCTCACGGCAAACGAAATCGTTTCCATTCTGAGCAGAGATGAACACCAGAGCTGCTGCGCCGGTGCGCCCAAAACCTGAATCTGAACGCCAGGCTTAATCCTGCGAGCGCGCGGGTTGAGGACGGGCCCCGCCGAGGTTGGGCTCGCGGTGGCGCTGCTTAACACTGTCGTCAATTTGACGCCAGAAGCGCCAGAAGTAGCTGGAGCCGGAAAGCAGGGCAACAATCACAACGGCCCAAAGGGCGATTTTGCCGATCAGGCGCATATCCACGCCCCAGCCAAACAGGTGCACCGTCCCGTATTTGACCGCTACGATGATGATGCAGACCGCGACCACTTGCGACACCATCTTCAGCTTGCCCCACTCGTTGGCGGCGATGGTGAAGGCTTGGGTGGCGGCAATGCTGCGCAGGCCGCTGACGGCAAACTCGCGTCCGACGATGATCACCACCATCCACGCGGGCACGAGGGCGGGATCAATTTGAACCAGAGAAATGAAGGCGGCGGCAATGAGGAGTTTGTCCGCAATGGGATCGAGCAGAATGCCGAGGGTAGTGATCTGGCGGCGGCGCCGGGCCAGGTAGCCATCCAACAGATCGGTGATGGCGGCGGCAAGAAAAATTACGGTGCCGTAAATCTCCCGGTTGGGCAGGCGGGTGCTGAACAGGACCGCAATCAGCAGCGGAATCAAAAAGATGCGCAGCACCGTCAGGCTGTTGGGCAGATTCACATCATCTCCTTTCCCATTTGAACCCAGCCTTGCCGCGCCGTCAAACCGCCGCTGGAAGCAGTCGGGAATGCTACTACTGCTGCCCATCCTGGCTGCCGCAGGTCCGCGCCCGGCGATGCTGGGCTTTGCCTATTTCTACAAGCCGCCGGCGGATGGCACGCCGGCGGCGTTTGTGGCCCGGCACTTCCAGCTCATCCTGCTCAGCCATGGGGATGAGGCTTATGGGGCGGAGTTGCGCCGGCTTGGCTATCGCGGCCCCATCCTGCAGGCCCTGCCCGCCAACGCTGCGGAAGGACCGGGGCCGTACGCCAATTCCAAGGCTGCCTGCGACGTCGGGTTCCCCACCTACCCTACAACTGTAGTGGACCGTGTGGGCGAATTTTGCCGTCAGGTGCATCCGCATGAAGGCTGGTTCCTGCACAACTTCAAGGGTGAGCGATTGTATACGCGCTACCAGTCCTACAACCGCATCTGGCGCACCATGTATGCGATGAACCCGGGCAGCGTGGGCTGGCGGCGCTATGTCATCGCCCGCTTGCGGGAGCGCGCCCATGGCGGCTTTGACGGCTTCTTCCTTGACAATGTGGATTTGAGCCGCGCCGGACTGCTGCAGCAGATGGCGGACCGCGGCGGCGTGCGCGAATACTCAAGCGATGCCAGCTATCGCGCCGCCGTTGTCGGCTACCTGGCGGCGCTTCGCAAGGCATTGCCGGCGACACCGCTGTGGGCGAACTTGGCTCACGACGACTACCGCGCCGGGGGTTGGGGTCTGTACCTTCCCTACTTGAGCGGCCTTATGGTGGAGGACTTTGCGCTCGGCTGGCAAACCTACCCCATGACCCCCACGCAGCAGGCGGGCGAGATCGCCAACATTCAAATCGCGCTCGCGCGCGGCAAACAGGTCCTGCTGGTGGTGCAGGGGAGGCGCCACGACGCCGCCCGGCGCCGGTTGACGCTGGCGCTGGCCTGGGCGTTGGCAGACACCGGCGCCGGACACCTGTATTACCGCTACAACGACAGCGGGGTTTGGGACTACCGCCAGGTCTGGTGGTCGCCGCTATATCGAGCCATCCCGCCCCCACCGTCCGGGCCCCTGCACCGCAGCGGCAACGTCTGGACCCGCACCTATCCGGGCGGGCAACTACAAGTCGACCTTGCGCACGGAACGCTGCAGCTGCCGCCGCGCTGGCGCGCCCTCTGGGACGCGGCCCAGGCAGCTCCGGGCGGGCCCCTGCGCGGGGAACGATTTCGGGAACGGGTGAGAGGCAAGCGGCGCGAAGGCCGATCGCCCCGCTCCTCAGTCCAAGCCGTGGCGCTCGAGGTACAGCACCGCCTGCACCCGGTCACTGACGTGCAGCTTCTGGTAAGCGCGGTTGAGATGGGACTTGACGGTGGTTTCGCTAATCGCCAACTGCGCGGCAATCTCTTTGTTGCGCTTGCCCTCCGCGAGCGCCTCGAGCACGCGCAGTTCCCTTGGCGTTAGCCGGGTCATGGCGCCTTCGCCCCGGGCAGCCGGACGCAACACCGTGAGCGCGACCTTGCGTTCCGCCCACAGTTCTCCGGCGTGTACGCCCCGGATCGCTTTGATGACTAGCGGCAGCGGGCTCTCCCAGTCGAGATAGCCGCAGGCCCCCAGGCGCAGCGCCCGTGCTGCCAGCGGCGCACGGTTTTCCCCCAAGACCAGCACGCGCAATCCCTCGCGCCGGCACCACTGCGCCAACTGTGCCCAGGCGTGACGGTTGGCCGGCTCGGCGGCGACCACGATCACGACGGTGCTTGCCCCCGGCGGCGCCGCTTGTTCCAGCGCTCCGGGACCCACGGCGATCTGCAACCCCGGGGTCGAATCCAGCGCCGCCGCCAACAGTTGATTCCACAGGTCGGAGGGCAAACACAAGGCCACCCGGATGGCACTGGAGGGGCGCGGGAGCAGCGGTTGGAGAGGGCGCGCGAGCACGGACATACCAGCATTGGATGCCATTGTGACAAGGCCGCTCTCCTTCGAAGGTTGCAAATTGCTCTCCAACTTCGTTGGCGGGCGACTACAACGGTGGAGCAATTGTGCCTGGATGCCCCGGCTTCTACGCTGGTTTTGTGCCTGCAAGCGGGGCCGGGGCGGATGCATGAAACATTACGGAAAGCGGGCGATGTTGGGAACCGTGGCGTTGCTGGTGGCGGGTGCCGCCGCGAGCGCGCAGACGCTGGCCACCAGCGCCATGACCACGGCTCCGGCGGCCGTAGCCGCCCCGGTGCCGGACACCATGGCGGCGTGGGGCAGCGCCGCCATTGCCGATGCGGTGGGTCCGGGCGACCTGCTGGACGTGCGTGTGTTTGGACAGCCGCAGCTGAGCGCCGACTTGCGCGTCGCTGCCGACGGCGTCATTGCGCCACCGTTTCTGCCGAGCATGGCGGCCGCCGGCAAAACGCCGTTGGCGATCCAGGCGGCGCTGACCCAAGCCTACGGCACGCTGCTCAAGCACCCCATGGTGAGCGTACGTCTGTTGCAAAACAACAGCCGCGCAGTGAGTGTGAATGGCGTGGTGCCGCGGCCGGGCGTGTATCACTTCAGCGGCCAGTTGACACTGATGCAGGCCCTGGGGCTGGCAGGTGGGGTAGACCCCACCAAAGCGAGCTCGAAAGTGCTGTTGTTCCATCAGCCGCCAGTCAGCTCTGGCGACAATGCCCAGGGCCTGCCAGTGTATACCGCCAATGAGGTGATGCAGACCATTGATTTGTCGCGCATCGCCTCCCAGCCTGCGTGGAACCGTTTGCTGCAGCCCGGTGATGTGATTGATGTGCAGCCCATTCGGCAGGTTTATCTGTCCGGTGATGTGCTGCACCCGGGGGCGGCGCCCCTGCAGCCCGGCCTGACGCTGGCGCAATTGATCAGCGCCGCCGGAGGCTTTTTGCCCCAGGCCAGCCGCAGCCGGGTGCGCGTGCTGCGGCTGCAACCCAACGGCCAGCGCCAGACGCTGGTGGTGAACGTGGGCGCGGCGCAAATGAATCAGCGGCCGCAGCTGGCGCTCGCTCCCGACGACATTGTGTTGGTTTCCGGCTCGACCCTGCGCATGGCAGGACTGGAATTATTGGACTTTTTCACCGGCACGGGCCGCTGGCGCGTGCAGCAGAGCGTGGCCAACAGCGTGTGGTAGCTGCGAGGAACCCATGGCCTACATTGCAACCTCGGGAAACGGAAACTCGTCCCTATCCCCTTTGTATGAACTGGAACCGGCATCGGGGGCGGCGCCGCGGCGCGGGCGGCTGCACAACACGCTCTACCGTCAGCGCTGGCTGGTGGCGGCCATCATCGTGACCTGCCTGGTGGCGGCGGGCGTGTTGAGCGTCACGATCCGGCCCTATTACCAGGCGACGGCGTCCATCATGGTGCGGAGCCTCGACCTGCATCCGGCCGAACTCACGCCGCGCGAGTATATCCCGGCCGTGGATCCGGACCGGGAAATGCAAACCGAGCTGACCATCCTCGGCAGCCGGGCGGTAGCCCTGCCGGTGATCCGGCAGTTGCAGCTGGAGCGCCGGGATCCGGAAATCGCCGCCACACTGGCGCAGATGCGTGCGGCGCGCCCGCGCAAGACCGTGGATGCCGCCGCGGTCGCCTACGGCATCTTCCGCTCCAAGCTGGCGGCGGTGCCCGACAAACTCAGCGACACCGTGCACGTCAGCTACAGTTCGCACGATGCGGCGCTGGCGGCGGAGGTGGTGAACGCCACCGATCAGTCGTTTTTGCTGGAATCGCTGGCCGAGAGAGGCGCTCAGGGGCGATCGGCTTCCCACTGGATGCGGCAACAAGTGCGCGCCGCAGTACTCCAGCTAGGTCAGGACGATGCCGCGGTGGCGGCGTTCCAAAACCAGCACGCGTATGTACCGCTGCTCGCCAGTGGTGCGCAAAGCGCGCTGCTGGCACGGTTGGCGGACGCCAACCATACTTGGAGCGCTGCCGAAGCCGAGCGCATTTCCGATGCGGCTGACTTGCACAGCTTTGCGGGCAACGTCACCGCCCTGCCGGCGGGCGTGAGCAACCCGGAAATCGCACGTGCGGTTGACAATCTGGGTGCGGCGCAGGCACAACTGAGCACGCTCACAACCACGTACCAGACGAGTTTCCCGCTCGTCGTCGAGGCGCGAGCGCAGGTACGCCAGGCGCAGCAGAAGCTGACCAGCCTGAAAGCGGAGGTGGCGACAGGCTTGCAACAGCGCCTGGCAGGCAGCCAGCAACGGGCACAGCAGCTGGCGCTGCTGGTGCGGCGATTGAATCACCAGGCGGCGGCCACCAGCGGTCTGGAGATGCGCTTTGGGGTGCTGCAGGCGCGAGCCGATGCCCAGCGCAACCTGGCTGCCACGCTGCGTCAGAAATTGAGTGAAGTCGAACTCGAGGCCAGTCTTCCGCCCAGCAACATTCAGGTGCTGGACGCGGCGGTGCCGCCCAGCCAGCCCCTCTATCCGCGCCTCGGTCTGGATTTGGCCCTGGGGCTGGGCTTGGGCATCGTGGTGGGCATGGGCGCGGCGTTGACGCGCGAGCACTGGGGCGAGACCTTGACCGCAGGCGACGGGGTGGTACAGGCGCTGGGCCCGGCGCTGGCGCCGCTGGGCATGATCGCGGAAAAACCACCGCTGCGGACGAGGACGCGGCGGGCGCTGTTGGGCGCGGGTGCGGAACAGAACCCGGACGGGTTCCGCAAAGTGGCCGCCAACCTAGTGGCGCGCTGTGGCGTGCCGCCCCGCACGATCCTGGTCACCAGCGCCAATCCGGGCGAGGGCAAGACCACCAGCGTGTGCCAACTGGGGCGGGCGCTGGCGCAGGCAGGCTGGCGCACCCTGCTGGTGGATGCCGGCCTGCAGCGCCCCGGCTGCCACCGCTTCTTCGGCCTTGCCAACCTCAACGGGTTGGCGGCGGCGCAAACCGGACGCAAGACCGCGCCCCTAAATGTGGCGACGCACCTCGATCTGATGCCGGTCGAGGATGACGCCCCGCCGCTGCAAATCCGCGCCATGGCCACGCTGCTGGAGCAGTGGCGCGAACACTACGACTACGTACTGCTGGACTCGCCGCCTGGCCAGGTGAGCGGCGACGCCGTGTTGCTGTCGTCGCTGGTGGATGGCGTGGTGGTGGTATTGCAGTGGGGCCAGACGCGCCGCAGCGAGGCGCAACAGTTGTGCGAAGACCTGGCGCGGGCGCATGCTCCGCTACTCGGCACCCTGTTCAACCGCGCCGATCCGGCTGCTCCGGCTTTTCGTCCCTATCGCCACCCGAAGGCGGGGGCGGCGCAGGGGTAACCATGCCGCTGCTGCATCGCGCCCCCGCGCCGCGTCCGCCCGCTGGCGTGCTGGCCAGCCGCCGTCTGGCCGATGCCGCGCTGCTGCGTTTGTTCAGCCGCGCCCGCCGCCGCGCGGCGCCGCTGGTGCTGCTGCGCGCCGCGCGCACCGGCCTGGATGGGAGCGTGCTGCCTTTCGCCTTTCTGGAAACGCTGGTGGCACAAGTGCGCATTGGCGATCTGGTCTGGCAGGAGCCGGGCGCGGAGGTCCTGATGCTGTTGGAAGAGACCGACGACGCCACCGCGGTGGAAATGCGCCTGCGCCTGTGCGCCGCCCGCACCGGGTTGGAGCTGGAGATGCACACGGCCCAATTTCCGCGCCAAGGCGTGACCGTCGAGAGGCTGCTGGAGGAGGTCGGATGGCATCCATAGAGGCCCTCGCAGCCGTCCCGGCCCCAGCCCTCGAATGCCCGCACTGGTGCCAGCCGTTGCGCCGGCGCCGGGGCTGGCGCTGCCAGCTCTCACCGCGGGAGCGCCGGCTCAAGCGCGCGCTCGACCTGGGATTGTGTCTGCTGCTGAGTGTGCCGGCGCTGCTGCTGGTGGGGTTGGCCGCAGCGGCCGTGCGCTGTGACTCCGCTGGCCCGGCGCTGTTTGGTCAATGGCGTCTCGGCGCCCACGGGAGGCGCTTCCGCATTTGGAAGATGCGCAGCATGGTCGTCAATGCCGACACCATGAAACCTGCGCTCGGGCACCTCAACGAGCTTCCCTTTCCCTATTTCAAAATTACCCGCGACCCGCGCATCACCCGCGTGGGCAGTTTCCTGCGCCGCACCAGCATGGACGAGCTGCCGCAAATCTGGAACATATGGCGCGGGGAGATGAGTTGGGTCGGCCCGCGACCCACCGATTTTGGCCTGGATCACTATCAGCTCTGGCAGACCGAGCGCCTCACGACCCCGCCGGGAATTACAGGGCTGTGGCAGATTGTGGCCCGCGCCCAATCGGGTTTTGAACAAGGGCTGCGCCTGGATCTGGCCTACTTTCGCGGTTGGTGCCTGTGGCTGGACCTTCGTATTCTTGCCGCGACGGTGCGGGTCGTGTTGAGCGGCCGGGGGGCGAAATGAGCACCTGGACTGTCCCCGGGCGTTGGGCGCCAGCGAGCGGCGCCCGCCCGGCGCACGCCTGGGAGGCACTGAGATGGTGGCTGTTGGGCCTGGCCGCGCTCGTGCCCGTCGCCGCCGCCATGGTCTGCTATCCCCAGCATCTGGTCACCCTCGCCTGGGCCATCCCGGCGGTGGTCGCGGCGGTGGCCGTGGTGCTCTATCGGCCGGCTTGGGGCGCGTGCGCGTTGATCCTGCTGGTGTACTGGAATGCCAGCGATGTCATTACGGAGTCGTTCGGATTCAGTTGGGTTTTGCGCATCGCCATTGCCGGCGCACTCGCCGCCTGGCTAATCGAGCGTCTGCTGTGCGGCGATCGTCGCCGCCAGCGCTGGCCGCTGCTGATGCCGCTCGGGGTCTGGGGCGCGGCCCAGACGTTATGCACTCTAACGGCAGTCAACCGGAGTGTGGCGGCGGGGCAACTGCTCGAATACGGCAAGGCGCTGGTGGTGTTCTACCTCGTGGCCAACCTGCTGCGCTCTCCGCGCTGGTGGCGGCGGGGCGTGGATGCGGTGATGGCGGCGCTGGTGCTGCTCTCGCTGCCGGTGCTGTATCAGGGCTTTACCGGCAGCCACTTCACTTTTTGGGGCTTCGGGTCCATGGAATACGCCGCCACCGCGCCGGGCCAGTTTGGCTGGCGATTCGGGGGTGCCATGGGCGATCCCAATTTCCTCGCCATGGTTTTGGTGGCAGCACTGCCGTTGGCGATCATGCAGGCGCTCGAACCCCGCGCCCACTGGTTCCGGCGGCTGTGGTCGGCGGGCGTGTTGGCGGCCACCCTGGGCGCCCTGCTGTTCACCTATTCGCGCGGCGCGGCGGTCGGGCTGGCGATCATGGTGGCGGCGCTGCTGGTGCTGCATCCGCGCCGCAAATGGATTCTGGTGGTCAGCCTGGCCGGGATGCTCCTCGCCTCCGCCCTCGCTCCGCAGGCGCTGTGGGGGCGGTTGTCCACGCTGGTGGATAACTCTCTCGCCGGGCCAGGCCAGCAGATGACCGATGCCAGTTTCCGCGTGCGGCGTCACGTCATGCTCACCGGGCTGGTGATGTTTCTTCATCATCCTGTGGCCGGCGTCGGGCTGGGAAATTTCGATTTTGAGTATTACAAGTATTCCGCTATGGCCGGGCTGATCGGAGAGGATGTGGACCGCGATCCGCACAGCCTGTACACCCAATTGTTGGCGGAAACTGGGCTGGTGGGCACAGCAGCCTTCGTCTGGCTGCTGGTGGCAGCCTATCAGGCGATGGAGCGAGGGCGCCGGCGCGCGGCGCGGCTGGGTGCGGGCACGCTGGCGCGTCTGGTGGCGGCGTGTGAACTGGCCCTGGCGGTATACCTGGTCTGCAGCATTTTCCTCCACGACGCCTATTTCCGCCATTTCTACCTGCTGCTGGCGCTGGGGGTGGTTGGTGCCGCGCTGGCGCGGGAGCTGTCTCCCGGCCACCGCAGGTCAGCGAGCGTGTCGTGAATGACCTGCGTCGGCTCGCCTGGGTCATTGATCAATTAGGTCCAGGAGGCGCCGAACGGCTGGCCTTGCGCTTTGCCGCCATCGCCCGGTCGTGGCACATCGAGTTGGTGTGCCTGCATGCGGCAACGCAGGAGAGCCTGGAGCGTCTTTGGGGGCGTCAGCTCGAGCCCCTGCGCGGGCGCATTCACTGCGTCGGTATGCACGGCCTGGATGACGCCGCCGGCTGGTGCCGCTTGCTGCGCCTGCTGGCCCGCTCGCGCCCCGAGCTGATCCATACTCATTTGCGTTATGCTACCATCTGGGGCGCGCTGGCGGCACAACTGCTGCGACGCCCGTTTGTCAGCACCGTGCATTCCTGCCCGCCTGTGGACACCGCGCCGCGGCAGCGGCTGGCCGCGGCCTGGGAGCGGCGCTGCCGCCGCCAGGCGGCGCGCGTGGTCTATGTCAGTGCGGCGCAGCGCCAGGCGTGGGGAGCGGTGGCAGCGCGCGAGCGCGCGGTGGTCATTGGCAATGGCGTGTGCCTGCCGGAGGAGCCGACGGCAGACCGGAGGGCGCTGCGCCAAGCCTTGGGGTTGCCAGGCGAGGCGCGCATCTTTATCACCGTCGCCGTGGTGCGCGCCCCCAAGGGCTGGCGCACCTGGCTGGCGGCTGCCGAACAAATTGCCGTCGCGCGCCCGCAGGCTCATTTTGTCTGGGTCGGCGGCGGACCGGAGTGGCCGTTATTGCGCCAGGCTGCGGACCGCTCGCCGCTGGCGGCCCGCATTGCGCTTCCAGGTTCCAGCACCGACGTCGCGCGCTGGCTGCAGGCCAGCGATCTATTCCTGTTTCCTTCCGAACAGGAGGCCCAGCCCACCGCGGTGATGGAGGCGATGGCCGCAGGTCTGCCGGTGGTTGCCTCGCGTTTGCCCGCCATCGAGGAGGTTCTCGCAGGCTGCGGCCAGCTGGTGGCGGTGGGGGATGCCCGGGCGCTCGCCACCGCCGCGCTGGCATGGAGTGAAAGCCGGGGCCCGGGGGCATCCGCCGCGCGCGCCGCTGCCGCGGCGGGCCGACAGCGCACCCTGGGCCCGTTGAGTGAAGCCTGCTGGCTGCAGCGGCTCTCAGGGTTGTATGAAGAAGTCCTCGAAGCCTGACGCTTCCTGCACCCGCATTCTGATGGTGGAGTTCTTCTCCCGCGGCGGGCTCATTCACTATACCTGGCAACTCGCGCGGGCGATGCGCACCCTCGTGCACCCGGGTACGGAAATCATCCTGCTCACCGCTCCCCACCCCGAATCGCCGGCCCCGTGGGGTGTGCGCCTGCTCACCGGCTTGCATACCTGGAACCCCCACTGCCAGCCGCGGGTTTGGCCGCGGCGCCTGGTGCGCGCCGGGCGGGGTCTGCGCTACGCCGCGGCGTGGTTCGAGCTGCTGCACGCCGTGCGGCGGCTCCAGCCGCGGGTGGTGCTGTTGAGCGATCTCGAGCATCGCTGCGACGCCTGGTTTGTACCCCGCCTGCGCCGCCAACTGCACCGCCAGGCGGCGCCGGGGGTGCTGGCCGACATTTGGCACAACGTCGAGCCGTTTGACCGCTACCATCGCGGACGCCTGCTGCGCCGTTTGCGCTGGCGCGCCCCCATGGCGCGGCATTTTGATGCCATCTTCGTTCACGGCGAGGCGCTCGCCGAGCAGTTTCACGCGCAGACCGGCTACCGCTCCTACGTCATACCGCATGGCAATCAGGAGTGGATGGTTGAGCAGGCAGGGCCGGATCCTAGTCTGGATGCGCGTTTGCACTTGCCGCGTGACCGCCCGCTCGCGCTGCTGTTCGGAGCTTTGAGCCCCTATAAAGGTGTGGAGGTGCTGTTGGCGGCGATGGCAGTCCTCACGCCCGCCGAGCGCCCTGGGTTGCTGATCGCGGGCATGGCGACCGCCACGGCGGAGCTGGCGAAATGGCGGCGGCAGGCCCGCGGGCTGGGGCTGGAGCGGTGGTTGCGCTGGGATGTACGCTACATTCCCGCCCCGGACGTTGCCTGGTACTTCCGACGTGCCGATTTTGTAGTGCTGCCCTATCGCGTGGCCTCGCAAAGCGGCGTCGGTAATTTGGCGCTGACGTTCGGTAAGCCACTCATCGTTACGGCGAGCGGTGGCCTGCCGGAGTTGATTGACGGCAATGGCGAGGTCGTGCCGGCGGGCGAGGCGGCGCCGCTGGCCCGGGCCATGGCGCGCGTCAGCAGCTCGGCTGACCTGCGGTGGCGATGGGGCCAGCGTTCCGCCGAGCTCGCAACCGCCCGCCACGCCTGGCAACCCATCGCTCGCACCGTGTTGGCCTGCACTGCTCCCGGCGCACTCTTTGCCGCGTCAGGAATTGCTACCAAGGATCTACCGCAGGCGCTCGCCGGCGGTGGCATCTCAGAGCGTGAACGATGATCGTCGGCTACATCCTATCGCGCTATCCGCTGCTCAGCGAGACGTTCATTCTGCGGGAAATGTGGGAGCTGGAACGGCAGGGCCAGCGCCTGTTCGTGTACCCGTTGCGCCGGGTGAAGGGCAAGCGGCACCTGCGCGTGGCCCAACTGCGCGCTCCGGTGCGCTGGCTGCCCTGGCTGGCCTGGCGGGCGCATGGATATTGGCTGCGCCGCCGACCGTGGGCCTATGCCGGCACGCTCGCGGCGGTCCTGTGGCGCAACCGCGGGGACGCGAATTTGTGGCTCGGCGCGTTGGCGTACTGGGGCAAGGCGGTATCGGCCGCACGGCAGATGCAACAAGACGGGGTCGAACATGTGCATGCCCACTACGCCACCCATCCGGCGCTGGCGGCCTACATTGTTCAACGCCTCACCGGCATTCCCTATTCGGTGACCGTGCATGCGCACGACATTTTCTGCCACCGCGTCATGCTCGCCCACAAGATTCGGGCTGCGCGGGTGGTGGTGGCGATCAGTCAATTCAACCGCATCCTGGTGGAGCGCGTCGTGCCGCCGCCACGGCCTCCGGTGGTGGTCGTGCACTGCGGCATCGAAAACAAGGTGTATAGCCGGATGGCCGCCGGGCGGGTATTAGCTGCGGACGCGGCCACTTGGAGACGTCCTGAGCGCCAGCGGGAGGGGGCCGTGCCACCGCTGCGCATTCTGGCGGTCGGTTCGCTGGAACCCTACAAGGGTCACCGCGTGCTCGTGGAGGCCTGCGCGATCTTGCGCGAGCGGGGGGCGGTGTTCGTTTGCCGGATCGTGGGCGGGGGCCAGCTCATGGGCCGGTTGCGCCGGCAAGTCCGTCGGCTCGGTCTGGAGCGCCATGTTTGGCTGGAAGGAGCGGCCAACGAGGCCGAAGTAATCGCTGTGCTGCAGTGGGCGGAAGTGTTTGCCATGCCCAGCATCCGCGCGCGCAGCGGCAAGATGGAAGGCTTGCCGGTGGCGCTTATGGAGGCTATGGCGTCGGGCCTGCCGGTGGTCGCCAGCCGCCTCTCGGGCATCCCCGAACTGGTCGAGCACGAACGCAATGGCCTGCTGGTCACCCCCGGCGATGCCGCGGAACTGGCCGCAGCCCTCTGGCGCCTGGATGATGGCCCGCGACGGCTCCGCTGGGGTGCTCACGGCCGCCAAAAAACCCTTGCCAGTTTTGACCTGAGCGTGAACGCCGCCCGTTTGGCAGAGTTGTGGGCGCCCGCCCCACAGGGTCTCGGCGAGGCCGCCGCATGAGCGCGGTTGGCTGGCTCGCCGGCGCTCTCCTGTTGCTGAGCTTGGCCGCGCTGGCGCTCACCTGGTTTGGTTATCCGCTGCTGCTCACACTGTGGGCACGCTGGCGCCCCGCGATGGCTCCCCTTACGCCGTTGCGTGCGCCCGCCGCCGCGTGGCCCTCGGTCAGCATGATTGTGGCGGCGCATAACGAGGCGGCGCATATCGAGCACCGCCTCCGGAACCTTTGGGACCAGGATTACCCGGCCGGACGGATGGAGATCCTGGTCTGCGAGGACGGCTCGGCCGACGCGACCGCCGAACTGGTGCGTGCCCTCGCCGCTGGCGGGGGGCCGTGTCCGGTGCATCTGTTGCGGGCAGCGCGGCGGGCGGGCAAAGCGGCCGCGTTGAACCGCGGCGCCGCCGCCGCGCGCGGGGACATTCTGGTCTTTACCGACGCCAACAACGAGTTTGCTCCACTGGCGCTGCGCCATCTGATGGCGCCGTTTGCCGACGCCCGCGTGGGCGCGGTCAGCGGCTGTAAAACCGTGGCCGAAGCGAGCGGGCTGGGCGGCGGCGAGGGCGTTTATTGGCGGTATGAACGTTGGCTGGTGGCACACGAGGCGCTGACCGGCAGCACGGCCGGTGCCTTCGGTGAAGTTCTCGCGCTACGGCGCGATTGTTTCCGCCCGCTGCCGACCGACACGCTGGTGGCCGACGACCTATTTCTGATACTTGCCGTGCTGGCCCAGCGCCGCCGGGTGGCGGCCGCTCCTCTGGCGCGCTCGTGGGAAGGCGGTTCTCTGAACGCAGGCTCGGAGTTTAAGCGCCGCCGCCGCATGGCAGTGGGGCAGTGGCGCTCGCTGCATGCCGCCTGGCACCGGGGCGGTGTGCCCGCCGGCGATGCCGTTAAAGTGTGGTTTCACCACGTCTTGCGCCATTTGTCGGCGCTATGGATGCTGCTGGCGTTGCCCACCGCCGCGCTGATCCTGGCGGCTCCCGCCCGCGCGCTCCCGCTCTGTCTGCGTCTGCTGGCCGGCTTGGTGTTGGCGCTGTTTGCCTGGATCGCCGTGGTTGCGGTGGTGCGGCGTTGTGGGGCCCGCCTCGGCCGCGGCGAGGCGCCGTATTTTTTTGTCCTGGCCCTGGCCGCCGCTGCGGCAGGGGTGTGGCGCTACTGGCGCAACAGCGAACCGCGCTTGTGGCTCAAAGTGCAGCGCGCTCCGGCGGATATGGCTGCGCCCCCCCCGGGAATTTTGCGGGGCCTGTTCTGGGCATCGAGCTCGTTTCTGCTGGGGAAGCTGCTGGTGTTCGGTTCGGTGGTGGTGCTGACGCGGCTGCTCGCACCCAAGGCGTTTGGCGAAGTGGCTCTGGCGACTTCTGCGGTGTCCATCCTGGAAATCTTGGGCACGCTCGGGCTCACATCGGCGCTGATCTTTGAGGAAGAGGCGGTCGAGGCCGCCGCCAACCTGTGTTTTTGGATCACCTTTGCCACTTCCTTTCTCGAACTGGCGGCTGCCTGGCTGCTGGCGGCGCCGCTGGCACAGTTTTTTCATGAACCGGCGCTGGCGCCGATGCTGCGCGCGCTCTCGGCCTGTTTGGTTCTCAACGCGCTGTGCAGCACCCATGACTACCTGTTGCGCCGGCAGCTGGCGTTTCACGTCAAGATCATCCCTGATCTGGGGCAGGCTGCCGCCAAAGGCATCGCGGCCATTGTGCTCGCCTGGATGGGTTTTGGCGCCTGGAGCTTGATCTGGGGCCAGGTGCTGGCCAGCCTGGCCGCCGCAGCGCTGCTCTGGCGGGTTGTGGCCTGGCGCCCCAACCGCCACTGGGACCGGCTGGTGCTGCGCCGCATGATCCGCTATGCCAAGCACATTTATTTCCTCGATGGCTCCAGCGTCCTGCTGAATAACCTGGATACGCTGACCATCGGTCGCATGCTCAGCGACGTGTGGCTGGGCTTCTACACCCTCGCCTTCCGGCTGCCAGAAGTCGTTCTGATCAGCGTCCTCAACGTGGTCACCCGCGTGACTTTCCCCGGCTTCAGCCGCCTGCATAACGACGCGCCGCGACTGCGGCACACATTGCTGGAAACCGAACGCTACACGGCTTTGATCACCCTGCCCTTGGCGACGGGCATGGGGCTGCTCGCGCCGGCGATGGTGTACGGCATCTACGGGCGGCACTGGGGACCCGCCATCCCGGTACTGCAGGTGCTGGCGCTGTGCGCCGGGATGCGCTGCCTGATCCATTGCTTTGGAGATGGCTATAAGGCGATTGGGCGTCCTGATGTGCTCACGCGCACCACCGTGCTGTGGTGGATCGTACTGCCGCCGAGCATCATCCTGGGTGCGCACTGGGGTGGTGTTGTGGGGGTCGCATGGGGGCAGGTGGTAACGCGCGCCGCGGTCACGCTGCTGCACGTTTATCTGGTGTCGAAGTATCTGAACATCAGGCCGAAGGCGCTACTGCGCTGCATCGCACCCGCGCTGGAAGGCAGTGCGCTCATGGCTACAGCGCTGTGGATTCTGGCGCCTCGGGTGACAGGCCTCACGCCGCGGCTGGAACTGGCGGTCCTGGTTCCGTTCGGCACAGTGGTGTACATCACCGCGATCGCACTGCTGCACCCGCGAGTGGCGCGCGCGGCGCTGGCCCGGCTGCGGCGCCGGAGCACGGAGGCGGCCCAGCCGGCCACGGCTTCGGCCCCGGAGTTGGCGGCATGAGTGCGGTACGCTCCCCGGTTCCGTCAGGGTCGCCGGCCGCGTGGTTGCCGGTGCTGGTGGGAGCGCGGCATCATTCCCTGCCGCTGGCGGCGCTGGAGCGCGGCTGGAAACAACTCCAGCGCCGCGTTGGCGTGACCAATCCGTTTCTCAGCTGGGAGTGGCAAAGTGCCTGGGCGGCGCAACTGCCGCGGGGTGTGGCGCCGGTCGTGGTAGCGCAACCGTTTCCTGATGGTTCGCTGGCCGGGCTGCTGGCGCTGCAGTGGCGCCGGCACCAGGGGCTTGCCCAGCTTGAGTTCCTGGGCGAGGGCAGTGGCGGCGATGACCTCGACTGCCTGCTCGATCCGCGAGCCCCCGCCGGCACCGCCGAGCGCTTGCTGGCGGCGGCGCTGCGGCAGCGTCGCTGGCAGCGGTTGCGGCTGGAGTCGGCCGATGCGGGTGGTGCGCTGGCGCAACTGCCGTGGGTGCGCACGGAAGCCGCCGAATGGCTGCCCACGCTGGAACTGCCGGCCAGCTTCGATGCGTATTTGGCGGCGCAAAGCCCCAACTTCCGCGCGGAAATCCGCCGCCGCCGGCGCCGCTTCGTGCGCCAATGGCCGCAGGCGCGGTTGGACTGCGCCGCTGCACCGGCGGCGGTGGCGGCTGCGCTGCCGCATCTGTTCCGTCTCCACAATCTGCGGCGTACGCAGCATGCCGCTGCCGGTATTTTCGAATCCCCGCGCCTGCGTGCGTTTCATCTGCGCGCCGCCCCGGGCCTGGCCGCGCTGGGGGTGGCGCGGGTGTACCTGCTGCGGACGCCCGAGACCATCCTGGCGGTGCTGTACGGTTTGGAGGCCGGGCCCGCTGGCGCGCGCCGGTTCCTGTATTTTCAATCTGGCTTTGATCCCGCCGCCACCGCCTTCAGCCCAGGCACCGTGCTGCTCAGCGCCGTCATCGAAGACTGCATGGCGCGCGGTCTGCGAAGCTTTGATTTTTTGCGCGGCGAAGAGGGCTACAAGGCCCGCTGGACGAGCGCGCGCCACTCCAGCCTGCGCCTGCTGGCCGTCCGCGGCGCCGTCGGCACGGCCTGGCTGAGGCTGCGGGAAGGCTGGCATTGGATGCGGAGCCGGAAGCCATGATCGCGGCTCTCGCCCGGCGGCTGCCCGAGCCCGTTTTTCGCGCCCTAGCGCCGCGCTCGCACTGCATCGCTGCCTTGCACCGCATCGCCGCCGGGGATAGCGAGCTCGACTACCCGCCTGCCAAGTTTGCTGAACTCTGCCGCTACTGGCGTGACCACTACGAGACGCTGACGCTCGATTGCCTTCTGGCACGCCTGGCGCACGGACATGTGGCCACGCAGCCGGCACTCGTCATCACCTTCGATGACGGCTACGCCGACAACGCCGAAACTGCCGCCGATATTCTCGATCGCTACGGCTTAAACGCGACGTTTTTCATCCCCACCGGCGCGATGGGAGGCGAAAACCGATTCCCTTGGGATAAGGGCCAGATACCCAGGCCGCGGCTCATGACATGGCAACAGGTCGGCGCACTCCACGCCGCCGGCTTCGGGATTGGCTCCCACACCGTCACCCACACGCGCCTGAGCGCGGTGCGGGGCGGCGATCTCGCGGTCGAGCTGTCCGCCTCGCGCGCGCGTCTGGAAGCGGAGCTGGGCGAGCCCGTACTCGACTTCGCCTACCCGTTCGGTGGCCCCGGCGACTGCGACTTCACAGCCCGCACGGCGGTGCGCGCCGCCGGGTACCGCTGCTGCCTGAGCTGCCATGGCGGCCTCGTCGCGCCTGGCGATTCGCCCTGGCGCCTTCACCGCATCGCTGTCAGTCCGCGCTGGCACGCGAATCCGCGTGCCTGGACACGCGCCTGTGCCCGCCTGCGCTGGCACCGAGCGCCTCTCCCGGTCGCCGCCCATTGGTAACGCCGCCCCGGCGGATGCTAAACTAGTGCTGCAGGTTCCTTCCTCGCTTGGCTTCCCTTCGCAACGTCGCCATCATCGCCCACGTGGACCATGGCAAGACCACCTTGGTGGACGCCATGCTGCGCCAGAGCGGTGTGTTCCGCGCCAACCAGGAAGTGGCCGAGCGCGTGATGGATTCCAACGTGCTCGAACGCGAGCGCGGCATCACCATCCTCGCTAAAAATACCGCTCTCTGGTTCCACGGCACCCACATCAACATCGTCGACACGCCCGGACACAGCGATTTCGGCGGCGAGGTCGAGCGCGCCCTCAACCTGGTGGACGGTGTGGTCCTGTTGGTGGATGCGAGCGAAGGTCCGCTGCCGCAAACCCGCTATGTGCTCCAAAAAGCGCTGCGCAAGCGGCTGGCAACCGTGGTCGTACTGAACAAAATCGACCGCAAGGACGCCCGTCCCGAGGAAGTCCTGAACGAAATCTACGACCTGTTCATTGATCTGGATGCCACCGAGGCGCAGTTGGAGTTTCCCGTGCTGTACACCAACGCCAAGGCCGGCACCGCGCAACGGAAAGACCAACCAGCGGCCCAGAATCTGGAACCGCTGTTTGCCGCTATTGTGGAAGCCATTCCCGCCCCCGGCGGCGATCCGGAGGCACCGCTGCAGCTTCAGGTGCTGAACCTGGACTACAGCGACTATCTGGGCCGCATTGCCATTGGCCGCATGTTTCAGGGCAGGCTGCGCACCGGGGATGAGGTGGCGATCGCCAAGCTGGACGGTTCGCTGGCGCACACCCGCATCACACGGCTATTCACGTTCCAGGGGCTGAAGCGCGAGGAGGCTGAACAGGTCGAGGCCGGCGCTATTGTGGCGCTGGCGGGAGTCGAGGGCATACAAATCGGCGAGACCGTAACCGATGCCGAACATCCGGAGCCGCTGCCGCCGGTGCTGTTTGACGAGCCTACGCTGGCGATGATCTTCACGGTGAACACCTCGCCGCTGGCCGGACGCGAAGGGCAGTTCGTGACCTCGCGTCACCTGCGCGAGCGGCTGCGCAAGGAGCTGCAGACCAACGTCTCTCTGCGCATGGAGGAAGAGGCAAACACCGACGCCTTCAGGGTGCTGGGGCGGGGGGAACTGCAGCTTGCCATTTTGATCGAGACCATGCGGCGCGAGGGCTACGAGTTGATGGCCGGCAAGCCCGAAATTGTGGTGAAACATGAGAACCGCCAACGCCTGGAGCCGCAGGAACTGGTGGTGGTGGACTGCCCGGAGAATTTTGTGGGCGTGGTGATGGAAAAGCTCGGGTCACGGCGCGGGGAAATGCAGCAAATGATTAATCACGGCAGTGGCCGCGTGCGGATGGAGTTCAAAATTCCGGCGCGCGGGCTGATTGGCTTGCGGAGTGCGCTCATGACCGACACGCGCGGCACGGCGCTGATCCACTCGCTGTTTGCCGGCTGGGTTGCCTGGCAGGGCGAGCTGGCGGCCCGGCCCACGGGCGCCCTGGTGGCGGATCGCGCCGGATTGACCACGACCTACGCGCTCAACAACATTCAGGAGCGCGGGATTCTGTTTATCGGGCCGGGGGTGGAAGTCTACGAGGGTATGATCGTGGGCGAGAACGCCCGCGAGGGCGATATTGACGTCAACGCCACCAAGGAGAAGAAGCTAACCAACATGCGCGCTTCCGTCGCCGATGAAGCCATTCGTCTGGTGCCGTTCAGTGCCCCCACGCTGGAGCAGGCGCTGGAGTTCATCGCCGAGGATGAATGGGTCGAGATCACGCCCCGCTCGCTGCGGCTGCGCAAAAAGATCCTGGCCGCCAATCGCCGCCCCAAGCGCACGCGCCTGGTGGACGCGCCCGTGGGGGCGTGAGGCCATGCCCGTCCGCAAGCGCTTGCGTGTAGGCCTGATCTGCGGCGGGCGCAGCAGCGAGCATGACATCTCGCTGCTCTCCGCCCGCGCCGTCGCCGGGCATCTGGACCCGCACAAGTACGCGGTGACTCCCATTTTCATCACCCGCGAAGGCGCCTGGCGCATGAACCACAAGTTGTTGCGCAGCGTCTGGATGACGCTCGACCGCCTGGACGTGGTGCTGCCGATACTGCATGGGCCCTACGGGGAGGACGGCACCATCCAGGGCCTATTGGAGATGGTCGGCGTCCCTTACGTGGGTGCAGGCGTGTTGGGCTCGGCTGTGGCCATGGACAAGGAAGTGACCAAGCGGCTATGGCGGCAGGCGGGATTGCCGGTCGGCCCTTACGTGCCCGCGACTCGCGAATCCTGGACGGCGGCTGGGCCCAGCCTCGCCGCCGAAATTGAGCATCGATTGCGTTATCCGCTCTTTGTCAAGCCGGCGAATCTGGGCTCCTCGGTCGGCATCAGCAAGGTCAAGCGCCGCAGCCAGCTCGGCGCGGCGCTTGAGCTGGCTCTTGCGTACGATCCCAAGGTGCTGGTCGAGCAGGGCCTGGACGCGCGCGAGCTGGAGTGCTCGGTCCTGGGGAACCGCCACCCTCATGCGTCGGCGCCCGGCGAAATACTTTCCGGACGCGAATTCTACGATTACGCCGCCAAATATGCCAGCACCGGCTCGCGAACGTTGGTGCCGGCTCCCGTGTCCGAACGTGTGGCGGCACGCGTCCAAGACCTGGCAGTGGCAGCCTTTCAGGCTTGCGAGTGCCAGGGCCTGGCGCGGGTGGATTTTTTCCTCGAAAAGCGCACCGGCAAGCTCTATCTGAACGAAATGAACACCATGCCCGGTTTCACCGCCATCAGCATGTATCCCAAACTGTGGGAAGCGGAGGGCCTGCCCCTTTCCGCTCTGCTCGACCTTATGATTGCGCTGGCGCTCGAGCGCGCCGGAGAGCGTAAAGGCCTGGGCCAGCCCAAAGGGCAAAAACGTGCTGCAATAAAGTTATGACCCTGCTTGATGCACCCGCTTACGATGCGCGCCGCGCCCACCAGCGCAAGGTTCTGGGCATCGTGATCGCGATCGTCGTGGTTGCCGCCATTGTCGGGGTGCTGTATTGGCCCCGCTATCAGGCCCGCAACACCGTAGATCATTTCTTTCAGGCGATCATGCGCAAGAACTACCAGGAAGCCTATGCCATCTGGCAGGCCAACCCGCAGCAGTATCCCATGGATGCCTTCATGCGCGACTGGGGCCCGAGCGGCGAGTGGGGCATCATCAAAACCTTCCACATTGATCAACTCGGCCTACCACCGGGCGGGCATGCCAGCGGCCTGGTAGCCCTGGTGACGATCAACGGCATCGCTGCTGACCAGGCCCGCATTTGGATTCAGAACGGCAGCCACTCCCTCAGCTTTTATCAGCTCTTCTGATTTTGGCCAGGTTTGGCCGGATCGAAAGCCGCCTGATCGTATAGCCGCACGATGTCGCCAGTAATGACCGTGCCGGGGTTGAAGTACAGCACCGGCTGCTGCGGCCAGCTAAAGCTGACATCCACAATGGCCGTGTAGCCGTGCTCCTTGGCATACTTCTCGATGATCGGCATCATCTTGTTGCCCACCGTATTGAGCACGTCCGTCTGCGCGCTTTGAAAGTCTGTTTGGTCGTTCTGGTACTCCTGCTGGAAGTCGCGCTCCTTGCTCTGGATCTGGCTGTTCAGGTTTTGCTTGGCCTCATCGCTCATGGTATTGCCGCCGTTTTTCAATTGGTTCTGCAGCGCGGTGATGGCGGCCTGCGCATTTTTCAGGACGGTTTCGCGCGGAGCAAAACGGGCTTGCAGGCTGACCATCAGCTTCTTGCCTTCGGCGGTGCTCAGAATAGCGTCGCGGATGTCAATGATGCCGATCTTGCTGGGACCTGTGACAGTGGGTGCGGGCGGAAGTGCCGCAGCTGCCGGAGCCTTGGTGGTGGCGGTTGCCGTGGTGGTTTGCGCCATTGCGGCCGCCCCAAGCAGCGCGGCGGCAAGGCAAATGGCCAGGTACTTGACATTCGGTTTCATGGAATCCTCGAAGCGGCAGCGCATGAACTGCGATATTACCGAAATTATAGTTGAAAGTTGGGTCCCACAGGCAAGGCCCTAATGGCCGGCGGCCAACGGGTGAGCCTGGTTGTACCGGGCTACGATAGCGGCGGTGATGTCCGTGCCTTGCTGCACGTAGAGCATGGGGGACTGCGGCCACCGGATCCCGGCATCCACCACCAGCGTGTAGCCGTGCTGGTTGGCATAGGCGCGGATCAGGGGCATCATTGTGGTGCCGATCCGATTGACCACATCTTCGGCCGCCGACTGATAATCGGATTGGGCATTCTGGGCCGCCTGCTGCAGGTCGCGTTGCTTGGCTTGAATTTGCTGGCTGAGCTGCAGCTTCGCGTCCGCGCTCATGGTGGCTCCGCCGGCGGAGAGCTGTTTTTGCAGCGCCTGGATCGAAGTGGATTCTTTCTGCAATTGCGCCTGTTCAGGACCAAAGCGGGTCTTCAGTCCGGCCACGAGCTTTGCGCCCTGGGCGGTCTCGCCGATGGCCTGCTGAAAGTCAATGAACGCGATCTTGGTCGGTCCGGTCACGGTCGGCGGACCCGGCAGCGACGGCGCTGCCGGAGGCGGGGCAGGCGTTTGCGCCCAAGCTGCAGACAGGGTCACAGCGGCGCCGAGACAGATGGCGACAATGGCGTTTCTCATGATGTCCTCCAAGGCAAATCCGCGCGCACCCGATGACTCCCAATTTTAAAACGTCCGGCCAATGGTGAAGCGCAACACGTGCGGCGCTTCCTTGAACGGGGTGCCGGGCGCCTGCAGCAATTGTTGCATGGTGAAGGCCAAGGATTGCTGCACATCGGTATCGGACAGGAAGGCGGCGGGAATGCCGCGTTCGAAATCGGCCTGCGTAAACAATTGTGGCGGCCGGATGATCGTGTCTACGCGGCCTGGATTGACCGCGTAATAGATCCGTACGGGGGCATGAATGATGGGCAGCGTTACTTCCAGTTCGATCCCGGTGGACAGGCGGAGTTGGGAGTTGGTGCCCGCGGCGAGCGGAATGGCGCGCGAGAAGGGCCGCCCAAAATCGGTCTCCAGCTGATTCAACACCTGCTGGTTGACCTCCAACTGATTGTGCTGGGTGATCATGTCCATGCCGGCGTCGGTGAACAAGGAGACCGAGACCGGGATTTGCCCCTGGGTGATAGGAATGCGGTACTCCAGGTTGCCGATACCGAGCGTGTCGCCGCCTGGCGTGGCGAACTGATAGGTCGGAATCTTGACACTGAACGTTTCCGGGATGGTAGCGCTGGGGTTGCTAGGTGTGGGGTCGGGAACGTTCTTGGTGAGAGGTTGGCCGGGGTTGAACGGATCCTGGAGCGTCACCGTGGTTTCCGTCGGGATCATCGCGATGGGCGTGACCGCAAGAATGTCAAAGCCACGGATCGTGTCCTCGCCGCCGGTGTAGAAACGGTCAAAGTTGGGTGGCTCGGTGCCGTTGTAGCCACTGACGAATTGGCCCAGAAAACGCATGGCGAGCACATTGTGCCAGCCAGCCGGGTGGAAATACTCCAACTGAACGCTGGGCTCGACGATGCGCACGTTGCCGCCGACGCCGGAAACGCCTAGCGACAGGGAGATGTTCTTGCCGTGCGTGGGGAAGGTGGGGTTATTCACCGTGTTGATCGTGAACGACGGAATGATTTCGCTGGTGATGATGCCGCGCAGGCTGCTCGGTCCGGAAATGCCGTTGTAGGCCACCGAGTTAAACAGCAGCGAGGCCGCCTGGGTGAACGGTTCGACGGTGGAGTTGTCCCAGCGGTAGGAAATTCCGTAGCGTGTGAATGAGCGCGGTTTGGGATAACTGGCGCTCAGCGTAAACCCGTGGGAGTTCTGGGCATAGTTGAGCAGGTTGCTGGCTCCCAGGGCATCGAAGTAGGACGACAGGTTCTGACCCACCAGGATCGAGGCTTCCTTCGCCTGGTCAAAATGGAAATCGTTGAGGTAGGCACTGAAGCCGAGCTGCAGCGGGCGATCATGCACGTACGGTTCGGTGAACGTGAAGGTGACATTGCGCTGCAGGGAACCGTAATCGGTGGACACGGCGAGGGTTTCGCCCAGACCCAGAAAATTGTTGGTGGAGTAATTGAGGCCCAGGAAGCTGCCCGCCAGCCCGCTGACGCCGCCGGTCAGGCCGATGCTGTTCTTGCCTTTTTCCTTGAGGTGCAGGTTGATATCCACTTCGCCCTCGGGTCCGCTCGTATCCTGGGTGATGGTGGCATCCTCGGGCTTGATGGTGGCAAAGTAGTTGAGCTGGTTCAGGCGCAAAATGCTGTTCTCCCAGGCCACGCTGTTGAAGCGGCTGCCTTCATCCAGGAGCAGTTCGCGGCGAATCACGCGGTCTCGGGTGGTGGTGTTGCCGCTGAACTCGATGTGGCGGACGTAGAAGGGCTTACCCTCCTGCATGTCCATGACGACGTTGACGGTGTGGTTTTTTTCGACGGGGAGGGGCTCCGGGTTGGCGACGAAGTTGATGTAGCCGTACTGGCCATAAGCCTTGGTCAGGGTCTTCAAGCCCTTGCGCAGCTTGTCCACATCCATGATGTCGCCGGTTTTCAGGCCCAACAGGTTCAGCAGCGTAGCATCGTTGGTGATGAAGCGGTTGTTAATGAACGTAATCTTGCCAACGCGGTAGCGGTTGCCCTCGACCAAGGGGATATGGAGATCCACGCTGCGCCCGACATGACTCCCCAGGAATAAGAACGAATGCTCGGTGGTTTTGCGCAGCGTGATGGCGGGATCTTCCACGTTGGCTTCGAAATAACCGCGATTCTGGTAGGCGTCGCGGATGCTTTCCATGTCCGCGGAGAGCTTGGCGGCATCATAGGTCCGGCTGAACAGGTTTTCAAAAATCAACGAATGCGGGATCCCGATCGGATGCAACTGTTTCATGGCGCTGCGCAGAGTGCCCGAACTCAACATTTTGTTGCCGCTGAAGGTGATCTTGCCCACCTTGACCTTCGGGCCCTCGTCCACCTTGAAAACGAGATTCACCGAACTGGGGGGCAGCACGTTCAGTTCGGGCGTGACAGTCGCATACTGTCGGCCTCGTTCGGCCAGCAGCTCCTTGATCGCCACCACGGCATGCTTGACGATGGTGGGATCGTAGGTGCTGTCGCGCTCCAGATGGACGCCGCGCGCCTGGTAGCGGTCGGAGATGTCGGATTCAGTGATCGAATGCAGGCCCTCATATTTGATGTCGCGGATGAGGGGCCGCTCGGTCACGGTGACGTGCAGGATGATGCCTTGGGGCGTGCGCTGGGTGGAGAAGGTGACGTTATCGAAGTAGTTGAGGTTCCAGACGGAGTTGAAATCGCGGTTCACGGTGGCAGGATCGTACACCGATCCCGGCTTCGAGCTCATGCGGGCCTTGATGGTTTCACACGGCACGCGGTGATTGCCATGGCATTCGACGGCCACAATGACGTTCGGCGATTGGGCCGCTGGCTGGGAGGTGGCGCCGGCTCCTGTCTGCGCGTGCAAAGGCATGCCGCTCAAGCACATCCAACTGACAACCATCCACCCCAGCCCGCACACGACCGCGCGTGCAAGGCGACCGCGAGCACGGTGCACACCGGATGGGGGGCGAAGCGTGGCCGATGAGTTGGACAGAGGGGTCTCGTCTCCCGCGCCTGCGCGGGGCTGGCGAATTTGCACTCGCGGCGCACCTTTGCTTGCCGGCGCGCCCTCCTGGATGAATGTCTCCGCTATTATAGCGGGGCAAGCCTGCGTTGGCGCCAGAATTCCTCGGGCCGCCGCAGCCGGCCCGTTTTGCCCCGCCCCGCGCCATTCTGCCGCCCTCGCCCATCCACCCCGGAGCCCGGTTTCGCCATCCAAGTTAAGCATGGACGTCGCCAGCCAGCCAGCCTGCTTCCACATCAAATGTGGCCGTTGCGGGGTGATTTTCGCTATTCACGATTGCCTCAAACTGGAACATTTCAGTATTTACCGCGCCGTTTGCCCACATTGCTGCTGGCCTGGCCGTTATCTCGCCTCCGAGCTGCACGCCGGCCCTGCCGCCAAACCCGTCCCCCGGCCGGCCATTGCTCCCAAGCCTTGCCAGTAGCCGCGGCGCCATAGCCGCGCTACTCTAATCCCTGTAACTCTCACAGGGCAGGGTGCGTGGCGTGCAACACATTATCCGCCAGTACAACTTGGAATCCGGCAGCTTGGAAATCGAGTACATGGAACAGTACTTTGATGAATTTGCTGCTCCTAAAACCGCTGCTGAGCTGCAGCGCCGCCTGCAAGCCCGCGACCACCTGATCCTGATCTCGCTGGCGCCCTCGGAAGAAGACGGAAGCCACTGGGTTCCGGTTGCGTTTAAAGTAGGTCACGAATTGCGCGCCGCCGAGCAGGAACTCGAACCCGACGTGTGCGACCTCAGCCGCCGCCTCGCTCCCCATCTGCGCTTCGAGCGCCACCGCATCTTTTATAGCTGGCTGGGGGGCACCCGCCACCAATGGCGCCAGCAAGGCCACTACCGCGCTCTCACCGAACAGCAGGAGGAGTGGGCGCACCAACACGGCTACCGCCAGTTCGTGGTCAAAACCAAAAACCGCTTCTACGGTATGCGGGCCGCCCTTGATCATTTGCAGTTTGACGTGCTGGCGTTTGAAGCTGATGGGGGCGACAACAGCAACTCCAAGGTTTACCTGAGTAAACAGCTTTCCACCGACTTACTGCATAGCCACTCGACGTCGCGCCTGGTCACCCACGCGCTCTAGTCAACGGCCTGGGCGCGCATGCGCTGGATCAGCTCACGGTTCCGGCACAAAGCGGTAACCCAAGCCGCGCACGGTGAGCAGGTGGCGGGGCCGCGAGGGCTCGTCTTCGATGAGCTTGCGTAAGCGCGCGATGAAGTTGTCAATGGCGCGCGTATCGGTTTCCTCTTTCAAGCCCCATACATCTTCCAGCAGCGCCTTGCGGGAAACGGCCATGTCCGGGTGGCGGATCAGATACCGGAGCACGTTCGCCTCCATAAGCGTCAGCGTCATTTTACGCTCGCCGACACGCAGGTCGAGATTGTCAAAATCCACATGCCGTCCTTGGAAATCATAGGTTTCCGGCTCCGGGCCTGGCTCCGCGGCTGCCACCGCGTGTTGCCATCCCCGACGCCGCAGCAACCCCCCGATGCGGGCCACCAGGATCGCGAGTTCAAACGGCTTGGGCAGGTAATCATCGGCCCCGGCCGCGAACCCTTGCAATACGTCCTCAGCCTGGCCGCGTGCCGTAAGCATGAGTATGGGCACATAGTGGCCCTCCTCGCGCAGGCGCTTTGCCAGGGTGAACCCGTTCATGCCGGGCAGCATTACATCCAGCACCAGTAGATCGATCGGTGGTGCGCCCGTAAGTATGCGGGTCAAGCCGGCTTCGCCGGAGGCGGCAAGTTCCACACCGTAACCCTCCGCCTCCAGATTGAAGCGCAAGCCCCGCGCCAGGTGCAGCTCGTCTTCGACAATCAGGATGCGGGTCATGCGCGCGCCCGCCCCGCTGTGATCTGCGGCAAAACCGAGGCGCTCGGCGCCTGTGGCACGCGCAAAACAAAGGTGCTGCCCCGTCCGGCGCCGGCACTTTCGGCGTGGATGCGCCCGCCATGGCGGCGCACCACGGAGCGGACTATAAACAATCCCAGGCCGGTGCCGCTGACCTGCAGACTCTGGTTGGGTATGCGATAGAAACGCTTGAATATGCTCTTCAGCTCGGAACGAGGAATGCCGGTGCCTTGATCACTTACTCGCAGCACCCAGGCCGATTCTCGCGCGGCCAAGTCCCAGCTTACCCGCGGCCGCTCGCCGGAGTATTTCACCGCGTTGTCGAACAAGTTGGACAGGGCTGCGCTCAACTCCCCGGCATCGCCGTTCACCGCGGCCTCGCCCTCGGGGGGCAGACCAGAGCAAACCATAGCTTCGGCAGGCAGGTCATAACGGGCGGCCACGTGAGCCGCTTCTGCGCGCGCGAGTGCTGCCAAATCCAGCCGCTGCTGCGCCACCCGTCGCGGCGCATGCGCTGCCCTCCCGGTGCGCAAAATCTGTTCCACCGTGGCTAGCAGACGGTCGCTGTCGGACAGCATGGTGCGGTAAAACTCAAGCCGCTGTTCGGGCGCAACCTCGCGCGCTTGCAACGTTTCCAGATAGAGCCGGATGGAGGCGAGCGGCGTTTTCAACTCGTGGGTGACCGCATTGATAAAGGCATTGTGTTGTTCGTTCCGCCGGATTTCCCGCACCAGAAAGATCGTGTTCAGTACCAGCCCAGCCACAATCACTGGGAAAAAAAGGATGCCAAGCAGCAGCAGGACGCCTTCCCGGCCACTAAGCACAATCCAGCCAACGTTAAGGGCTCCAGCTAGCGCTACCAGGCAAGCGCCAAGAACAATGATCCCAACGACTCGGCGTCGTCGCCCGCCAATGCGCATGGCTCAAGTGTAGACCAGCGGCGCACGGGCTTTATAGGGCAGTTCCGGGACTTGGTCTGGCAGGATTCGCAGCCACTCGCCGGGGGTCGCGCCGCTATGCACCGTGGGCAAAACCGACGCGCAGGGTTGCGAAATTCGGCATGGGCGAGCGGCCCCGGGGAAACATGCAGGCGCGGCCCCAGCCCCGGGGCCCCCGCAGCCTAGTTCTAAGCTCCAGCGCCGGATTCAGCGTCAGGCGCCGCCGGCAGCACCGCAAGCGTTGTTAGTTTGGCCAGCTTGACGTTTTTCGCGATGCGCAAGCGCTGCAACAGCCGGATCTGCCAATACGTCAGGTCCGCTTCATACCAGGCCAAACCGTGGCGTGCGGAGCTGGGGTGGGCGTGATGATTGTTGTGCCAGCCCTCCCCAAACGTCAACAACGCGACCCACCAGTTGTTGCGGGAATCATCGTGCGTGGCAAAGCGGCGCCGACCCCACATGTGCGTGGCGGAGTTCACAAGCCACGTGGCATGAAGCCCGATCACCACCCGAACGCACACCGCCCATAACACCATGCTCACCCCACCCCACCAGTAGAGCAGAGGAATCGAAACCACCAGCCCTAGGTAGTGATAGCTGTTGAGCCAAAGGTAAAAGCGGTGCTTGCCTAAATCCGGTGCGTACTTGGCCATGCGGATCGTATCGTTGTGCGCACGGCGACCGAGAATGATCCAGCCAACATGAGCCCACCAGGCGCCATCACGCGGCGAGTGCGGGTCACCATCGTGGTCAGACTTCTGATGGTGCAGGCGGTGGGTGGCCACCCAGAAGATCGGTCCGCCCTCAAGCGTCAGCGTCCCGCACACTGCCAAAACGTATTCCAGCCACAGGGGAACATGATACGACCGGTGGGTGTGCAAGCGGTGGTAGCCCATGCCAATGCCGGCGCCGATGGCAACCCAATACAGAATCGCCGCAACGAAAAATGCCGTCCAGGTGAAGAAAAACAGCGCCACTACCGCCCCCACATGGAGCGCCAGCAGCACCAACGCAGTCGGCCAATTCAGGCCATGCTGGCGGGCAATTTCGGAAAGGTTTGGCTCTTCAAGGCCAGTGGCAATCGCAGCGGACAAGGCGTCTCCTGACGGTGCAGCGAGGGATACCCTTTACGCTAGCAATAGCGGCGGCTGGCGTTTGTAACAGTTTTGTAATCCTTTGGAGTGCAAGCTGCTCGCCGGGGTCGCGCCGCTTGGCACCGTAGGCAAAATCGGCGCGCAGGGCTGCTTAATTCGGAATGGGCGAGCGTCCCGGCGAGCGCCCCCGGGGAAACCTGCAGGCGCGGCCCCCGCGCCGGGGCCCCAACCCCGCCCTGCGCACTCACAGCCGGGCGAAGCAGCCGCGCTGGGGCCCGCACCAACATTTGGCGTTTGCTGCCGCTTCGGGGTAAATTAGACGCAGGTGTTTCCGCTCAAGGTTGGGTCCGTATGCGAACATTTCTGATTGCCGTGGTGGGGTTGGGCCTGGGGCTGAGCGCGGCGGCGCAGGTGCCGCCGAAAAACGCCGTGGATATCACCCATATGCCAGCCGCCGCGCCCCAATCGGCGCCAGCGGCTTCGACCACTCTTGACGCGCCCGCCAGTGTCGTGCGGGTCTACATCAGCAACCTTGCTGGTGCCGATGCGAGCGCTTTGCAAGGCTTGCTGACCCAGGCGTTGTTCGAATCGAAACAGGTTGTGATCACCGAGAATCAGGCCAATGCCAGCCTGACCTTGCAGGGCCAGGTCGTGCGACAGCCGGTGCCGACGCCCGACTCCAACGTATCCACCAGGGACAGGAAGCACAAGTCGCGGGCCTCGCACTTGCCAGACGGTACGGATCCAGCTGTTATCAAGGATTTAGACGCCGTGAGTGGGCTGGCGCTGAGCAACGCGGTTGACCTGGACGATACGGGCGGCAGTGGCACCTCATCCTTGCCGGGCCTGGGCCTGAATGGGCTTGGTAACTTGGTCGACTCCCCCGCCGACTTGCGGCATTACCAGTTCCGGCTGGATTTACAGTTGATTAGTCCGAATGGGGACTTGGTGTGGATGAGCGGCCAAGGTGACCAGGCACCGCCGTTTGCCGCCGCAGGCGGCGCCGTCACCTCCACTGTCCAGCCGCTGCTGGCGGCGATCGCCAAGATGAGCCCACCCGCGCCGCCGCAGCCGTAGTCGCTCAGGCAGCTTGCGAGCCGACCTGCGGGGTCGTGGCGGCCGCCGACAGCTCCAAGGGGGTGGCGGCAGCTTCGAGCGAGCGCAGCACGTTGAGTATCGCCAGGGGCAGCGAGCGCGAGGAGCTAATCCCCATTTTTCTGTAGGCGCTCTCCAAATGGCGCTTCACGGTGGAAATGCCGATGTGCAGATCCTGAGCGATCTGGCGGTTTTTCTTGCCTTGCAGGCATTCGCCCACGATGTCAATTTCACGGGCACTCAGGTGAAACTGGCGCACCAGCGCCTGACGCGTATGTACGTCCACCAGGTTCAACGATTCGCTCATCGGAAGCTCGGTCTTGCGCTCCGAGGCGACCAGCAGCAGCAGCGGCTGGTCGCCGGCCGCCAAGGATTCGCTGTGCTCCTCGACCAGCGGCATGAGGATACAGTTCACCAGCAGGCTGGCTCCGCTGCCGCGGTGAAAGCGCACTGCGTCCACATGCACCGCTAAGCGGCCGGTTAGGCACTGCCGCACGGCTTCCTGCAAGCCGCTCATTTCGATTTCCGGCAGGCACTGCTCGAGCGGTGTGCCGAGCGTCTTTTTGGTGCGAAATCGGCTGTCCAGAAGGTCGAGAAACGCCGCGTTTGCTTCCCGCAAGGTGCCGTGGCCAGGGTCATAAATGGCTAGCCCCACCAGCGTGCTCTTCCACAACGTCTCCAGGACCGCATTGCGCAGCTTGGAATTTTCCCGCATGCAACCTCCGTTCCGCCTCGGGCTGGTCGTTCCTCCCGGCTCTGTGATTGGACTGCGGGGGCGGGCAAAATGATGGAAGGCGCTCGGCCCAGGGCCGCCGTCTGTGGGTCCAAAACGGGAGCACCGGCGCACCCGTCGGCGGTGTCAAAACGGGCCGGCTACAGCAGTTCCAGACTTGGTGTAACCCGCCCAGGGCCGGTCGCGGGGGTCGCGCCGGCATTCAGGCTTGCTTTAATGCGCGGCCAGAGCTTGCGCCAGTCGCAGCTCCAACTGCTGCGGTGTGCTGGCTTCCACGCCCTCAAACAGCACCGTGGGGGTATGTTGCACGTTATCCTGGATGCCGCGGCGTTGGTCGGCCTGCACCCGGGCAAACAGCTCAGCATTTGAAAATGCGCTCGCCAACTGCGCGCGCGTAATGCCAGAGGTATGCGCCCAGCGGGCTGCGGTATCCATGAGGTTATCCGGAGTCAGTGCGTCCTGGTGGGTGAAGCAGTAGTCCCGCCACGCCATGCCTAGCTTCAGGCTGTGGGTGTCGAAAAAGCGCGCCAGCACTGCGGCATTGAATGACCAAAGGTGTTGCGGCAGTGGGAAGTCGCGAAATTCGAATGCCACCTGCCTGCCGAATTGCGGGATGATGTGGCTGTTGAAGACTTGATGCCAGCGGGCGCAGTCCGGGCACTCCAGGTCCTGATAAACGATGACGCGTAACTTGGAGTGCACATTGCCCACGACCGGGTCGGCATCGGCGGTCGGGTGGGGCGCAACGGCCAGCGCCAGCAGCGCCGTTCCCAGCAGCAGCAGCGACAACGCGACAGGCTTCATACTCGCATTTTAGCCCTGAACGCGGGACGTGAGAAAATGGCCCCTATGAACAGCCCCTCCTCGCCGGCCCGCACGGAGCGCACCCGCGTGCGGCGGATTCCCGATCGCGGCCACTATGACGGTGCAGTGGTCCGCGCTATTCTCGACGCCGGTTGGATCTGCCACATGGGCTTTGTGGACGCTGGGGGGTTTCCGGTCGTCATTCCCACTAGCTATGGCCGGCGTGAGGATATCCTCTATCTGCATGGCTCCGCAGCCAGCCGCATGCTGACGCGGCTGCGGGAAGGCGTCGAAGTCTGCTGCACGGTCATGCACCTGGACGGGCTGGTGCTGGCGCGCTCGGTGTTCCATCACTCGATGAACTACCGTTCGGTCGTGGTGTTCGGCCGGGCCCGGGCTTTGGAGCAGGACGAGGAAAAACTGCAAGCCCTCGAGATGATCGCCAACCAGATTGCCCCGGGGCGTTGGGAAGCGGCACGTCGGCCTTCGGCCCAGGAACTCAAGGCCACGCTGGTTCTGGCCTTGCCTCTGGCTGAAGCCAGCGCCAAGATTCGCACCGGTCCGCCCAAGGACGAACCTGAAGATTACGACTTGCCGGTTTGGGCGGGCGTGGTGCCGCTGCAGCAGACCTATGGCAAGCCCGAGCCCGATCCGCTCCTGCGTTCCGGCATTCTGATGCCCCAGCCGCTGCTGCGTGGCCGGATCACTTGACGCCCGCGCCGTTCCCGCGCACAATGACCGGCAATGGACGCCACATCGCCTAAGATCACCATCCTGTTGGCGGAGGACGAAGAAATTGTGCGCCGTCTCGTCGTCGAGCTACTGACTCGCGCCGGATACGAGGTCCTAGCCGCGGCCAACGGCGTCCTGGCGCTGGAGGTGGCGCGCACCCATCGTAGCCGCATTCACTTGCTGATCAGCGACGTGGCCATGCCGGCCATGACCGGCGTGGAGCTGGCGCGGCAAATCGGGGCCCTGCACCCGGACACCAAGATCCTGTTGATTTCCGGCTATGCCGACCCGGCGGCGATTGAGGAGCTGAAGCTCCAGGCGGGATTTGCCTATTTGCGCAAGCCCTTTACCCCGCAGACGCTGCTGCAGCAGGCCCGGTTATTGCTGGAGAGCGGCCCCGGCGTGAGCGCCGCGGGCCTTGCCGTCAACGTCGCGGCGGGGAAATCGGTTTGACCCGCGGCCAGTCCTTGCCAGCGGGCACGGCGGCATAGACCGCACGCATTTCGTTCGCCAGGAAACGGTTCAAGCCGCGTATGGCCGTGTCCGCGCCCTTGCGGGCGCGCGCCAATTCCTGCTGCTCGGCCGCGGTGGGCAGCCCCTCAAAGTTGTCCATCGCCCGCTCGCTGCTGGCGGCGCTGGCGCGGGCGCGCGCCAGCGCCGTTTGGTGCGGCCCCAAGGCGGCGGTGCCGCGTTCGACCGCGCTGAGGGCGGCCGCGCCCGCCGCGCCCATCTCCATGCAATAGGCGCGCATGGCGGCCAGTTGCTGTGCGAGCGTGTGGACGGCCGCACCTGCCGGCTCCAGTTGCAGCTGCAGCCGATAGGCGCTCATGACGGTGTTCTCGCGCTCGCGCATTTGGGCGGGCGCGAGGGGCGCCTGGGGGTCGGGGGTTAGAGTGAACTTGCCGTTCAAGGTTTGGCCCCTTACGGCAATCTGTATCGCGTAGCTCCCGGGCGCCGCCCACGGTCCCGACGGGCGGAAAAAGCGCGAGCCGGCTGATCCCTGCGGCGGCGTCCAGTGCAGGTCCCAAACGGTCTGATTGAGCCCCGCCGCCGCCGGCGCCTGCCACTGGCGCACCAGTTCGCCTTGAGCGTCGCGGACCGAGAAGGTGGCTGTGGCCCTTGCCGCCTGCGGCAACCAATAGCTCACCACGGCTCCTGCGGGGGGATTGGGTGCGAAGAACTCACCCCAGCCGAACCACGCCTGCGGACTGTAAATAGTCCGGCGGTGCACCGCGGTGATCGGGAATAGATGCCCGCGGCCGCCCGCCGCCGCCGCCGCCGCGCCCACCAGCGCGCCGGTTTCGTCGAGCACCCAGAGGCCGCGCCCGTGTGTGCCCAGCACCAGGTTGTGGGCGCCATCGGCGTAGACCAGATCGTAGACGGGCACAGGCGGGAGATTGGTGTTGAGTGGCGTCCAGTGCTCGCCGCGATCCCAGGAGGCATACACCCCTTCCTCCGTTCCCACCACCAGGAAATCCGGATTCGTTGGGTTCTCGCGCAGGCGATGCACCGAGGTCGGCAACCCGGCGTCAATTTCCCGCCACGTCTGGCCATAGTCCTCGCTCACATACACATGGGGCCGGTAGTCATCGTTGAAGTGGCCATCAAAGGTTGCGTAGATGCGACCGGCGGCATAGCGGGAGGCCACCAGGCCGCTGACCTGCGTTATCGCAGGCAGCCCGGCCACGCGCGCGGTGAGGTTGCTCCAGTGCGCGCCGCCGTCGCTCGTCACCTCCAGCGTGCCATCGTCGGCTCCGGTGTACAGCAGTTGCCGGTCGAGCGGCGATTCGGCAATTACCGTAAGCGCGCCGTAGTTGTCCTGCCCGTCGTTGCGTGACAGGGCATGCGGAGGGATGGGTCCGCCCATCATGATCAGTTTGTCGCGGTCAATCTGGGCGGTGAGGTCGGGGCTGATAACTTGCCAGCTGCGGCCCTGATCGCCGGAGCGGAATACACGATTGGCGCCCGTGTAGATGACCTGCGGATCGAAATGCGACACGATCAGCGGGCTGGTCCAGTTCCAGCGGTAGGGGGTGGTGTGACCGGCTGCGTCCGGGACCGGGCGCACCGGCCCAATGTTTTGGCGCTGCATGGTGCGCAGGTCAACGCGGTTGGTGGATCCGTTCTGGGAGCTGACCAACAGGGTGTAATTGTTGCCGTCAAACACCGCCTGCATCCCGTCTCCGCCGCCCACGTTGAAGGCATCGCGGTTGGACAGGCCATAGCTGAGGTTGGTGGCCGAGGGTGTGCACCAGTTGCCGTTGTCCTGCAATCCGCCGCAGATCAGATACGGAGTGCCCTGGCTCACGGAGATGTTGTAGAACTGCCCGATGGGCAGGTTATCGCGGAACAGCCACGTGCGGCCGCGATCGAAGGAAATGGACACACCTCCGTCGCCTCCGACCAGAAAATGGTTGGAGTCGCGGGGATCAATCCACATGACGTGGTCTTCGCCGTGCACGCGGCTGAAAACGTCGCTGAACGTGCGGCCGCCGTCGCCGGAGACATAAAACCCCCGTTCCGATCCCATGATGTAGATCCGGTTTGCGTCGTGCGGGTCCACGTAAATGCGACTGTAGTACATGGGCCGAGGGTCGACACCGGACATGTGTTCCCAGCTCCGCCCCTGATTGCGGCTGCGAAAAATCCCACCCTGGCGCGGTTTTGGCTTGGCTCCGGGCGCGGGACGGGCCGAGGCATCAGCCTCGATGATGGCGTAGACGATGCGCGGATCGGTGGGGAAAATCGTCAGTCCAATGCGGCCTTTGACGCCTTGAGGAAGGCCGACGCTGAGCTTGGTCCAGCTCGCTCCGCCATCGCTCGAGCGGTAGATGGCGCTGCCCGGGCCCCCTCCGTTGAAGCCCCAGCCTTTGCGCTGCCGCTGGTACATGGCGGCAAACAGCAGGTTGGGATCCTGGGGGCTCATGGCCAGGTCGGTGGCCCCGGTGTTGTCGTCCACGTACAGAACTTTCGTCCAGCTTTTGCCTCCATCCATCGTCTTGAAAACGCCGCGCTCGGGGTTGGAGCCCCATAAGTGACCCAGCGCGGCTACGTAGACAACATCGGCGTTGTGGGGATCAATGAGGATCTTGGCGATGGCGCGCGTCTGCTCGAGTCCCATGAACTGCCAGGTGGCGCCACCATCGAGCGATTTGTAGATGCCGTTGCCCCAGGATGAACTTTGGCGGTTGTCCACCTCACCCGTGCCGACCCAGACAATGGAGGGGTTCGAGGGCGCTACCGCGACCGCTCCAATGGACATCATGCCGCCGGAGTGGTCGAAAACCGGCGTCCAGGAAACGCCCGCGTTGGAGCTTTTGAACACGCCTCCGGACGCGGTGCCCACGTACATGGTTTCAGGCTCGCCCGGCACTTCGGCCGCCGCCAAATCCGCGATGCGGCCGCCGGTGGTCGCCGGCCCAATCGAGCGCCACGTGAGGCCGTCCAGCGCAGGGGCCGGAACCTGCTGGGCTGCGGCGGCGGCGAAAAGTAACAGCAGCAAGGTGCAAAGAGCGTAGAGGCGTCGCATGGGGCAATCCTACGAAGATAGAAGTTGGTTGAGAACGCCCGCCAGACGCCAACCGGCGCGATCAAGCTGCCGCGCAATCGTTTGGCGGGCCTGGCGGACGTAGGTGGAGGAAAGGCGCAGGGTCTGACGATGGCAGCCGGGAGCCAGATGCAGCGGGCCAAACGCGCGGCTCACTGCGAGCGCGTGGCTGGCCCAAATCCAATCGAGCGGATGCAGCGAGCCCTGCGCGTAGCGGCGGCCGAACTGCCGGTCCAGCCGGTGCGCATACGCCACCGGATCGGCGCCAGGGATCATGGCTGCGAGCAACCCGCTGTCCCAGTCGGCGTGGAGGCTGGTGGTTCGGCGATGTCCGGGCAGCCGCGTGCGGACACAATTGCCGCCTTGATCGGCATTATCGCTGACGTGCAGCGGCTGAAAAGCATCCCCCGTCAGGTGAATGACGTAGCGCAGGGCTACGGCGCGCTGGCGGGCGGGTGTGGCAGGGTCGCGCAGCTGGGCCATGAACTGATCCAGCGCTGTGCTCAGGCACTGCGAGGGGCACAGGGTGGTGTAGTCCACCTTCCCGCGGCGGGCCGTCAGCGGCAGGTCTACAAAATGGAAGGGGGCGGTGGCCGGCGTTCGCACCGCATCGGCCCATCCCGCAGAGCGCGCCATGGGCGGCAGGACAGCCGCGTCCGGGCAGGGCCGCAGGTCCGCCGGGCCGACGCGGAGCGCGAGCAGGGCGCGCACCCGCGCCAGCACCACGGGGTGCAGGTGCGCCGCGGCGATCAGGGCGATGACTTCATGGCCCGCACACCCCCAGGCCCAGGCCGGTGCGCTGCCCGGCAACAGCAGGACCAGAAACAGCAGCGCGGCTGCGAAGGATCGGCGCACTGCTGGATAATAGATGAGTTTTGGATCGTTTGCCTATGAATCTTGCCGATTTGACGACACCCTGCTTGTTGCTGGAGCGCCCGCGCTTGCTGCGCAACCAGCAGCGGCTCAAGGCTCGCTTGGACGCGCTCGGCGCCGTGCTGCGTCCGCATCTGAAAACCTGCAAAAGTTGGGAGGTGGCGCAGCTTTTGCTGGCCGCGCCGACCGGACCGGCCACGGTTTCGACGCTGGCGGAGGCAGAAAGGTTTGCCGGGCACGGCGTGCGCGACCTGATCTACGCCGTGGGCATCGCGCCGCAGAAGCTGGCACGCGTGGCGGCGTTGCGGGCCCAAGGCGTGGATGTCGCCGTGATTCTCGACAGCGTCGAGCAAGCCCGTGCCCTGGCGGTCGTGGCCGGCCCGATCCCGGCACTGATCGAAATTGACGCCGACGGCCACCGGGCCGGCATACGCCCGGGACGGCGCGAGCAATTGCTGGCCGTGGCCGCCGCGCTGCCCCCCCAGGCCCTGCGCGGCGTGCTGACCCACGCCGGCGGTTCCTATCATGCCCATTCCGCGGCGGAGTTGCAGCGTGCGGCCGAAGGCGAGCGCACCGCCGCCCTGGAAGCGGCGCGCGTGCTGCGCGCCGCCGGCCATACCTGTCCGGTGGTGAGCGTGGGCTCGACCCCCACGGCCCACTTTGCCCGTGATTTGTCCGGCGTGACCGAGGTGCGTGCGGGAGTGTATTGTTTTGGCGATCTCATGATGGCGGACCTGGGCGTGTGCGCACTGGATGATATTGCCTGCAGTGTGCTGACCACCGTCATTGGCCACCAGCTTCTGAAGGGCCCCCTGGGCGGCTGGACGCTCACCGACGCCGGTTGGATGGCGCTTTCGCGCGATGGCGGCGCTGGTAGCCACGGCTACGGGATCGTCTGCGACGCCTTGGGAACTCCCTATCGCGACTGGATCGTGGCGGAAACCAGTCAGGAACACGGCGTGCTGGCGATCCGGCCCGGCAGCCGCCAGGTACCTCCGCGCCTGCCGGTCGGCACGCGCCTGCGTATCTTGCCCAACCACATTTGCGCCACCGCATCCCAATTCGACTGTTATTACGTGCTCGACGGGGGCGCAGAGGTCGTCGCAGAGTGGCCGCGCTTCCGCGGCTGGTGACCTTTCGGGCCATCACGCATGCAGCTTTTCGCCAGCAAAATCCGCACTTCTCTTGCCACCCTGGTGAAGTGAGCGGAGCGAAGGCGAGGCTGACTTTGCTCTACGCGGCAGCAGTCAGTGAAGTGAGATAGCGCGCCAGCGCTGAGGCATCGAGGTTGCCGCCGCTGACGATCGCGCCCACCCGCGTGTAGGGTTGGGTGATCGCGCCGCTGATCAATGCCGCCACCGCCGCCGCGCCCGAGGGCTCAGCGAGGATCTTCATGCGCAGCAACATGAGCGTGAGCGCCTCAATCAACTGCGCATCGGTGACCGTCACCACGGCCGCCAAATGCTTCCGCATGATGGCGAAGGTGAGCTCGCCGGGCTGTACGGTACGCAGGCCGTCGGCAAGGGTAGGATTGTCGGCAATCGGGGTGATCTTTCCACGCGCCAGGGATAGCTGGACGTCGGCGGCGGTGGCCGGCTCTACGCCGTACACATCCAATTTAGGATTGAGGCCATGGGCTGCCAGCGACGAGCCGGAAATTAGCCCTCCACCGCCAACTGGCACCACGATCGCCTCCAGATCCGGAACTTCCTCCAGAAGCTCCAGTGCAGCCGTACCCGCTCCCGCAATGATTCGGGCATCATCAAAGGGCGGTACCAGCACCCAGTTCTGCTGGCGTACCAGCTCGGCGGCAAACGATTCCCGATTGACCTTGGCGCGGTCATAGAGGTGCACCTCGCCCCCGAAAGCGCGCACCGCATCCAACTTTGCCTGCGGCGCGTCGGTGGGCATCACCAAAGCTGCGCGGATGCCAAGATCCCGAGCAGCCAGCGCCACCGCCTGGGCGTGGTTGCCGCTGGAAAACGCCAGCACGCCGCGCTGGCGCTCCTCAGGCGTGAGCTGCAGCAAGCAGTTGATGGCCCCGCGAAACTTGAACGCTCCCGCACGCTGAAAATTTTCGCCCTTGATAAAAACCTGCCTGCCAACGCGCTCGTCGAGCGAGCGCGAATGCAAGACGGGTGTGTGCACAACCCGGCCGACGATCCGGGCCTGCGCGGCGCGGATGTCTTCGAAGCTGGGCAACGAGCCGGGCATATACAGACGATTGTAGCGGCCTGCTAGTCTGGGGGGCATGGAAAATTCTCCCCTGCGACTCGGTCATCGCGGGCATCGATGCACTGACTGGGGCGAGACGGAAAACACTCTGGCCGCGTTTGACCGCGCGCTCGCCTGCGGCTGCGACGGCCTGGAATTGGATCTGCGGCACACGCTAGACGGCCAAGTGGTTATCCACCACGACGACAGCTTGCGCTTTCGTGGTCAAATGCTGCAGGTATCCGCTCACGCTCTGGCGAGCCTGCGGCGCCTCCACCCCGGCCTGGCCACGTTGGAGCAAGCCCTACGGCGCTATCGCGACTACGCCTGGTGTGATTTTGAGCTGAAGACGCTGGAGGCGGCTGCGCCGGCCGTCGAATTGCTGCGGCGCCACGCACCGCGGCGTGGTTTTGTCGTGAGCTGCTTTGAGCCGCCCATACTCCGCCGCGTGGCCGAATTGGGTCCGGAGCTGCCACTGTGCTTGAATTTGAAACGCCCGTGCAGTCTCCGCCGCCTTCGCGCAGCGGAAGTGAGTTGGGTCGCGCCGAACGAGGCCTCCTGTACCGCCTGGTATGTCCGCTGGTTGCGTGCGCATGGCTGGAAAGTGTTGATCTGGACGGTCAACCGTCCGGCACGCATGCGACTTCTGGCTCGGGCGGGCGCCGACGCAATAGTCTCCGATCTGCCGGAAGTTCTGGTGGCCGTTCTGAGCGAGCAGAACAGAGCCACCTGCGTGCCTTCGGCGGCATCTGCTTGCGGAGATGAAAAGCGCAGCGGCGGATCTTCGTCACCAAATTGAGCAGCTCGGGGAGTGGTTTCAAAACCTGAATTTGGGCGGCGTAGCCACCGCACCCGATCATTTTCTGGGCGATTACCCGCGCACCAAATGGCGGCACATCAGCCCCGCCATTCCCGAGCGGCTGGACGGACTGAGCGTGCTCGACCTGGGCTGTAACGCTGGCTTTCATGCTCTTGAATGCAAGCGCCGGGGCGCGAGCAGCGTCCTGGGCATAGATGCCGACCCGCGCTATCTGGCGCAGGCGCGACTTGCCTCGCAGGTGCTCGGACTGGAAGTCGAGTGGCGCCAGATGTCGGTTTACCGCATCCAGGAATTGGGACGGCAATTCGATTACGTTTTCTTACTGGGGGTGTTCTACCACCTTCGCTATCCCCTGTATGCATTGGACCTGGTGGTGCCGATGGTGCGCCAGCGGCTGGTCTTTCAGACCATGCTGCGCGGGGAGCATGGGGCCGCGGCAGTCCAGTCGGACTACGACTTTTGGGACCGGACGCCGTTCCGGCAGCCGGGATTTCCTCAAATGTATTTCATCGAGCACAGCTTTGCGGGCGACCCCACGAACTGGTGGATCCCGAACCGGGCGGCCGCGGAAGCCATGCTTCGCTCCGCCGGCCTGAAGCTACTGGCACATCCGGAGCCGGAAACCTGGATCTGTGAGCCCCAGGGCTCACATCCGCGCGGCCCGATTGCGGCGCTGGAGTTGGAGGGCCAGCTATGAAATTCGCGCTGCTGCAGCCCAACTGGAGCTTTCCGGGCTCGACGTATTTTGGCTGTGCGGACACGCACCTGCCGCTGGAGTTGCTGTACGCGCAATCGCAGTTGCGCCAGGCGGGGCACGACTGCCTCCTGGTGGATGCGCATGTCGAAGCCTTGTCCACCGCCGACGCCATCGTGCGCCTGCGGGCGTTTGCTCCGGATTTTGTGGTCCTCACGACGGCGCCGACCTATTTGTTCTGGCGCTGTCCACAGCCGGAACTGCGCCTCCCGGCACAGTGGATGCGGTGCCTGCATTCCGCGTTTCCCCACGCCGTCACGGTGGCCATCGGCCCGCACGGCTCGGCTACGCCGGCGGCGGCAAAGGCCAAGCTGGGGTGCGATGTGGTCATCCAGGGCGAGGCGGAGCAGGTCCTGGCGGAGGTGGCGGAGAAGGGAAGTTGCGAGCCGGGCTATCACCATGCTGACCTCAACCGGTTGCCGGCCCTCGATTATGACGGCTACCCGCTGGCTCTGCGCCAGCATCGCCACCACGTGTTTAGCGGCGCCGGGCGCGGCGCCGAAGTCGAGGCCAGCCGCGGTTGTCCCTGGGCCTGTATTTTCTGCAACAAGACCCTGTTCCGCAACCACTACCGGCAGCGCCCTCTAGAGGCAGTACTCGGCGAGGTGGCAACACTGTCGCGGCGGGGCATGAACTACATCTACTTCATTGACGAGATCTTCGGCTGCGGAAGCAAAACCCCGGCGCTGCTCGACGGGCTTCGCGATCTGCCGGTGACCTTCGGCATGCAGACCCGCATTGATTTGTGGAATGAAGACTCACTGGCTGCGCTGGGCGCTGCCGGGTGCGTATCACTGGAGTGCGGCATTGAATCGGTCACCCCGGAAGGCCGGGCGCGGTTTCACAAGGGTTGCCGCCTGGATACTGACCGGATTCAGTTCCTGCTGCGTGTGGCGCGCCGCCACATCCCGTGGGTGCAGGCCAATCTGATTGCTGGCGAGCAGGACGATCTCGAAGCCATGCACGCCTGGCGCGCGGCGGTCATTGCCGATGGCGTCTGGGTTTCCCAACCCGTGCCCGTGTTCGCCTTCCCGGGCACTCCACTGTACAGTCAGCTGTTTGGCCCTCTCGACGACATTGCCTGGGAACGCGCCCATCGCCACTACCTCGACACCAACCGCGCGCGCGGCTATTTCAGCGACATCCAAGACCAGGCGCCGCAGCCGCTCGAGCAACTCGAGGCGCTAGTGTCCTGAGTCAGGACGCTAGGCCCGTAATGCTTGCCGGGTGGTGGGAAGCAGCAGCAGCACAAGCTGTGTGGCCAGCACCGGGGTGAGGATGCCCAGATTCCACGAGCTCAGCACCACCAGCACCATCATGCCCTTCCATGTCCGCAGCCGGTTCTGGAACAGATAAAGGTTCGGCACCAGCATCCATAGCACGCCAAAGGTGAACACCAGCCAGGCACTGCTCGGGCTCCAATGCCCCCATCCCGCAGGCATGGGGATGTAGCGGCCTGTTATCCAGCATAGTGCGCCATTGAGCAGCATCCAAGTGCCTAGTAAAAAGCCCAGGACGATAGCGAATTGGGCGCCGTGCGGGGGAAGGCTGGAGGCAGGACGCACGGACGACGAAACACGCGGGAAGGTCATTCCACGCCCTTGCGGCGATTCAGATGCAGAGCGTGTCCAAGATCGGGTTGACATCGTGGAGAGCTTAGACCGCCCTACGCTGGAGTCATCCTAGCCAAGCCGCCTCACGCTGTCAAATGGTCTGGACCCAGGCCTATGGCCGACAACATACGGCCGCGGTCGCCCCGGCGATGGGAGTAGAAAAGTTGGGGCTCGCAGCCGGTACACATAGGCACAATTTCGATGTGATCCGGCTTCAGGCCGGCCTTCAATAACTGTGCCCGCAGCGCCAGTTGCAAATCGAGCCGCATCGGCACGTGCGGGTTCCAACGCGGATCGCGTGGGTGGCCGGGCGGCGCGCCGGTCAGAAACAGCATTGGGTAGCGGCTGTGCATCGGATCGGGCTCGGCGGCTTGAAACCAGTCCGCCGCGTCCGCGAAACGTGCCGCAAAGGCTTGCTGTACCTCAGCGCCTACTTGATAACAGCAGGCACGAATGCACGGTCCCAGGCCAGCCAGCACATCGTCCGGGCGGCTGCCGCAGGCGGCGCGCATTTCCCCCACGGCCGCAGCGGCGATGCGCGCCAAGGTGCCACGCCAGCCGGCATGCACCGCCGCGGCGATCCGCTGACGCGCATCCACCAGCAACACCGGGCAACAGTCGGCCGTGCGGATGGTCAAGAGTACGCGCCGCCTGCGCGTGAACATGCCGTCGCCCGCCTGCCCAGGTTGGGGGTCTTGCCAGACCAGCCCGCTGTGAACCTGCCGCAGCATCAGCAGAGGCGGATGATTGGCGATCCGGTGAGGCTGGGGGTGCCGCAACCCACAAGCGCGCGTGCCGAAGCCGTGCCGCAGCCAGGGCAGGGCGCTCAGGTTGCGCACGCGCAACAGTGGCGGCAGGGCAAGGGCCATGCCTTTAAGTTTAAGAGGACAGCCATCGGCGGCGCCACTCCACACCCGCCAGCAGCAGGCCGGCGATCGCGCCGCGGGTGGCGCCACAGCCGATGGGGGCGTACCCACGACTACTGGTTCCGGCTGCAACAGATGCGGCGCGAGGCTAACCGGGCTCCCTCACCGGATACACCGCTTCGGCAAACGGGACAGTTTAAACGAACGTTGACCTGTGTGCTGGGGCGAATTTGACATCGCCATGCGGAAAAGCGCATCGCCGACAAATCGTTGCACCTGCGGGAGTGGTATTTGGCGGAAAAGAACCTTTAGTTTAGAGCGGTTCCGGACTTGGTGTAGCGGGCGTCCGTTGCCGGCGAGCGGCTCCAGCAAGAGGTGGCCGTGCCACTTTGATGGTGCTCCCGCTGCTCGAGCGATGAGGAGATGAACCGCGCGGCTTCCGGTTGCAGGTCGTTTCCGCGCATGCTTCCCTCCTAGGAACTTCGGCGCCCTGAGGCTGCTGCCGAGGCCGGCCGCGGTATGGGAGCTGCGGTTTGAGGCGCGGAGGGCTCGGCGGCAAGGCTCGGCAACCCGAGCCGGTGGCGCAATTCCTGATCGAGGGTTTTCATCACCTCGGCGTGCTCGGCCAGGTATTGCTTGGCGTTCTCGCGCCCCTGGCCGATGCGCTCACCCTTGTAGGCGTACCAGGAGCCGGATTTTTCCACCAGATTGTGGGCCGTGCCCAGATCAATCAAGTCGCCTGTGGTGGAGATGCCTTCGCCGTACATGATGTCGAACTCGGCCTCACGGAAGGGCGCGGCTACTTTGTTCTTCACCACCTTGGCGCGCGTGCGGTTGCCGATCATCGCGTCGCCATCCTTGATGGCGGCAATGCGGCGGATGTCTACGCGCACGGAGGAGTAGAACTTGAGGGCGCGGCCGCCGCTGGTGGTCTCGGGCGAACCGAACATGACCCCGATCTTTTCCCGGATTTGATTGATAAAGATCATCGAAGTGTGCGATTTGGATACCAGCCCGGTCAGCTTGCGCAGTGCCTGCGACATCAGCCGCGCCTGCAAGCCGACGTGGGAATCGCCCATTTCTCCATCAAGCTCGGCCTTGGGTACTAGCGCCGCGACCGAGTCCACCACCAGCACATCCACCGCGCCCGAGCGCACCAGTGCCTCGGCGATTTCCAGGGCCTGTTCGCCGAAGTCGGGCTGCGAGACCAGCAGGTTGTCCACATCCACGCCCAGCTTGCGGGCGTAACCTGGGTCGAGGGCGTGCTCGGCGTCAATGAAGGCGGCCATGCCTCCGCGTTTCTGCGCCTGCGCCACCACCTGCAGCGCGAGGGTAGTTTTGCCCGACGATTCCGGGCCAAAAATCTCGATCACACGCCCGCGCGGCATTCCCCCCACGCCTAGGGCGGCGTCGAGCGAAAGAGATCCGGTTGGGATGACGGCGATAGGCCCGATGGCGTCATGCGAGCCCAGGCGCATGATCGAGCCTTTACCAAATTGTTTTTCAATTTGCGCGAGGGCGGCTTCAATGGCGCGGCTGCGTTCGTCTGGCATGGGGGGATCATAGCACGCGCACGAGGCGAAGATAAAGCGAAAACCACCCTTCCACGGGGGCTAAAAAGGCAGCGCCCAGCCGGCCCTCGTAAAGCGCACGCGCCACAGCAAATTGCCATTATTGCGCGCCAGCGCGGCCATTTCTCCGCTTTCTTCCCAGAACACCACCGCCGTGCGGGTCACCGCGGCGAGCGTGCCCTCATGCCGTTCCGTTTGCCAGAGCAACGTTCCGGAGGCGGCGTTGCGCAAGCAGACCTGCGTGTCGGTTTGCAGCACCAGGACTCCATCGGCGGCCTGCAGGCGCGGCTGGTGGTCGGCGGCAGCGGGCACCGGATCGTCATAGAGCAAATCCCCTCGCTGTAAATCCCATCCCCGCAAACGCAGACCTGCTCTGCCGTTGCCGTCCAGCATCACTGCCACACGGGCGCTGAGACCCAACTGGGGCTTGGCACTTTGGCGCGGCGCCTGCCACAGCGCGCCCCTGTAGGTGCCGCCGCGCACCACCGGTTGACCGTTCTGCAGGTCCGTGAAGATGAAACCGTGCTCGTCCAGCTTGGCCCGCGGGAAGAAGCTGGCGCTGCCGGACTGATGCCATGCCAATAACCGCCGCAGCGGCGCCCCCAGAAAAAACTCGTGCTGGGGCCGTGCGTATAGCAACAGTCCGCGGCCATTGCCCTGAAACGGATACAGCGTCGCCGGCACCGGCTCGCCCGCAAGCGCCGCCGCACCGGGCTGGTAGCGCAGCGCCGCGAACGCGCGGCCACGGCGGCGCTCCAGCATCAGCAGGCCGGTGTGCGGCAGCGGCAGCAAGGTCAGCTCATCGTCACGAGCGAGGTCAAAGCTGCGGTCGGACTGGCCATGGGCGGTGGTCAGCACTTCCAGACGCCCGCGGGTATGCACGTAAACGTAGCCGCCGTCATTGTCGACCACCCATTGCTCCACACCGGCGCGGTCGCGGCACCACAGGCTGGCGCCGGTACGAGTATCAAGGCGGCAGATGCGAGTAAAGTGCTGGTGGAAAGGCGGGGCCAGCGCCACCACCCAGCCCAGGATCAGCAGCCCGTGTCCATCGGTGTAGGTCTGGCCGCGGTAGCGCGGAAACCGCCAGGCGACGTGTCCAGAGTGCGCCTGCAAGGCCACGCCATTGAGGGGCAAAAAGATGGTATCCACGTCCACCCGATACACCTGCTGGACGGCGACGGCAGCGGACGCCAGGGCTGCCCACGCCACCCACACCCGCCATACTGATCTGGCCCCCGCCATACTGATGCCGTTCGGGCCAGCTTACGCACGCGTCCGCCCCGGCGCAAATCGGAGGTTTGGCTTAGCAGCCCGTGGTGAAATGCCTGATTGCGCCATTGCGCCCATCACCGATGGTCAAAAATCAGCCCTTCCGCCTCGGGCTGGTAGGCGCGCCGCCTGAGTCTGATATGATTACGGCACGTGAGTAGGCCCTTCGGTTTGTTACTGGCGGCCCTGACGGGCATGACACTGACGGCTCGGCTCTGTGCCCAGGGCACCCCACTCGCCGCCCCCCCGGCCACGCCTGCGGCGGATGCCGCGCTAACCGCTCCGGCCCAAGTACCCGCGGCCGACATCATCAAATACCCCAGTCTTGAGATTCAGGGCTTTGCCGATATTGATTTTTCTGCCCAGGACCAAGCCTCTGAGCGGGTGGGCTTGGCCACCGGGTTCACCCCTCCAGGCGTGTCCAGCAATTTTGATCTCGGCCAGTTCGTGTTGCATTTTTCCGGCGCGCTGTCGCCACGAGTCAGTTATTTTGCCGAAGTGAGTTGGACCGCAAACTCGGGCGGCTTTACCACCACCATCGAGCGTTCCATCATCCAGTACAGCTACAACGATTACTTCAAGATCTCCGCCGGCCGTTATCACACCCCGATCCTGTACTGGAACACCGCCTACCACCACGGCTTGTGGCTGCAGACCACCATCACTCGCCCGGAGATGATCCAGTTCGGGGGCAGCCTGATGCCGGTCCATTTCGTCGGCCTGCTGGCGCAGGGGACCGTGCCCGGCAGCGGTTCCCTCAACCTGCACTATGAGGCCGGCCTAGGCAACGGCCGCGGAGCCAACCTTGCCGAACCCGGCAACGCCGGCGACGCCAATAACAACAAGGCCTGGCTGGCGACGCTCTACGCCCAACCCACGTGGGCCTACAAATGGGAATTCGGTGGCAGCGTGTACCGTGACAAGATCGGGCCCGCCACCGATCTTGCGGGCAACTATGGGGAGTGGATTGACACCGCCCGCTTGGTCTATACCAGCGAGACGCCCGAGATCATTACCGAGTTTGCTAACATCAAGCACACCCGCATTGGCGCGCCGGGTACGTGGCAAAGCCAGGCTTGGTACGCGCAAGTTGCCTATCGGTTGCCGTGGCTGCAGGCGAAGTGGAAGCCGTACACGCGCTATGAATACATCCATGTGCCCAGCTCCGATCCGGTGTTCAACAATCCCGCCATTACCGTACCGTCGCTCGACGGCTGGCTGGGCGGCGTGCGGTATGATTTTTCCTCCTTTGCCGCGTTTAAAATCGAGTATCGCGACTCGCGCCGTATGACGGCCCAGCCGCACATCCACGGCATCTTCCTGCAGACGGCGCTAACGTTCTGAACGGCCTTATGAAGGAATTTGGCAAAACGATCCTGAGGTGCATGCGGCTGGCGGGGGTGGGGCTGGCGCTGCTGGGACTGGGTGCGGCCGCTCCACCGCCGAAGCAGCCCGCACCACCGGGCGCCCGCAAGCCGGTGGCGATTCTGGTCAACCCCGCCACGCCGATCAGCAATCTAACGCTGGCGCAACTGCGCGAAATCATGCTGGGTAACCGCCAATTCTGGCCCAACCAGCAGCCCATCGTGCTGCTGGTGCGCGCACCGGTGGCGCCGGAGCGCACGGCGGTGCTGCACATCATCTACCAGATGTCGGAAGCGGAGTTCCGCCAGTACTGGATCGCCAGAATTTTCCGCGACGAGGCCGCGACCGCACCTAAAATCGTCTACAGCGCCTCCATGACGAACGAGCTGGTGGTGGCCATTCCGGGTTCGATTGCCTTCCTGGAGGCCGACGAGGTGCAACCCGGCTCCAAGGTGCTGACCATTAACGGCAAGCGTCCGGGCGACAAAGGCTATCCGTTGCAATAGCCGGACGTGGCCATGACCTTTCGGCGGAAACTGAGCCTCTCGTTCGCCGTCATTCTGGTTCTGTTCGGCGTCAACCTGGCGATTTATTTCTGGGGCTCGGCGGAGCGTACGCGCAGCGTCAACACCCTCAGCCGTGCCCTCACCCGCTCCAGCCTGATTGCCGGGATCAACCAGAAGCTCGATGATTTGCACAAGCAGATCACCATCCTGAGCGGCATCAGCGTCGGCGCGGGCGCGGCAGCCGCGAGCCCGCAGGAAATCCATCAGTTCACCGCCCAGCTGGGTGGAGTGGGCGCAAGTATCGCGGAGCTGCGGGCGCTGGCCGACGATGCCGCCGAACGCTCCGCGGTCGCCGCCTTCGCCGCCACCTTCACCCAGTTGGCACAGTCGTGGACGCACTACTACCAGGACTTCGGCACCCATGCCGATCTGGCCGTGATCGAACTCGCCCTGCACGCCGATCCGCTCAGCGACCAATTGTTCCAGCGCGGCCTGCCCGGGCTGGTGCAGGGCGAGCAGACGCGTGTGGTCCAGGCCAAGGCCAATTTCGCCCGTGCCTCGGCGATCACCGACCGGGTGAGCGTGGGTATTTTTGTACTCACGCTGCTGATCGCCTTGGGCATCGCCATAACCGTGTGGCGCGACGTGGCCGGCGCCCTCGGCGATCTCTCGCGCGGCGCGGGGGCGTGGGGGCGGGGCCTGCTCGATCATCGCATGCCGGCGCGCGCGGATGAGTTCGGGGCTCTGGGCGCGAGTTTCAACCGCATGGCGGCCTCCCTGCAGGCCGCCCAACAGGAGGTGCGCGAGCACGCGCAGCAGCTCGAGGCCAGCAACCGCCAACTGGAGCGCACCAATGAGCAGATCGAGCGCCAGAAGCAGGTCTCTGACGACCTGCTGCGCAACATCCTGCCCGCCACCGTGGCTGCCGAACTGCGCGACCGTGGGTCCGTCGCGCCCAAGTATTTCGAGGACGTCACCATCCTGTTCACCGACTTTGTCGGCTTCACCCGCGCCAGCGAACGCCTGCCGGTGGAAGAGCTGGTGCGGCGGCTGCACTTCTGTTTTACCCGCTTCGACGAGATCGCGGTGGCCTACGGCCTGGAAAAACTGAAGACCATCGGGGATGCCTACCTGTGCGCCGGTGGCATTCCGGTGAAAAATTCCTCGCACCCGGTGGATGCGGTGCTGGCCGCCTTCGCCATGATCGAGGAACTCGCCCGTCCGCGCCCGGAGCTGCCCGCGCCCTGGCCGGTGCGCATCGGCCTGCACACGGGCCCGGTGGCCGCAGGCGTGGTCGGCATCCACAAGTTTGCCTTTGACCTGTGGGGCGACACGGTGAACTTTGCCGCCCGCCTGGAAGCCGCCAGTGCTCCGGATCGCATCAATATCTCCGCCGCCACCTGGAGCCGGGTCAAGGATTTCTTCGCCTGCGAGCCGCGCGGCCGGGTGGAGACCAAGGAGCAGCAAGCCTATGAAATGTTCTTTGTCGTGGGCCTGCGCGCTGACCTCCGCGGCGACGACGCGGAGGCCGCGTTCGCCCGCCGCTATCAGATTTATTTTTCCCGCCAGCCGCCTCCGCTACCCGCCTGCCTGCGGCGGGTGGCTGCAGGCGAAGAAAACAAGAAGACAATGTAACGCAATTGTCTTGAAAAACTGGCAGGCAGCATACTTCCGCTGTTACCAGTCTCCCTCCACAATATAGCATCTCACTCAATGTGAGTCAGGTTGTCTTAAGGAACTCGTACGAGGGAGGCGGATATGCGGACACCACAGCGGGAGTTTTCTCGGCGGGAACGGCAAATCGTCTACGCCATACTCCAGGCCAAGGCGGCGAAGGACATCGCCCGCGAACTGGGCCTGAGCGTGAACACGGTCAAGGATTATCTGAAAACCATTTACCGCAAGGCGGAGGTGCACTCCGCCCGCGAGCTCATGTGCAAGTACAGCCCCAGCCGGCTGGCTTGCCCCGACACCGGCCTGGCGCAACTGCTGCAGTGTGCCCAGCGGCTGAGCGCCGAGGCGGCGCCGGAGCAGGCGCTGGTGCAGCTGCACGGCGCGGTGCGCGCCTGCACGCGCGCCCGGCGGGTGAGCTTCTGGCGCTGGCTGCGCAGCGGCAGCGATCGCTATCTCGCCGGCGAAGCCAGCAGCACCCGTCCGGGCTCGGTGCTGCGGGTTGAGGCGTTTGCCGGCCGTCTGCGTGCCCAGGGTTGGGCGCGGCTGGCGGCGGACGAGGTGGGCGGGCTGGACGGGCGCGAGTTCGCCTCCCAGGGCCTGGGCGGCGAGATCATTGGCGTTGCATGCGCTCCCAGCGGGCGGGTGCAGGTGATGCTCGCCGGCGATCCCGCCGAGGGCTGCTTCGGGCCCCTGGATCTGGCGGTGATCCGCCTGCTGGCGCGCCTATGCCGCGGTGCGGAAGGCGACGAATCGCACACCCTGCAGGCCACCGCCTGAGCCGGTCAGGCCTCGGGCACGGACACGCGTTCGATCCGCTCCATCTCGGCGGCGCTGCGCCGCGGGCGCCGCTGCGGTTCGCCGTAGGGATCGAAGCGCGCACCACAGGCCGAGGGAACAAAGCCGAGGCCGCTGACCGCGGTCTGGAAGCGGTCAAACTGCGGCGGGCGCGGGGCGAGCGTAGTGGTGTTCTTGCGTGGCATGAGTGTGGGCAGATTGTAACATTCTCTCAGCGTCGGCGCGCGGTGGCAAAACGCGCCAGCGCGCGCAGGCGTTGGGCGGCCTCGCCCCAGCCCGCCAGCGCCGCTTCGCTTGCGGCGATGAGCGTGGCGGCGGCGGCGGCGGCGGCTTCCGCCCCCACCGCCGCCGGCCAGGTGGCCTTGGCCTGGGCGGCGTCCTTGCCGGCGGTTTTGCCCAGCTCGGCCGAGCTGGCGCTGGCGTCGAGCAAGTCGTCGGCAATCTGAAAGGCCAGACCCACGCTGGCGCCGTAGCGGCCCAAGGCCTCGCGCTGCGCCTCGGTGGCGCCCGCCGCCCAGCCGCCCAGCAGCACGCTGGCGCGCAGCAGCGCGGCGGTTTTGCGCTGATGGATACTGCGCACCACTTCCAAGCTGGAGTCTGCGCCGGCTTCGAGGTCGGCCACCTGCCCCGCCACCATGCCTGCGGGTGTGCCCGCCGCCTCCGCCAACAGCGCCGACATGGCACCTGCATGGGGTGCTTCCGCCAGCGCCCCGAAGGCGCGCGTCAGCAGGGCATCCCCCGCCAGAATCGCCAGCGCCTCGCCATACACCACGTGGCAGGTGGGCCGGCCGCGGCGCAGGTCATCGTTGTCGAGCGCGGGCAGATCATCGTGGATGAGCGAATAAGTGTGGACAAGCTCGACGGCGACAGAGGGAACCCATGCCGCCTCGCAGTCAGCTCCCGCCACGGCTCGCGCCGCTGCCCGGCACAGCAGCGGCCGCAGCCGCTTGCCCCCGCCCAGCAGGCTGTGGCGCATGGCTGCATGCAGCCGCCGCGGCTCCTTGTTGGCGGCGGGAATCGCCGCTTCCAGCCGCCGCTCGCACTCGGCCCGTTCCTCGTCCTGCCAGTCCCCGGCCATGGGGAGAAGTGTAGCAGGGCAATTTTGGGGTAACCGAACCCGCCGGGGAAGGTTTTCGTACTACAGAGGACCTGCCATGCCATCGCTCAGCCGCGATTTTCGCTACGCCTTCCGCAGCCTGGCCCAGGCGCCCGCTTTTGCCATCATCGCCATCCTGACCCTGGGACTTGGCATCGGCGCCAACACGGCCATCTTCAGCGTGGTGGATGCCGTGCTGCTGCGGCCGCTGCCCTTTCCACACCCGGACCGGTTGTTGTCAGTGCGCGAGCAGTCCCACCAGTTCCCCAGCATGTCGGTCTCCTATCCCGACTACCTGGACTGGGTGAAGCAGAATCACAGCTTTGGCGCGCTTGCAGCCTATCGTGGCAGTGGCGCCGTGCTGACGCATGCGGGCCCACCTGCGGTCATTCAAGGCCAAGACGTCAGCTGGCAATATTTTCCTGTACTGGGAATCAAGCCCGAGCTGGGGCGCACGTTTACCGCCGCCGAGGATCAGCGGGGCGCCGCGCCGGTGGCGGTCATCTCCAACCACCTGTGGCGGACGCGCTTCCACGCCGATCCCGGCATTCTCGGTAAACCAATCGAGCTCGACTCGGTCGCCCACACCATAATCGGCGTTATGCCGACAGGGTTTCCGGGGTTGGCACCGGCCAAAGATGCCGCCCAATTCTGGGTTTCCATCGGCGCCAAGGCCACCGCGAACTCGGGCCTGATGAACCGCGGCAGCCATCCCGGCCTCAGTGGCCTTGGGCGCCTTAGGCCCGGGACTACGCTGGCTTCGGCGCGCGCCGATCTGAAGCGCATCGAACACAATCTGGCCCAGCAATATCCACAATCCAACGCCGGCGAAGGTGTAGTGGTCACCAGCTACCTGGCGCAGGTGGTGCGCAACGATGGGCCGCAGGCACTGTGGGCGCTGCTCGCGGCGGTCGCGCTGGTGCTGCTCATCGCCTGCGCCAATGTGGCCAATCTGTTGCTGGCGCGCGCGGCGGGGCGGCAGAAGCTCAATGCCATCCGCTCGGCTCTGGGTGCCTCCCGCGCCCGCCTCGTCCGCGAACACCTCACCGAAAGCCTGTGCCTGGGCGTCGGCGGCAGCGCCCTCGGCCTGTTGCTGGCCGTCCTCGCCATGCGCGCCGCACCGGCGCTGATCTCCCCCGAGATGGGCATGATGCGCACCGGTCAGATGAGCCTCGACTGGCGCGTGCTGGCCTTCACCATCGCTTTGGCGCTGGTTACAACCGTGCTGTTTGGCCTCGCACCTGCTTGGCACGCCAGCCAGACGGAAATCGCCGGGGTGCTCAAACAGGGCGGCCGTGAGTCGGGCGCGGCCGGCAGTGGCGGCCGCCTGCGCAGTACACTCGTCGCCGTGGAAATGGCCCTCGCGCTCGTGCTGCTGGTGGGCGCCGGCCTGCTGATTCGCAGCCTGCTACGGCTGCAGCAAGTCAATCCCGGCTTCAACCCCGATCATGTGCTCAGCTTCGGCATCAGCCTGCCCGCGCGCAACTATCCAACCAGCGCGTCGGCCCTGCAGTTTTTCCATCAGGCGAGGCTGAACCTCAATCGCCTGCCGGGCGTGGCCGCCGCGGGCAAGGTGTATCCGTTGCCGTTTAGCGGCAACGACTGGGAAAACAGCTTTAGCGTCGTAGGGCGTCCCCAGCCGCTGCCCGGCCAGAAGCCATCCACCAATTACGCCATGATCTCAGGCGACTACTTTCAGGCCATGGGCATGCATCTGCTGCGGGGCCGCACATTCAACGAAAACGACACCACCAAAACACCGCCCGTGGCGATCGTGGATACGATGTTCGCCGAGCGCTACTGGCCTGGCCCGCATGCGTTCGACAGCGCCCTGGGTCAGCAATTTCGCATGAACGACAAAACCTGGACCATTGTGGGAGTTGTCCAGCGTGTGCTCAACTACGGCCTCGATGCCTCCACGGAGATGGATCGCCTGCCGGAAACCTTCATTCCCAGCGCCCAGAGCGGAGATGCCACCGATGGTTACCTGGTCGTGCGAACGCGTCTGGCCGACCCCATGCAAATGCGTACGGCGGCCACGAGCGCCATTCAGTCCATTGACCCCGACCAGCCGCTTTACGACATGATGACCATGAGCGCCCGCATTGCGCTCTCGCTGGCCCAGCGCCGCCTTACGCTCTGGCTCATGGGCGGCTTTGCGCTGCTGGCGCTGGTGCTGGCCTGCATCGGTATTTACGGTGTGCTGAGCTACGCAGTGGCGCAGCGCACGCGCGAGATTGGCCTGCGGATGGCGTTGGGCGCCGACGCTGCGCGCGTCCTGGCGCTGATGCTGGGCCAAGGCATGCGCATGGCGCTGACCGGCGTGGTGCTGGGGCTGGCAGCAGCGCTGGCGCTGGGACAGTTTGGGGCCTCGTTTTTGTATGGCGTCGGCAGCCATGATCCGACAACGCTGATTGCCGTACCGCTGCTGCTAATGGCGGTAGCGGCGTTGGCGTGTTACATTCCGGCGCGTCGAGCCACGCGAGTTGATCCCATGATTGCCCTGCGGGGCGAGTAAAGCCCAGAGCGCCAAGCGCCACGCGCCATGAGCCGAAACTCCGGGCGCCCCGGTCCGGGGGCCCGCACCAACATTGGTTCTGGTGCCGCCGGCTGCGCGGGCGTCCCCTGATCCTGTATTCTGGAGGGCAGGGGCGCGATGGAGTACCAGTATCTTCGCCAAATTGATTCGCCCGCGGATCTGAAAAAGGTTCCGCGCGCCGAGCTGCCGCGCGTGGCTGAAGAGCTGCGCGACTACATGATTTCGACAGTCAGCAAGGTGGGCGGCCACTTGGCGTCGAGCCTCGGCGCGGTCGAGGTGACGCTAGCGCTGCATTACACCTTCAACGCCCCCGAGGACAAAATCGTCTGGGATGTGGGGCATCAGGCCTACGGCCACAAAATCCTCACCGGTCGCCGTGAGCGCTTCCCCACCCTGCGTCAGTATGGCGGCATCAGCGGCTTTCCGGTTCGGGCCGAAAGCCCCTATGACGCCTTTAACGTGGCCCACGCCTGCACCTCGATATCCGCCGCCCTGGGCATGTGTACGGCACGCGACCTGGCGGGCAAAAACAACTATGTGATCGCGGTTATCGGCGATGCCGGCCTCACCGGCGGCGTTGGCCTTGAGGGCCTCAATCAGGCGGGCCATCTCAAGCCCCGCCTGATGGTGATCCTCAACGACAACGAAATGTCCATTTCGCCAAACGTGGGAGCGTTGTCGGGCTATTTGAACCGCATAGTGCACGGCCAGGCCTACCAGCACGTGCGCGACGAAATCGAGCAGTTGATCACCTCGGTGCCGCGCATCGGCAAGCGTTTGTTCCACCTCACCCGCCAGTGGGTGGATGCGGTCAAAGGCATGATTTTGCCGGGCTTGGTATTCGAGGAATTGGGCTTCAAATATGTCGGTCCGGTGAACGGGCACAACCTCGAAGCCTTGCTGGAGGCGCTGGCGGCCAACAAGGACGCCAATCGCCCGGTACTGTTGCACATCGTGACCCGCAAGGGGAAGGGCTATCCGCAGGCCGAGCAGTTGCCGATGAAATACCACGGGGTGACGGCATTCGACATCGCCACCGGGGCGTTCGTGAAATCGCCTGCCAGCGCGCCCAGCTACACCAGTGTGTTCGGCCGGGCCATGGTCGAAGCGGCGGAACGTGACCCCCGCGTGGTGGCGATCACCGCGGCCATGACTGAGGGCACCGGACTTTCCGAATTTGCCAGCCGCTTCCCGCGCCGCTTCTTCGACGTCGGCATCGCCGAGCAGCACGCCGTTACCTTTGCCGCCGGCCTGGCGTGCGAGGGATACCGGCCGGTGGCGGCGATTTATTCCACGTTTTTACAGCGCGCCTACGATCAGGTCATCCACGATGTTTGCCTGATGAATCTACCGGTGACGTTCGCGCTCGACCGCGGCGGCATCGTCGGCGCTGACGGCCCCACTCACCACGGTTTGTACGATTTGGCCTATCTTTCCGCCGCGCCCAACCTGACGGTGATGGCGCCGAAGGATGAAAACGAGCTGCGCCACATGCTGCTCACCGCGCTCGAACACGGCGCGCCCATCGCGTTCCGCTATCCCCGTGGCAACGGCATCGGCTCGGCGCGCGAGGAGGCGCGGCAGCTCGAAATCGGAAAGGCGGAAATTTTGCGCGAGGGCGGGGACGGGGCCATCCTGGCGCTGGGCAGCATGGTCTACCCGTGTCTTGAAGCCGCCACCCGCCTGGCCGCCGAGGGCCTGTCGTTGACGGTCATCAACGCGCGTTTCGTCAAGCCGCTGGATGAAGACCTGATTGCCTGCCTGGCGGCGGAAAAACCGTTCCTGGTTACCGCGGAGGAGGGAACCCTGGTGGGTGGCTTTGGCGCGCTGGTGGCGGCGCTGGCCGCGGACCGCCGCATTCCGGTCTCGCTGCTGCGCATCGGCGTGCCTGACCGCATCATCCCGCACGGCTCACCCGCGCTGCTGCATGCCAAATATGGCCTCGACTGTGATGGCATCTGCCACCGCATCCGCGAATTTGCCGGGGCCGGGCGTCCGGCGCCCATCCGGGCCGCGCACGCCCGCTGATGGCGGAAAAATCGCGCCTTGATCAATTGCTGGTGGCGCGCGGCCTGGCCCAGAGCCGTCAGCGGGCGCAAGCGCAGATTCTTGCCGGCAACGTCCTGGTCAACGGACAAAGGGCGGACAAACCCGGCCACGCCGTGGCCGCCGACGCCGAGCTCGCCCTGGTGGGATCGGCGCCACGTTTTGCCAGCCGCGCCGGGGAGAAGCTGGCGGCGGCGTTGGCGCACTTTGGTATTTCTGTGGCGGGCCGCGTGGGGCTCGACATCGGCAGCTCGACCGGGGGTTTTACCGACTGCCTTCTGCAGCACGGCGTCCGTCATGTGTACGCCTTCGATAGCGGTACCAACCAGATGATCTGGCGCTTGCGCACCGATCCGCGCGTCACTCTGCGCGAAAACACCAATGCCCGTTATCTCCAGCCCGGCGATATGCCCGAACCCGCCGGCATGCTCACCGTGGATGTGAGCTTCATTTCGGTGACTTTGCTGCTGCCCGCGCTGCTACCCCTGCTAGCGCCAGCCGCCGATGCCGTGATCCTAATCAAGCCTCAGTTCGAGGCTGGACGCGGGCAAGTGGGCAAGGGAGGGATCATCCGCGATGCCGCCGTGCGGGAGGCCGCAGTGGCGAAGGTCTGGGCCGCCGCAGCGGCGGCCGGTCTGCGGCCGGCGGACGCGCTTCCCAGCCCGGTCTTCGGCGCCGGCGGTAATCAGGAATATCTCCTGCATGGCAAGCTGCAATAATAAAAGCCGTGCCTGAACCGACCATTGCCGGCGCGCGCATTGCCATCTACGCCAAGCCCGGAGGAGCGCGCGAGTCCGCTCTAATCCGCGAACTTGAAGCCTGGCTGCGCGCGCGCGGCTACGAGCCCGTCCGGGATGCCGCGGCACAGCCCGCGCCTGCGCTTGCCGTCGTTCTGGGCGGAGACGGCACCCTGTTGCACGTGGCGCGCCATCTGGCGGCCGCCGCCACGCCCGTGCTGGCAGTTCATTTGGGCACGCTCGGTTTCTTGACGGCTACCGCGCTGGAGGATCTCTACCCCAGCCTGGAGACCATCCTGGCCGGCGGCGGGGTGCGCGAGCACCGCACCATGCTGCGCGTTCGCCTGCAGCGCGGCGGACGGGAGATCGGCGTCTACGATGTTTTGAACGAGGCCGTGGTGGGCAAGGCCGAGCTTGCCCGCATGGTGCGATTCGAGCTGGCCATTGATGGTCAGCGGCTGGGCAGTGTGCGCGCCGATGGCGTGTTGGTCGCCACCCCAACCGGCTCGACCGCCTATAACCTCAGCGCGGGCGGCGCCGTCGCTCATCCCGGCGTGGCCGCGCTCCTGCTGACTCCGATTTGCCCGCATGCCTGCAGCCAGCGCCCCCTCCTCACGCCTGCCGGCGCTGAAATCTCGATCACACTGGGCGCCGACGCCACTCCCGCGCTGCTCACCCTCGACGGCCAGCAAGGGGTTCCGCTCGAGCCCGGCGACCGCGTCCTCTGCACCCAAGGCCCGCACGCGCTCCAGTGCGCCTCCGCCGCTCCTCTGGCCTTTTATGAGCGTCTGCGCAGCAAGCTTACTGCGGCTCGCTAGCCAGCTCCCGCAGGTATTCCCAGGTAAAAATCCCGGTCTTGTGTCCGTCGCTGAAGTCGAACTGCAAGGCGTAGCGGCCCACGGGCTTGACGCCGTGCAGCGTGGCGCCGGTGGGTTTGTAGATGGGCAACAGCACCGCGCCGCGGTCCGCAGGCGGGGGCGGCGCCACGGCGGTGGAATGGTCACCCGTGCCGTGCAGATCGGTGCAGGTGGCGCAGGGGCAGGCGGCGCGCAGCGCGGGGATGGAGTAATGGCTGGTCAGCTCGTCGCTCCAAACGATGGTGACGCCTTCCGTGAGCGATACGTCGACCGATTTCGGCTGGACCGCCGCCCTCATGACCGCAGCGGCACGTATTCGACCACCGTCAGGCCATAGCCTTCGAGACCCGCCAGCCGCCGGGGATGGTCGCTGAGCACGCGGATGCGCTGCAAGCCCAGATCGGCCAGGATCTGCGCGCCCACGCCAATGTGCCGCTGCACCTGCGAGTGCTTCTCCTCCTCGGCGGCCGAGCCGGCGTGCCGGATAACGCCGTCGCCGAAGGCGTAGCCGGGACTGTTCTGGTTCAAAATCACCAGCACGCCGTGCCCCGCGGCGGCGATGGCGCGCTGGGCTGCCGCCAGGTTTTCGGCGCAGGCGCACTCCCGCGAGCCCAGCGCGCCCAGCAGGCAATGACTCTGCACCCTCACCAGGGTGGGCGCGCCGGGCGCCGGTGCGCCCAGCACCAGTGCCGTATGCAGCTCCCGATCGAGCACACTGCGATAGGCGAAGATGCGGGCCGGGCCGGTGGCCACCGCCTGCTTGGCCTCGCCCACGCGCACCACCTGGCGTTCGGTCTGCAGGCGGTGGCAGATTAGATCCGCCACGGTGATCATTTTTAACCGGTGTTCGCGGCAGAATTTCTCGAGCTGCGGCACGCGCGCCATGCTGCCGTCCTCGTTCATGACCTCGCAGATCACGCCCGCCGGCTTCAGGCCCGCCAGACGTGCCAGGTCCACTGCCGCTTCCGTCTGTCCGGCGCGGCTGAGCACGCCGCCGGGCCGCGCCCGCAGCGGAAAAATATGCCCGGGCCGCGCCAAATCCTGCGGCTGCGTGAGCTCGTTCACCAGCGCTTGAATCGAGCGCGCGCGGTCGGCGGCCGAGATGCCGGTGGTCACGCCCGCGCGCGCGTCCACCGATTCGCAAAACGCGGTGCCGAACTGGCTGGTGTTGTCGTGCGTCATGAGCGGGATCGCCAAGGCCTGCAGCCGCTCCGCGGTCATGGCCACACAGATCAGCCCGCGCCCGTGCCGGGCCATGAAGTTGACCGCCTCCGGCGTGGCATGCTCGGCGGCCAGCGTCAAATCCCCTTCATTTTCGCGGTCGGCATCGTCCACCACCACCAGCATGCGCCCCGCGCGGAACTCCTCAAGCGCTTCGGCGATGGTGACAAACGACCGGGCGGCAACGGCGGACGGCACAATCTCAGTTTATCAGCCCAGCCGCGCTCTATTAACCCCGTCACCTGGTTGGAGGCGGCCACGGCAGCAGCGGGAGCCCTGGTGGCCCAAGCCCACCTTTCCGAGCTGCTCATAAGCGGGGCGCGCGGCGCAGCCACGCCGGGGCCCGCGCCAACATCTTAGCCCGCTCTGAAGCTGGGGCGCGCGTGGCGTATTCTGGCAGGATGCGCGTCATTGACGTCCACAATCACTATTACCCGCCGGCGTATCTGAAATTTCTCGAGTCGGGCGGCAGCGCCGTTCAGCTCAGTTACGGCGACGACGGCAATCCCCGCCTGCACTACCCCGGTGACTACAATATCGCCGTGCCCGGCCAGCGGGATCTCGCCGTGCGCGTAGCCATGATGGACGATACCGGGCTCGACTGTCAGGTCTATTCCATGACCACGCCCGGCGTGCACGTGGAAACACCGGCCGTCGCGGCGCGCCTCGCGGCGCTGGTCAACGACGCCTACGCCGAGGGCATCGCCCGCTTTCCCGGCCGTTTTGGCGCGCTGGCGACGCTGCCGCTGAATGACGTGGCTGCCAGCGTGCGCGAGCTGGAGCGCGCCTGCCGCCAATTGGGCCTGCCCGGTGCGATGGTGTTCAGCAACGTGAACGGGGCGGCGCTGGCGGAGGAGCGTTTCTGGCCGCTGTATGAACGGGCGCATGAGCTGGGAGCGGTGCTGCACATTCATCCCACCGCGCCCATCAGCGTGGCGGCGATGCAGGATTATTGGCTGATGCCGCTCGTCGGATTTCTGGCCGACACATCGCTGGCGGCGGCGCATCTGGTGTTCGCCGGCGTGCCGCAGCGTTTCCCCCGCATCCGCTGGGTGCTCAGCCACCTGGGCGGCATGATTCCCTACATGGCGGAACGTCTCGATCGCGGCTGGCGCGCTTTCGCCGAGTGCCGCGCACGCTGTCCGGAGCCGCCCAGCGCCTGGCTGCGCCAGTTCTACTTCGATACGGTGAACTTCGATCCCCAGGCGCTGCTGCTGGCGGCGGGTTTTGCAGGTGCGGATCACATTCTGGCGGGCAGCGATTACGCCCACCAGATCGGCAGCCCACGCCTGATGCTCGCCACGCTGGGCGCGCTGCCACTCCCGGCGGTGGAGCGCGAGGGTATTCTGGGCGGCAACGCCGCGCGGCTCTACCGGCGGGAGGCGTGAACGCTGCAAGCAGTTCCAGACCAGCCCTGGCCCCGCCTAGGAGCTTGTTGAAAAAGAGCGTAACCGCGCTGGGGTGGGGCGGATCTTAGGGACATGCGCGGAGATGACCTCAAGCCCCAGGCGGAACTGTTCCTATATAGCTCAGTGGAGGCGCTGATTCCT